>CAZKVS010000001.1:0-10020 GCA_964556325.1 uncultured Candidatus Saccharibacteria bacterium
GGCTTTCCTACATGCGTAACAACGTGCGGCATACTACTAGTATTGTAACCTATTTATAGGTTAGTAAGAATGGCCGCTGTTGTCGTATATAGATATCGTAGTTCAAGTTCTAATATCTTCTTATCGTTACCCCCCCCCGACTCCGAGTCGGGGAATGACAGATTACGACTGTTATGGTAGAGTAGGGGACAGAAAATTATCTATTTTTATGGAACCGAAAATTACTCCGTCATCAACTGCAAGCGCACGCTTAGAAGCACTAACCGATGCAACCTTCGCCATTATTATGACCTTGCTGGTTTTGGAACTGCGTATTCCGGAGACAGAGTCTCATACTGAGCTTATACACGGGTTACAGGGGTTGCTGCCGAGCGTGTTGAGTTTTATCATTAGTTTTATTGTCTTAGGGGTGTATTGGACCGCGCACCACACCCAATTCAGGTACATTACTCGGGTGGATCATAAGCTGGTATGGTTTAACATCGTGTATTTACTTGTGTTGTCCTTCGTGCCATTTTCTGCTGCTTTGCTCGGCAAGCATCATGCAGAAGCAATAGCTATACAGATGTACGCCTTGAATTTACTCATAGCTACATTAGTGCACTTTTTTATGTGGCGTCATGCGACCAAAAGTAACCGCCTGACTGATCCGTGGGTAGACCCGCACCTTGTTCGTTTTGGATCTCAAGTGTCTTATTATTCACTCTTTGGCTACCTGGCAGCGGCTATTGCAGCGGTTTGGTCGGTGCAAGTTGGCCTACTTTTGCTAGTACTTATACCCATTCCGTTTGTCTTGGGACTGTTTTATAAGATATTGTTTACGGACTAGTAAAATTTGAGCTGAATTTTCTTAATATCCTCATATATATGAGGATATTTTTGTATTTGGGCAGTGTATATAGCATTGACAAATACGGTTTAAACGTGTATAATGCGCAGTTAGTCTTTAATTACAACATAACAACACGTTTATGCAAAATATCTTCCAGAAACGGATATTGGCTACGATTGGCATGGCTTTGGTCATGGTTTTTGTGGTTGGTACTGTACCGTTGGTGTCCCAAGCCGTGGACACATGTACCGCCGCTACGGGCGGCAATAACTCGGACGCATTTATCGCTCAGATAAATGGCGGCGCCATTACCTATAACACCGCTATAGACGGTGCAAGTAAAAAGGCCACTGCAAAACTGAAGAATACTTCTGAATGTGAATATACACCGGTGTCTATCTCCGTGTATAAAATGTTCGACCAGAAACTTTCTACGCAGCAGCTTTTTAGTACCGCGCAGGGTACGCTCGGTAAAAATGGTGAGCTGACGTTGTCTGCCGATTTGCCTCCTTGTATGGCACAGATTGATTTGTGGTATGGTACTGCACCTCAGACATTGCTTGATAGCGATCTATATTGGACCGCAAACCACAATCCACGCATCCTTGATGGTAAATTTTATTTGAACAATGGTGGGAGCGTTGCAAATGCTTCTGGTCCATTTTGTACCAATGAGCCAACCGTCACGGTAGAAAAAACCGGTCCAGCTACCGCAACCGCAGATAGTGAAATTTCCTATACGCTTACGGTAAAGAACACGGGTACCATTGCCGCCTCTCAGGGTGTGTACCTTACAGACCGGGTGGACGCAGCGCTCACTTTCGTTCGTGCTTCTTCTGCTGACTGTAAAATAGATACTGCGTCACGCGATGTAGTATGTAGTCGTTCAGGCACGCTCGCTGCAGGCGAAAGTTTCACTTATACCTTAACCTTTAAAGTAGCTGCAACTGCTGCATGTGACAGTATTATCCCTAACAAGGCCGACATATCAATTCCGTATGGTGTGGGTGGATACGTAAATGCGTGGAGCAACATGACTTCAACCAAAGTTGCTTGTGCTCCGCCCGTTGAGTTGACCTGTGCTCCTGCAATGCAAACCATTGATATTAACCAGACCGCATCTTTTTCCGCAAATGGTGGAACTGGCACGTATGCTTGGTCTGCACCGGGCGCAAACATTACAAGTGGTACCGGCAAGAACTTTTCGACTGTATATCCTTCCAGCGGTAACAGAACAGTGACGGTTACATCCGGTAGTAAAACTGCTACCTGTGCTGTAGTAGTAACCGCACCTCCAACCGGTCCGAACTTGTTCTGCAACCCACCAAGTCAGAATGTAAGCTTAGGACAAACAGTGAACTTAACAGCAAGTGGTGGGAATGGATCCTATACCTGGTACGCTCCAGATGGCAACGTTTCTTCGACTAACGGTAACGCTCTTAATGTATCGTATTCTTCCACTGGTGTGAAAACAGTAACGGTAAATTCCAATGGACTCACTGCTAACTGCGTGCTCATTATCAACCAAAGTTCCGGTGGTGGTTCAAACTTGAGTCTTACTAAACTAGTTCGCGATGTTACTCAGGGTACTGTATTCTTGAAGAATGTTGGTAACGTACGTGCAGGCGATGTGCTTGAGTATCAAATTCGGGTACGAAACACTGGTTCTAATACTGTTTCTGGCTTTCAGGTTCGTGATGTTATAAATCAGTCCGGCTATTTGCAAGACTATCGTAACTTAACTGTCTCCCGTGGTTTTTCCGGTGACATGTATGGTTCCGGCATGATGGTGCTCGGTAACTTAAATGTCGGGGAAGAATTTACTATTGGCTACTTATATACTGCAACCGCAGCCATGGCGAACAATAACAATGTGTGCAACACCATTACGGTGTCTGCTAACAGTGTTGGTTCTGTAACCGACACCGCCTGTGTATCTGGTACTGGTAGTGTGGCTGGCGTAAGCGTTCTCCTTGCGAAGTCTGCGTGGAATGATACGAAAAACGTAAACGCAACAAGCCAGACAGCAAGCCGTGAAGACTATATTACCTATAGCTTAACTGTTCGTAACACCAGTGGAGCTGATGTTGTAGGCTATGTGATAACAGATGACTTGTCTGGTATATTACCGCTCGCAGACATGACCGACTTAGGCGGTGGAACTCTCAATGGTCAAACCATTACCTATCCGGCCGTAACAATACCGGTAAACGGTGTAATAACTAAGAATTTCCGTGTCCGCGTAAAGTACTCCTTAGCTACCAACATTAGTTACCAAATGGTGAATACTTTTGGCAACACCGTGACGGTAGTTATTAATACTCCTCAGACCTACGCACCGCCAAAGACAGGCGGCAATACGAATGCTCTTGCAGGTATTGGGTTTGCTGGTTTGTTAACAGCAGGATTTTTGTTCTTGCGAAAACGCAACTTGGCCCGGCTCATTTTTAGCTAACTAACTGTACACTGTAAAACCCCGACTCTGAGTCGGGGTTTTTGTTTTGTGGTACTATAAGTGTATATAAAGCTCTCAGCAAAATTTCTGAAGCTTTCGTTTTACATAGCTATTTTGAAACACATATGGTTAACCAGCAGCTGGTTATATATATAGAACAAGCCAAGGCAAAAGGATTGTCGGACAAAGAAATTTTGGCTGCACTGAAAGTTGATCCTGCCTGGGTGGCCATACAGGAGGCAGATGCTATAGATGCTTTTGCTTTTGTAAATGGCAACAACCGTCCCATGGCTCCCACGGTAGGGTCAGCCGCTCCAGTCATAAGTAGTTCTAACTTTTTTTTACCAAAGAAGACGCTCATAGCGTGTGCGGTGGTGGTTGTCCTTGTGCTCATAGGGGGCGGGGTGGTTTTGGCTCAGAAGAAAGGCTTTGTGGTTCGCTTACTACAGGCCAACCCAGAAGCTGCATGGAATATCTTTGTGCAGAATCAAAAAATAGAACCCTATACACAAGCGGTCACCATAGAATATACCGATGCAGGACAGACCCGCGAAGTTACTTCTGTAAAGCTTGTTGATAGCGGCTTTACCAACGGTCTGCAAGATTTGGCTGATATCCAATTACAACATGCAGTTTCATATACAGTGGCAGTCGGAGGGCAGCAATCGGGTGGGAACGTAGAGTTCCGCATACTTAATAAGGCACTCTATGTGAACTTAAAAGATACCCCCATGGGTACATTTTTGCAGGAGTCAGAGCAAAATAAAACCAAAAGCACGTGGCTAAAAATTAGTTTGGATCCAAAAGACCTTGGAGATATGACCGCTCAAGTTTTACCTGAGGCTACGGGCGAAGGCCCCGGTCCAGATGCCACGGTGTTACAACAAAAGATACAAGACGTAAAGTTGAAGCAGGTATTTGAAAAACCAGAAGTACTGGGAACGGAGCAAGTACGCGGTCAAAATACGGTGCACCTCAAGCTTGGGTTTAATAAAGTGGCCTTACAAGACGCTCTCACGCAGATACTGCCTGCGCTTACGGAGAAAGAATCGTCGGAGCGTCGCGAAATAGTCCAAAAACTTATAGCCGCGTGGCTAGATAAATTTGAAGTAAAAGACTTTCAAGCATGGGTAGGGGAGAAAGACGGGCGCTTATATAAAATAGTCTTTAAGAGCAATGCTCCCTCCTCCGCGAGTGTAGCGCAGAGTGTGAGTGGGGTGGCGTTTGAGAATGCGCGGCAAGCCTCGAGTGATGCGAAACGCATTGCAGACGTGCGCCAAATGACCACCGCTTTAGAACTGTATTTTAATGACCATGGGGTGTATCCAAAAGCGGGGGCAAATGGTACGCCTGCGAATCTAGCGCCTACCTATATAGGTGCAATGCCTGAGGCGCCTGAGGCGAGCGGCCTATGTACAGACTATTATAATGCCTATTGGTATACGCCTAGGGGACCAATCCACTCAGGCATCAATGGTGAGCAAGGATATAATGACTATAGTTACACTTTTTGTTTAGGAGATACTGTGGGTGGGTATACTGCAGGGCTTAATAAATTAACTCCGCAGGGTATAAGTGCTGCCGAGTGTGTAGGCACAGAGGCTCATCCATGTAGTAGCGGCGTGTCTAAAAATAATCCTGAGGACATAGTACAAGAGTTAGTGAAGCAGTTGGATTTTAGTGCCAGCTTTAGCTTTGTGGGAGAGTATTATGACTACGGTAAAACGCAAACCGTAGAAGCTCCTGCAGATAGTGTAGATGTAATGGAGCAACTACAAGAAGCGCGAAGCCTGTCCCGTGATGCCAAACGGCTGGCCGATGCGCGCCAGTTGGCTTCTGCCGCAGAGCTCTACTTTAACGACAACGAACATTATCCGATTGATATTGAAGGGTTGGTGCCTGACTACATCGGTACCTTGCCTGTAGTGCCTACTCCGCAAGATGGCACATGTTCTGTGGAGCAGAATAAGTACAGCTACAAGGGGAGTGATAAAACCTATGCTTTGAGTTTCTGTCTCGGTAATACGACCGGTGGCTACAGCCCCGGCCCACATGTTTTGTCAGAGCGGGGCATACAGTAAGGCCGGAGTCTGCCCCCTTTTCGCAACTGTGCTATATTTGATACACTAAGCATGGAATTAAATTTTTTTTATGGGCAATCATGAAAATTTTGAGCCAAAGGCTATAAATTTACTCGAAACGGGGGTCGAACACAACCTTGATAAGAATGTGGTTGCAGGACTTTTGGAGATTAGAGATAGGATGTTGGCTATTGAAGTCGAAGCTGCAAAATTAGATGGTCAATTAAGATTAGCTGGGAATGACAGAGTAAGAGATGACGTAAACATAGAAAAACAACTGGATGAATTAGCTGCCCAGTATTCGGATTTAAGAGATACCTTTAGGGCTAAAATTGATGGTATAAATAATTACCGTAGAGAATTGGGCCAGGAAGAGGTTGAGATGGCTGAGCCTGATGATGAAGAGATACGCAGCGCCATGAGGGCTGAAAGTGGGTTGCGTAAAGCAGCCTAGGGTGTTCCTGTTAAGAAATAGGCAAGCCGCTGAGCTCTGGTGAAGAGTTGCTCAGCGGCTTTTTGGTGGGTGGGATTCAGTCATGTCGTCTCCTGCGGTCTTGTGGTTGGTGTGTGTGACAGCCGAGCTGTCAAATCTATGCGGGTGCCACCATGGGAGCACTCGTCTGCGCCTATCTTGCGACACTCTCCACAGCGTATCTTGCTGTTTATGGGCTGCCATAAGACCTCATCGTATTTCCCTTGAGGGGGAAGCCGTGTTGACGTTTTGTCACGATTGCTCATGACTCCTCCTTTCATCAGTTTTGGTTTGTGTTTTACCATCTTGGGTAGCGCGCGGTGCGCTACCGTTAGGTGGTAGTAGAATATGACTGTAGTTTGTACCACTCTACGGTTTTTGGGGGCGTATGTCAACCAACTGTATATACATAAAGTAGTGTGGATAACTTGGTCAAAATCCATAGAATAGGCATGTTTTGACAAACCGATTTTCTCAGCTTACAATGGCACTACCCATAGCGCTCTGCGCTTGCGCAGGCCTTGGGCAATTAACAATTTATTGGATAACTCCTGGCAAAAAAGTCAGGTTAACTAGGGAAGTCCGGTGTAAGAGCCTGTGTAATAACATCCATTTCTACTGCAAGCTCAGAATTTTGGTTGCAAAACTTTCATCAAGACCTCACCGATGCTTTGGCATCGCGTCGTCTTGTTTCAAGTTTTTCGCTCAGAATTCTGAACTTTCATAACGAAAGCGATTTATCATACAGGCTCCCAGTCCGGCGCTGTGCCGCAACGGTGAAGAACCAGCAGCATGCAGTATGCAAGTAAGCAATATGCAGTAGGTACTAATTTTCAATGTACTACTGCTTACTGCTTTACTGCTTACGTGCTTGTTGCTTGTCCCAAGTCCGATTACTAGTTCGTTATCTATTTACACACAAATCTATCTCTTCGAGCATAAGAGGGATTGCTGTTTGAACATATCAACGCATCCTCTCATTGGGGGTGCTTTGTGTTTATGTGCCTACGACGCACAAGAAAGAAAAAGTATGTTCAAACATGTTTTGTTTGCAGTAGCCCTGTTGGGTTTACTGCTGCCAGTTGTACCTGTTAAGGCTTATAACACTGCAGGGGCCACAACCTATATACAAGCGCATAGCAGTAACCCCTGGAGCACTATGGCTCTTGCTGCTGCAGGGGCGGCGAGCATCCCAACGGATTATTTAAAAACAGTTACGGGGAGTACGGCTATAGACTATGCTGCGCCAATTTTGGCTATAACCAGCGTGGGTCAAGACCCTAAGACGTATGGTGCGACAGACTACATTGCTAAGTTAAAAAGTTTTTATACCAACAATCAAATTGGCGATGCGACAACAGTAAACGATGATATTTTTGGTTTATTGGCTCTCCTGAGCGACGGCGAAGGGGCGAGCACAGAAGCTGTGGGTGCTAAGGCTTTCTTGCTTGGCCACCAAAACGCCAATGGCGGTTGGGGCTTTGCGGTAGGTGGAGGAAGCGATAGTAATATGACAGCAATGGGTGTGGTAGCACTTATTGCTTCCGGTACATCGGCCAGCGATGTAGCGGTCACCAAAGCTTTGGAGTATCTTAAAACTGCTCAAAACTCCGACGGTGGTTTTACCTATGACCCGGCAAGTTCATATGGTACAGCGTCAGATGCTTCTTCTACCGCATGGGTTTTATGGGCACTGACTTCTGCTGGTATAGACCAATCTATGTGGGCTAAGAGTGGTCATACTCCGAGAGAATATTTGGAGTCAACTCAAGCAGCGGGCGGGTATTTCCAGTATCAGGCTGGCAGTGGGGAAGACGCATTCTCTGCAACGACTACTGCGTACGCAATTATTGCACTTTTGGGTAAAACTTTACCTGTGCATAGTCTTGCAGGCGGCGCTCCAGCTGGTGGTGGCAGTGGTGCGGTAGTTATTCCTAGTTATAGTTTTAAAATTGAAGGGTCTACCGGTGTCATCTGTACGGGTACTGTGGCAGGGTCAACTGCACTGGACATTGTAAAAAATGCCAGCAGCGTGTGTGGATTTACCTATCATATAAAAGACACCAGTTTTGGGCCGTACTTAGATAAAATTGGCACCGATGAAGCAAGCGGAACTACGGGTTGGCTCTATGCGGTTAATAATACCTTGGCAAATGTCGGTGCAGACCAATTCACTCTGCATAGTGGTGACGTAGTGCTCTGGCACTTTGGTGCTTTTGACTGGCAGCCAACGGGGGCGAGTAGTGGCCAGGCAGGGGAAGTGCAACTTTCCGTGAATGTGACTGCAGGTACTCCGCCGGGGCAGGTGCAGGGTGCGTCCATTGGGTTTGTTGTGACACCGGGAAGCGTAAACTTTGGCGACCTCAAGGCTGGAGGATCTGTAAGTAAAAATGTGACTGTTAAAAACATTGGTACGACTGGTATTAAAATGGCCGGTCAGGTAACTGGCGATAGCGCGTTTACCGATAATTTAAAATTAGATACCGTCGCCTGGGCTAACTTTAGCAAAGCAATAGGCGTGAACAATCAAGCAGACGTAGCGGTAGGTTTGCAGCTGCCGGGCACTATAACGTTGGGACAGAAAAACGGTAAATTAGTTTTTTGGGCTACGGCGCAGTAGGCAAGGCGGAAGTAGGAATCAAGAAGTATGAAGTATGAATTTAGAATCAAGGCAGGTGTGATTGCGGCGCTATTCTTCGCGTTAGGTGTGCACGTATCTGTCACGCAGGCGGCGGGCATAGAGGTGAGTCCGGCGAAATTGGAAATGTCTGTGGGGAGCAAGTCAGTGGTAAGTCGGATTCAGGTAAAGAATCCTACCAGCGATGTGCAGTTGTACGAGATGTCACTGAACACCGATGATTCCAGCATTGTTATTCGGCCTAAAAGCTTTACGGTGCAGGCTGGTGGTTCACAGGAAGTACAATTGAGTGTAGAACCAAAACAATCTACAGAGTTTAGCGGCGAAGTGCAAATTGTTGGTCGGCCTCTGGCTGCTACAAGTAATGAAATAGGGAGCGGAGTAAAATTGCCGTTAGCTATTCATTATGGTGCACACAATTCTTGGTATAGTAATTACTCTGCATGGGTTGTAGTCGGTATTTTAGTCGTAGTTGCGATACTTGTGGGATTTTTCCGTAGAAAGAATAAGTAGTAATTATGTAGACAAAAAACGTCTCAGTCGAGACGTTTTTTTGTAGTACACTATAGAGATGGAGTTGATGGATAAAGAGTTAAAGGGTTTTCGAAAAACCGTTTGGGACTACTATCAGAGAGAGGGGAGACATGGTTTGCCTTGGCGGAAGACGAAGGACCCGTATAAAATTTTGGTTTCGGAGTTAATGTTGCAGCAGACGCAGGTGCAACGAGTACTGCCGAAGTATGCACTTTTTTTGGAGCAGTTTCCCACCATGCAGACCCTGGCCACCTCTCCGCTCAGTAATGTGCTTAAGGTCTGGCAGGGGTTAGGCTATAATCGTCGGGCTAAGTTTTTGCATCAACTAGCCCATGAGGTTGTTAAGAACCATCAAGGTAAGCTATCGCAGACAGAGAGCGAGTTAGTTGCGCTGCCTGGTATTGGCAAAGCTACTGCATCGGCACTGATGGCTTTTGCCTTTAACAAGCCAACTATGTATTTGGAAACCAACGTACGGAGCGTTTTCTTGCATCACTTTTTTAAAGACAGGCAGGGTGTGTCCGATGCAGAACTATTACCACTCATCGCACGTGCAGCAGAGGGACAGGACCCGCGTACCTGGAATTGGGCCTTGCTTGACTATGGCGTCTATATTAAAACGACCCACGGTAACCCAAATAAAATAAGTAAACACTATACCAAGCAGAGTAAGTTCGAGGGGTCGGACAGACAAGTCCGAGGCCAAATTCTGCGAGTGCTCGACAGTGGGCCAGCAACGAGCAGGGTGTTGGTGCAGGAATTGAAGGTGGACGTTCAACGTGCAGATAAAATTTTAGCTGGTTTGTTGCAGGAAGGGCTAATCTCAAAACGTCGTGGCTATTTGTATCTTGGATAGGGCTGTAGGACTTATGGGATGTATAAGGCAAATAAATATATTGGTCTTGCTAGGCGGGTGCAAAGGGGGAGACCTACTCGCGGGCATGATATGATATAAAATATGAGACGGTACATAAAAATTTATAAGAAGCGCATACATATATTTTGGAC
>CAZKVS010000001.1:10120-134761 GCA_964556325.1 uncultured Candidatus Saccharibacteria bacterium
AAAATATGAGACGGTACATAAAAATTTATAAGAAGCGCATACATATATTTTGGACGTTTCTGATTGTGTTGCTGCCGTTTGTATATATTTTATTTTTTGGGGAATTATCACAAGCTCAGAAAGTCTCGTTTGTCGGAGATTTGCTCGCATCCGGGGTGCGGTTGTTCATTGCCTATGGCATTTCTTTGGTGATTGCCGTAATTCTTGGATTAACCCTCTCACGCGGACGGCTTGGTACAGTTACGTTGCCGTTATTTGACGTATTGCAAAGCTTTCCCACTTTCGCCATGCTACCGTTGGCGGTCTACTATTTTGGTCCGAGCGAGACGACTGTTATTTTCTTTTTAATAGTAACAGTGGTATGGCCGATGTTGTTTGCCATTATTAGTGCGCAAAAGTTAATAAAGAGCGGTTGGGAGGAAGCTGCTACTGTGTATGGAGCTACTGGTTGGAAGCGATTTCGCTATTTTGCCTTGCCAATTGCCGCTCCCGGCATAGTAACGGGTTCCATTGTGGGGTTAGGCGAAGGTTGGGAGGCCGTAGTTGGTGCGGAAATAGTTGTGGGGATGAAGAGTCATGGCTTGGGTGGGTTTTTTAGTGTCGGCGGTAGCGAAGGCCACTTGGTCTTTTTCGGGGTCATGGCTTTGCTTCTGTTTATATTTGCTTTGAACCATATAGTGTGGCTTCCTTTGTTGGAACGAAGTCATAAAATGCTTACCGAATAGCCGTCAAAAGTTTATGAGTCATAGCAAAAAGATTCTTATACATGCAAAAAACGTCACTCGTCATTTTGAAGAAGATGAAAAACGAGTGCAGGTGTTACGTGATATAGATTTAGATATTTATGACGGTGAGTTCCTTATGCTGCTCGGACCTTCGGGGAGTGGTAAGTCTACGTTACTGAGGTTGCTCATTGGCCTGGAAAAACCAGATGGTGGTACTGTGCAAATGTCTCACGTCGCTACGTCGGTAGTGTTTCAAGATTTTGCCTTGTTTCCCTGGCTTACGGTTGGTCAAAATATTGGGTTCGGGTTGCACATGTCTGGCATGAAAGAGCCCCAGAGGAATAAAATTGTGCGGGGGTTAATTGAAGAGATGGGTTTGGATGGGTTCGAACACGCCTTCCCACGAGAGATTTCCGGCGGTATGAAGCAACGAATCGGCATAGCTCGAGCCTTGGCGGTAAATCCGAAAATAATATTTTTAGACGAGCCTTTTTCTGCGCTTGATACTTTTACCGCAACTAAGCTTCGGCAAGAAGTGCTGAGAGTCTGGGAAGTCAGAAAAGTAACCATGGTTATGGTTACGCATTCGGTGGAGGAGGCGTTGCTGATGGGAGACCGCATAGCCGTATTTACCCAACGGCCGGCAATCATTGAAAAAGTTATTCAAAACCCGTTTCCGCGGCCTCGTAATGTACACGCCCGGGAGTTCGTAAAAATGGTGGAAACTATTTCTAATATGGTAGAATAGGGCCACTTAATATACCTTTTATGAGCAGACTAGAAGGACCATTTACGGAGGTGGAACCAGATTTTAGGAGTGATGACGAACGGGCAAATGCGCCTACACAAGAGTTATCCAGGCAAGAGTTGAGCGGGGACGCGCAGGCTATTATTCGCGACGTGGAGCAGCCTTTGTTTGCATCCACGCATCGGCCGACCGATAATCCAAGCTCAAACCTGGAAGCTTACAGAGACCGAGAAGCAGGGGCACTTTTAAAAGACGCGAAAGACCGGAAGCGGCAGGTAGACTTCGCTATTGCTCATCATGGTGAATTTAATTATGAAGACAGACTAACGAGCCCGTCCGTGTATGTACACCGCCCCGACCGGTGGGCGCCTGCTATGCAAGAGCGTTTTCGGGGTATAGTTGAGTACTTGTACGAGAACGATAGAATCCGCTTTCCGCTTGACCCGACCATGGATGATATTCAGCGGCATAAGTACCAAAAAATTATAGATGAAGTCTGTGCGAAAGTAGACGCGGACTATAAGCCGTTACCAATAGACGAAGTAGACGACGACGAACAAATAGCTGCGTAAATAAAAACCCCGACTCAGAGTCGGGGTTTAAATATTGCAAACTTTATACAGTAGCGCGGGCGGTCTTGGTTTTGGTGCGAATGCACTTGGTGCAAGCCTTAACGCGGTTACCCTTTGGATCACGGGTCCACTGGAGGTTTGGCTGTAAGCGCACAATAGATGCGCGCATGGAGTGGCTTCGTTTTATGGTGCGGGAGTAGGTTTTACCGCAGACAGTGCACATTCTTGGCATGGGAGTAAGCTTCTAAAGCTTCTGTAGCTTTTTAGCTTCTTAAGCTTTGGAAGCTTTGGAAGCTGTGGCAGCTCTGGAAGCAGTTAATGAGTCTAGAATACTTTAACACAAACTGTTATACTACGCAAGTATCGCTATCGGAAATGACCAATGTCTAATACCTAATATCTAAAGCTTGAGAATTCGAGCTGGTGGGTGCATTCATTAGAAATTAGACATTAGAAATTAGGTATTTTATGAATTACATCATTCAACTCATAATTTTAATCTTCTCCGCCATAGTGCATGAGGTTATGCATGGTGTAGTGGCAGAAAAGCTGGGGGACGACACCGCCCGGCTTGAGGGGCGTATTACTTTAAATCCCATTCCCCATATAGACCCTTTCGGCTCCATAGCTTTGCCGCTATTTTTAATGATGGTGGGAAGCCCGGTCATATTGGGTGCGGCTAAACCGGTACCGGTTAACTTTAACAACCTCCGCGACCCGAAGCGGGGAATGGCCTTAGTGTCTTTAGCTGGACCATTAGCTAACTTTGGCTTAGCCATACTCTGCGTTATCCCCATCAAGCTTGGCTTAGTGAACCAGCTATCTTACGAAATATTGATTCAGGCTATAATAATCAACTTGGTGCTAGGTACGTTTAACTTAATTCCTATTCCGCCGCTAGATGGTAGTAAGGTTTTGGCCGCGCTTGCTCCGGACCGGTGGATGTATAAAATTTTAGAATGGGAGCGGTATGGTTTTCTCATTGTATTCGTTTTTCTCTACTTTGGCCTCCTTGACCGCATTCTCTGGCCTGTCGTCCTCTGGTTCTCCCGCATATTTGGTTTGGGTTTGTATTAGACTTTTGCCTTGTCATTCCGACCGAGTTCGGCTTTGTGAACGAGTGGAGGAACCTTCTCTATTTAAGTAGATCCCTCGATTCGCAGACTCACTCGGGATGACAGAATAAGTTAGTGGTATTTGCATATAGACGTCAAAACGCACTTCGGGTAAGACTAGAGAATATCTAGCTTACACACGAAGTGCGTCTTGGTTTGAAACGAGATTTACGCCTTGCCAATAAAAGCAAAGCGGAGAAATTGGATGAGTAGCCAGAGGAAGCTCGTAATGAATGCCCCCACTGACATTAGAAGTATAGGCAAACCCAACTCGGTAGGGTATGGCATAGGCTGTTGTGTGGTCAGTAAACAGCCGTAGAATCCGCCGATAACGCATCCTGTATTTTCGATGAGTGCAACCGCGACTCCCCACAGTGGTGCGTCGTCTGCACAGGTAAGCCAGAGCGACAACAAACTTGTTTGCTTGTCGGTCTTGCCGAGCGCAAAGAACAATAGGGGGAGCATAGTGCCTGCGCAGGTAAACGTGATAACTACATTGATAAGCAACCCTGCCAGCACAATAAGTGCCGGTGTTGACCATCCGGTGTACTTTGCAAATCCTGTGCCGCATTGGATGGCGGTGTAGCCACTGAAAAGCGCTACACAAATCAGAATTGCCAATTCAATTATCGCGCCCTTTTTATCTTCTTTAAGTTGCAGCCTTTTGCTCGTTTCCATAATCTGTCCTCCCATGGACGTTGTGTGGTGGTTAATTTGGTATGGGTAACCACCGTGTCCCATGCAGCCCGAAAGTTGCTTTTGAAATTAATTGTTTGCTGCGGGCGATACTTTGCCCGCAGCGTTTTAATCTGCGAGATTTCCGGCTACTTGGCCTTGCTGAGGATGTGGGTCAGGACTCTTACATCCTCTTCCATTGGGGTGGCGCCCCCTCTTACGGCTATGGGGGCGTTTTTGTAGACCAATTCACCAACGGCAATGTCTTCTGCGCTTGTGGATTCATATCTCGATTTGTCGCGTCGGACAAATTCCACTTTGGCTACTTTTCCGTTAGCAATTACGGTCACCCGAAGTGCCCCGTAGAAATTTGACATGGACTTATCCATAACGGCTGCTTCGCGGATATTGTCCCTGACGCGGTATCCGAGTGCTTTACCACCCACTTCGGATTGCTGCGCGTGGGCGGTTTGATTTGCCAACAACGCCAACATTAGCGCTGCTAAAGAAAGGACATTGAATATTTTAGTCGTCATAACCTTTTCCTTTGTTTTCGTTAAGGATAAACATAATAGTGGGCAATTTCCGGGTATCCCAGAAATACCTTCATTTGTTTACCGAGCCTTTTGTTTTGGGATGCGAACTTGCATATTATATCATATTTAAGCCATTAAGTCAATATTGACGGTATTGGGCTTAAATAGGTATAATTTTGGTACAAATGAATCGGGAGCTGTGGGAAGTGCCGAGGCTGGCATTGTCCATAATTACTTCATTTTAGTCGTATTGATTAGGAAAGTTTGAGCATGTGCTGCTCATACCCTCAAAGCTTCGAGGGACGTACTAGTCGGACGAAAACAAGGGAACTCACTCTTGTGAGTTTTTTGTTTGGTAAAGTTAAAGACATTAATAGGACTTATAAGTCACACAGGACGTATAAGACCAATAGGACAGAGATGCCAACAATCAATCAATTGGTACGGAAGGGGCGAAAGTCTCTCAAGACCAAATCCAAGTCCCCGGCACTACAGCGCCGCGTGAACTTGATCAAGAACAAGCCGGTGATAATGCCAAAAGGCTCACCGTTCATGCGCGGTGTGTGTTTAAAGGTGTACACAACTACACCAAAGAAGCCGAACTCGGCTTTGCGTAAAGTAGCGAAAATTAAACTAACCAACGGAATGGAAGTTATTGCTTACATTCCTGGTGTTGGTCACAACTTGCAAGAACACAGTGTAGTGCTTATCCGTGGTGGTCGTGTAAAAGATCTTCCTGGTGTGCGTTACCACATTGTACGCGGTAAGTTAGATACTCTCGGAGTCGACGGGAGAAAGCGCAGTCGCTCTAAGTACGGAGCTAAGAATAAGAAAGCCTAAGAATAGCTTCAATAGCTTCAGAAGCTTCCTAAGCTGTATAAGCCTAAGGAAGCTAACGAAGCTTAAGAAGCTGAGGAAGCTAATACTATGCCACGAAGAGCACGAAGTTTTGTCCGCCGCATTCCGAGCCCGGACCCAAAGTTTAACAGTGTAAAATACGCCAAGTTCATTAACTACTTAATGGAACGCGGAAAGAAGACCGTTGCCGAAACTATTTTTTACGATGCAATAGACATTGTGACCGAGAAAATGGCTAAGCAGGCTGACCCCAATTCTAACGAGAAACCGTTGGATGGTCGTCAGGTCTTTGAACTTGCTTTAAAGAATATTTCTCCGTTGGTGGAAGTAAAGGGTCGCCGTATTGGTGGTTCTAACTACCAGGTGCCAATGGAAGTACAAGAACCTCGTCGTACCACGCTTGGTATGAAGTGGTTAATTCTTGCCAGCCGCAACCGCAAGGGCGCGCCTATGCGTGAAAAAATGGCTGCCGAAATTATCGACGCCTACAACAAGTTGGGCAACGCGTTCAAGAAGCGCGAAGATACCCACCGTATGGCCGAGTCCAACAAAGCCTTCGCCCACTTTGCAAGGTTTGGGAATAAACGTAAATAGCAGAAATGTCCGATTTTACGGATGAGATAAATTAACGAATGGCTACGAGTATTGCGGTATGTGGGTAAATAAAATTGCCTGGAGATCGGACTCCAGGCAATCAGACGCTTCATTGGACGAACCAGCTATATCGGTAGGCACAAAAACCGAACGTGCCGGCCGCTATGCCGCCGAGCAGTAAGTGTAAGAAGTTCACTTCTTTCTCACCGTTCAGACCAGCTAATAAGCAGTACATTGCTCCGCCGACTATGGCGAAGAATAGTGCAGTGAAGATTTCTCCACAATCAATAGTTGGTCTTAGGCTCAATTTGCTTCCTCCTTTGTCCGCAGTTTTTTCTAGCGTCGCGTGTTGCGGACAGAGTAGAATAGCGGAAAGAGAGGGAGATTACAAGGGTCTTGTCATCCTCGCGAATGCGGGGATCCACGTCGGCCCCCTAGCCGACACCAGGCGTGACTTGTAGAAATTAGACATTTTGTTTTGGCCGTTATCGATAAGTCCAATAGGACGGATAGGGTCAATACGACAAATAAGAGCCGATAGGTCGGCACATAAAATAATTAATTTAAAAGCTAAAAAGCTAACAAGCTAATCAGCTAACTAGCTACCCATATGCCCAGAGAATATCCCATTGAGGCTACAAGAAACATAGGTATTATTGCTCACATTGACGCGGGTAAGACTACCACTACCGAAGGTGTGTTGTTTAACACCGGTATGATTCATAAAATTGGTGCGGTGCACGACGGTGCGACCGTGACTGATTGGATGGAGCAGGAACGCGAGCGTGGTATTACTATCACCTCTGCTGCTGTTACCTGTTACTGGCAACCCCAGCACGTAAAGCTTGCTGCAGACCAGAAGTACAAAATTAACATTATCGACACTCCCGGACACGTAGACTTTACTGTAGAAGTAGAGCGCTCTTTGCGCGTGCTGGATGGTGCGGTTACTGTATTCGACGGAAAAATGGGCGTAGAGCCCCAGTCGGAAACTGTATGGCGTCAGGCTGACAAGTACGGCGTACCTCGCGTGTGTTCTATAAACAAGATTAACCAGACCGGCGGCGACTTTTATAAGTCCTTAGACTCTATACACAAACGTTTGAGTCCAAATGCCATGCCGGTGCAAATTCCGATTGGTTTTGAAAAAGACATCTGCGGTGTGGTGGACTTGGTCCAAATGAAGTCCTATACCTATAAAGAATTTCACGACAAAGAGTTTACCGTAGGCGAAATTCCAGCAGATATGATGGAAAAAGCCAAAGAATGGCGTCATAAATTGCTTGAAAAAGTGGTTGAGTACGACGACACCATGATGGAAAAGTATTTAGCAGGTGAGGACCTCACTGAGCTAGAACTTTTGCAGACCATTCGTAAGGCTACTCAGTCCGGTAAGTTTTTTCCTGTTATTGGAGGAGACAACCGCGGTATTATTGTGCAAATGATGTTGGATGCAGTAGTAAACTTTTTGCCAAGCCCAGTTGATAAAGGTGCGGTAAAGGGTCACGACTTGAAGACTGGCGAAGACATTTTCCGCGAGGCATCTGATTCCGAACCATTTACAGCACTTGCTTTTAAAATTGCAACCGATCCGTTTGTGGGACGCTTGTGTTTCTTCCGCGTATACTCCGGGAAACTAGAGGCCGGTAGCTACGTACTCAATGCTCGTACTGGGAACAAAGAGCGCGTTGGCCGAATTGTGCGTATGAAAGCTGATGAGCGTGACGAAGTAAAGGAAGTGTATGCTGGCGATATTTGTGCTTTGGTAGGTCCAAAAGATACCTTCACCGGAGACACATTGTGTGATGTAGATAAGCCTATTCAGTTAGAATCTATCAAGTTTGCCGACCCGGTTATTTCCATGGCTATTGAGCCAAAGACCAAGGCTGATCAGGAAAAAATGGGTATTGCTATGCAGAAGTTGGCTGAAGAAGACCCAACCTTCCGCGTGTCCACCAATGAAGAAACTCAACAGACTATTATTGCCGGTATGGGCGAACTTCACTTGGAAATTATTGTGGACCGCATGAAGCGCGAGTTCAAAGTGGAAGCCAACGTGGGTAAGCCTGAAGTAGCCTATCGCGAAACCATCAAAGCTACTGCAACTGCTGAGTCTAAATATATTCGCCAGACTGGTGGTAAAGGTCAGTACGGTCATGTGTACTTACGCGTAGAGCCACTTGAGCGCGGTAAGGGGTACGAGTTCAAAGATGAAGTTGTGGGTGGTGTTATTCCTCGCGAATACATTAAGCCAATTGATAAAGGTATTCAGGAGTCTGCCGCAAACGGTGTGATTGCCGGGTACCCACTGGTTGACTTTAGCGCTGCGGTATACGATGGTAGCTATCACGAAGTAGACTCTTCTGAAATGGCCTTCAAGATTGCCGCTTCTAAGGGTTTGCAGGATGCTATTAAGAAAGCGACACCAATCATTCTGGAACCGGTTATGAAAGTGGAAGTGACCACTCCAGAAACCAACATGGGTGATGTAATTGGTGACTTAAACTCCAAGCGCGCGCAGATTAATGAAATGAATGATCGTTTGCACTTGAAGATTATTGACGCTATGGTGCCGCTATCCGAAATGTTTGGCTACGCAACCAGCTTGCGCAGTATGACCCAAGGTCAGGCGAGCTACTCCATGGAGTTTGACCACTACGCTGAAGTGCCAAATAACATTGCTCAACGAATTATTGAAAGCCGCCAAGGCGTCAATGTTCGTAAGGGAATGTAACAAGCAGCTTTTAGCTTCTAGAGCTTCTGTAGCTTATAGGAAAGAAAAAGACCCCTCGACTTCGAGGGGTCTTTTAGTTACTATGTAGGTAATTGGTAAGTGAACGTATATGAAAACAGTTGAAGATATAGTCAAACTTTGTGAAGATGAGCAGGGGAAGGTGTTTATTATGGATGCCACGGGGGACGTGAAATTGGTGCTCATGGGGGTAGGGGAATACGAGAAACTTAAGAATCATGAATCAAGAATCATGAATCAGGAAGTCAAGTCACCCATGCAGATGAGTCAGCCTACTCAATCACTCGATGCAGAAGCAGCTAACCGAGAAATACTTATAGCGCAGTTACGGGAGCAGGCGGCCAATTTTGTGCCGGCTCAAACACCGCCACGAGTACAGGTCAATCCACTAGCTCGACAAGATTTACGTGAGGAAGTTATAGACCCCAGTTTTAACTTTGACGGACCGGACAATTCTTTCTAGCCTAGTATTATAGGGCAAGATGTTTGGAAGAAGTCCCGGGGTTGTTACTGTAGTGACCGTGGGTTTTCTTCTGAACTTTCCATTTTTGACGGAGGGTAATATGTCAGCAGCCGATAAGAACTTTCTGTACGCTTTTGCGCTGATCTGTTTGAGTTTTGTTCCGTTTCTGGTTGTGCTTGGAGTAGCTTCTCATTTTTCTAGCCGCAAGAGGGATAGAGAAAACCAAACTCATCAGCAGCCTTTGGCAGTGACTGCCACACTGCCACAAACTCGTAGCCGTCGAAAAAAGCTTCGTCGTTCGCAGGAAGCGATATGGCGAAGAAAGCGCCGACAGTAAAGCGATTGCAGATTTGGATATCCGCGTTTTTCTATTTGGACGACGCGGATTTTTTTATATTTTTATATGCATAACGACATGTTTTTGGTTTTGAGTCAAACCTTTGACAATAAGGAAGTGTTTTAGTTATAATCTTTTTAGCGCACACATTATTGTGACGTGCTTAATTTTGTCTCATTATTAATTAATTTCGCTCTGGATTCCCATCGCCCTCCGATTTCGGCGGGTTGGAAGGAAAAAAAGAGGCACCCTTGGCGTTGAAGCTAAATCGATAGGCTGCAGCGGCAAGGGAAACTCGAGCGGAGAGAGAAGGATATACACACATGGCAGCAGAAGCGTTTGATCGCTCTAAGCCGCACGTAAACGTGGGTACCATCGGTCACGTTGACCACGGTAAGACCACTTTGACTGCGGCTATTACTACCGTTCTTGCAAAGACCGGTAAGTCCAAGGCTCGCGCCTATGACCAGATTGACAATGCCCCGGAAGAAAAAGCCCGTGGTATTACAATTAACACAGCTCACGTTGAGTACGAGTCCGAGAAGCGTCACTACGCTCACGTAGACTGTCCTGGTCACGCTGACTACATCAAGAACATGATTACCGGTGCCGCTCAGATGGACGGTGCTATCTTGGTAGTTTCCGCCGCTGATGGTCCTATGCCTCAGACTCGCGAACATATTTTGCTCGCTCGTCAGGTAGGTGTACCGTACATCATTGTTTTCATGAACAAAGTAGACATGGTACAGGACGCAGAACTCTTGGACCTTGTTGAAGAAGAAATTCGTGATCTTTTGACCAAGTACGAATTCCCAGGTGCTACTACTCCAATTATTCGTGGTTCCGCTCTAAAGGCTCTTGAAGGCGACCAAAGCGAAATTGGTGAACCAGCAATTTTGAAGTTGGTAGAAGCTCTGGACTCCTTTATTCCTCAGCCAGAACGTGCTACCGATTTGCCATTCCTCATGCCAATTGAAGATATCTTCACTATTGAAGGTCGTGGTACTGTGGTAACTGGTCGTATAGAGCGTGGTACTTTGAACATCAATGATGAACTTGAAATTGTTGGTTTGAAGCCTACTGCTAAGACCGTAGCAACTGGTATTGAAATGTTCAACAAGCAGTTGGACAAGGGTATGGCCGGTGACAACGCCGGTGTATTGCTCCGCGGTATTAAGAAGGAAGAAGTAGAGCGTGGTCAGGTTTTGGCCAAGCCAGGTTCTATTACTCCTCATACCGAGTTCGAAGCTGAAATTTACGTTTTGACCAAAGATGAAGGTGGTCGTCATACACCATTCTTTAAGGGTTACAAGCCTCAGTTCTACGTTCGTACAACCGACGTGACTGGTGATGTAACTTTGCCAGAAGGAACCGAAATGGTTATGCCTGGTGATACTTTGAAAGTAACTGTGAAGTTAATTACTCCAGTAGCTTTGGAAGAAAAAGGTAAGTTCGCTATCCGCGAAGGTGGTCGCACCGTTGGTGCTGGTGTTGTAACCAAGATCATCAAATAGCTTTTTAGCTGATCAGCTAGTTAGCTTGTTAGTAAAAAGGCCTGTCCGTATGGACAGGCCTTTTGTATTTGTTAGTCTCTAAGTAGGGGGTTGTGCCTTAGAAGGTCAATATATAAAAAGATTGTTTCCATTAGTCTCCATTCCCAAATACCACGTTTTTCGCGGCCGCGAAAAACGTGGTATTTGGGAAGATGTAATATGCAGTGCGTATTGGATGCGATCCGTATAAAAAAAGCCGCGGGTAGTGGGGGAGAGAGTCATGGAATAACTCCGTTCTCCGCTACTCGCGGGTTGTGATGCACAGATGGCTGCGCATAAAGGTCACCGTCTTGGTTTGTTATTCGCGACAGCCGCAACGACTGCTACGGCCGCAACCGTGAAGGTAAATAAAGTGATAGCTTTGAACAATGCGCGCATGGCGCCTCCTTGGGTGTAGATACGGGCTCGAAGCCCGCATTCGGGTTGTTGGTTGAGCCGTCAGTTATTCACTGCGACCCCTTTGAAGAGCAATTCAGCGCTCTCCAGTTCTTTGAGCTGTTGAACGTATTTTTTGTATAAATCTCCGACATCTGGTTCAGCGGTGGTTTCCCATGCCTTGGGACAGAGAGCTGTTTGCCCGTACGGCGAGCACTTTTTATAGCCTCTTTTATGCCAGGCTGAGTTTCGACTGCCGGATTGAATTTTGGCTGTTTGCCGGTACTCGACCTTGTTCTCTCCCAGCCCGGTTTTGTAAGAGAAAGTGACGAGAAACTGCCGTGATTTTTCGTTGTTGCCACGGACACCGGCATACGCCGCGGTATCGCCATCGATACGCCATTCGACCGCTTTGCTGCACCCTGCGTCTTCTGAGGCGCAAGGGGCAGCGGTAAAATATGTTTTTTGCTGAGCGTCGATGCTGGCGCAAAGAAACATCGTTAGAAGAAGAGCTGCTATGTGTCTCAATTAGTCACCTCCGTTGTTTTTGAGACTGAGAACACCTGTACCGGTGCTCCATGGTTTGCTGCTAGGACTAGGCCAGCGCACCCTCGCGTTGGTTGTCCGGTTTGTACGTGGTACAGCCGTGTGTCGCTTGTGCTATAAAGCGATGTAAGATTATGGTTCAAAATGGACAATTCAGTCAAACAGTTTTATACGTAAGTATGCAAAAAGCCGCGACGTTGGAAGATTTATTCAATCTTCCGCAGTAGCGGCTTTCGTTTTTTTTGGCACCTCCTTTGGTGGAAGCGACGCTCTGTGCGCCGCTACCGTGGATCTGTCTCTGTTTTATTACCTGTTCGGGGTTAGAGTCCGAACAGGATAACCTTGATTCCCCAGGCGAACATCCCGCCTGCGAAAATGATTCCGCCGATTTTCAATGCCTTTTTCATATTTCCTCCGTGTTTGGATAGCGAGGCTTTTGCCTCCGCGCGAGTTTGACGTTGAATGTTTTGGGTGACGCAAGCATGCATAAGCCTTGCGTCACCATATGACTAGCGTCTGTCTCTGTCGGCCTTGAAGAACGGTTGCGTGACAAGAAATGCCCGCGCAACCGTTTCAATGTCCGAATCCTGCAAGCCTCGATTTACCTTTATGGCGGCCAGAATGCGGTTTGCCGAACCGCGCATGTTGACAAGTTGGGTACTGTAGTTTTTAAGCCGGTTGTCTGTGGCCGACACCAATTCGTTGTGGTAGAGAAGCCAAGCGCCAAGATCATTTGGTTGCACTTTATCTTTGCCGTTTTTTCCAGCGTCTATTCCTTTCGGGCCAAGATAAAAAGCAGCCTGCACGTTTGGATCGTCGGTGGCGTTAAGTTTTAGACTTGCCCAATCCCACGACCCATCCTGGTCTGAGTCAACCAGTTCGATGAGTAGATTGACGTTTTTATTGTCCATCCTGTTTAGCGTGATCAGGACATTGCTTTGTACGACTCTTCCGCCGTTTACGATGCGGAATTCGTATAATTCAACCTTGTGTGCATTGGCCGTGTTAACGCTTCTAGTCAGTGTCGGTACTTGTGCGGCACATAGGCTGAACATCGCTATAGTTACTGCTAGTAAAAATACTTTCCGTTTCATTTATTGCTCCTTGCATGGGCAGGACTGCTGTACTGAGTCCTGCTAATTTTGGTGTAGGCAAATTATTATGTTCCACTCAGACCGAAGTCAGGGAAGATTATAGTTTGCTTGGTGACTCCAAGTTCACGATTGAATTTGGAGGTTGCGTCCACACAAGGGAGGACACAGCACAGAAAACTGCCCACAAAAGGAGGCGTAAGTTGTAAAAGGGCGGTTAAGAAACTTTAACATAGTACTATATTTTAACTATTTTGTCAACATTAATAAAAAAATCAGTCTTGGATGTTGACAGTTTTTTAAGTTTCCGTTAAACTAAGCGAAATGGCTTGAAAAGCTTCTTGCCACTAATTTTTTGAGCTCATAATACGCTTATTTTAAGCAAAAAAAGCTCTCTGTAATACTCAGAAACATCCTTTCAAATGGATAAGGCTCCTACTACAGTCAAACCAAAGATTCGCATTAAGATCAAGGCTTACGATAGCAAGCTTATTGATCAGAGCTGTAAGCAAATTGTGGAAACCGCAAAGCGCAGTGGTGCAACTGTAAACGGCCCAGTGCCGCTTCCAACCGACCGCAAGCGCTACACCGTACTCAAATCCACATTCGTGTTTAAAGACGCGCGTGAACAGTTTGAAATGCGAGTACATAAACGTTTGATTGATATTTTGGATGCCAACTCAAAGACCATTGACTCTTTAACCAACTTGAACCTCCCAGCCGGAGTTGATGTTGAAATAAAGATGTCCTAACGTGTGAGTGCCTCCCCGGAGTACACCGGGGTAACCACTCACCTAAATAGCAAAGCGTTTTACGCGTGTTGTTTAGGTGGGTGTAAGCCCATCTTTTTCATTGCTCTGCTGAAGATTCTAAATTGCAGGTTGTAACACCTTATAATTTGCAATTTGAAATCATCAATTTGTGACTCAGTTATGAATTTCATAGTAGCGAAAAAGCTGAATATGTCCACACACTTCCTCGAAACTGGGGAAGTTATTCCGGTTACTGTATTGAAAGCCACTCCAATGGTTGTAACCCGAGTTAAGCAGAAAACCGGCAAAGATAAGTACGAAGCAGTACAAGTAGGAGTGAAAGCTTCTATTACTGGCAAACGAAGCCACAGCAAAGCAGTTACCGGTCAGTTAAAGGGTGCAAAGGGCGTAGGTAAGTTAGTTGAATTTACGGTTGCTGATGCCTCTACCTATCAAGAAGGTCAGAGCTTGGATTTGAGCACTTTTCAAATAGGTGAATTGGTTACTTGTGTTGGAACCATGAAGGGTCGTGGTTTTGCCGGTGCAATGAAGCGTCATGGATTTAAAGGTTTTCCTGCAAGTCACGGTCATGACCGACCTCGTAGTGTTGGTAGTATTGGTCAACGTTTCCCTCAGCACGTGCGTAAAGGTTTACGCATGGCCGGACATATGGGTACTACGCAAGTGACCGTAAAGAACTTACAAGTTGTTTCTGTTGATGCTGCAAAAGGTTTAATTGCTGTGAAAGGCGCAGTCCCAGGTCACCGTAATGGTATGGTGAAAATTGTCTCTACTGGCACGGTAAAACCTGTTGGTAAGCCGGTTGAAGTAAAGGAAGAGAAAAAGAAGAAGTAAGAAAAGCTTCTAGGTACTAGCTTCTAGCTTTCAGGGAAATCAAATTCTCTTGAACCTAGTAGCTAGCACCTAGAACCTAGTAGCTATTTATGAAAGTTCCCGTATACAACCAAACTGGTAAGTCCGTCGGCGAAGTCGTTCTGAACGATCAGCTTTTTGCGGTAAAAACATCCTTGCATTTGATTACAGAAAGCGTTCGCGCTCAGGAGTCCAATGCTCGAGGTGGTTTGTCTCATACCAAAACTCGTGGCGATGTGCGCGGTGGTGGTAAGAAGCCATGGAAGCAAAAAGGTACTGGCCGTGCTCGTGCCGGTTCTATCCGCAGCCCTCTCTGGCGTAAAGGTGGTGTCAGCTTTGGTCCTCGCTCCAATAGGAATTGGGATTTGAAACTGAACAAGAAAGCTCGCGTGAAAGCGTTGGCTATGACCTTAAGCGATAAGGCGAGCAGCGGTAAGTTGTTTGTGGTGGATAAGATTGAGTTGTCTGAGTTGAAAACCAAGGCCTTTCTTGCAGTTATGACAGAGTTTTCCAAGAATGTACAAGGATTGGGCAAGAAGCACTTAGTAGTATTGCCATCCGGTCGTTTGGGTATAACTCGCGCCATGCGCAATTTGCCTAATGTACGTGCCATTTCTGCTGCTACTCTGAACTTGGTTGAAGTGTTGAAGCATGATGATGTATTGATGCTCCAGGACAGCTTGGCCGTATTAGATAAAACTTTCGTACGTAAAGAACCTGTTAAGAAGACGGTAAAAAAATAGCTTCTTAGCTTCCATAGCTTGTTAGCTTCTTAGGTTCCGGACCCCGGTCTTAATCCTAAAAAGCTAATCAGCTAATCAGCTAAAAAGCTCCAGAAGCTACTCCTATGGCAACTTCCACTAACAATTCGAGAAAAGTAACTGAAGCTAAGCTTATGCCGGGTGAGCGGATGGTTATTCGCCAACCGCGCTTATCTGAAAAAGCAGTTGCTTTGAGTAATAAGAACCAGTTCGTGTTTACGGTTGACCCGAAAGCCACTAAGCTACAAGTTAAGAGGCAATTGGAAGCAGTATACGGCATTAAAATTGCTCGTATAAACACCGTTCAAATGGAAGGTAAAACTCGAAGATACGGTAAAAGTGCAGGACGAACTCGGAAGTTTAAGAAAGCAATTGTATTACTCACCGCAGACTCTAAGAAGCCCGAAATTTTAGAAGCAGCATAAATAGCTTCCTAGCTTCCGCAGCTTGTTAGCTTCTTAGGTTCCGGACTCAGGTCTTAATCCTAAAAAGCTAGTAAGCTAAAAAGCTAGTAAGCTCTAGAAGCTATTCCTATGGCAGTAAAGATTTACAAACCGACATCAGCAGGCAGACGCATTGCAAGTGTGACTGATTATTCTGTGCTGAAGAAGAACCGCAAAACTCCAAAGAGTCTGCTTATTTCTAAGTCGACTACTGCTGGGCGTAATAATAGCGGTAAAATTACTGTACGACATCGTGGCGGTGGAAGCCGTTTGCAGATTCGTGTTGTAGATTTTTCTCGCGCAGACCGCAAAGATATCCCTGGCAAAGTGCAGACCATAGAGTACGACCCAACCCGCAGCGCATTTATCGCTTTAATAGCTTACCGAGATGGGGCAAAACGTTTTATTTTAGCACCGCAAGGAATGAAAGTTGGACAGATGGTGGTATTTTCCGAAACGGCTGATATCCAACCTGGTAATCGTTTGCTCATAAAGCATATCCCTGTCGGTACCTTTATCCATGATATTGAGCTTGTTCCTGGTAATGGTGGTAAACTTGCCCGCAGTGCTGGTACGTATGCAATTTTACAGACAGTAGAAGCGGGGAGTGCGTTGCTTAAAATGCCAAGCGGAGAAATTCGTAAGGTAAAAGATAGCTGCGCAGCAACCGTGGGCCAGTTGTCCAACCAGGATTTGATGAATGTCGTTATTGGTAAGGCTGGTCGGAAACGTCATATGGGCTGGCGTCCACAGGTTCGTGGTAAAGTTATGAACCCCGTGGATCACCCTCATGGTGGTGGAGAAGGTCAGAACCCAATTGGTTTGAAGTATCCAAAGACCCCGTGGGGCAAGCATGCCCTTGGTGTCCGTACCCGGGATAAGAAGAAGTCCAGTCAGAAATTTATTGTCAAACGCCGCTCTAAATAAGCTTCTTAGCTTCATTAGCTTGTTAGCTTCTTAGGTTCCGGACTTAGGTCTTAATCCTAAAAAGCTAATCAGCTAAAAAGCTAAAAAGCTCTACAAGCTATTTTATGTCTCGATCACTCAAAAAAGGACCATTTATAGACCCAAAGCTTCAGAAGAAGGTCGAAGCCGCCCAGCGCGGTGATAAGATTAAGACCTGGAGCCGTGATTCCACAATTTCTCCGGAAATGGTTGGTATTACCTTTATGGTGCACAATGGTAAAACTTTCATTGATGTGTATGTGACTGAGAACATGGTGGGCCACAAGCTCGGTGAATTTTCTCTCACCCGTAAGTTTTACCGCCATGGTGGTAAAATGGCTAAAGAGCAAGAAGCTGCAGCCGCATCAGCAGAAAAGAGTAAAATGGCCGCTGCAAAGGCTCCCGCAAAGAAATAGTACAGAGCTTACAGCTGCTAGCTTATAGCTTTTAGGGAAACCATTCTCTGAAGCCTATAAGCTAGAAGCTAACAGCTAGAAGCTTAATTTTTATGGCAGAAAAGTCTATACAAACTGATACAGCTCCGAAGATAGTCATGGCTCATGCTCGAAGTCTTCGTATTGCTCCAAGAAAACTACGATTGGTGGCTAATTTAGTTCGCAAAATGCGTGCTCAAGATGCTCTCACTCAGCTTGCTTTTGTAAACAAGAAGGGCGCTCCTATTGTAGTGAAATTGTTGCAATCCGCTATTAGCAACGCAGAGCATAACTTTTCTTTACCCGCTGAGGGACTTTACATTAAGAGCATTACCTGTGATCAGGCACAAGTATTAAAGCGTTACATGCCTCGCGCTCGTGGAAGTGCTTCTCCGTTAAATCGTCGCATGTCTCACTTGCATGTTGTATTAGAATCTCGAGCAGTTCCTAAGCAGCAGGGTCGCTTTGCAAAGTTAGTACGGGCTCGCAAGGTAGAAAAAGAAGTAAAACCAGTTGAACAGAATACAGAGGTGGTAGAAACTTCTAAGGGTATCCCTCAAGCTGCTAAGACGAATGAACAGATGAAGCAGTCCAAAGTACAGCAGAAACGTCGTTTATTTAATAGAAAATCTGGCGAGTAAATAGCTTCCCAAGCTTCCATAGCTGCCTTAGCTTTTTAGGAAATCTAGAAAGTTGACTAGCTACAGAAGCTGAAGAAGCCTAAGAAGCTACTAATATGGGTCACAAAGTTAATCCAACTTCATTACGTTTACAGATAACCGATACCTGGAAGTCCAAGTGGTTTTCTAAGGGCAACTTTGCTCAATATTTGCGCGAAGATGTGCAAATACGAGAATACCTGGAGAAAACACTACGTCGGGCAGGCTTGGTTCGTATTGAGATAGAGCGAAACAATGCCGGAGCACTTATTATCATAATCAAAACCACCAAACCAGGTTTGATTATTGGCAAGGGTGGAGCTGGTATTGAAGATTTGAAGAAGAAGTTGGTTGGCCAGTTAAGACTGAAGACCGATGTCCGCATTAATATTGAAGAGGTGCGAGACATTAATTTGCAGGCTCCAGTTATGGCGAGCGGCATAGTAGAACAGCTTGAACGACGTGTTGCGTTTCGGAAATTGATGAAGCAGACGATTGAACAAGTAATGAATGCTGGTGCTCGGGGAGTAAAGATTGCTATTGGTGGTCGTTTGAATGGAGCTGAAATTGCTCGTACTGAACACTTGTCTGCTGGTAAAATTCCTTTACATACCTTACGTGCAGATGTGGATTTTGCCCGCGCAACAGCATTTACTACCTATGGAACTATTGGTGTGAAGGTGTGGATTTACCGAGGCGATGTCATGCGCAATTCACGCGATGGTAAATTGTCATAATTTTTGATTACCTCTTATGTTATTACCAAAAAAACTTAAGCATCGAAAGCATCACCGAGGTCACACTCATGGGAGCGCTATGGCAGGAAGCACTATTGCTTTTGGGCAATACGCTTTAAAGTCTCAAGAGTCTGGTTGGGTAACCGCTCGACAAATTGAGGCGGCTCGTCGTGCTATGACCAGAAGTGTGCAGCGTGGTGGTAAGATTTGGATTCGAATGTTTCCAGATAAGCCCATCACTAACCACGGTAACGAATCGGTAATGGGTGGTGGTAAAGGTGGTGTGGATCATTTCGTGGCAGTTATCAAACGAGGTAAGATTTTGTTTGAAATGGACGGCGTAACTGAAGTGCAAGCCCGAGAAGCTATGCGACTCGCTATGCACAAGTTACCAGTGAAGACTACTTTCATTATTAAGCAGCGCACTGCGTAAGCAGCTTATTAGCTTCCAAGCTTCTTAGCTTTCTAGGTTTCGGACCTGTGTCTTAATCCTAGAAAGCTAGAAAGCTGCAAAGCTAGAAAGCTTGAAATTGTATGAAAGTTAAAGAACTACGAGGTAGAACTGAAGCTGATTTGCTGGCTGAGTTAGCCAAAACCAGGCGCGAGGCGCATGAAGGTAGAGTCAAGCTTCGTTTGAACCAAATGAAGAATGTGAAAGCGGTTTCGGTATTAAAGCGAGACATTGCCCGTATTTTAACTATTTTGGCTGAAATGAAAGCCAGTAAGTAACAGCTTGTTAGCTGCTTAGCTTGTTAGCTTTTTAGGTTCCGGACTTAGGTCTTAATCCTAGAAAGCTAATCAGCTAAAAAGCTAAAAAGCTCCAGAAGCTATTCTATGGAACCAGTACAGAAAAAGTTAATACAACCTCTTACCGGCATAGTCGTATCCGATAAAATGGATAAGACCGTGGTAGTAGAGGTGCGCACTCGCAAGCGTCACGCTAAGTATCACAAGGCTTATACGGTTACGAAGCGGTACAAAGCCCATAGCGCAGAAAATGTCTATAAGGCTGGAGACCAGGTTGTCATTGAGTCTGTGAAGCCTATTAGCCGAGATAAACGTTTTATTGTTGTTAAAAAAGTGTAAATAGCTTGTTAGCTTCCACAGCTTGTTAGCTTCTTAGGTTCCGGACTTAGGTCTTAATCCTAAAAAGCTAGTCAGCTAAAAAGCTAAAAAGCTCTAGAAGCTACTCTTATGTTACAAGTACGATCCCTCGTTAAAGTTGCAGATAACACTGGCGCCAAAATCGTCAACGTGTTTTCGGTGAATGGAAAAAATGGCAAACGATTTGCTCGTCTTGGTGATGTAATAGTAGGAAGTGTACGCCAAGTTTCTCCCGGCGGTCAGGTGAAAAAAGGCGATAAAGTATATGGGGTTATTGTCCGTACTCGAAAAGAAGTTCGTCGCGAGGACGGTTCCTATATCCGTTTTGATGAAAATGCTATTGTGCTGGTAAACAAAGATACTACAGATCCTCGGGGTAGCCGCATTTTTGGCCCGGTTGCTCGTGAATTACGTGAACGCGGTTATATGAAGATTGTGTCTTTAGCACCTGAAGTTATTTAATAGCTTCCATAGCTTCCATAGCTGCCTTAGCTTTTTAGGAAATCTAGAAAGCTAACTAGCTACAGAAGCTACAGAAGCTTAAGAAGCTATTTTATGAAGATTAAAAAAGGCGATACAGTTAAGGTGCTTTCCGGCAAAGACCGAGGAAAGACCGGTAAAATTCTCGCGGTTCACCCAGGGCTCGATAAGGTTGTGGTGGAAAACGTGAATTTACACACTCGTTTTGAGCGCAGTCGCAAAGCAGGTCAGCCCGGGAGCCGGGTAACCATGCCAAGTCCGCTGCATGCCTCAAAAGTGCAGTTGGTTGATCCTTCCTCCGGTAAGCCTACTCGATTGGGTTATAAGGTGCTCGAAAATGGCAACAAGCAACGCGTTGCCCGCAAGAGTGGCCAAGCAGTTTAAAATAGCTTGTTAGCTTCATTAGCTTGTTAGCTTCTTAGGTTCCGGACTCAGGTCTTAATCCTAAAAAGCTAATCAGCTAGAAAGCTAAAAAGCTCTAGCAGCTATTACATATATGGAACGTTTACAAGAACAATTTAATAAGACTATCCAGCCACAGCTTGCGAAGGAGTTTGGTTATACGAATGTCATGAGCGCGCCAAAAATCGAAAAGATTGTGGTGAACGTGGGAGTTGGTAAGATTGGCCGTGACCCGAAGATGATAGACACGGTAGTGGCGGATATTCGAGCTATTACAGGTCAGCAGCCGGTAAAATCGTTGGCTCGTAAATCCATTGCAGGATTTAAAGTACGCGAAGGTCAGGTAGTGGGTGTTTCTGTTATCTTGCGCGGAGCGCGAATGTATAGTTTCCTCGATAAGCTGATTAATGTAGCTTTGCCTCGAGTACGTGATTTTCGTGGGGTTAAGCCGAACGGTTTTGATGGTCGAGGTAACTACCACTTGGGCATGAAAGAGCATCTTGTATTTCCAGAAATTTCTACCGACGCAATTGAACACAGTTTTGGTTTGGAAGTATCTATTGTTACTAACGCTGGCCGAGACGACGTTGCTCGCAGTTTGTTAAAAAGTTTTAATTTTCCTTTCGCTACTGAATAAATAATCAGCTTCTCAGCTTCCTAGCTTGTTAGCTTCTTAGGTCCCGGACCCCGGTCTTGATCCTAAAAAGCTAATCAGCTAATCAGCTAAAAAGCTAAACAGCTACTTACTTATGGCTACTCAAGCACACATCGCTAAAGCAAAACGCAGTCTTATAAACCCAAAGTTTTCCACTCGGGTTATACGACGTTGCTGGAAGTGCGGACGTAAAGGAGCGTACATGCGTGACTTCCATATCTGTCGTATTTGCTTTCGGGAGCTCGCCAGTAAGGGCGAAATACCCGGTGTAGTTAAAGCTTCTTGGTAAAATAACAGCTTCTAGCTTCTAGCTTCCAGCTTTTAGGTAACGAACACGCTTCATTTCCTAAATTTCTGTAAGCTATAAGCTAATAGCTATAAGTTCATTCTATGTATACTGACCCAATCGCAGACATGCTAACCAGAATTCGCAATGCGGCCAATAGTCGCAAGGCAGATTTGGCTATGCCTCACTCTAAGCTGAAAGAGAACTTGGCTCGGCTTTTGCTTGCCGAAGGTTTTATTAGCGGAGTACAGGTTGTGGGTACAACTAAGAAGTTGCTCCAGGTAACTTTGAAATACGTAGATGGACAGAGCGTGATTAACGGTATAAAGCGTGTGAGCAAGCCCGGTCAACGTATATATGTGCCATCCGACAAATTACCCCATACATCGAGTGGCTTTGGTTTGAGTGTAGTATCTACATCACAAGGTTTATTGACCGATAAACAAGCTCGTAAGGCCAAGGTGGGCGGAGAAATAATGTGCCAAGTTTGGTAAGTGAGTAGCTTCCCAAGCTTCTATAGCTGCCTTAGCTTTTTAGGAAATCTAGAAAGCTAACTAGCTACAGAAGCTACAGAAGCTCAAGAAGCTATTTAATATATGTCAAGAATTGGAAAAAAACCTATAGTGCTACCAACTGGAGTAACTGCAGAAGTTACAAACGGTATGTTAACTGTCTCCGGCCCCAAAGGGAAACTGAGTTTGCCGGTGCATGGTGACGTAGAGTTGACACTAGAAGCAGATTCTATCGTAGTTTCTGTACCCAAGCCGGAAGTGAAACAGCAGAAAGCCTTGTGGGGCTTGTTCAGGTCTTTGGTTCAGAATTTGGTAACCGGTGTAACGGCTGGGTTTGAAAAGAAGCTAGAAGTAAACGGCGTTGGTTTTAAAGTAGCGGTTGCGGGTAAAGTCTTGCAGATGCAGTTAGGATTTTCTCATCCAGTGAACGTAGATATTCCTGCAGACTTAGAGGTTACTGTTGAAAAGAATATTATTTCCGTTAAAGGAAGCGATAAGCAGCACGTTGGACAGTTTGCAGCAAATGTACGAGCATTGAAGAAGCCAGAACCTTATAAGGGTAAGGGTATTAAATATGAAGGCGAAGTTATCTTGCGTAAAGCAGGTAAGGTCGTTAAAGCAGTAGGTAAATAAACGCTATGTCTGATAATCGCACACAATCTATTCATGTTCGGAGAAATCGACGACGCGTTCGCGTGCGTAGCCGTGTTACCGGAACCGCTGAGCGGCCTCGGTTGAGCGTCTTTCGAAGTAGCAAACATATTTACGCCCAAGTGGTGGATGATGTAGCCGGTAAGACTTTGGCACAGGCTTCAAGCAGCACTTCTAAGATTACTGGAAAGAAAACCGATAAATCGGTAGGCGTCGGTACGGAAGTAGCTCAAAAAGCAAAAGCGGCTGGTATTGCTAAAGTTGTATTTGATCGCGGTGGTTATAAGTATCATGGTCGGGTAAAAGCTTTGGCAGATGCTGCCCGAGAAGCCGGACTAGAATTTTAAAGTACTAATTTATTTATGGAACAGCGCAGACCAAGAAAACCAGGAAGCGAGAACGGCGCAGGTCGTACCTCGGAATTTGATCAGAAAGTTGTAGAAGTGAGCCGCGTAACCCGTGTGGTTGCTGGTGGTAAACGTATGCGCTTTCGTGCTTTGGTCGTGGTTGGAGACCATAAAGGCAAAGTCGGCATGGGTCTGCGTAAAGGGCGAGATGTGGCAGAAAGCGTAAACAAAGCTGTGAACCAAGCCAAGAAGAACATGGCCACGTTGCCTTTGGTAAACGGTACTATTCCTCATGAACTCACTGTAAAGTACAAAGCCAGCAAACTTATATTGCGCCCAGCCAAACCCGGTACCGGTGTTATTGCTGGAGGTGCTGTCCGTCAGGTATGTGAAATGGCAGGTATTAAGAACTTGATGAGCAAAACAATTGGTGGTTCAAACAAGGTTAATAACATGAAAGCCATGTTTGCAGCTTTCAAGCAAATGAAGAGCAAGGAACAACTTGCGAAAATGCGCAAGTAGTCTAATTGACCACAATTGTCCAGAATTGCTCAGAATTGAGCAAAATTGAATTTCAATTATGGACAATTATGTGCAATTTTATATAATTTTGGACAATTTGATATGATAACTCTACACACTCTTAAAAAACACCCTAAGTCTACTCACCGCAAAAAAGTTGTTGGTCGTGGTCTTGGTAGTGGGCACGGTACTTACTCCACTCGTGGTGGTAAGGGGCAAACTGCTCGTACAGGGCATTCTAAAATGCCTGCGGGTTTTGAAGGTGGACGCCAGCCGCTTATTCGTCAGTTGCCGAAAAATCGTGGTTTTCGTAGTCCAAATGCAAAACCGGTCACTGTGCGCCTTTCTACACTTGTACAAAAGTTTTCTGCAGGGGAGACCGTTACCGTTGCTGAATTAAAGAAACGCAAAGTTGTGTCTGCTGATACAGCAGCAGTAAAAGTAGTGGGTGCGGCCAAGCTGAGCTTCGCGCTCGCGGTTTTGGTGCCTACTTCCGAAAGCACTGGCAAGCTCATTGTGGCTGCAGGTGGAACTATCAAGAGCTAGTTAGCTGGTAGCTTATTAGCTTCTTAGGAAAGACAATCTCTCTTGCTAATCAGCTAAAAAGCTAATCAGCTAAAAAGCTACTTTATGAACAAAATTATTTTAATTTGGAAAACGAAAGATCTCCGCAACCGGATACTCTGGGTGTTGGGTCTTTTGTTAGTTACCCGTGTTTTATCCCATATTCCTATTCCGGGAGTAGACGCTTCTGCGCTTAAGGCAGCCTTAGAGCAAAACCAATTTTTGGGTTTGCTCGATTTGTTTTCCGGTGGTGGCTTAGGTAACTTTTCTATAGCCATGTTGGGCGTGGGGCCTTACATTACAGCCTCTATTATTGTGCAGCTGTTAACAGTTATTATTCCTTCTCTTGGTGAAATGCAAAAAGAGGGCGGGGAACAGGGGCGACTGAAACTTAACAGTTACATGCGTTATTTGACCATCCCACTCGCATTGTTGCAAGGTTTTGGAACAATTCGATTACTGCAGAGTCAGGCAGGTGGACAGTTACTTGGAACCTTTACCGGTTTCCAGTGGTTTATTACACTGCTCTCAGTAACTGCCGGTACTTTGCTGGTTATGTGGATTGGAGAAATTATAACTGAGTATGGCATTGGAAACGGTGTGAGCTTGGTAATTTTCGCCGGTATAGTAGCCCAGCTACCATTTGGACTGCGTTCATTGGTTAGTTTTTATGACCCGTCCAGGTTGCCAGTGTTCTTAGGCTTTGTAGCCATTGGACTCATTGTTATTACCGGTATTGTATTAGTGACTGAGGCCCAGCGAAATATACCTATTTCCTATGCGCGACAGGTGCGGGGTGGAAAACAGTTTGGTGGGGTAAATACCCATTTGCCGCTCCGTCTTAACCAAGCTGGTGTTATTCCGATTATTTTTGCTATTTCAGTTTTGTTGTTCCCGGCGCTAATCGCTCAGTTTTTTGTAAATGCAAAGTCGGCTTGGTTGGCGAATTATGCCGGTAAAACCATAGAATTATTTAGTTCTCAAGGCCTTTTCTATGGCATTGCCTATTTTGTCTTGGTAGTTGCGTTTACCTATTTTTACACCGCTGTAGTGTTTAACCCAGACGAAGTAGCGGAAAACGTACAAAAGAATGGTGGTTTTGTGCAAGGGCTGAGACCAGGCAAACAAACAGCGGACTTCTTGTATAAAATTTTGAACCGTATAACTTTACCGGGAGCACTATTCTTGGGTATAATTGCTATCTTACCTTTTATCTTGCAGAAGTTAACAGGTACTCAAGCGTTGACTTTGGGTGGTACAAGTTTGCTAATCGTGGTGGCAGTAGTAATAGAAACTATCAAACAGCTGGAAGCCCAGCTTACCATGCACGACTATGACGAGCTATAAGTTCATTGATTTTCCTAGATTTGGAAAATATGAAAAAACCTGTCATAATTTAGACAGGTTTTTTATATTCGAGTTACTCTAATTTTGTAGTTTGTTGAAAGTGATTTGTGGGGCTGTCTGGGCTACTACTTACTACTTATTACTTACTACTTACTACTTTTATGGCTGATAATCCACTATTTGTTGAACACGCGCCCATAACGCCCCAAACACCTGAGCAAAGTATGCCTGAGCAGGGCTCTGGCGCGCCGGAGCAGCGCATACATCCATTCGAGTCTGTCGTACAGCCTGTGCCATCAGTGTCAGACTCTCGTGCGGGTGCATTGCTTGATCAGCTGCGTCAGGGTCCGCTTGCGGCAGCATCTGTTCCTGTAAGTCCGGTTGCATCTACGGAGCTTGATCAAATTAAACAGTTGTTGTTCCCGGGTGTGGACGTAGAAAAATCTACACCGCAAGAGTTGGTGACATATTTGCTTATAAACCACGAGCTCCATCCGGAGCAAGCGCATAAGTGGGTAGAGTTTTTAGCTCAAACACACGAACCACAGACGTAGGTAAGATTCATAGAGATTGGGGAGATTAGTGGAGACTACGAGACTTATAAAACAGGTAGTCTCCATGAATCTCTTGGTCTCAACAGGTTTCAACTCTGGAGCTATTACTCAAAAACAATATCAAATAAAAATGGACGTCTTTACAATAACTTTAATTGTGCTGGTCATTCTAGTGATAGGTTTTTTTGCTGTCCTTATTTACTATGCACGCCATCATTTGTATTACACGAAGGTTGTAACTCCGCGTACACTAGAGTGGGTATTTTTAGAAGTTCAGATGCCGAAGGAAAATACCCAGGATCAGAAAAACCAGAGCAGTGAAGAGCGGAAAAATATTATTTCCATCTCAGAGCAGTTGTTTACCACCATATCGGCTGTTGGCACTAAAAGCGGGGGCTTTTTGGGTCCAAAAGAGTATATCAGTTTTGAAATAGCTTGCACAGACAAAAAGATTTCTTTTTATATTAACTGTCCAAAGAGTTTGCAGGACATAATTGAAAAGCAGATTCACGCACAGTACCCCCATGCATTCATAGATGAGGTGCCTATTTATAATCCATTTCCCGATGGCGCCGAGGTAGAGGCGATGGAGTTAGAGCTTGCGAAACCATACCTATACCCATTCCGGACTTATAAGAGTATGGAAAGCGACCCGTTGAACGCGCTCACCAATGCCATGTCTAAGTTGTCCGACAATGAGGGAGCGGCTATCCAGCTCATTATTTGCCCGGCGGGAAGCAGTTGGCAGAGCAAGCCGCGTCACATGGCATTAGAAATCCAGCAGGGAAAGAATCCAGATATTGTAGGACGGAGCGCTTTTTCTAAATTTTTGCAGGAAATTGGGAATGGGCTGAGTCAAGTTATGTCGGGCGATAATAAAGCGAGTGACCAACAACGGCAGCGGTCTGACCTCAGTGGTTTGCATAGCCCGATAAACCTGACACCTATGCAGCAGGACATAGTCAAGCGTTTGGAAGAAAAAGCGAGTCGTCCGGGTTTTAAAGTCAACATTCGTATAGTTACTGCGTCAACCACGCCCGGAAGTGCTCGCTCCCACTTGGCCAACATGAGTGCGGCCTTTTTGCAGTACAACATGCCTCCGTTTAATGGGCTGAAGGTATGGCACAGGGATAAAAATGTAATAATTAAAGATTATATTTTTAGAATCTTTCGAGGTAGATTCCAGCCACAAATATTTAATACGGAAGAAATATCTAGTTTGTGGCACATCCCAAATGGTTTTCTGGAAACGCCTAACATTCGCTGGTTGGTAGCCAAGAAAGCTCCGCCGCCAACCAATCTTTCTTCTGAAGGTGTGTTGCTTGGCCGCAACTTATACCGTGGACAGGAAACAAAGATACTCATGGCACGCGATGACCGTCGCAGGCACATGTACGTAATTGGTCGTACCGGTGTGGGTAAGACCGAGATTATGAAAAACATGGCCGTGCAGGATATTAAGGCTGGCGAAGGTTTGTGCGTGGTTGACCCGCACGGCGACTTTATTGAAGATATTTTACCTCACATTCCTAAAGAACGCGCGGAGGATGTTATATTGTTTGAGCCGGCCGATACTGACCGACCCATGGGTTTAAACATGCTCGAAGCGGACGGCGACGCACAAAAGGACTTTGCCGTACAGGAGATGATTTCCATTTTCTACAAGTTGGTTACGGACCCCAGCATGATTGGGCCGATGTTTGAGCACTACATGCGTAACGCCATGCTTACGCTTATGGCCGACGAAGAGCACCCGGGCACGCTTATAGATGTGCCGCGAATTTTTACCGATAAAGAATTTCAGGCCTATAAGTTGACCAAAGTCACCGATCCGCATGTGCGGGTATTTTGGGAAAAAGAAATGGCTAAAACAGACTTGGGCAGAAGCGATATGCTTGGCTACCTGGTTTCCAAGACTGGTCGGTTTGTGGAAAATCGCATGGTGCGGAATATTATTGGGCAGCCCAAGAATGCTTTTAATTTCCGGGAGATAATGGACGGGAAGAAAATTTTCTTGGTTAACTTGGCCAAAGGTAAGATAGGGGAGATGAACGCCAAGCTTCTGGGTCTTATGCTGGTAAGTAAGCTCCAAATGGCGGCTTTGTCTCGGGCGGACATGCGCGAGAGTGAGCGGCAAGATTTTTATTTGTACGTAGATGAATTCCAGAACTTTATTACGGATGCGTTTGAATCCATTTTGTCTGAGGCCAGAAAATATCGGTTGAATTTAATCATTGCGCATCAGTACTTGGCGCAGTTGCAAAAAGGTGCGGGCGCGGCGGGTGCAGGAGCAGAACTTCGGGATGCGGTATTTGGTAATGCGGGTACTATGGTGAGTTTCCGCATTGGCGTGGAAGATGCTGAAGTGATGGCCAAAGAAATGAACCCGACTTTCAACGAGTTCGACTTAGTGAACGTAGAGAAGTATAATTGTTTTGTGAAGTTGATGATAAACGGTACGGCCAGTAAGCCGTTCAACATGGCGACCTATGGCTTAGAAAAACCCACTCCACGGCAACTGGAAATAGCCCAAGCCATCCGCCAACTCTCCCGCCTCAAGTATGGCCGTCCGGTTAGTGAAGTTGAAAGTTATATACTGGAGTCCAGTAATGTATCAGTAGGTCCTGCACCAGATAGAGCAGGAATGGGCTTAAATTTGTAGTTTATGCCTTATATAAGAATAAAAAACGTATTTAATACTACTTGACTATTTAAACATATTATTGCATAATAAACTATATTATTTATCTGATATTTTTGTAAACTTTAAATATATATGGCTAACGAACAAGAACGAGAGCTGTCCGGCCAAAATCAGGAGTTAGAGGTAAACACAGAGAGTAAGGGTCTGGAGACCGCTAAAGCCCTCATAGCTCAAAAATTCGCTGCTGCTGATGGTAAAGAGGTGGTGGTCAATACCTTGGATTTTGTATCGGAACTTATGGACGCGGGTGTGGATAACCTTACAGTAGACGATATTTCTACGTGGTTTAAAGAGATGCTAAATGACGGTTATGATGTAAAACCGCTCGTAAAGGCGGCGGGCAAAACTCCAATGAGTTGGAAGATTGTGTCTGCGCCTGCGTTAAATGCTGAGGTTCCAGTCATAGAGCCCAGTCACGATGAAGTCATAGAGCCCGTCGTTGCTGATAAAACTAAAGGACAGTTACCAGAGGCTCAGTTGGCTGCGCTTGAGGAATATATTACATCTCTTGGTGAGGGTGCTGAATTTACGGGTAAAGACGCGGAAGCCGCACTACAAGTGGATGACAAGCTAGAAAAACCAAGCAGTGCACGGGTGGTTGCTCTTTTGGCGAAGTTAGCAAATGCTGGAAAGGTGAAATGGAATGGCGGTGATTCGTATGGATTAATTCCAGAAAAGCAAAAGAGCAAGGATGTTCCTCCAGAGTTTTATGACTTCGTGCAAAAGTTGGCCGAGGGTGGTTCGACAACGCTGTCTCTGGATCGACTTAAAAGTGAGGCCGATAAATATACCCAAATTGAAGTTGATGAAAGCACGGCTAGATATATAGCCCAGCAATTGGTAGAAAAAGGTGTGTTGGAAGCTGTGCCTGGCTCGGACTCCGAATGGTCAATTGTGTCGACGGGCACTAAGCCGGAAGTTAAAGATGTCGGAGTAACTTTCCCCAAAATGCTTGAGGCACTAGCAGTTGTTGCGGAAATTACCGACGTAGAAGGTATGTGCGCCGCTTTTAAGTCTGCGGGCATGACTGGGACCACGGAGGAGGTTTTACGAGCCATGCCTGGCTTGATTGCTGAGGGTTTGGTTAAAGAAGAAGCTGGTACTATAACAGTGAATAAAGAACAAGTTGCAGAGAGGCGGAAATCGACCGAGACGGAGCCTGACGTGAAATCCGCTGAAGGTGAGAGGTTGCAGGAAGCACAGGTAAAGGCGGTTGAAGCGTATGTCAATACTCAAGCAGATGCCGGCGGGGAAATTACTCAGGCCGGAGCTTTGGCTATGCTTGAAGCGGACGCTGCTATGGGTGACGTGACTGACTTGGAAGTTTTTAAAATTTTTAAAGATTTGGAACGTGCGAGAAAAATTAAATTTATCAGCAATGGTAGGTATGAGCGGGTCGTGCCAGAGGAAGAAGGGCCAGAAAAAGAAGAATCTAAAACAGAACAAGAGCTGTTTGATGAACGGTTAGTCGCGCTTGCAATCTATGTGGGTGGTCAGGTTGGTGCCGGAGAAATAACCATTGCGGCCGCAAAGCAGACCTTAGAAGCGCAGGGCGACTTAGGAGATAATATCCCAGAGGCCGATATGGAAAAGTTGTTTGCAGAATTAGTGAAAGACGGCACGGTTCGCGCTTTGGACAATGGAAACTATGAGGCTGTGACTGATGACGAGGAAGAGGCCGATGAAGCCTTCACCGAGGAGCAAATGGATGTTGCTCAAAGATGGTTAAAGAGTACGCTTAGTAAGTCTTCGGTAAGGTTCATCGATATTGTAACGATGGGCGATGTATTAGCGAAAGCTGGTTTATCCAAGGCGGGCGCCGCTGCTATTTTGGCGCAACTCGAAAAGGATAAGCTAATCACTCCTCTGACCAAAGGTCGTTCCTGGACGTTAAACAAGAAAGCTATTGAGGCTTTGGAGGATGACGAGGAAGGCGACGAGATAGAAAGTGCTGCAGATTTTTACGAAAGGACCGGCGTTCTCAAGTCAGACTTGGTTGCGTTTGCTCGTGATGTATTGGGTTTGCCTTACATGGCTGCTGGAATTGTGAATGGTAAGTATACTGGCAAGCAGTTGCAGGATATATTTGCTGAATATGAAGCATCGGAAAACCAGGGTGGCACTTATCGGCCGCCAAGCGTGGAGGCTTGGAATGCTTTTCCAGATGAGGATTTACTTGGTGACGATAAAGAAGATGAAGAAGAGCCAGAACCAGAAGTGGAAGAAAAGAAACCTGGTTTCTTCGGTAAGCTATTTGGCAAAAAGAATCCAAAAAAACCCGTTCGAGCCGAGCGGGCTGGCGCGGAGGCCGTTGATTCAGCAGATATTGCTACCTGGAAAGCGAGTCGGCGTGGTAAGTCCTTTATAAACAGTCTAACTGAGTTGAACGGCGATTTGGCCGGGGTGCAGGATTACTTTGACCAAGATAATGAAGTAGATCTTGAGCAGGCCATGACCGCTCAGGAAATGTTTGACACACATTACGCTAAGGTGCGTAACATATTTGACCGACAGTTGGAAGCTATGACCGGCTACAGCATGTACGACATTTTTAACTTGGGCCCAGAGGGTGAGCAAATGTATGCAGACTTCGGTAAGTGGGTGGTACGTCAAGCCTACTTAGATGCAGGAACGCCCCAAGGTCGCGGCCGCTTAGAGAAAATTATTAGCTTAGATGCCAGCGTACAAGAAAAATCCAGTTTCCTTGCTTCAGTTGTGTCTCCGCAGAGGTTGCAGGAGTTGCAGGATAAGCGCGATGACTGGAAGACTGCATATAAAGTTACGCGCATTACGTCGGGTGATGCTCGGGATGCTAGAGACAGGTTAGGCAAGGCCGTGCCAACTAGCTGGTTCGCCGAAGTTAAAGGTATTCGTACAGCACGACGCTGGGATGAATACGTACAAGAAGTGGAAGAAGACTTTGATCGGGCTCCAGAAGTGAAAGCAAAAATTGAGAAGCAACGACAGCAGATTATTGCTGAACTGGGTAGTATGAACGGCCTTTTGGATGCTGAAAGTGACAAAACAAGCCCTACTTCTGGCTTTGCTAAAATGCTCAGGAGTATGATAAATAAAATTGGTTCTACCGAAGAACCGGCGAAGGGCGAAGTTACTCAGACAGAGCGGGAAAAAGCCGAGCAGGCCGAACAAGTCTTACAAGCGGTTAAGAAAGTGCAGGCGCAGCGTGAAGCGGCGGGAGTTTCCGCATATGCGTTTTACGATGAGCAGGAACAGAACAAAGCCGACCTCGAAATTCTTGGTTTGGAAGCTAAAGTTAGGAAGCTGGTTCAAAAAGAGTTTGCAAAGGCCTTAGCGGCAAAGATTGATGCCGGGAAAGCGAAAGGTATAGTAGATTTGCGTGCTGAAACTATTATGACTATTGAGCGTTTGGCAGGGAATCTGACGGGCCCCGATGCGCGCCGTAATGCGACCGTTGCCATTGCTAAAGTTTTGGAGGAACAAGCGCAAGAGCTCGCAAAAAGTAAACCAGAGGGGCCAAAGGCAGAAGTCTTGAAAGAGCTGGAAAACAGCATAACTTTGTTGCGGAAACGATCACGGATATAACTTGACTATACGGACTTTGGTTGGTAATCAAACTTAAATTTTTAAAAGCAATATGGATACACAAATAATTGATGTGTGCAGAAAGCTTGCTGAGGCAGGCCAGTGGGATGAGCTAAAAGAACAGCTTACTAAGCATTTTTCTGATCTAACCGGACCGAGTCAGGCCTCAGTGGATAATATAATTGATGTTATAGTGGCGCAGGCCCAGTTGGATAATGCTATATCCGTACCCATGCTTGAGCGTGTTGAATACCTGTACGCACAGCTAGCGGAATTAGATAAGGCAGACACGGCTATAGATGAGGCAGTGGCTAAGCATGAGGTTAGGAAAACATTGAGTCAGGACTAATAAAAACAATTGCCACTCCATGGTTTGGGGTGGCTTTTGTTATTGTCACAGGACGCAGGGGTGGTCAAGTTGCAAATTTGGCCGGGTTTGGTATACTATACATAGTGTTTAACTAGCAGTTGAAACATAAATAAAAAGTATGGATAAATTAGAAAACCTGGCCATGGTGAGCCAGATGATTGAGTCAGCTGAACGGAATTTGCAGTCTGCAAAACAGTTATTGCGGGAAATATTAGGTGGGTCTTCAACTGCTCCTCGCAGCATTGTGGGGGGTGAAGTTAGCTTACGCCAACCAACTACCGTTACGTTGGGTGGTGGAGGCAAAGTTATTGAAGGTACATTTGACGGTCAAAACATGACTGGCCCAGATGGTAAGCAGTATCCTGTGCCGGCTAACTATGCCTCGAAGAGCAAGTTGGTAGAAGGTGACATTTTAAAGCTGACCATTGCAGAAGATGGCTCATTTATATACAAGCAAATTGGGCCTATTGAACGCAAAAAAATTCTTGGCGTGCTCATGCAAGATGAACGAGGAGACTTCCGTGTTTTGGCCGAGGGTAAACCTTACCGAGTCTTGCTCGCGTCATTGACCTATTTTAAAGCAGAGCCGGGGGATGAAGTCACTATTATTGTTCCCCAAGTTGGTGAAGCCGTGTGGGCAGCTGTTGAGAACGTAATCAAAAAGGAGCATGGTGGGGGAGTTATAGCGGGCGATGTAGAGTTTCAGGCGCCGGCATCTCTCGATGAAGAAGAGGTAGCACCTACCACGAGCGAAGATGCGTTAGCTGCGCCAGCGGTTGCTCCAGAAGAAGAAGAGTTCTAAGCAGCGCTTAGTATGTAGACTAAGCACTAAGTACTTTCATGCTAGGATTTGTATCTAACCTGTTAAATAAAAAGCCCATCATTCTTCAGCTGCTTAAGTTTGCCTGTATAGGTGCGCTTAATGCTGCATTGGATTTTATACTGCTCAATTTACTCACTGAAGCTTTTTCTATTCAAAAAGGTGCGGGCTTGGGTGTTCTTAATATTGTCAGCGTATCGGCGGCGATTGTACAAAGTTATTTTTGGAACAAATCTTGGGCTTTTGTGAAGGCGGGAACTGTTTCCGTACTTAAACAATTTGTGCGCTTGGTACTTGTGGGTGGCCTAGGAACGGGCGCTTTTGTAGCAGTGCTTGTAGGCTCACAATTTAACTATGGAGTAGCATATTTTGTTTGGCTGTTTATTTTTTACATAGTTTTGCAAGTTGCAGTATGGCTTTCCGTGCGGGGTGACTCAACGGCCGAGCCACGACAGGTTAGTTCGCGTGCTGAGTTTATCGGATTTGTTGTTGTGAGCGTTATTGGGGCAGGTATTAATAGCCTTATTTTGACTGGCTTCGTAGCTTACTTTGGTCACACATTTCCGGCTATATCAGACAAGCTCTTCAAAAATATTGCCAAAATGGCCGCCACAGTAGTATCTTTGGTCTGGAACTTTATTGGATACAAATTTTTTGTTTTCCGAAAATAGCTTAGGATAGAGCCCTGAGTTAATAATCATGAAATATGGTACATAGCCCCCATCGGGGCTTTGTATGTTTTTATGGTGTCAGGGTAGTCTATAAATCCGCGCGTGCTATAATGAGATATATATAAAACCCTCGGGAGTAGCCTGCGTTAAGGGCGCAATCAATTATTACTCCATAATGCCTAATTCTCAATTCTTAATTCTGCCTTGCCTCTATGCCCGCACTATACCGAACATACCGACCAAAAACCTTTAAAGACGTGGTGGGGCAATCATACATAGTTCGGGCCTTACGCAATGCAGTTGTGGCCGATAAGCCTGCGCATGCGTATTTATTTTGTGGTGGACGAGGCTTGGGTAAGACTACTTTGGCTCGAGTATTGGCTCGTGCGCTGAATTGCCAAAACCAGCAAGCGGGGGAGGCTTGTTTAGCCTGTGCTATTTGTTTGCAATTTGATAAAGGAACTTTCCTAGATTTAGTTGAAGTAGATGCCGCATCAAATACTGGAGTAGATAATGTGCGTAGTTTGATTGATACTATACATTTTCAACCCACAAGCGGCCGATATAAGGTGTACATTATCGATGAAGCACACATGCTCTCAAAGGGGGCCTGGAATGCATTGTTAAAGACTCTAGAGGAGCCGCCCGCGCGAACGGTGTTTATATTGGCGACGACAGAGGCGGGAAAGGTACCTCTGACCATCAATTCTCGAGCGCAGCGGTTTGACTTCCCCAAGTTTTCACCTGATGAGATTGCTAATCATGTTCGCGCTGTGCTTACACAAGAAAACTCCCATTTGCCAGACGCGGTTATTAGTTTAATTGCAAAGGTGGCTAATGGTGGCATGCGAGATGCTTTAACTATGTTGGATCAGGTGCTGAGTTTAGGTCCTGAGGTGGCATTAACTGACGCAGAGCAGCTTTTTGGAGTTACCGACGAAGAAACACTACTTACCTTGTTAGAATATATTCACCAGGGCAACACTCAGGCGTTGCCTGGCTATGTAGGCCAACTCGCCGCTCGGTATCCCGACATTGTCGCCGTAAATAGAGATGCACTTGAATTGCTGCGGGTTATTCTAAACATACAATTGCGTGCGCATAGAGGGACAGGAAGGCTTGCTGAAGCAGCAATTTGGTTTTCGGAGCAGGACATCTTGTTTGTGATGAGGCAGTTTTTACGGGCTTACAAAGAGGCGGGCGCAACTCCGCGGGCAGAATTACCCTTGCTTATCGCAAGTTTGGAGGCGGCGCTCAAGTTTCAAGCAAAGGCTCCGTCGGTAGCTGCGCCAGCTTCAGCGGTCTCTACGCCGCAGAAAGGGCGAGATCAAGTCGTGCAGGCTACAACACCGGTCGTACAAGCTCCCACCGTTTCGTCCCGCGCGCCAGCCCCTGTAGTAGCTGAAAAGCCAGTCGCGCACGCAACGAGCATAACCTTGAATCGAGCACAGGTGGATGAGCTGTGGCATGAAGTGGCGCACCAATTAAAAGAATTAAATGGTCCGCTTAGTACACTACTCAGAAATAGTCCCATATGCGAGGTGGAGGAAAATTGTATTACCGTGGGGGTAAAATACCTCTTCCATAAAGAGCAACTGGAATCTGTTAAAAACCGTCAGCTATTGGGAGGCATTTTGGAAAAAGTGTTTGGGGGGCCGGTCCGGGTGAGGGCGCAGTTTATAGAGAAGACAGAGGAGCTGGTGAGTACGGCTCAGGCCCTCAGTGACGCCCTTAAAGTATTTAGCGGTGAACTCGTGGAGTAATATAGAGAAAAAAGACTGTATTATGGTACAATTAAAACATGCATTCCGCATGTTTTAATTATGCATTTAAATTATGACAGAAAATTTAAACGTAGAATCAGAACCCAAACCTACTCCGACGAATGCTCATTTTAGATTATTGGCGCTTACTGTATTAGTCAGCTTGTGTGCTGGTTTTTTTGGCGGGTATATTGGGGCACTACGAGCAAAGCAAGGTAGTGCACCTGTACAGGATAATTCGACCAAGCCGGTTGTTATTACTGAGCAGTCAGCGGTAATTGATGTCGTCAAAAAAGCAAATCCAGCCGTAGTTTCAATTGTTATTTCCAAAGACTTGAGCAAAGTTCCCGGGTTTGGCACGGATCCTTTCAGCGATGATCCGTTTTATCAGTTGTTTGGTTTTAGCAGACAGACTCCCCGTAGTAATCCCACGCCTAACGTACAGAAGATTGGGGCGGGGAGTGGCTTCTTGGTGTCTGCGGATGGTTTAATTTTGACCAATAAGCATGTCGTAGACGATGAAAATGCCAGTTATACAGTTTTGACCAATGATAGAAAGAAATATGAGGCAAAAGTACTTAGTCGAGATCCGGTCAACGATTTAGCTATACTAAAAATTGAGATTACAAATGCTCCCGTCCTGACCCTTGCCGATTCCAGCCAAATTCAAATTGGGCAACGTGTCATTGCGATTGGTAATTCCTTGGGTCAGTATGATAATACGGTAACTACCGGAGTAGTTTCGGCTATTAACAGGAGTGTAACCGCAGGCGGAAGCTCCGGAGTCGCCGAGCAGTTAGAGGGCGTTATCCAGACAGACGCAGCTATCAACCCCGGCAATTCCGGAGGCCCGTTACTGGATGTACTGGGTCAAGTTATTGGTATAAATACCGCTATAGACCAAGAGGGGCAGTTGGTGGGTTTTGCTATACCCGCCAATGATGTAGAGCATGCGCTGGATAGTTTTAAGAAAACAGGCAAAATTACTCGTCCTTACATTGGTGTGCGCTATGTGCTCATAACACCTGAATTAGCCCAGAGCCAAAAGTTGCCCAGAGAGTACGGAGCCCTCATTTCTCGGGGAGAGACAGTAAGCGACGTTGCTGTCGTGCCAGGGAGTCCTGCAGACAAAGCGGGGCTAACCGAAAACGATATTATTTTAGCAGTGGATGGAATAAAAATTGATGAGGATCACTCTCTTTCTAGTCTGCTTCGGAACCATCAAGTGGGGGATGTGGTAGGTGTACAGGTGTATCATAGAGGAGAGGAAAAAAATGTTAAGATTACCTTAAGCGAAAGTAAATAACTAGCTTCTTAGCTGATTAGCTTTCTAGCTTTTTAGGGCGCCGGGCGCACCGTAAGCTAACAAGCTAACAAGCTAACAAGCTAACAAGCTAGATATGCGGATACTAGGAATTGATTACGGAACAAAGCGCGTCGGGTTGGCCATTTCTGATGAGCTTGGTTTATTGGCGCGTGAATTATCTATTCTGTCCCCCGCGGAATTTTTTCGCAGTTTGCCTCAGCTTATAGAGGAGTATGATATAGAAGAGATTGTTTTAGGTATCCCGTTTAATATGTCGGGTCAGGATACGGACAAGACCAGAGAAGCGAGAGTGTTTCAAAAGAAAGTTGAAGCAGTCAGCGGAATATCTGTTCAAGGATTGGATGAGCGACTTTCCTCACAAATGGCGGAACAGATATCTGGTAGTTCTAAAAACCTGGATAGCCTTGCTGCGCAAATTATTTTACAAAACTACCTTAATCAAAGATCAAATCAAAATTAAAAATTCAAAATGGAAAATGTAGGTTTCCGCCAGCGGCGGAATCTATAATTTTACACTTTGATATTTACATTTTCAATTATTATGTCTGAGTTTCGGCAAAATCCAATTACCAAACAATGGGTGCTCATTGCCCCCAAGCGGGCCATGCGACCCGATGAATATAAAACAAGGAGCGTTATGGCTGGGGTGCCGGAGCTAGACCCGGCATGCGTTTTTTGTCCGGGTCAGGAACCTACCAATGCAGAGCTTGTTCGCTACCCTAAGACCGGAGATTGGCAAGTGCGGGTAATTGAGAATAAATTTCATGCCTTAGATAACGCCGTCGTGTATCGACACAAAGACTTTTACGTTTCTCGGGCAGGGCATGGAAGTCATCAAGTTGTTGTTACCCGAAAGCATAATGAACCGGTGGCTTTACAATCAGTGAGTACCATTGAGCTATCCTTAAAAACGTTTATTGATAGATACGCTCAGTTGGCTGAGGACCCCGATATAGCCTACATACAAGTTTTTCACAACCATGGACGTGATGCTGGTGCTTCGCTCGTGCATCCGCACTATCAAATAATGGCCACACCGCTTATTCCGCCACATGTACACGCGGAAGTGTCCGGCTGCTATCATTACTATCAGCTTAATAAGACCTGTATTTACTGCGATATTATAAAAGAGGAAATACAGGTAAAGGACCGGCTCGTGTATGAAGACGAACACTTTGTAGTTATGTCGGCCTACGCATCAAGAGAGCCTTTTGAAACTTGGATTTTACCCAAAAAGCATGGGGCGCGGTTCGAGGAAATGAGTCCAGAGCAACTGACTCATTTAGCGTATGTGCTTAAAAGTACTTTGGGTCAGCTCTATGTAAAATTATCCGATCCGGCCCTTAATTTTTATTTTCACACTATGCCGATTGTGAGAAGTGAACACACGCTCCACGAGGAGGGGAGTTACCATTGGCACTTAACTATATTCCCCAGGCTGACTATATGGGCAGGTTTTGAGTACGCTACTGGTATCCCGGTAAATCCTGTTACACCAGAACAAACCGCGGCATTTCTTAAAAATTAAAACGGCTTCCGTAGCTTCCGTAGCTTTAAAGCTGCAGAAGCTTATGAAGCTGTAGAAGCTATTATGAAGAAACTTATTATTGGTAATTGGAAGCTGAATCCGGTAACTGTACGAGAGGCCGTAGCATTAGCACGAAAAATAGATCCGAAGCCTAAGCACGAGGCAGTTATATGCCCGCCTTCGCCTTTTCTTGTCTCCGTACAATATCCCAAGCTTGGAGCTCAAGATTGTTTTTGGGATAATAAAGGGGCTCACACGGGGCAGGTTTCGCCGCTCACTTTAAAAAGCCTAAAGGTTAAATATTGTTTAGTGGGCCACAGCGAACGACGCAACACAGGGGAAACAGAAGAGGGTATTCATAAAAAAATTGAAGCATTGCTTTCGGTGGGTATTACACCTGTACTCTGTGTTGGGCATGGCACCACAGTCAAACAAGATGAATTTGAAGTCACCGACGTATTGAAGTTTCAGTTGCAGTCTGCTTTGAAAGGTATAGATGCATCCAAAATCGTAGTTGCCTATGAGCCGGTGTGGGCTATTGGAGCTGGCACGCCTGCAACGCCGGACCACGCAGAGAAAATTAGTATTTTTATTCGTACTAAATTTAAGCCTTCCAAAGTTTTGTATGGTGGAAGCGCAAATGCTACAAATGCTGTTACGTTCTTGACTCAATCCAATATTGACGGTTTGCTAGTTGGAGGCGCGAGTCTTTTACCCAAAGACTTCAATGCTATGATTAATCTAGCTTTCTAGCTTGCTAGCTTTCTAGCTTGCTAGGTTTTATGCCTAATTTGCTAAAAAGCTAAAAAGCTAAAAAGCTAAAAAGCTTTTTATGTTATACATTGCATCAGACCATGGAGGTTTCGCTCTGAAAGAACAATTAAAAGCGTGGTTGCTTGCCACTGCTGGCCGGGGCACGGATTTCGGGCCGGAGATGTTGGTTCCGGATGACGATTATCCTGACTATGCTAAGAAAGTTGCAAGTAAGGTTTCAAAGAATCCCGAATTAGATTTTGGCATACTCATTTGTCGGAGCGGGCAGGGAGTCTGCATAGCCGCAAACAAATTTAAAGGCGTGCGCGCGGGATTGGTTTGGAATGTAAAAGAAGCAAAGGCAAGTCGTAATGACGACCATACGAACATATTGTGTTTGCCCAGCGATTATATAACTTTTAAACAGGCTCAGGCTATTGTTAAAACGTGGTTGGATACCCCTTGGTCCAACGATCCTCGGCATGTCCGTCGTATTAAGAAGATCAGTAAGATAGAACAGCTTCTTAGCTGATTAGCTTTTTAGCTTCTTAGGGCCTTTAATCCTGAGTTGATAACAAGCTAACAAGCTAACAAGCTAACAAGCTACTCTATGGCAATTATCGTACCTGCAATTTTAGAGAAAACTAAACAAGACTTTGATTTGCGAGCGCGTAGTTTTGAGCGCCTCCCTGATGCATTGCGTATTCAGGTAGATTTTGCGGACGGGAAGTTCGTACCCAACACCACAATCGCTATAAGTGAGCTTGAGGCCTTAAGCCCTGTTTTCACCTGGGAAGCGCATTTGATGGTTGAAGAGCCGGTGGATTTTTTCGACTACCAAATGGTTGGGTTTAGTGTATTGATAGTGCATTATGAAGCGTTTGGCTCAGTGGAGCAGCTAGAGAGTTCTTTGCGTAAGATTCGAGCGCTCGGTATGAAAACTGGTCTCGCTTTTAATCCGGAGACGTCTGTGGATTTGGTTGTTCCTTACGCCGAGCTCGTGGACCAGTTTACAGTGCTTTCAATTCATCCCGGCATGCAAGGACAGGAGTTTCTGTCTGAGTCATATGAGCGTATTGGTGCGTTGCGGAGGGCGTTGCCCGAGGCAATCATTGAAGTAGACGGCGGGATAAATCAAGAAACGGCTCGACAAGCCATGCAGAGTGGGGCAAACTTATTGGCGGTTGGCTCGGCGTTATGGGAAGATCCCGCCAGGAGCTTTGAAGATTTAGAAAGTAGTTTACAGCCATAATGAGTAATATCGCACCAGTTCGAGTCTCAAAGAACATATTTTTAGAGCAAGTTTTACCACTCAGCTTGACGGCGCTGACTGCTGCCGGGCTTTGTGGTTTACTGTGGCTGGAAGTTGTAGTGTTAAACAAAGTAGCTCATGCTCGTATTGTGCCCGTGCTTCGAGTGGGGGATGTATTATTGGGTTTAACCATTTATTTAAAAACATCGGTTGATTTCGCGATTTTTATCGCGCGGCTCATGGAGGGAAACCCAGGTTGGCGTTCACGGGTGGCCATAGAAATTGGTACTGCGGTGGGCAACGTTGCGGGTACTATGGCCGTTTTGGCCGTATGGGCATTTTTTAAAGAAGTAAAACCATTGCTCGCATTGATGATCCTTTTAGCGGCCTTGGTGTTGTTTAAGCTGGCAGAAGATGGTTTGGAGCACGCAAAAACTACAGACAAGAAGTACCCGTATTGGTTTAGGTTAATGGTTAATTGGTTAGAGATCGCATTAGATCGTATTAATAAAGCCATAGCCCCCATTTTACGATACGTAATTCCCAAGTTTAACATGGGAGGCAAGCAAGGTCTGCGCTTTTGGCCGTTGTTAGGCTTTGCTTTTACGGTGCCCTTTATACTCGGATTAGACGATTTTGCTGGTTATGTGCCTGTGTTTAATGTGGTAAACGTGTTCGGTTTTTCGGTGGGGGTGGTGGTGGGGCATATGCTGCTCAATGTGCTTTTGTATTTGTCGCCGGCGGTCACTATACGAGTAGTAAAGAACCCTATTATTTCAGTTGTGGGTAGCTTGGCATTTATTGGATTGGCAATATGGGGTATAGTAGAGGTAGTACATTTGTTATTATAAAGACACGAATATCAGAATCAACCGCCCCTTTTTTTGTTATCCCAAGCGAGTCTTCGAGTTGAGGGATCTACTGTAAGACATGAGAGATTCCTCGATTCAGTCGCTAAGCCTCCTTCGCTCGGAATGACAGAAAACATTAACTAATTTTAACTTTGGTATTCATATATAAAACTTTTGAAACAAAGACGATTATATTTTGAGTTGTGCGGATATGGCGGCATGGTATGCATCGTGGGCGCATACTTGGCTGTATCATTTGGATGGCTGCACGCTGAAGGGTTCGCATACCAAATTATAAATTTGCTAGGCTCTATAGGTAATTTAATATATTACCGGTATAAGCGAGCGTATTCGGGTGAAATACTTGATGGAGTATGGGCTCTCGTGGCGTTAGTGGCTCTGATAAGGCTTTTGAGTATTTACTTGTAAAACAAAATCATGAATCCCTATAATCTATCGATTACCAATTTAAAATATAAGGCTAATGACATCCGTCAGGATATTATTCAGATGTTATTAGAAGCAAAAAGTGGACACTCTGCGGGCCCTCTTGGTATGGCAGATGTGTTTACTGCCCTCTATTTCAACATTTTATCCTTCCAATCGGAAAATCCTACATGGGAAGCACGGGATAGGCTTGTGTTGTCGTGTGGACATATTTGCCCGGTCCTGTATGCCAGCTTAGCCGAGGCTGGCTATTTTCCAAAAGAAGAGCTACTCACCCTCAGGAAACTGGGCACACGATTGCATGGGCATCCGCATAACTTAGCTTTGCCGGGTATAGAAAATTCCAGCGGGCCGCTAGCGCAAGGTACGAGTCAGGCGGTGGGCATGGCCTTGGCGTTGAAAATGGATCACAGAAAACAGCGGGTGTATGTAATTATGTCCGATGGTGAGCAGCAAGAGGGGCAAAGTTGGGAAGCGCTTATGTTTGCCGGCTCTCGTAAGCTTTCCAATATTACTGCTATAGTGGATCGGAATAATATCCAGATTGACGGATATACCGAAGATGTAATGCCTTTGGAAAATTTAAGAGCGAAATACGAAGCTTTCAATTGGCATGTTCTCGAAATTGATGGACATAATCTACAAAGTATTGTTGATGCTTGTAATGAAGCAAAGTCTATTTACGAAAAGCCGACGGTAATAATTGCGCATACCATACCTGGCAAGGGTGTGGATTTCATGGAGGGGGATTATAAATGGCACGGCGCTCCACCCAAGAAAGACCAAGCAGCTGAAGCATTAAAAGAGCTTCGCACTTTGCGTGGGCAAATTAAAAGCGAGCACGAATGACGTATTTTGGCGGTGTCCCGTTTGATAGCATGGTTGACCTGGTGTCCAGTCCTCAGGGTATTTTTACTGTGACCATGGCAATTATTACTCTTTTAACTTTGTCAGCTAGTTTTTGTGCGTTGGTATGCACTATTATTTTTTTTCCTCGAGCGCACATAAAAAAGAAGTATGGTTTAGTACGCAAGTGTTTTGCGCTGTTCATCTTCGGTATGTTGGTTTCAGGGGGACTCTTGGTGGTCCACTTTGTAGGTTCTGTAGCTATTCATTACTCGCGATGTTCTAACGACGTCCCCGAGTGCTATGACTCATATTAATAATTTTTTATAGTATGGAATTTATTTTATTGGTGGTAATTATAGGCGTGGCCTATTACCTTCGAGGTATTTCTGACCGTTTGCATAGAGTAGAGGCGGCCTTGCGGGAGCGAGTAACAGACGAACCTGCGCAATCGACCGTGCGTTCTGTTCCACAACCGTTAGTTACACCCCCGCAACCAGATTCCGGGGTAGTGCTTGTAGACGCTACGCCAACCACGCACGCGCCAGCTACAGGCGCATCCTCACTGAGTCGTCCAGTGAATGATATTAGCCCTACTCAATGGGTGGGGGGTATTGGTGCACTTGCATTACTCTTTGGGTTGGCGTTCTTTTTTAAGTATGCTATTGAACAAGGATGGATAACCGAGTGGATGCGTATTATGCTTGGCCTGGCAGTTGGTGGCTTGCTCGTCATCCTCGGTGAGTTGTGGAAGAAGAAATATACGAACTATGCGCAGGTATTAACGGGAGGAGGTATAGCTATTCTGTACTTCAGTATTTTTGCTTCATACCAGTTTTACCATAAAGTGGACCAGTCAATTGCATTTATATGCATGATTGCTGTAACTGCGTTAGGTGTAGTGTTGTCGTACAGGTATAACGCAAAGGCGTTGGCTGTCCTCGCCGTAATAGGGGGCTATATAACTCCCATTCTCATAAGTTCGGGTGAGAATAAACAAATTAGTTTATTTGCCTATTTAACCGTTCTAAACGTGGGCGTATTACTCATGCTTCTTCGCCAGTATTGGATAGAGCTATTATTTATAGCCTTGATGGGTACGGGTTTGGATTTTGCATTATGGGGCCTCTCTTATTCCGCAGTCGAAAACACCCCTGCGAGCGTTGCATTTTTAGTTTTTAATTACCTGTTGGTAGGCATGATTACCGCTACCATTTTTCGCAAGTTACACGAAGACAAGCAGTTACCACCTAATACCGATATCCATTTAGGTATCTTTTATACAATATTTGGATTTTTAATGTTTGGCACTGTTACTGGCTTGTTATACGACCAGTACCACGCGTATCTTGCTCCGGTTATGTTACTGCTGAGTGTGGTAACCTTCCTGTCCTACGCGGTTATGGATAGGTTGGACTACGTGAAGATAAATTACCCCGTGTCCTTTATAGGGAGTAAGTTTTTGGTTGCTGCAATTCTGTTCCAATTTAGTGGCTATACGGCAGATATATATGTATTAGCCGCCGCTGCATTGGGTTTGGGTGTGGGCTTCCTAGTAAATCGGAAAGACCTCCGAACGTGGGGTTTGGTCCTCTTTTTGCTTGCGGGGGTTAAAATTGCCTTTTCAACTGTTGGGTATAGTGAGTACGTATTTCTCTTTAACCCTCGATTCGCCTTGGAAGTGTTTGTAGTTATTGGCTTATTAGCACTTGCTTGGATGTATGAACATCAGTTGGTTGACGCGGATGAAAAATCGGTACCTGATGCATTGAGGGGATTAGCCGCTGCCCTTGTGTGGTGGGCCGGTTCACAAGAACTTGTGCAGCATTTTGATGCCGAAGGTAGTGAGAATGCTCGGAACTTGTTGTTGAGTGTGTGGTGGATGCTGTATGCCGTGGTGCTGGCCATAGTGGGGAGCTTGCAAAAAATGGCTGTATTTAGGAAAGCGGCTGCGTTGCTATTTGGTATTACCGTACTGAAAGTTTTCTTGTACGACGTGCAGGCGCTTGAACTTGGTTATCGCATCGTATCTTTCATTTTGCTAGGTGTAATCCTACTTTCGGTGGCATTTGCCTATCAGAAAAACAAAGATACACTTCAACGATTTTTGGGTGATTCCGAAAAAAATGAGAAAGGAGATATATGATTACACTCAATCTTAAACTAGGCCAGCAAGACATAGAGCAGCTACCTACTCGAAACGGATATGGTGAGGGAGTGCTTGCATTGGCAGAACATAATTTTAACGTGGTGGTTTTGACTGCTGACTTAGCAGAAAGCACCCGAGTTTTGGATTTTCAGAAGAAGTACCCGGCCCAGTTTGTAGAGTGTGGGGTGGCAGAGCAAAATATGATGGGTATTGCCGCGGGGCTTGCTCTAGCCGGTAAAGTTCCGTTTGTTTCCAGCTACGCCGTATTTAGTCCGGGCCGAAATTGGGACCAGCTCCGGGTAAGCGTGTGCTACAGCCAGGCCAATGTAAAGGTGATTGGTGCGCATACCGGAGTGTCTGTGGGCCCGGACGGGGCGACGCACCAAGCTTTGGAAGATATAGCTATAACGCGGGTGTTGCCCAATTTGACGGTAATCGTACCGTGCGACTCTTTACAGGCGAAAGCGGCGACTATCTCTGTGGGTAACCGACCTGGTCCAGCCTATGTACGCTTAACTCGGGAAGCAACGCCTGTTATGACCACCGTTGAAACACCCTTTGAAGTGGGGAAGGCTCAGGTATTTAGAGAAGGAACAGACGTGTGTATAATTGGCTCGGGTCCGGTGCTGTATAATGGAATACTGGCTGCTTTGGAGCTAGAAAAAGAGGGGATTAGTGTGATGGTGGTGAATAATCATACCATTAAGCCAATTGATGTACAGACTATAGTTGCGGCGGCCCAAAAGTGCGGTGCGATTGTGACTTTGGAAGAGCATCAAACTATGGGCGGCGCAGGTAGTGCGGTGTGTGAGGTGCTAGCACAGCACTGTCCGGTACCGGTGGAAATGGTCGGGGTTTTGGACCACTTCGGTGAATCAGGCGAGCCCGATGAACTTATAGAAAAATTTGGCATGGGCGTGGGAGCAGTTACAGAGGCCATAAGGAGAGTAATAAGCCGTAAAGTAGTTAGCAGATAGCAAACTAGCAGTTAGCGTAAACTCAATGAGCTCCCAACCTATTCAAGATTTTACTGAAATAGTCGCTTGGCAAAAAGCGCATCAGCTGACATTACTTGTGTATCGGTTGACCGATGGATTCCCAAAGCAAGAAGTATTTGGTCTGGTAAGTCAGATGCGGAGATGTGCAGTATCGGTGCCTTCAAATATAGCCGAAGGGTTCAGACGAAAAAGTAAGGCGGACTGTCTACATTTTTATACAATTGCTCTAGGATCACTTGAAGAGTTGCGCTATCAACTATTGCTTGCCCGAGATTTGGGTTATATTACTAAAGATGAATATATGCGAGCTACAACATTAGGTGTTGAAGTGGGTAAATTGATTAACGGTTGGAAGAAATCTCAAAAGTAAGTTTTAGCTAACTGCTAAATTGCTAACTAACTAAATTGTTAATTGTTATGAAAACCAAGTACGACATTATATCTATAGGTGATCCGGTTATAGACAGTTTTTTATTTGTGGATGATATTGAAGTTAAGAAAATTGGTAAAGAGCTCAAGGCAATTATAAACTGGGGAGACAAACTGCCGGTCCAAAAGTTTTTTAAGAGTGTGGCTGGTAATGCGTCCAATAACGCCATTGGTTCTTCCCGATTGGGCTTAAAAGCTGCCTATTTCTGTATTGTAGGTGATGATGCAGGTGGCCGAGAGATTAAGCACCGCATGACTAAAGAGGGCGTTTCAACTGAGTATATTCATTTCGATAAGCAACACGGCACGAACTACCACACCGTGTTGTCGCATGAAGGTGAGCGAACTATATTTGTTTACCACGAACACCGGAAGTACCATGTGCCAAAGTTCGCGCCAAGCAAATGGGTGTATCTAACTAGCATGCCCCAGGGTTTTCAGGAAATATACCCGGGTCTGGCCAAGTACCTCGACGAGTATAAAGTGAAACTTGGCTTTAATCCCGGTACGTATCAACTAAAGGCAGGTATAAAGGTAAACAAGCCAATGTTGGAACGGACTGACTTGCTTTCCGTAAACGTAGAAGAGGCCCAGCGATGGGTGGGTGATTGTAATCGTGACCCGGAGGAGCTGTGCATTCGCCTGCGCAAACTTGGACCTAAGGCTATTGCTTTAACCGACGGTCGGAGAGGGGCCTATTCTCATAGTGATGAAGGATTTTTCTATATACCAGAGTTTCCGGGTAAACGGGTAGAGGCGACCGGAGCAGGGGATAGTTTTACTACTGCATATATAGCAGCCTTAAGTTATGGCAAGAGTCATGCAGAGGCTTTACAATGGGGTCCAGTGAATGCGGGAAGCGTAGTACTGTTTGTAGGCCCTTTGCAGGGTTTACTCTCTCGTCATCAATTAGAAGAACGCTTGTCCAAAATGCCTCGGTTTAAAGCCTTGTCTATTCCCGATTTAAAAACCAAAGAAAAGATATTGAAGTTAGTGGGAAAGAAGAAAGATTAAAAGTAGCATATTAGCAACTAGTGCGTTAGCAATTAGCTAACTGCTAAATTGCTAAACAGCTAACAAGCTAGAATGTTGGTACATATAAAAGAACTCGTTACCCCGAATATGGTGGGCAAGTTTGCCTATCCTGCTTTTAATACTCAAAACATGGAAACAACCATGGGTATTATTCAGGCCGCTGATGAACTGAATACTCCGGTTATAATGGAAGTTTCAGAAGGGGCGATTAAGTACGCGGGTCTTGCGACTATCTATGAGATAATGGCCACTTTGGCTGACAGCGTAAAAGTTCCCATTGCGTTGCATATGGACCACGGGAAAGATATGGACCAGCTGAAGCGGGGTATAGAGCTTGGTTTTTCGAGTGTTATGATAGACCACTCGGGTCTTTCGGTGGAAGAAAATATACGTGATACAAAAGCGATGGTGGAATTTGCTCACGGTCACGGCGCATGGGTGCAGGGTGAGATTGGAAAGATCCGAGGCAGTGAGGACTGGGTGAATGTGTCCGACTCAGAGGCACTTTTAACCGACCCGGAGGAGGCTGAACAGTTCTATGAAGCTACAGGGGTGGATACGTTAGCCGGTTCTTTTGGTACCGTGCACGGTATTATTAAAATCCGTGGAGGAGTTCTGCCGCATGTAGACGTGACTCGCATTAGTGAAATTCATAAGCGGATTAGCGTGCCGTTGGTTTTGCATGGTGCGAGTGGGGTGGACGAAAATGTGATTCGCGCTGCAATTGAAGCGGGAATTGCTATAATAAATATAGATACCGAATTGCGTTTGGCATATGCAGAAAGTTTGCGGAAATCGCTCGTGAATCAGCCGGAAGAGGTTGATCCACGACACATTATGAAGCCTGTAATTGAAGCAGTCAAAAAAGCTGCAGAAAAAAAGCTGCAACAGTTTGGCACAAGAAATATAGTTAGCAATTAGCAGCTAGTGCCCTAGCATTTAGCTAACTGCTAACTTGCTAGTCACTAACGCACTAAGTATTATGTTTAGCGATAACATTGCCGGTTCAGGAATCCACGATGCAAGTCCCAGGTTCCGCATGTACCTTGTAGTAACGGTGGCAATTGGTGCATTGGGTTCAGTCTTATTTTGGCGGTCGCAGCTATTGGTGGCTTCTGATTATGTAGACCTGCCGGACCACAACAAAGTATTACAGCAGGCACGTCTTACCCTCCACACTCAACAAGAAAGTGATTAACAGAATTAAACAAAGAAAGGAATTGATATGGCAAAAATAAAGGTAGCAATAAACGGGTTTGGTCGCATTGGACGACAAGCGTTTAAGCTTGCGCTAGAAAAGCCGGAACTAGAAGTGGTGGCTATAAACGACTTAACCAGTCCCCAGGTTTTGGCTCACTTATTAAAGTACGACACTAACTATCGAAACTATCACCGTGAAGTTAGCTTTGATGAGACGAATGTTATTGTGGACGGCGTGAAGTACCCGGTACTTACGGAGAAAGATCCAGCAGCATTACCATGGGCAAAAATGCAAGTCGATGTGGTTATTGAATCCACTGGCCGGTTTACTGATAGCGAGAAAGCCGGAGCGCATATAACGGCCGGCGCTCGTCATGTGGTTATTTCAGCTCCTGCAAAAGATGAGGGTGTAACGCCTACTATAGTGCTCGGTGTGAATCCCGATGATTATACTGGTCAGCCTGTAGTAAGTAATGCTTCTTGTACGACTAACTGTATTACTCCGGTTATGTCAGTGCTCCATGGTAAGTTTGGTATTGCAAAAGCTTTCATGACTACTATTCATAGCTATACCGCGGAGCAAAATCTTATTGATGGTCCACCCCCGGGAGGGAAGAGTACCGATCTACGCCGTGCCCGTGCTGCGGCCGCAAATATTATTCCTACTACTACCGGAGCAGCGATTTCTGCCACTCAGGCAATACCAGACCTGAAAGGAAAGTTTGACGGTCTTGCATTCCGAGTTCCTACTCCTGTAGGGAGCTTGTCAGACTTCACGCTTTTATTGAACAAGAATACCACCAAGGAAGAGATTAACCAGGCCTTTACCGATGCCGCTGGTCAGTCCTTGTACAAGGGTATCCTCGAAGTTACCAATGAGCAAATTGTGTCTTCTGACATTATTGGCAATCCCGCAAGTTGTATTGTAGACTTGTCGCTAACTCAGGTTATAGATGGTAATTTTGTGAAGGTGGTTGCCTGGTATGACAACGAGTGCGGGTATTCTAACCGTTTAGTCGAGGAAGTAATTTTAGTCGGCAGTAAGTAGCAGCTTCCACAGCTTCAGTAGCTTCTAAAGCTTCTGCAGCTAACGAAGCTTCTGCAGCTAACGAAGCTATTCTATGGCTATAAAATACATACGGACAGCAAAAATAAAGAACAAGACAGTGTTCATGCGTGTGGATGTCAACGTTCCCATTAGCGATAGAGGAACGGTGGCAGATGATTTTCGCATTCAGTCTATTGTGCCTACCATTCAGTTTCTGCAAAAACAAGGATGTAAGGTTATTTTGTGCGGTCACTTGGGTCGCCCCGAAGGCAAGGTTGTTGCGAAATACACCTTGCGTCCGGTAGCGCAGGTATTGGCTCAGGCTTTAGGTTTGGATTTCTCTGAAACGAAGAATGCGAGCGCTGCCACATCAAATTTGATTTTCTTCACCGGAGACATCGCCAAAGACGCAAGTTGTCAGGCCATTGCGAGTATGGATGCAAGCAATGTTATTCTGCTAGAAAATATTCGATTTTATCCTGAAGAAGAAGAAAATAACGCGTTTTTTGCAAAAAAGCTTGCCTGCTTAGCCGAAGTGTATGTTAATGAGTCTTTTGCCGTAGACCACCGCAAGGCAGCGTCAATTACGGCTATTACCAAGTACATACCGTCGTATGCCGGGTTGCTCCTGGAGCAGGAGATAACGAGCCTGGATCGGGTGCTTAAGCGCCCCAAAGCGCCCTTTGTAGTTATGATGGGTGGGGCTAAGATATCGGACAAGATTAAAACCTTGACTAACTTAGGCAAAAAGGCTGATACTCTGCTCGTGGGTGGTGGTTTAGCTAACTTGTTTTTTGCAGCTCGTGGGTATGAGATAGGAAAATCCAAAGCCGAACATGAATCGGTCAAGCTTGCCTGGCAAACCGATAAAAACTTTAAAGGTAAAATAGTCTTGCCGGTAGACGTAGTGGTAGCGAATAGCGCACTCGATAAATCCTCTATCCGCACCTGTGCACCTCACGAGGTGAAGAAGAATGAACTTATTCTAGATGCTGGCCCCAAAACAATCTTAGCGTTTGCTACGGTACTCAAACAAGCAAAAACAGTCATATGGAATGGGCCTTTGGGTTTCTTTGAACACAAACCCTTTCACCATAGCACCATGGCACTCGGAAGAATTATTGGAGCGGTCGGAAAGGGGAGGGCGTACGCAGTAGTGGGCGGTGGAGAAACCGTAGACGCCATTCGCCAAGCTGGCCAAGCAGAATATGTAGACCATCTTTCTACGGGCGGTGGCGCTATGCTGGAGTATTTAGCTGGGACTCAGTTGCCCGGCATTACCGCTTTGGAAAAATAATTATAGTCAAAAGCCACTGTAATAGTGGCTTTTTTTGTTGGGTAAGCTATACTATTAGAGTAGCTGAAGCTATATTTACCATTTATCAAGATATAGTAGTATGTCAAAAATAAAGTCAATCCAAGCTTACGAAATACTAGCTTCCGGTGGTTTACCTACCATAGAATGTGCTGTTATTACTGAGGATGGCCATAAGGGTGTGGCTTCCGTTTCCTACGGCGCATCTGCGGGTTCTCACGAAGCAACTGTTTTATCCGATAAGGACCCTGCTCGATATGGTGGCAAAGGAGTACTGGGTATGTGCAAGACCATTGCTGAGGTCATTGCTCCTAAATTAGTTGGTATGGACGTGACCGCTCAGCAAGAAATTGACGATTTAATGATTGCCCTTGATGGTACGGTTCAGAAAGAAAAACTAGGCGGTAATACCATTTTGGCAGTTTCTATGGCAGTGGCGCGAGCTGGGGCCGCTGCAGCAGGTCTTGAGTTGTATGCATATTTAGAGAAGACTTTTGATGTCCAACATGGTGCAATTTTACCGAAGCCAATGGTTGTGGTAATCGAAGGAGGTGCTCACGCAGATAATTCTACAGACTTACAAGAATATTTATTGGACGTAACATATAGCGATTCTGTGGCAGAAAATATTCGAGTAGCGAGTGAGATATACTATGCTACAAAAAAAGTGTTAAAGGCCCAAGGGTGGTCAGTCAACGTGGGTAACGAAGGCGCCTTCGCGCCAGATGGTATTTCCGATAACGAGTTGCCGTTTAAAATTCTGCAAGAGGCAATCGTTGCGGCGGGTTATAAACCCGGCGTGGACGCATGGCTTTCCATTGACGCCGCTGCCTCTGAATTTTACAAGGATGGCGTGTATCATTTTACCTGCGGCAATAAAGATTTGAGTGCCGCTGACTTATTGGCTTGGTATGAGCAGATTGTGGACAAATATCCTATTTATTCTTTAGAAGATATATATCACGAGGATGCATGGGCGGACTGGACAGCCATTATGGAAAAATTAGGGGAGCGCGTACGGATTATTGGGGACGACTTAACGGTGACCAACAAAGAGCGGTTGGAAAAGGCTATTCATGAGAAGGCTATGAACGCTATTCTCATTAAGTTAAACCAGGCAGGTACTGTATCTGAAACCGTTCAGGCCTGCAAAATTGCTCGAATGCATAATTTCTCAATTGTACCATCTCATAGGGGTGGAGGAGAGAGTAATGATACGTTCCAGGCAGATTTGGCTGTTGCTGTAGGTGCCGATTTTATCAAAATTGGTATTACCCGCGGAGAACGTGTGGCAAAGTTTAACCGTCTGATGGAAATTGAAAGAATTTTAAATTCATAATACATATTAATGCCACACATTCACGAAAGAGTCGATTTTACTTCCGAAGTTTTTGTGGTATTCAAAGACAAGGTGCTTTTACGTAAGCACGATAAATATAAAATTTGGTTGAGCGTTGGTGGGCATGTGGAGCCAGAGGACGATCCGAATCAGGTAGCTGTGAGAGAAGTGAAAGAAGAAGTGGGGCTAGATGTAGAGTTATATGACGGTCGAAAGTTCAAACATGAGTCGGATGGATATAAGGAGTTAATTCCACCTCAGTTCATGAATCGGCATCGGATTTCGGATACCCATGAGCACGTAACTATGACTTATTTTGCGGTTTCTACAACAGATGCGTTGGATGTAGATATAGTTAAGGAAGTAAGCGACGAGCTCAGGTGGTTTTCAAAAGAGGAGTTAGCGCAATTAGAACAGGGGATTAGTGAGCCGGTTAGGCATTACGCGCTGAGCGCGTTAGAAACGTGCACTAACAAAATAGTATAACTATATGGAGTACCCAGCGTTGGGCATTTATGAACACTATAAAGGCGGAACATACCGAGTGTTGGGTATAGCCAGGAATAGGGACACGGGGGAAGAGTTTGTGCTGTATGAGCCGCTGCATGAAGTGCCGGAGGGGAGGTTTTGGGTCCGACCGGTGAGTAATTGGTCAGAGTCGGTAGAAGTAGAAGGAAAAACTCAAGCGCGTTTTAAATTCGTACATTCGTAGAAGATGATAAAAGCAAAACAATATAGCAAAGTAGTGTTGGTGGTCTTAGACGGGTTTGGCGTTGCAAGTCCGTCTCGGGGCAACGCTGTTTTTTTGGCGGGCACTCCAAATTTGGATCATCTTGTATCAAATTTTCCCAGTACTACCTTGCAAGCATCTGGTCCGCTTGTAGGGCTCCCGTGGGGTGAAATGGGAAACTCAGAGGTGGGACATTTGAACTTAGGCGCAGGCCGGATAGTGGCGCAGGACTTGCCTCGTATAAATAACTCTATTCAAACCAGGGAATTTTTTAACAACCCTGCTTTAGTGGGCGCGTGCGAACACGCTAAGAAGAACAATTCGAGTTTACACATAATGGGTCTGACCAGTTTTGGCGGAGTGCACGCCTCTATGGACCACTTGTATGCGTTATTGGGCTTAGCAGAAATGCAGCAATTACCTCGAGTCTACATTCACATGTTTTTAGATGGTCGCGATACGGGTGAGCGAGTTGCTTTGAACGATTTGCCTAAGCTGCGTCAGAAAATGGCAGAAACAGGAGTTGGTGAGATAGCTACAGTAACTGGGCGTTTTTACGCGATGGACCGCGGGGGGCATTGGGACCAAACGGCGAGTACCTTTCGGGCCATGGTTGAGGGGCAGGGTCCGGAAAGCCCGAGTGCGGAAGCTGCTATAGAAAGTTACTACAGCCGAGCCATTTACGATGAAATGATTCCGCCTACGGTCATTGTGAAACCCGACGGACAGCCAGTGGGGAAAATATCCGATAGCGATGCCATTATATTTTTCAATTTCCGACAAGACCGAGCGTTGCAAATGACTCAAGCGTTTGTGGAGCTTGACCGTACACCACTTGCTGGTCAGATTCGTTCCCTACAAAACATCTACTTCGCTGCTATGGTAGAATATCGCCAACATTTACCCGTGCATGTTGCCTACGATACGCAGGAACTGGCTGATAACTTAGCTGAGTATATTTCGAGCCGGGGGCTGACTCAGTTTCATGCTGCGGAAAGCGAGAAGTATGCACACGTAACCTCCTTTTTTAACTGTGGCCGTACAGATCCTTTACCAGGAGAGGACAGGCAAATAGTGAAAAGTCCTTCCAACACCAATAACTATTCAGACCATCCCGAAATGGCTGCCCCCTTACTTACCGAGGTACTTGTGGAGCACATTACTAAAACCAATGTTAATTTGATTGTCGCCAATTATGCAAATGCTGACATGGTAGGACATACCGGTAACATGGAAGCTGCTCAGTTAGCAGTGAAGTCTATAGACGAAAGTATGGGTAAAGTGGCAGATGCTGCATTACAGGCAGATGCCGTGCTAATAATTACTGCGGACCATGGCAACATAGAACAGCTGGTGAACCCCAAAAGCGGAGAGATAGACAAAGACCACACTACTAATCCGGTTCCGTGTATCGTGGTGGCAAATGAGTTTTTTTCTCCGCGGGCGGATCGGCCTAACTATAGCGCATTATCCAGCTTGGTGCCGGAAGGTGCTATTAGTGACATTGCTCCAACTATTTTAGCCTTACTCGGTCTACCCAAACCAGAAAAAATGACCGGTATAAGCTTATTGGATGCCCTCAAGTAATTGACAAAAATTAAATAAATGAAAAAAGTGACAAAAATAAAAATGCGGCTTAGCTTATTTCTGTCAATTTTTTAAATTTTGTCATTTTTGTCAATTCTTTTTATGTCTAAACACTGGAACTTAAAACCCGCGGTTGCTGCAGAAGAACTACAGACAATCTATCCCACTATTCATCCTATAATAGCAAGTCTATTACAGCAGCGAGGAGTTGGGCCGGATCGGTTAGAAACATTTTTGCATCCAAAATACGAAGGTCTCTATGACCCGTTTTTGTTTGCGGATATGCGCATGGCAGTAGACCGAATTTGGCTGGCCATAGAGCAAGATGAGCGCATGGCCGTGTATGCGGACTATGACGCAGACGCGGTTACCGCCAACGCGGTTTTGCAGCAAACTTTTCGTTACTTAGGGGTAGATGTGGCAAGTTATATACCAGATCGGTTTACCGAAGGGTATGGGTTAAACCTTGAAGCGTTTGAGAAGCTCAAAGCAGAGGGTGTGACGCTTATTATTACCGTGGATTGCGGTACCAATTCAGTAGATGTGGCAGAGTTTTGCAAAGCGAATGGTATAGATTTAATTATTACCGACCATCACGAAATTACCGCCGAGACACCAGATGCGTATGCACTTATAAACCCAAAGAACCCAGCGGAGCACTATCCGGATGATCAAATAACCGGTGTGGGTGTGGCGTACAAATTAGCCGTAGCATTATTGAGCGAAACCGAGAAGGTGGTAGACCTAAAGGGCATCCCGGAAAATGAACATGTAAAGCATTGGGACAAGTGGCTTTTGGATTTGGTGGCCATTGGTACCGTGGCAGATTGTCACAGTCTAATGGGAGAGAATCGCATTATAGTAAAGTATGGCCTCATGGTGCTGGCAAAAACCAAGTGGGCAGGCTTGCGGGCATTGCTCCAAACCGCTGTGGGTATAAATCAAACGGAACTTACCACCCATACGTTAGGGTTTACCCTTGCGCCCCGCATCAATGCCGCAGGCAGGCTTGAGCATGCTAATATTGCACTTGATACACTCTTGGTCACCGATCCGATAGTAGCAGGGCAGGCAGCCCAAGCGTTGGAAAAAGTAAATGAACGGCGGCAACAACTTACAGAGCGGCTCATTTCTGAAGCGCGCGAGCAAGCCGCCATGCAGTCCGCTCATGCAGTGTTGGTGCTAGCGAGTCCGGATTGGCCCAAGGGTGTAGTGGGCATTGCCGCAGGAAGGTTAGCCACAGAACTACAAAAACCAGTTATTGTGCTGGAACAAGGCGAGCAGGAGTCTACCGGTTCAGCCCGTACATTCGGCGACTTTGATTTGGTGGAGGCATTAAAGGCCACCGCAGAACATCTACTAAAGTTTGGCGGGCATAAACAAGCCGCGGGTCTTACTTTAGCCACAGCACATTTAGACACGTTTCGCGTTGCAATTGCTCGGTATGCCGCAGAACATATGAACGAGGGTGGGCAAGAGGTGGTGTTGGAGCTAGACGCAGAGCTGGATGCTACCGACTTAACGTTAGATTTTTTTGATATTCTGGAAGAGTTGCAGCCTTTTGGTGTAGGCAATCCAAAACCGTTATTCTTAATTAAGAACATGGAACTACACGGAGCAAAAAAGGTAGGCAACGACAAACACGCACAACTGACGTTTGCAGTAGCGGGTCAACCCGTGCAAGGCATAGCTTTTAACATGGCATATGTGTGTGATACAGTGCCTTTAGGGTCTATGGTAGACGTTGCTGTTGAACTTATAGCCGACACTTGGAACGGCATGAGACGGCTAAAGTTGCGCGTTGTAGATATCAGGCTAGCTGATTAGCTAGTTAGCTTTTTAGCTTGTTAGGAAATGCCTATGTCAGACCAACTTCATAGCCATCGGGATTTGATAGTCTGGCAGCGTTCGATGGACCTTGCTGTTGCTGTGTATGCGCTTACGGAAAAGTATCCTAAGAGCGAATTGTACGGTCTTGTGTCCCAAAGTAGACGGTGTTCGGTGTCCGTACCAAGTAATATTGCGGAAGGGCGTCGGCGAAGTTCCAAAGCAGAGCTGGCTCGATTTTTAACTATTGCGTATGCTTCTGGCGCAGAATTAGAAACTCAAATAGAATTAGTTAAGCGTTTACCGTTTGGAAAAGATTTAGATTTTGCGCTTGTGGACAGTTTATTGAATGAGGTTATGCGTATGCTTAATGCGATGTTAAGAAATTTGAATTTACAAAACTAGTTTTTCCTAATAAGCTAACAAGCTAATCAGCTAACAAGCTCTACTAAATTATGAAGAAGCTAATAATAAATACGGATGGGGGAGCGAGAGGGAACCCCGGACCGGCAGGCATTGGCGTAGTTATTCGGGATGAATCTGAGACTATTATTTTTGAACATGGCGCGTACATAGGCGACCAAACGAACAATTTTGCCGAGTACAGTGCGCTCATAAAGGCTTTAGAGACTGCTCGCGACCTAGGCGGGACAGACCTGCTGGTGCGCATGGACAGCGAGCTTATAGTGAAGCAAATGCAGGGCCTATATAAAATAAAAGAACCAACCCTCCAAGGATTGGCCAGCCAGGTGTTAAAGCTCAAAAGTAATTTTAAGAGTGTAGTTTTTACTCACGTGCGGCGCGAGTTCAACAAAGACGCCGACCGTATGGTCAACCAAGCCTTGGACGCCCAGATGTAAATAATTATCTGAATACGAAAAAGACGAAGTGTATCGGAGCGCTGAGATGCTCCACACTTCGTCTTTTTGCTTTTGACTTTGAAATCCTCCCTGTTGATTGTTTCGCAGAGCGCTGATACGCTCCGTGTTTGGATTAGTGGCGGATGTCAATTTGGACCATCCGCCGACGTCTTTCTGCTGGTACGTTGTCCCAGCAGCTCATCGTATAATGAAGTAGTTTCTCCGCTCCTCGGATCTGAAACCATGACTTCTTGTCGCCTGGCCCTTTGACTCGGTGGATATATGGGTTACCCAAGAGTGGGGCCTGCGCCGTACATACGACTGGCATGTCCAAGGGAAGATAAAGCTCTTCCGTGACTTCGCTGGTGTCTTTATATACCAGTAGTACGACATCATCCGGTGCGTCTGGATTACCGTCGGCGTCATCTGGCCACTCGTGGAAAACGCTTTCCGGAATCAGGCAGGACTCGCCGGGCTGCATAGCCCCGAGTGTGGTGCGGTAACCCATCGCTGAGTTCTCGGAAGTAAAGCTTACTTCTACCGAAGGGGTTGATTGGTTGGGGCTAAAATCCCTGCCCAACGTGAAACCCCACACTAGCACCCCGAACAGGACGATGAAGCAAAGCGCAATTTTGAGAAAGGTGTTACCCATTTGCTCAAAGGTTTTGAAGATTTGTCTGACGCCCGCCAGATGTTTTTTTTGTCGAGTATTTCATGCCTTTTTCCTCCAATGTAGCATGAGACGGTTCTTGGTCTGTCACCGTACTTAGCCCACATAGTGCTAGTTTTCGGTGACTGATTGGTTTTGGTTTTCGATTTAGTTGTCTTCGCCCCACATGCCGTCATCAACGGCAATGAGGTTTGACTTTTCGTTCTCAGGCATGCCTGCCAAGGCTCTGATACGCGTCTGCGTGTTCCCGGGTACATAGATCCTGTACCAAGGCTCACTGTCCGTAGGTCCTTTAATCTTCCGGATATAGGACAGCCCGAACTTCGGAGCCTGCGGGGTACACAAGACCGGTGCACCTGCCGGGATGAATTCCTTGCCGTCTTCCGATTCAATTACCGGCAGAGCATCCGGTCCAAGCTTGCCTCGTCCTGCTTGCAGGAACATGTTCTCCGGTAGAACACAGCGGTCGCCGGGTTGCATTGTTGCCACGGTTTTGAGTTGACCCAAGCAGCAAACCACCGGCGCCTGCTGGATGTGTTGAATCAAGTTGTTTTGTCCAGCCGCGGTGGGTGGTTTAAGGAAGTTTTGGTAGGCCCCCCAGCCTAAACCAAACCCAAAGAAAATAGCTGCAAGCAACATGAACGTTGCGGCAACCGGATCATTAACCATGCTTTTTCTCAGATTAGCGAAAAAGGTCTTCATTTCATTTACCTCCGATTTTTTGCGATTGATTTTTGGTCACCCCATAGCTGAGCACATGTAGTGCTGCTTTAGGGTGGCGAGTGTTGGTTCTTGTGAAATGCCATGCAAAAAAGCCTTATAATTAAGGCTTTTATTGCGTATATATTATACTATAAAACTAGCGTAATGTCAATATGCGTAAAGAGGTACCGGTGAGATAAACCAGTGTAGTATCGTTGAGGTATTGCAGGTGAGTGAACTGGTCTCCATTATCTAACACGTACCTATTTTGTTCACCTCGGTCGTCTAACTCAAGGGCCACAAGTTGTTTGCCTTGGGCAAAGAGCGCGTATTGGAGGCTGGGTTGCACAATGTTTCCGGTAAATCCTTCGCCGCTCCGGGAGACTAATCGGCCGGTATTGCGACTGCTGTCATACCACCAGAGTTCACCGGCAGCCGTATAACTGAGAGTACCGGTTTGGTCAGAACCGGTTGTAACGCCGGTAGCTATAACTTCCGGTTGAGCGTTTACGCGATACAATGTTTTGTTGCTGAGCACAAACACTGCTTTTTCGCTATCTATGTAGAGGTGTGCGTCTTGTGTGGGGATGTTCTTTGTAAGCAGTTGGTCGTTGCTTAGCCCGTTCGTAGTTATGGTTGCGTGGTGTAGGTCACCTGTTTCTATCTCTTTTTCTATGTAGTATAGGTCTGCCTCACGGACGCGGAGTGCATATACGTTAGAGGCGAGCACAAGCGGCTTAGCGGTGAGTTTTTCAAACGAAAGCGCAAGTAGTACATGGTCGGGTGTGAGGACGAGCGCTACATTTTCAGTAAATAGTACTTGCGCAAGGGTAGGCACTTGTTTTGTAATATCAGTGAGCACAAACCCATCGGGGTTTAGTACTAAGAAAGAGTGAGCAGTGCGAATGCCTATAAAAGCATTAGTGGGGTTGGTTATAAGTTCTATAGGCGTTTCGGGAAGTGTCGTGCGAGTCGTCCGATCAGGCTCATCTAAGTTTGGTATGAGTGTAAGGGTGAGACCGCTCGCGTATACCAGCCCTTTGCTGTAAGCAGCGTATGAAGTAACTTCTGGGGCCAACTCCTGTGGCGTTTCGCGTTTAAGCAAAATTTGTTTTTCCGGGTTAGGGTTTGTGTACGTGACGTGGCCTGCCACCACAGGAAGTCGCTTTTGCCAATCCCAGTAGCCGTTTTTGTGCAGCTGGATAGTATAGTCCCCAGTGGGAACAAAACGAACAGATGCCGGAGTGGTGTCTTCCAGTTCGCCGTCTACAGAGACTTCCGCACCGCTCGGGTCGCTGGTTACAGAAATTATACCTGTTGGTTGCATGCGTCGGTTTCCTGCGAGTGGTAATTTACCCTGTACGTACAGGACTAAAGCGGGGGCAGTAACGGCAAAAAAGAGAATGCCTAGTACGAGTAAGGTATAACGAGGTTTTCGGGTCATATAAATGCAGAAGTCAGAATTTTAGAATGCCTAATAAAATCAGTGCACTTTCTTGTATTTTAGCGGTTTTTTTGGCCTATTACAATGAGCAGCATTTTGGTATACTAAAGACCAGTAATGAGAAATGAGGCTTGAGGTATGAGTCTGCTAAAAGCGAGTTTTACTCATTACTCACGGCTCATTACTCACTACTATTTTTTATGGCAAAGTGGTTGCAAAACAAGATTGGGATAGACTTAGGCACAGCCAATACATTGGTGTTTTTGCCTCAGAAGGGAATTGTAATAAATGAACCCACGGTAGTGGCTATTACATTGGATGACAATCGGGTTTTGGCGGTTGGCCAGGAGGCAAAAGATATGCTCGGTCGGACGCCAGAAACAATCGTAGCCCGCCGTCCTATGCGAGATGGGGTTATAGCAGATTACCGCGTAACCGAGGCTATGCTGCGGTATTTCATCAATAAGGCGCTCACAGGCTTTCGGCTCATGCGGCCTGAAGTAATGATTAGTGTGCCTGGCGGTGTTACTTCGACTGAACGAAGGGCTGTGCTTGACGCTGCTCGTGCTGCTGGTGCTCGGCAGGCTTTTGTAATTAAAGAGACGGTGGCGGCGGCTATTGGGGCAGGTATACCTATTGGCAGCGCTGCAGGGAACTTGGTTATAGATATTGGCGGCGGCACAACCGATGTAGCAGTGCTTTCTCTGGGAGGTATTGTAACTTCTACTTCAGTGCGAGTTGCAGGAAACCGTTTAGATCAAAGCATTGTAGATTATGTTCGGAAAAAGCATGGTTTAACCATCGGAGATAGAACCGCAGAAGAGATTAAAATTAACATAGGTAGCGCACTCCGCCTTCCAGAAGAAGAAGTTATGGAAGTAAAGGGTCGCGATGTTATTTTGGGCTTACCTCGGAGTATTACTGTTTCCACCAACGAGGTTGTAGAGGCCATTCAGGAAGACTTAATTGAAATGGTTCGGGCTATCAAGACCGTCTTACAAGAAACGCCACCTGAGCTTATAAGCGATATTATAGATAAAGGCATGGTTATGACCGGGGGTACTGCCTTACTCAGGAATTTAGACCGGTATATTACTCAGGCTATTAGTGTGCCGTGTTTTGTGGCGGAAGACGCGCTTTTGTGTGTAGCGAAAGGCACGGGCGTGGCTTTGGATAACTTGGACAGCTATAAGCGCAGTATATTGAGTATAAAATAAACGTAGTGCTTACAGGGCGCTCATACATGTAAAAGTTTTAAAACTTTTACATGTATTTTTTTATCCACTAGTAAATTAGTTTTTTTGTTGACATGTACTGTGGTATACTTAAATAAATATTGAGTTATTAAAATTGAGAAACAAAAATTAGTATGTCAGAAACTACACGGAAATCTTTTTATATTTTTCTGTCTACATTTCTTGGGGTGTTATTGTTTTTAATGTTAGATAGAGCCGCGTTTTTAATAGCGTTTATTGCCGGGGCAGACATTACCTCTTTGCCTGTACTTGCCTTAGAGTACGTAACTTCCATGATAGCTGTCGCCTTTGGGGCGTGGTATGGTATTTGGCTCGGTCTTGTTTGGTATGCTGCGGTATACGAAGAGAAAACTACTCGAGGAGTGTATGGGTGGATAAGGGGTTTTCGTGGTGGGGCAGTGGGCGCCGCTCAGGACGGTTCTTGGGAAATAGACGACTTAGTTACGGTAACCTCCAACGACTCAAAAGGACGAGAGAAGCTAGATTATTTTGAAGCAAACACGGTTAAATTTGCTGGTGGTTCTCCGGTTGCCTCTAGTAGGTTGCAACTTGCCCCGGAAGACGAAATGCCCAAACCGCGAGTGGTAGCAAAGCGTGCGCCTCGGAAGACGGCGGTAAGAAAAACAGTCTCTTAAATGTAGAAGTTAGAATGCAGAATTCAGAATGAATTATGCGCTGGGTGGGCTCTGCATTTTCTATTCATAATTCTACATTCATAATTCTGCATGTATATGACCTACGCTAAACTGCTTGGTTTTGGATTTATTTTAGCCGCTGTCTTAGTTGTACTGAAAACTATTTTTTTCGGGTATTTTACGTGGGAAGATACTTCAGCGTTGCATTATGTGTATTGGGGTGTAGCTGCATTGCTAACGCCTGCATTAGTTCGGCGTTTGGGTGTTATTACTATTTTGGAGGCCATGGTAGTGGCTGTACTCTGGCTCGTAATGGAAATAATAGGGGATTTAATAATTGCCGCGCCCATTGCGGGTTGGCGAGTGTTGGTTGACTCCAATTTTGCTATCGGCTACCTTATTCCTTCTTTAGTTATATTTATGTTTCATAAAAAGCGTCACGTGCACGTGCGGAAGCAGCTCGCGGCGGCAAAATAGTGGACAAGCATTGGAAGCGCCTCTCATCAAGGCGTTTTTTTTGTTATTGACTATAGGTGTACGGTCGTATACTATACAAGAAATGACCACATAACAAATGTCTAATACCTAATTTCTAATGTCTAGTCGAAATGCACAAGACTGTCCGGACCATTAGGAATTAGATATTAGAAATTAGGTATTTCTTTCTACCTGTATGCAACGCATAATCATGCATATCGATATGAATAGCTACTTTGCTTCTTGCGAACAGCAGGACAATTTGGCGTGGCGCAATAAGCCGTTGGGAGTATGCGAGCATTTAGGGGGGATAATTATTGCGCCATCGGTCGAGGCGAAACGATGGGGGATTAAAACCGGGACGCCAGTGTGGGAAGCGCGAAAGCTGTGCCCTCAAATTATTTTGACTAAAACAAATCCAGATCGCTATCGATATTACACTGCCAAGTTTTTAAAAGTTTTTGAAGATTACACAGCAGATATTGAACGGTATAGTATAGACGAAGCGTTTTTGGATGTGACAAAAGTTTGCAATGTCCGGGCCTGTTCTCCCCCTCATGAGGGGGAGTTAGAGGGGGTCGTAGAACATGTCAATAATTCTCACATTACTATGACCTCCCTCAGCCCCTCCTCAAGAGGAGGGGGGCAGGAGAAAAGCTTGCCCTCAAGCGGGGGAGGACCGGATTTGGTTGACCCTTATGAAGAAGCAGCGCGTATTGCGAAAGAGATAAAGCAGCGCATGGAGCGGGAAGTGGGGGATTACCTGCGTTGCTCTGTGGGAATTGGCTGGAGTAAACTTATTGCAAAAATTGGCTCTGATATGCAGAAGCCCGATGGACTTACTGTGTTGCGCCCTATAGATAAGGCTTGGCTCTATAAGAAGTTGCAGTTGACGGATATGCCAGGTATTGGCACACGAATGGCTAGTCGTTTGCGAGAACGGGGTATACGAACATTGGTGGACTTGCAGAAGTGTTCGGCTACTAGCCTACACAGTTGGTTCGGTATTATGGGCTATCATTTATGGTCTATGGGTCAGTTGGAGGGGCTGTGGCACGAAGATTTTTCCGAGCTTGCCCCTATAAAGTCGGTGGGGCATATGTATACCATTGCGGCAGAGTTTCGTAACCAGGTGGGTGTGGGAGAGCGAGTACTCTACAGGCTTTCAGAAATGGTTGCACGGCGGTTACGCACGCTGGGGGTAGGGGCAGTTGGACTGTCTGCACATGTGGCAGATAAAGAATATAATTTTTTTGGCGGCCAACGACAGTTGGGTATCCCTACGGCAACAGGGCAGGATATTTTTCATGCTGCGAAACACGCCATAGTGGGAGAATTAGGCGGGGCGTGGCCAGCGACTATTTATCGCGTGGGGGTGACTGCGTTTGGCTTGCAGAGTAGCCAGCGCGTGCAGCTAAGCTTGTTTCCGGAAGTAAATAGACGCTTGCGTGCCGATGCGGCTTTGGACGCTATTAATCGAAAATATACCAAAGACGAGTGGCAGGAGGCACGAGAAAGAGCCTCTTTGGGGCGTACGCCTAGCAATAGAGGTGCTGACGCTATTTTGCCGGCTCCCGCATTTTTTGCCCAACGGGTTATTCGTGACTCCGCTGGGTTTGGTCGCATGCGGGAGTTTTCCGTTGCTGATTATAAACGCGGCGATTAGCAAGGCAGAATTATGAATCATGAAGTATGAATCAAGAGATAGACCACTCTTTTTCTAAAAGAAAAAGAGTGGTCTCCATAATTCATAATTCCACATTCTTGATTCCGTGCCTCACTTTGCTGTGGTATACTAAAAGTACTGTGATTAAGCAAAAAAGTATGGCAGACGAAACAGAAAATTATAAAAAAATGTTGTCCGACTTAATCAAGAAGCAAATGGTTATGCTCGGCCCCAATATTGCGCTCGATAAAGCACGTAAAGTGCCCGGCTTAAAGTTGGACGATAGTGGTGAAGTGTTGGAAATGGACGGCGATCCTCGTATGGTTTTAAAGGGTGTGGCCAATGAATATATGACACTTTCAGGCCAAATTGCTCAAATGACTCTCAATACTTTGTTAGAAAAATATCCTGGGGTACAGAACATCTAAAACCGATGCGAAACTACGAATGATGCGAATCAACGAATGTCCTACGAATGCAATTCTCCGTAGCTGGTTCGTAGATTCGCATGTATTCGTATATTCGCATCGCATATAAAATAAACAATGTTACTCAACATAATTTTAATTGTAGACTTGGTCCTGCTGGCCATTATGGTGGGGGTGTATATTCATTACACCTTGCGTGAGCGTTATTTGCTGCAGGGTCAGGTTGGTCAAGCATATGAGCTCCAGCAGCGTATATACCAAATTCAGGTGCTTAAGGAGATTGGGGAGCGTATTGGGTATTCGTTGGATACAAATAAAATCGTAGAAATTATTACCAGCAGCCTTGGGAGTTTACTGGAGTACGATACCGTGTCGTACATGGTCTTGCAGGGACAGGGTGACCAGCTGGTGTTTAAGTGCCATGTCAATAACACCGTGACTCACGCGTTTTTGGGTGAAGTGCGGGAGAAAATGTTGTTGTCGGTAAGCGCTATCTTGGACCGGGATTTTAAACCGGAGCTGGTAGATGAAAGCGTGACGGGGAATATTTTAGACGATAACCTCAAAGTAAGTCTAAAGTCCTATTTTAACTTGCCGGTTGTTATAGGCGATAAATTAGTAGGGCTTATTAATGTAGGTTCGCAAGTGCCCGGTCAGTATGGGGATGCACAGGCGTCTATTTTGTATTCTATTACCAACCAAGCCTCTACGGCTGTATCTAAGTTGCAAGCAGTGCTGGAGAGTGAAAAGGGTAAATTGGTTGCTGTCATAAACTCTATGACCGATGGGGTAGTCATGGTGGATATGCGTAACCAGGTGTTGGTATCTAACCCAGCTGTGCGAAGTCTGCTAGAGATTGCTGGTGGGCAAGACACAACTATGTATGATGTGGTGGACGCGCTGGCCGGCAAAGTAGATGTGCGGACTAAGATTGAGCAGGCCATTGGCACTAAGTCGCCCATTGTGATTAGTGGGGTACAGTTGAAAGACCATATGGTAGAGCTGACCATAACACCAGTACGAAGTCAACAAGGGGATCAGTTAGGTGCGGCGGTGGTGTTCCATGATATTACGACGGAAAAAGACTTAGAAAAGCTTCGTCAGGACTTTACGGCTATGATGGTGCACGAACTCCGTGCGCCATTAACTGCCGTACGCTGGTCCAGTGAGTCGTTGGGCAAAATGGCCGTACCCGGCGCGGCTATAGAACCTAAGAAAATAGAAGAAACAGCCCTCACTATAAGCTCAGCTTCTCGGAACATGCTGGAGTTGGTCAATGACTTGCTGGATGTAGCTAAAATTGAGGCTGGTAAGTTTGATTTGAACCTGCAAGAGTACGATATTGTCGCTATTATTAAAGACCAGCTGCTTACCTTTAAGGCTTTGGCTGAGCAAAAGCGGCTGCAGTTGAGTGATACGCTTCCAGATAAATTTATGGTAAAATGTGACAAGGTTCGCATTTCTCAGGCTTTGGAGAACCTGCTGTCTAACGCTATAAAATACACGGACAGCGGCCAGGTTATGGTCACTCTCACTATAGACCAGCAGAACAAAAAAGCGACCGTGGCGGTGAAGGACTCTGGGGTGGGCGTCAGCCGAGAAGATATTTCGCAGCTGTTCTCCAAGTTCCGCCAGCTCAAAAATACTGATAATGCTCGCAAGGGTACTGGTCTTGGGCTGGTGGTGAGTAAAGGTATTGTGGAGGCGCACGGCGGTCAAATTTGGGCGGAGAGCGCGGGCGACAACATGGGTACGACTTTTTACTTTACATTACCATTATAAATTAACGCGATCCGAAATTACGAATACATGCGAATCTACGAATAAACTACGAGTGAGACACAGGTGTGTTTTAGTTCGTTGCTTCGTAGACTATTCGCAGATTCGAATCATTTGTAGTTTCGCATCGGATACATTCGTATATGCCAAAGATTGTTATAGCAGAAGACGATAAGTTATTGTCCGGTTCTCTCGTAGGTGCCTTTACCGACGCGCATTTTGAAGTTTTTCCTGCCTACGACGGTGAGGAAGCCATAGCAAAAATTAAAGAAGTAAAGCCTGACGCAGTACTGCTCGACGTCATGATGCCGAAGCTAGACGGTATTGGCGTGCTCTGGGAGCTTAAGGCAAACCCTGATACTTCTGGAACACCTGTGGTTGTGCTGACTAACATGGCCGACATGGACACTATAGCCAAAATTATGGATGCGGGTGGAACCGACTACTTGCTGAAGAGTGACCAGTCCATAGATAAAATTATAGAAAAAGTGCAGCAGGTCATGGCCCGCGCAGCCGCTAAATAGTGAACAGGGGACAGTGGAAAGTGAACAGGTATAATCCTGTCTTTCCTGATTGGCTGTAAACTGTTCACTAGTCACTATCCACTACACTATGGATGTATTTTCTCACGGATTATGGGGATACGCTTTGGCTTACCCGAGTGCGCAAAAGCAACAAAAGCCTAAAAAGGCTTTATGGGGCTTAGTGTTAGGTATGTTGCCGGACGTTATTCCTTTTTTACCGGTTCAATTATATTTTTTATTTCATCGGGTATCGTTTGATGCTGGACTCTTCTTTCCTGTGCCCCAACATTGGGTTTTTTCGTGGGCAATTGAAAGTTACAATTATACGCACAGTTTAGTATTGTGGGCTGTTGTGTTTGCGCTGGTTTTGATTGTGCGAAAAGGGAAAGTATGGATTCCGCTGTATGCGTGGGGATTGCACGTGCTTATGGATATTCCAACTCATCCAGATTTTTTTCAAACTCCATTTTTATTTCCGCTATCGAGCTTTAAGCTGGTTGGCTTTGGCTTGTCGTGGGCGCATCCCCTTATTTTCTTCACCAATTGGGCCGCATTGGCGGTCATCTACGTGTTTATATTTCGAGATATTCGTAAGAGCAAGCGGGCTAATTCTTAATTCGTGATTCGTAATTCCAACTTCTTCGTTCTCGCGCATAACATTCGGAGCCTGCACAATGTGGGGGCTATTTTTCGTACAAGCGACGTATTTGGGGTCTCAAAGCTTTATTTAAGTGGTTATACCGGTCATCCGCCAGATGCAAAGCTAGAAAAGGTGGCGCTGGGGGCGGATAAAACCGTGCCCTGGGAGTACAATAAGTCTGCGGTACGAATTGTTAAGAAATTAAGATTGCAATATCCCGAACTTGTCGTAGTTGGGTTGGAAAATAACATAAAGGGTCGCACCATTCAGTTACTCTCAAAGTTCAAACCGCAGTTCCCTGTGTTATTGGTATTGGGCGAAGAGGTGAAGGGGATTCCCAAGCCGGTACAAGCGTTATGCGATGCATTTGTAGAAATTCCCCAATACGGGCAAAAAGAGTCGCTTAACGTCTCGGTCGCCTTTGGCATAGCTGCATATGCCCTAAAAACCCAGTAGGGTTTAGACTGGTTTTACATCAAATATCATAACTAAGGGGCTCGCATATCCCTCATACAAGTAGGTGTGGATTATGTTATTGTGGTACAGTAGTACCGCTGGTGTGGTACAGCGGGGGTTATCCACTGGCGACGGTTCGGCAGCGCTGTTATACTGGTTGTAGACAAGTTGCTCCACACCGAAATAAATCACAAATACCTCAGCTAGAATTGCTATATTAAGATTTTGACAAGACTGTCAAATCAAGTTAGGATATGCTTCTGCTGAGATTTCTACAATAAAACACCTCCATAGGAGGTGCAGTATTTATTCTCAAACTCCGTGGCTACAAGGGGGTTACTGATTAACTACTTTGCGCTACAAACCTTCAAACTATAGTACTGACAACCTAAGATCGGCCGATCTTGGAAAGCCTTAAGCGTTCTTACCGCTTTCGGCTTTTTTTCTTAGAGGTTTTTGTATAGGCGGGGAACTTCCACCATCCGCCGTCTTTGCGGTAAACGGCTTTGCCGTTGCGCATCACGTATGGACAGTAAATGTATCCGTCTTTTAAGAAGCAATGATTTGGCGAAGCCATACATCATCCTTTCTGTTGCCGTTTCCGACATACAACCCTTGCAGCCGAAATTTGTAGCCACGGAGTCTGCTAACAAAACAGTCTACAAAAGGTAACAAAAAACTTGTACCTTACCTATAGTGCAAGGCGCAAAACCCTTTCGGGAAAATACGCTTGATATAGCGCATGGACTTTTTAGTTTCCTTACACTATAGGTATGACACAAGTATAAAAACTTATTGCGTGCCGGTTTTGCGTTTTATGAGGGGGTCCAGCCCTATTTATTAAACTACTATATAAATTATACCATGGCTTCCTTATTTTCTTCCTGTGGAAAACTTAAAAGTATCAGAAAAAGGTTTTGTATTTTTTTATGTTTTATAGTCGGTCATTTTTATAATCCTACAGTACGAGGAGATAAGGCTAAGTTGTAGTAATGTGAATAAAGCCTAACATACGTTTTGCTCATTTGTTTATATAAAAAAGAAAAGGTGTCGCTGGCACACCTATTCTTTGATTTTTGGACGATGACTGTTTAGCCTAGAGCCGTTGCATCTGCAAAATCTGCGATTTGCAGGGCTTTTTGCGTTGCTAGGCCCGTATACTGCTCGGGGTGGTGAAGTAAGGCTATTACTTCTGCGGGGATTTGTTTCCAGACTTCGCCAAATATTTCGTCTTCGAGCGCATATTCTGCGGCGACCTCTACGAGGAGTCTGCCGCTCTTTTGTGCCCTGGGAACGAGTGTGTGGTTCACCAGTTCATGTCCGTCTTGCATGTATCCTGCCATTTGGATGGCAATGTACAATGGTTCGGACAGAATGAGGTGGGCATTCATTTGAAAGTTTCGGCTGCAGTTATCGGCGTTTACTGTCATGCGTTCCAGGAAAGGTACGCCGCTGTCATTTTCCCGCAAGAGGGTATTGAGTTGGGTTACAAGATTCACGAGTATAATTGGGAAATCGCGGGCAACTGCACTGCCTACGAGGTCCCGTTGATGCTCGCTTAAAAGTGTATCCAGTACTTTGCCAAATTCGTTTTTGGTGCGAATCCACATAGCCTGCAAGTTTTCCCAGTTAATTGGGTTGCGCTTGTGGGCCATGGTAGAGGAGCCGCCTTGGCCTACTATAAACTCTTCGGCAATTTCCGCAATTTCCGTTCGCATGAGTTGCCGACAGTCCAACCCAAGTTGGGCGAGGCTGGCTGAAAGCATGCAAGCGGAGTGGAGGTAGTAAGCAAGAGGTTCAGGGGGGAGGATTTGAGTGCTAATTCGAGCTGGTTTTAAACCCAGCTTGGAAAGCAGGCGTTCCTCATAGGTTTGGGCGCTGGCTTGGTTTGCCTGTTGTGCTCCAAGCCCAACTTGGGCATTGTATGCACCCACTGCGCCGGATATCTTGCCAACCAGTTCCGTGTGGTGTAGCTCCATTTTCTGAAAGTTGTAGATAACGCGGTTGAGGACTGTTGCTAGCCAAAAACCGACCGTTATAGGCAGCGCATGCTGTCCATGTGTTCGTCCAATCTGTAATTGGTCTGCATAAGTGCGCACTAACCCAGACATGACTTGTATGGTTCGTTGCGTGGCAGGTCTTACGACTTGGCGGTGTGCCCGACTGAACTGTAGGATTCTGCCCGTGTCCAGAGGGTCGTAGCTCGTAAGCATGACGTGCAGCAGAGGAGCCATGTCGGGTGGTACAATCTTTGTCGCATTTGTAACCCAGGCGCGTATGTCGTGTTTGGTTACTTTGCGTTCAGTCTCCTCAATTTGGGTGGTGGTCAAGCTCAGGACTCTCGCCTGAACTTCTGGTGTTAAAAGAGCAATAACCTCTGCTGGAATCAGTCCAACTTCAGCCATTGTTTGTAGATTGGCAATTTCAACCTCTCCGACGGTCCGGTATAGATTGTCGTAACCAAACATATCGAAAAGCTGTTTTGGTTGATACCTGGGGTTTCCAGGCAGTATAAGATTGGTCATCGTTTTTCCTCCGGTTGATTGTAGAAAGAGCAGTGTGTTTCAGCAATAAGCCATTCTAGCTAAGCTTTAAAACTTTGTACAATAGACAACCCGCTTCTACTTCGGAGATTAAATCCTGGGAAATTACATCAAATACCATAACTTACCAAGGGGTGTGGATTGTTGTGAATCTTATATGAATAAAAGTATATATACCGCTGGGTCAAGCGGTATTTTTTATTTGTGGAACTTTTGACCCGGTAGGGAACGGTGGGGTATACTGGTTATGCAGTGGTAGAAAGTGGATAAAAGTGGGGATAAGTGGTAGATAAAGTGGATAACCTAACAAGAGTTACCAAGGGTAACTCTTACCGCTGATCCTTGTATCCTTAATCCTTAACAAAATACACAATCGAGAATCGATTGTGTGAGTCAAGGATTAAACATTAATGATTAGGGATGTACCCCCGCCTATGTTTATTGGTGAATACGATGCTTCAATAGACGATAAAGGTAGGGTTGCAGTGCCTACTAAGTTTCGAGCTGCCTTAAAAGGCAAGGTCGTGGTCACTCGCGGTCTTGATCAGTCGCTTTTTTTATACCAAAGTCCCGAGTGGAAAGTCATGGCGGAGAAGCTGGCTAGTCTCCCAATTTCTACTGCAAATACTCGGGCCTTTTCCCGGCTGATGTTAGCCGGTGCGGTAGAGTGCGATATAGATAAACAGGGGAGAATTATCTTACCCAGCTATCTACAGGAGTTTGCCGGCATGTCTAAGCGGGTCATATTTGCCGGACTCTACAATCGTATAGAAATATGGAGCGAGGATCGGTGGAAAGCCTATAAGACTGAGACCGAAAAAGAAAGCACTGCCATAGCTGAGCAGTTGGGTAGTTTGGGAGTATAAGAAATATCTAATTTCTAATACCTAATATCTAATAAAAATACAAAGAATATTCTGTCATTAGAAATTAGTAATTAGGCATTAGAAATTATGGCCGTCTACTCCCATACACCAGTTCTTTTACAAGAGGTTTTGGAATATTTGCAGCCTAAAGCTGGTGGCGTTTTTATAGACGCAACGCTTGGCGGCGGCGGGTACACAGAAGCAATTGCCACCAAGGTTGGCCAAAAAGGCAAGGTGCTATCGTTGGACCTAGATGCCGACGCAATCCAGGCATTTAAGGATAAACCTCGAATCTTGAAGCTCGAACCTGTCTTGGTTCAGGGAAATTTTAAAGACATCGCAGCTATCGCTCAAGAACAAGGTTTTACCGGAGTAAATGGTATTGTGGCCGATATTGGCCTCTCAAGTTATGAACTTGATGACGCAGGGCGCGGCATTAGCTTTAAACACGATGAGCCGCTTGATATGCGTTTTAATGCCCAGTCCGATGGTGTGACTGCTGTGAGTTTACTCGCAGAAAAAACAGAATTAGAGCTGTCCACTTTGTTTACAAAATATGGTGAGGAGCGATACGCGCGTCCCATCGCCCGGAATATTGTTCGTACACGTACGGAAGAACCCGTTACGAGAACCACTCAGTTGGTGGATATTATTACGAACAGCATTCCGCGCGCTGTTAGACATAAAGCCCAAGATTCGTGCAGACGAATTTTCCAGGCTTTACGAATAGCCGTGAACGGAGAGTTGGACAATTTACAAGAGTTTCTACCAAGTGCGTTAAGTCTTCTTGCGCCAGGCGGTAGATTGGTTGTGGTATCTTTTCATTCTCTTGAGGATAGAATTGTAAAGCAATTCTTTGTTAAAGCCGCCACAGGGTGTATATGTCCGTCGAGTTTTCCCCAGTGTGTGTGTGGAAAGAAGCCACAAGTGCAAATTTTAACGCGGCGTCCTATTACGGCAGGTGAAGGTGAGCTTGCGCAGAACACACGGAGTCGCCCTGCAAAGCTGCGGGCAGCGCTTAAATTATAATATTAATTAGTAGTTTAAAATAAAACAAAAATGTCAGCACCTCATGTAATGTCAGTTGTTACGCACCTACCCGGGATAGAAAGGTCCAGTGGAGCCTTAGCGGATAGAACTGCGCCACACGCTCATGCCGGCAAGGTAGTTCGCGCAGCGTCTAAAAAAGGAGTTCGTAAAGTAGCTATTCCGTGGACCGCCTATGGGACGCTAGTGCTGGTGGGAATAAATGTTTTGTTCTTTGGTTGGTACTTAGTCGGCGTAAACAATTTTGCGGGTCTGGGGTACGATATGAATCAGGCGCGCAAGCAGCTTATGAAGTCTACGGAGGCTCAGAGGCAACTACAAGTATCTGTGGCCGAGCGGAGCGCCGTGGTGCGCATGCGTGAGCAGGCTGTTGCGGAACAACAATATGTTGCGCAGGGTATTCCTGAATTTATCCCGTTTGCTGCGCCTATGCAGCTTTCCATGCGTTAATACGGTTATTTGATATACATTGACTGCCTCGGCTATTTACTAATTACTAGGAACTAAGTACTGTTGCGTATGAAGCGGTCTACTACTATCACACCATTCACCGGTCGGATTAAGCTCGTTACCGGTGTTTTTGTATTTTTATTTACTATATTAATTATTCGTCTCGCTGTGTTGCAGGTCGGTTCTGCTGCGTACTATAAAGATCAGGCAGCTGGCCAGCATGCTTTTTTTGATCAGCTGGCTCCCAGTCGGGGTGAAATTAAAGTAGCAGATAAAACCAGTGCGGAGAATTTACCTGTGGCTACAAATATTCACGTGCCTTTGGTATACGTGGTGCCAAAATCAGTAGTCGACCCTCTGCGAGTGGCTCAAGGACTTTCGGGGGTACTTGGTATTCCGGAGGCAGACATCTTGCCCAAGTTAAATAGTAAAAATAAGGCCTATGTGCCCATTAAACGAAGGCTGAGTCAGGACGAGGTAGATAAGCTAAAAGCTCTCAATTTACCCGGAGTTGCATTTGATGATGAGTTGGTGCGGTATTACCCAGAGCATTCATTTTTAAGTCACGTTATTGGTTTCTTGGGGTACAAGGAAAATTCAGGTAGTGACCGCGTGGGGTTATATGGCATTGAAAAAAGTTTTAACGGTGCCTTGTCGGGGCAAGCAGGTTCGTTAGATACTAATAATTCGGGTACCGGTTCGTGGTTGTTTGGTGTAAAACAGGCCTTCCAGAGTGCGACAAACGGGAGTCAGCTGCTTTTGACCATAGATCGTTCTGTCCAACTTACCGCTGAGCAAGTTCTAGCGAGTGCTGTAGAAACTCATCAGGCAGACGGTGGGTGTGTGATAGTTATGGATCCAAAAACGGGTGCTGTACTCGCCATGGCGAGCAATCCGGCCTACGATCCAAACGAGTACAATAAGGTTGCTAATCAGGCCGTGTTTTCTAATTTATGTACCACTGGCTCGTATGAGCCAGGTTCGGTTTTTAAAGCGGTGACTATGGCGGCAGCAATCGATAAGGGTGCTATCACGCCCGATACTACCTATGTTGACTCTGGACAGGTAGTGGTTGATGGATACACCATAAAAAACTCCGACAATAAAAGCCATGGAGTTCAAACCATGACTCAGGTACTGGAAGAGTCTTTAAACACCGGAGTAATATATGCTAAGAATAAAATTGGCAATAAAGCCTTTTTGGACTACGTGCAGCGCTTCGGATTTGGCAAGCTCACAGGCTTAGACATTCCGGAGATTGGCGGAAGTATAAAGAACTTAAATGGAAACGTAGAAGTAAACTACGATACTGCCAGTTTTGGGCAGGGGATACTGGTCACGCCTATACAGATGGTAAAGGCCTATGCCGCTATTGCCAATGGCGGCAAAATGCCTGTTCCTCATGTGGTGGGCGCGCAAATAAGTCCCGATGGAAAGATAGCTGAAACTCCTATTAGCCTCGGACAGCAAATTATTTCTCAAAAGACCGCTGAGAGTTTGGGGGCTATGTTAGTCAGTGTAGTTGAAAATGGTCACGGAAAACGGGCTCGAGTACCTGGGTATTACGTAGCAGGTAAGACAGGGACTGCGCAAGTAGCAAAACAAGATAGCGCGGGGTACGATCCGAATAATAACATTGGAACCTTTGTAGGCTATGCTCCGGTGGAAGATCCGAAGTTTGTTATGCTTGTACGTATAAACCATCCACGAACAGTGCAGTTCGCGGAGAGTACTGCTGGACCGGCCTGGGGTCAAATAGCAAAGTTTATTTTGTCTTACTACAACGTGCCACCGAATAGACCGCTTAAATAGCCTCTGAGGCTATTTAAGACATCTCTAATCCTTGATCTTTAATCCTTAATCAAATACGAAAGCTATGGATAAACATGGGTTTCGATTTCGTGATTGGCCAGTATATAAAGATGCTCGAATATTTCGAACTCAAATAATGCTTTTGGCCAAAACATTTCCGAAAGAAGAGTTATATGCGCTTACAGATCAAACGCGACGGGCACTTAATTCAATATTGTTAAATTTAGCAGAAGGCTCTAACAAAAACACTGATAAAGATACACGGGTATATATAAACCGTGCACAAGGGTCACTCGATGAGGTTGTTGCCTGCCTTGATTGTGCAATCGATGATAAGTACATTACTGAGGCTCAGCAAAAAGAGGCGCTGGAAATTGCAGAGTCTCTGGCGAAACAACTTAAGAGCTTTACTGCGTACCTATCTTCTCGTTAAGGATTAAGCATTACAGATTAGAGATTAAATCGCGCTCCTGCGCGATTTGCCCCAATGCACGGTATTCCAAAAACGTTCATGAACAAAGTATAGGATAGTGCTGGCTATATTAGAAAAAACAATTACCTGCAGCGTGGTATCGTAGCGGTGGGTAATAGTAAAGATAATCAGTCCGTCTGAAATAAGGATAACAAAGCGATAGGTGAGTGCTTTCAACAGCGACCGCTTGGCGTGTTCGTGAAAAGCCATACGATGTATATTTATTCTGTTCTGTCTGCTCGCTTACCGTGTACGACAGTTTTTTTAATGGGTGGTAAATGAGTAGGGCCGTAGTCAGACATAACTACACCCGCGGGATTGTGCTCAAGGCTAATGGCTCTTGGCTGTTGAAACGCGCCGTTTACTAATAGCTTATTTATATAATGAAAGGCTGCATCTGCATGCTCTACCAGATGGTACAATTGCGTGTCTTCTGGAGCAATTGCTTGGTGTTCTTTCAAAACTACTTTGTCAATCCACTTTAAGAGAGGTTGCCAGAAGTCTTTGTCTATAAGCACGACATACACACCGCTCATTTTTTTCGTTTGAATGAGTGTCAGAATTTCAAAAAGTTCGTCAAGCGTACCAAAGCCGCCCGGGAAAAATATGTATATTTGGGAAACTGAGGCAAGCATTACTTTGCGGGTAAAAAAGTAGTGGAACGATTCGCTTTCGCTGACGTATCGGTTTATGCGTTGCTCTGAGGGGAGTTGTATATTTAAACCAACCGATTTACCTCCGGCCTCTTTTGCGCCTTTGTTGCCGGCTTCCATTATACCCGGTCCGCCGCCTGTGACGACTGCAAAGCCCTCTTTGGCCAGTAAGTAGCCAAGTCGTTGTGCGTCCCGGTACACCGAGTGTTCCGCGCCCCAGCGAGCAGAGCCAAAAAAGCTTACCGCATGTTCGAATTGGTTTATAAACCTGTACCCGGCCATAAACTCAGAGACAATGCGCCAAAGTCGCCCAGGAGAAAATAAGTTTTCCCGGACTGTCATGAGTTTGTCTACTTGTCGTTTAGTCAGCTGCCCGTTGTGAATAGTTATCTTTTTCCTGTTTTGCTTTTCGGGTAGGACGATGTGGATCTTTTTATGTGGGTGTTTGTCTGTCATGATAAAAACTATTTGTATAATGCTTTTATATTATACCAGGCCATTGTAGAATTACGAAGTATGAATCATGAATTATGAATTATTAATCAAAAACTCTCTGCAAAGCAGAGAGTTTTTTTCGCGCATGATTTATATCCTTTGTTTTATGCGGACGTGCCAGGCTTGTTAGCTTCTTCGACAATTATTACTTCGGTGTTTTCTGTTACTGTAGTTGTTCGGGATAGGGTAAGCATATTAATAAACCAAATCAGGAAGAGGGAGAGTAGCATGAGGGCGAGCCAGGTGAGTCCGGCCATCTCGGTAAGCTGTTTTTCTCGCTGTTCTACTTCGCGGAGGCTACGGCCGGCGAGTACAAAGGTAGTTTTATCGCCTTTTACTTCTTGCATAACCGCTGCTACGCGTACCCCTGGTTGAGGTTGCCAAGTGAAGCGAATGTGTCCTTTTTGTTTTACGGTATCAAACACGCCACTTGGAGGAACTGGGTTTTCGTTGTTGAGCTTGCCCGAGGTACCTACAACTTTGGCATTTTCGTCATATATAGCTATAAAAGGGGAGAGGCTGGTGCCCATGTCCACACTGCCGGTAGATCCCACTATTTGGTCTCGAGGAATACCTTTTTGAATGGCAGCTGCAACTTCTTGAGTTATTTCCACCTGAGGGTCATTGGCATTTTGGCGGTAGGTTTGTTGAACTGCGACCGTGGGAAAGCCGACTACCCCGGTAATCATAATGGCTAAAATAAGCCAAACTCCAAATAGTTGTCCTTTTCTATTCATATATTTATTCCTTACGTTACTCTTCTCAATATGATAGCAGGCCTGCCAGAAAACCCAAAATAAGCCAGTATATGTGGAGTATTATACAATGAGTCTGTCATATTACTGGTGTTGCTGGCGCACTTCTTCAAGTATACCCGCAAGCTGCTCACTTGTGTGTACTGGATATTCAGGCGGTTCGTAGGTGAGTTTGTATGGTTCTGGTAAACTTGCCAATTGTGCCTTCACGCGAGCTTTGACGCCGTCTATATTTTCGAATGATACTGCGTGTTTTCCGTTATCAACGAACTTTTGGAGTAAGGGTTCGCCGAGTTGCTCTGTTTCTAGGCCGATTATATCTTCGACCATCATTCCCGCTTGGTCGAATACTCGGAATATCTGCTTTCTACCCGGCAGGCTACCTTTGCCTTGAGCGAGTTTTGCTTTGTATTCTATGGTACCGTCCTCATGGCGGAGTTCAGCCATTTTATATACTGCTTCGAACTTAGGATTATCCGTAATGTTTGCTACCTCTGTAGAGCTAATAAAGCAATCTATGGGTGCTTTTTCGTCCATCAGGTATTTGATTTTATATTCGTCCAAGTTGGAGAATACTTGTATGCGCACGTCCGCAAAGCCAACTTCGTCAAGCCTGCTTCGAACATATCGAGATTCTTCCAGTATGTCGCCACTGTCTATGGTTACCATGAACTGCTTTTGTTGAAATTCAGATTTTTTTGCTTCAGTTATAAACACTTCTAACCCATGGCGTAGTCCATAGGTATCTATCATGACCAAGAATAGGTCGGCTTTGGTTTGTAAAACATCAAATACATACCGAAAAGCTTCTGGCTCTGTGGGAAAAGACTTAATAAACGCATGGTTAATGTTTGCGGATAGTTTTCCAGTCGGCTTAATCTCGGGGAATTTTCTATATGACTGCGGGGTAAACTGTGGCATGGGGCTATCAAGTAAATATGGTGCGCGAGTGCCTATCCATATGCCTTGTTCGAAACCTGCCAGTCTGACCGTCGCCCCAGCAACAATCATTTTTTCGCGAGCCGATATCTTAACGCGAGCCACTTTGGTGGTGAGGCGTACTACATAGCCAAAGGCATTCATGGTAAAAGCCGTAATCATGTTTGCTTCTGCGAGTGGGGCCGTTACTCGCACAATTGGTTCCCCTGGGAAGAAAATAGTCCCTTCTGCAAGTGCATGAATGTCACCACTAAACGCAAAAGTGCGGTAAAAGTTTTCTGTTTCGGGTGAGTCTATAACCCCAATCATTTTTAGAGTTTCTATGGCGTCGTCATCAAACCTCAATCGTAGCAAGTAATCCACATAACGCTCTAGTCCGTCAAAAATATAAAAACCCCAGTTAGCAGGTTTTTCACGAACTACTAAGTCATAGGTGGCGATAGACTTGTGAATTCCACGGTTAATCCACGCCATATTTCCAACGTAGATATTGGTATATTCGATAAACGGTATATCCGAGATGTCTACATCGTAATACTTTCGTTGATGTTGGGTCATAGATGAGAAGCCTAATTTTCTTAACTCATCATATATCTATACGAATTAAAATAAAAGGCTTGTGGGCGCGGGTGCGGGGTTGTTGGACATAAGTAGTATTTTATGGTAGAATGATAAATAAATTTACACTTTTGAGTAATAGCGCTTATTTGTAACTAGTTATAAGTTATAAATAGAGCGCTGTTACTTACACTAACAGTAAAGTACAAGGGATACCGTTTGTCTTGATATATACATAATTGAGACGGTAGTGCCCAGAAGCGTATTTTAGATTGAAACTGTCAGAAAAAATCAAGGGAGGGAAAAACCTTGTTTATTTCATGTTTTGGAAGCGGAAGTGGCCAGCCGGGGGAGCTGGTATATGATGCCATGTTGAGCGTGGGGCGTCTGCTAGCGCAAAGGCGTCACACCGTGGTTACCGGTGGATTTGGCGGCTCGGGCATGCAAGCACCAGCGCAGGGAGCAAAAGAAGCGGGCGGTGAATCTGTTGGCCACACGCTTTTGGGTCTTCCGCCAAACCAGTTCCTAACTCGTTTCTTCGATTACGGAGTTATGTTTCGTTCGCCTGAGCTGCAATTTGGCACTCGTCTTGGGCGCATGCTCGAGAGCGATGGTTTTATCATCGGCGCGGGTGGCGGGCCTGGTACTGCCGTCGAATTTTTCTCCATCGTCAATATGGCCTATAAAGGCTTTTCTAACAATCCACAAAAGCGATGCGCAATTTTGTGGCCCAGCGGGGCGAACGTCCCAGGTTGGGATAACGCTATGTTGGAACAACTAACGAAGTGGGGCCTTTTTCCTGCAGAGGCTCGAAAATACATCAAGGTATGCACAACGCCTGAAGAGGCGGTTGTCTGGGCTTGCGGTGAGTAGCCGAAAGTCTGGAAATTTAAAGAAGCCGGTAGTGTGTCACTGACACACTACCGGCTTCATTGTTTATAAACTTATTATAATTTTACGCCCGGTGGTGGTCGGCGCGCCAGTCTTTTATAGCTTCTTTAATTTGGTCGTTCGTCAGGTTTTCATCTACCGCTCGTTTGGCTAGTGCCAAGAACTCCGCGTCGCTCGCAAAACGGAGGGCAATTATTTGTGGCATGGTGAGTTTAGAATCAAACGGTTTGCCGGTCATGACAAAGTGACGAAGGTTTTCCTCGGACCGGATAGCACGGTCTTGCACTTTGGCTGCAAACAATCGGCTAAAGAAAAACTGCATAATAGCGGCAATGCTCAAACCGAATAGTATAACGGGCTCAATCCAGTTTGTAAGGCCGCAGCCGCCAGTATGCACATAGTGCCAACGGACGTTGTACACACTTGCAAAAAGAGCGAGGACAAGGAGTCCGAGTAATACGATGTGGTAGAGGGGAACAAGCTGCCTATGGTTTTTATAGTTCTGTTCTTTCATAGTACGAAGCATAATGATTATGAATATATATTTATAATACCATACCCCTCAAGGCTTATATTTTTATAGCCTGTTTATATCCTAAATCTTCTACTTTGCCATATATTTTACAGGTAAAATGAAGTATTTCCCTTGTTTATGCAGGTTTAATGTATTGACTTATATTAATATTTATGCTATAGTATTTGGTATTTTACAACAGCAGTTTGGGTGTGTATAAAAACTTACGTACGCAAGCTGCTATTGTAAAGGTCGCTTTTACATTAGTCAGAGTGGACTGTGAACGTCACAGCTCTTGTTCTGGTTCTGTTGCTAAATTTTTGTAAGAAAGCAACTAAACACTACCGACTTGTGCCCTCAAGCCCAAGTCAGCGACAAACTTCAGCACAAGTTTTTGGAGGAATGAATCAATGCCGAGTAAGAAAAGATATCACCAACCCGCCAAGGTTTCCCAAGGGGCGCCCAAAGGTCCTAAAGCTCAGAATGATCTGGTGTCGCAGATGCAAGTCGGCGCGAGCATGTTCGTTGAGCGCACGGCAGTCAAGGCTGACATTAGCAAGCTGCCCCAAGCCAAAAGGGGGGAGGAACACCGGATTGAGATTGGTCAAATTGACGCAAACGCAAAGGTCAAGGTCGCCGGTCCCATCAAGATCAAGCGATTGAACATCACTGACTATCTCATCGTCGGATATACGCCGAAAATGGCGATTCCCGCGCGGAGTGATACGGAAGGCGCGAAGAGGTGGCAATCTATCCAGCGGAGAGTGCAGGGCCACGCCCTGCTCAAGCTCGCGGTGAAGCTCTAACTTTTACCGCCTCGACAATACTAGGACCACGTGCACGCTGTTCGCACGTGGTTCTTTTGCATGTACGTAACGGTATGACGGTAAACATGGCGGTGGGTGTGGCGGTTGCATAAATCGCTTATATATAATACAATTTTAGGTATTTTACTTTAGCAGACTACCTGTCTAGTTCTTAGGTGTTTAGTCTGCTGATGTGAAGTCGTGTGCACGGCAGGTACGTTATTGGTTTTAGTCCATAGCGTACTTGAGAGCTATCCTCTCGTTCTTGATGGTCTTCCATTAAGAAAAGCGGCGGTTATTATTCGTAACTCTAACTATTGAAGGGGGAATGTGGTGGTTAATACACCGGTTGTGGGCGTGCGTGTCCATTCCATGCAGTTTGGGGTTGAATATCATTTACCAATTGTCGCGCTTACGGCGGCAACAAAGAAACTCGACCGTAACGCCCTTACTACGGCGGACGGCGAGCTTGTGGTAACTCGACGAGTCGGTTATGGATTCGTAGTGGTGCGCGCGCCGCAGGCGCTTGCGTATCTTGCGGAAACTAAGCCTGTCCCAAGGCCGCAAACTGGCACAATGCCAAAACACGTATTGACTTTAACTCGCGAACCCAACCAACATTAATGGTGGCGTTCGCAGCATAAACAAGCCGCAGCGATGCATTTTATCGCTGCGGCCTTTTCTTTCAGTTCGAAATTATTTTTTGTAGGTATGCTATTGTTTACCGTTCATGGCGGCGAGGCATTGGGTCTTGGCTGGTTCTTGGAGGCCGGCGCACATTGCTTCCATGCTTTGTCCCTGTGTTGGCATGGTTTGGGTTTGACCGTTTAGCTGCATCTTTTGCATGTCCTGCATCATTTTGGTCATGTCAGTAAATTCTACACCTGCGGGCAGGGTAAACTTGCTGCTATCTGGCGTCCAGTTGGAACACTTAAAGTTGAACTGTTTGTTGGGGTCTATGTTGGCTTGGCCGGAGTTGCCCACATCACCCTTTGTGGTGTTGCCTTGCATGGCTTCAAAGTCCATCTTATAGCCGGTCTTTTGGCCATCCATCCAGCTATAACTGGTTTTACCGTCCATAATCATGTGCGAAGTAATGCTTGTAGAACCTGTTCCAACCATGGTCTCCATGCTCATTTTTCCACCACTTATGTATACAGTGCTGGTACCGAGCCCTTCACCCACGGTGTAGGTACAAGTTTGGGACTGTCCTAGGCCAAGTAGTCCTTTGAGGGTATTTTGCATACCTTGTGGCTGCATGGCTTCTTTTTCAGGTGTGGGCTTCATCATTTCATCCTTTACTTCGGCAGTATTCTTGCTGCGCATGAAGAACCCGGCGAGCAGGGCGATAACTATTATGGCCCCCACTCCTATTGCAATTTTTTTGTTCATAAAGTGTCGTTACTTATTCTTTGACTAAGTATAGCGGTAAATGAGGTCTTTGTTTAGCTGAGGTTTAAGGGCCGAGTCGGTGCAATAATGCTTCTGGGGTCGGTTTTCCAGATATCCGAGACATCCGCGTAGAGTTCTAGCTCGTTACCGTCGGGGTCGGATATGTAGATACTGTGGGTTACGGTATGGTCAGCGAGGCCGGTAATAGCTACACCCTTTGCAACTAATTCTTTATATACAGTTTTTAGCTCGTCGTGTGAGTTGGCTACTTTAAAACCAATATGGTATAGACCTGGTTCCGGGTTGTGGGGTGGCCTTGGGGCACCTCCAATTTCTATTAGAAGCATTTCATGGTGCGTCCGTCCGGAGGAAAACAGTGCGATTGGTCCTTCGCGGTGGATTTCCGTAAAGCCAAGCGTGTCACGGTAAAAATTTGCTACACGTTCTAAGTTGGTGACGTAGAGGACTACATGTCCGAGTTCAAGTATTTTCATGGTGCATAAAAGGGTTTTCCATATCAAAAACAATTTTTGGAGTATGGTTGTTTATTATATCTTCGTCTAAATTATATTTTTCGCTATAGAGTGTACCCACTACGCAGAATTTTGCTGCAGACCACTGAAAGCCGACTTTTTCCGCTACGGCTTTAACAGCTGCTTCCGATGTTCCCTCTATTTCTACGAATGGTTCCAAGAACGGCCATTCATCTATAGTAATTTCCACGTCATCAAGCATCTACAACTCACGCTTGGTTTCTTGGTAGGCTTTTTCCTGGCAGCCAAGCAGCCGCAAAAACTCTACGCCTTCGTTGAAGCTGTTAATAGTGAGGCAAGATTCTTTTTGGTCGGTAATAGTTGTCCCGTCCACCACTTTTACACTCATGGTAATTTTATTACCTTCGTCTCGCACCCGAGCCCATCCACCCTTCACCTCGTGGCCGCTGGGGAGCTTAAAGGTAGTACGCTTTTGGAGAAACTCAGGCCGCGCAAGGGTGGCTCCTGCGGCTGTGAGCTTGTGGCGAATAGACTCCTTATCTATATGTGGAAACGTAGCTTCGTATTCTATGTCCATAGTCGGGTTTTTAAATGTTAGGCTTTGGTGTAGGGGCGAGCTTTAGCCGCCCGAAAACGATGCGCTGAGCGGGCGGGCAAGCCTCGCCCCTACTATTCTGATTTTATGATGGATTTTTTATAGAGTGGTATACTTATAGTATATGATAGGTTTTACGTTTGAAAGTAAGCAGCCGGCACCGGATAAGCTCTGGCTCAAAGTTTCGGGCGGTTTAAGCGCTGCCAGTGCAGATGACTTAAAAGCTTGGATGGTGCAAATAGAGGCCATTATTGCTGCCATGCATACAGCTGCAGGTGTAGGTATTTCTTGCGTGTTTGACTTGGTGGACTTGGTCGAGGCAAATGACCCCGTGGTTATAACTTCTTTGGTTGAGTTCCAAAAGCAGAATAAGCCGCACATTCGCCGCACAGCTTTGGTAATAAAAGACCCGCAAGTGAGGCTTGCTATGAGCATTGTGGGTGCTTTAGCTGATCGCTACAACATCCGTTCTTTTGCTTCTAACCAAGAAGCCGAGGGGTGGGCCTATTCCGAACAGGCTTAACGCGTGTTAGCTTTTTGTAAACGTATATGCTGCACCTTTGTGTAGGTTTTTGAGTTCGGATTGCGTTGGTATATATCGACACGGCTTGCAATAAAATGAAGCGGGGGTGCAAGTTTTTTTAATTGCTGTTTCGTGGTGGCAAATATTTTTGTGGATAAGTGTTCCGCGATGGTTATATGCGGATGGCCGGGATGTGCAGTTGCATACCCGGTGTGGGTATCCGACATGCTCCCTTGCAAAGCTCGGAGTGTTTTCGTGTGTACCAATTTTAGAAATTTGGCTGACTCGGTGTTTGGCTTAATGTAAAGTACATTGTTTTTTCCTTCAAATGTTCCGTAGGAGTCCCACGTAAGCTGCTTTGCTTGTACTGTTTTAAGTTTCTTACCGAGGAGCTCAGCAATTTCCACTAGCGATAGTTTGGAGTTAAATGGCGGACACACAGTCACATGGACAGGCAAGTGGTATGGTCCTGTTTTGTGGTACGTGGCCTGTGCTCTTTTAATTCTCTTTTGAACTCTCGCTGGCGGAGTTATGGCAATTATGTAGGTTTCTATCATGGGCAAGGTATATATGGGTAGTATACCACTACGCGGTGAACAGCTGCGCCGGGAAGTTTGGAGACATGGTTACTGTAAAGTCGGATTGCAGAATAAGATACTCAAAAGTGTAGTGTTTGAGCAGGGTGGCGGGTGGCACAAAAAACAAACAAGTCGAAAGCGCGTCGGCTAGTAGGGTGGTGTCGGCTATGGTCCAGAGTGCGGCTATGTGTGTGGGTGAGGTGAGGGAGTGCGGGTCAAGGATGTGATGAAAGTTGCCCCACGCTCGTCTGTTGCCAGCAGAACCGCAGAGGCTTTGGTTCATGATGTGCGCAATACCAATTACCTGACTCGTGTCTGCAGGGTTTTCTAAACCAACTTTCAGTGGTTCTGGCGCTTCGGTTCGGTGGCGCATGTCTCCGCCGGCGTCTACGGTGTAGGTTTGTATCCCTGCTTGTTCTATGAGTTCGCTTACTATATCTATTAAATACCCCTTGCCCGCTGCACCCACATCAATGAGCACGGGAAGTTTGGTTATAAGCGTGGGGTAGTTGTATATAAGTGCTTCATCCCAGGTGGGCGGAGCACTAAGCTTTTTTCCTTGAAGTGAATAGTGTGCGTCGTAGCCAGCGTCGCTTAATGCTTGGCCAATGAGTGGAGTAAACGCGCCGTTGGTAATGCGGTAAAGTGTGTGGTACAAGCCCAGCATGGGCTCTGCATCGCTCGGTAGCTGGTAGCTGCCCGGCGTGCGGGCCACTTCACTAATTAGCGAGTCAGGTCGAAAGCGGGAGTAGTGGGCGTCAAAAAGAGCAATCCGCTCCATAATTTGTGTGTGCAAATTATCGGACTGCTCTTTTGTTATGACGTCGTGTATGTCTATGACCCAATGCGTGCCAATTGCTTCAAATGTATATTGGGTTGGCATTCCTGTATTATCTAATAACTAAGTACCCCGCCGAAGAGGCGACTAAGCACTAATTTTTGCCTGAGTTTTAATTTGCTCTACGGCGTCATTGAAACCTTTTGGTGTAAGCGAGGATCCGGATACTTTATCGAGTGTGACCTCGTTAATATTTTTTCCAACAACCATGCTTGTAAAGTTTTGGCTAAAAACCAGTTGCATTTTTTTGGATATTGGCTGTACTGTTTGGGGTTGGGCGGTCGCGTTGGTTACTATACCGTCTTTTAACGTAAGAGTAATTTCAATAGTTTCAGCTCCGCCGGGGGAGTTATAGCTACCCATGGCCGTATAGGTTCCGTCTTTGTAGGTAGCGGTAGAGGTTGTGGTAGTTTGTTCGTTTGGAGTAGGTGTCGTGGTGTCCGTCGTTGTTGCAGTATCCTCTTCTTTACCGGAAAACTTTACTACTGCAAGTATGACAAGTACGACTACTACGCCCGCGGCTATAGCGAGGCCTGCTTTGCTGCTTTTTGGGGTTTCGGGTGTTTGTTCAGACATAATGTATTTTTACTAATGTTCGTGTATTTTACCATAATTACTACAATAAAAAAAGAGAATTATTTCATGTAGCTACATCATTTCCCCGGTTTTTATTTTTTCAATCAGTGGACCCGGTGTGCAGCGGAATAAGAAACCCTGGCCCATATCTATATCTTGCGTAGAGTGGTGTATGCGGTCGTGGGGTATGAGCGTCTCGGTTGCGGCAAAGGACTGCACAAAACTTTCGTACGATTCCGCCAACGGGTAGGCCTCTATATGTTCAAACTTATCTGTTTGAGAGTGGTCGGGTTTTTGGTCAGAGAGTTCGAGCAGGGTAATGGGTCCTAGTGCTGTGGGTATACTGCGTCGGAGTTTTATGAGTGCAATGCGTCGGTTGGAAATAATGGACTGGTATATGTACTCACTATCGTGCTCAAACAGTGCGCGTATATGTTCAAATGTTTCCGCGCTGTCACATTTGTAGTTTATGTGGTCTACCGCGGCTTTACCTGCTAGGGCGTGCTTAGCCACAAATGCATTAAAAAGTGAAATGTACGGCTCCGTTTTTGTGTAAAAGTCTTCAAGGGTGCTTATCTCAATCATAGGGTGTAGGTTATGCGTTTATATATTTTTTAATTGCCTGAAAAGTTTTGTTATCTTCCACTATGCGCGTATGGCCAATTACAGGTATTTCTATATTCTGTGCTCCCGGGAGTAGGGCGTTTTTATTGGGTAGGATATGGTTATCTCTGTGAGCATATAAGTTTAGCAACCTGCCGGGTGCGGGCGGTTTTTGAAGAAGATTGGTTATGAGTGAGGAACCCGGGCACAGCTCTTGTAAGTTGCATATCCAGAGTTTTCCTACCCATGTACCCTGGAACGGTGCGCTGAGAGTAATTACTTTTCCGACTTTTTCGGGATGTGCATCCAAATACCCTTTGGCCACCAAACCACCTTTGCTATGACCAATGAGCAATACGTGTTCTAAGGAGTGGGTTTGTATATATTCATGTAAAATTTCCACGCATGCTGCTACTGGTTGGGTGTTGTAATTTAGTTCGGGCACGGTATGAACGTGGTACCCCAGAGTGTTGAGTTGCTCCGCTATGGTAGTCAAAAAAATCCACGGCTCAGCAAAACCCGGTATAAGTAGCACGTCTCCCGCGTTACCTTTGTTCCATGCAGCCGGTGGGCGTTGCCAGAGCGCCCGGAAGTGCAGGCGTACTATAAGCAAATATTCCAGCAGCATGTAGTGCAGTGTTTTCATACTAGCTCTAGTATATCAAATAAAAATACCATGACTCTTTCAGGAGCCATGGTATTTGGATGCATATACCTATTGATTTGTCTGTGTGCTGGTAGTGGCAGAGGCTTTTACTTTTACATTTTTGAGTGCTTTTACAATGGTGCCTGCATCCTTTCGAGCAGTTTGTAAGTCTTGTGTTGCGAGCTTTATTTTTGCCCGTGCGTCTTTCAGGGCTGCTTGATTGGACTGGAATACTGTCTGGTCACCGTTATCGGGTTGTAGGTTTGCAATCAAGGTAATCGCTGCGTTGGCTTGCACTGTGGCGTCGGCAGTTTTTGCGTTCATGTCTACTAGACTTGCATTCATCGCGGTGACATCCTGTCCTGCAGTTTGTGCAGCGGTAATGCGAGTTTGCAGCTTCGCGCTTAAGTCGTTCATGAGTCCGACGGTGGTTATAATTCTATCCGCTGCCGCAGTAATACGGCCTTGAGGAAGAACGAGTAAATAAATGCGATAAGACTTGGTTATAGATTGTATATCAGCTTTTAAAGTTGTGCCGTCGGTATCCGCATCAATTTTTGCCTTGAGCGCATTCATCTCACTTATAGCTGCTTGTAGCGTGGCGGTTAGACTGGCTTTTTGGTTGGTAGAGACTCGTTGCATTTCGTTTATGCGGGTAGAAAGTGCAGTGAGGGCTTTTACGCGTGCGTTTATTTGCGCATCGGCTTTGGTCCGACCGGCGGTGTCTAGTCGGATGCTCATGCCCGTTGTTTTACCATCGGTCATGGTGTTGGCTTTTAGGTCATCGCGCATGAGCGCTGCAGATGCAGGGAGTGTGGATGCGCCAATGATGGCCGCGGCGGCAAGAGACGTGCCAAGTAGTTTTGAGAGTTTCATATAAGTAGAGGATTAATTATTTAGCAGGTGCTTGCTGCTCATTGAGGCTAGAGTCTATGCTGGCTGAGTCGTTGCTGAGTCCGGCCATGTTGGTGTCTACTGCCTTGAGCGATGCATCTAAGTCTGCATTGGTGTTGGCACTGGCTGCGTTTGGTGTAGTTTGAGTTTGCGGAGGTACTTCGGTGGGAGTTACTGCAGTAGGTAACTGCGATGTGGTTGGAGGGGTGTCATCTACAGGAGTGTTTACAGTAGTCTGACTACTGCATCCTGCTGCGAGGAGGGTAATGAGACCCACAGCAAAAAAGACTTTTTTCATAATGTATTTCGTTTAATAATCTGCTTCAGCGGACCCGCTGAATATATACCATAGTATACAACGCCCACATGAAGGGGCTGTTACACGGCTATAGGTTCACTATATACTGGGGTACAATATGCGTGTTTTTGTATTTTTGCTGTAACCCAACAGGAAGCTTGGAAAAGTTTCTAATTATTTTTCTGCAGGTAGCCGCACCGCAGTTGCAGCGCATGGTCCATATGTCGTCGCTTGCGGTAATGGTGGAATAGTCTATTAACACTTCTGCACCCTTGGGTAGGTGGGTAATTGTATACACAAAAAGTTTCTGTCCATTTTTTACAACTTTCGCGTTTGGCTCACAGGAATGGTTTAAGTACACGCCTATATGCCCTTCAGGGCTGAGATAATAGTTTTCAGATATACGAAAGCAGTTGTCTAAAAAAGTACCCCCTCGCTCAAGTAGGGTAGTATAGTGTTTGCGCACGCCAAGGATAGCAAAAACAATCTGTTCAGGTTTAATATCGTGCGTAGTAAATATGCCTTGACCGTTGCGGGTATGTGCAACAGTAAGACCTTTATAATGCGTGTCTTGCATGGTTTAGTTTTCTATAGCATGAAAAGCAGAGAGTAACTCTGGAAAAGTAGTATACCCTGCATCCGTATTTAAGTGGCCGCCGTTGTGTATGACTGTAGGCGCCACATCGAGTTTGGCAGCTAGGTCGGCGAGTACGTCTTGAGGTACATAGGGATCATTGTTCCCGTAAAAGACAAAAGACTTTCCCACTTTTTGCCGGACTTTTATAAAATCTATTACACGCTCACGCATAAAGTAACTATTGAGCTCAGCACCATAGTCTTTGCCAAAACCCGCAACCGAAACTAAAGCACGCACATCGGTAGGTGAGTGTTCAATAAAGTCTAAGGCAGTAACCACCCCCAACGAGTGGCCAACTAGCACTAGTTGGTCGGTTGGTGTATTGACTACCACGCGCTGCGTAGTAGAAAGCCATGTTGCTCTATCAGGGTGTTCAGCGTCCGGTAAGTTGGGCATGAGTACCGTGTGGCCTTGGCTCGTAAGTTGGTCGTGTAGCCACTGTTCCCAGTGCGCACCCGCGTGGCTGCCTATAGCGTGGAGTATTAAAACAGTCATGGTTATTTGTCCGCTTTAGGAGTCTTACCCCACTGCCAGCGAGGCTTTTCGCCGGTTCTGTAACAAATAACTATAACCAACGCTATAAGCACTATTTCTCTCACAAAGAACCAAACGAGCATGCTCGGAGTTGGTTCGGGTGTTGTGATAAGTCCCAGAGCGTTGACGAGGAGCATGAGTATAAACACAGCTAACACTACCCAGCCTTGCCAACTTGCCGGGTACCATCCCCAGCCGTACGTTTTATTTCTAAACCAAAGTGTTTTCATAATTGTATTATACAATATTTGGCTCAGAAAAAATTATATCTGCAATGTCTCTCCGTACTTCGTTTATAAGACTTGCATCGGGCTTACGCTTTGGGTGTACAAAATTGGAAAGCATGGCAAAGGCAAGTTCTTTTTGTATGTCACACACAACTAAGCAGCCAGTAAAGCCTGTTTTGCCAAATGTATGTGGAGTTGCGTACTGGCCCATATATCGGGGTTGATTCAGCTCCCAGCCTAAACCGGTACTCTGACCAAGCTTGGCAATTTGATTTGTGTGCATAAGCTTTACTGTCTCCGGTTTAAAGTACTGATGACCTTCCAGCGAGCCGTAATTTAATAGCATGCGCAAGAAGCGAAGTAAGTCAGGTACTGTGGTAAATAGGCCGGCATTGCCCGGGTAAAATTGTTTTTGTAACGCATGCGCAGACTCATCATGTACGGTGCCATGCAGCAAGCCGCCTCGCTCTTCATCTATTTCGGTAGGCACAACTCGTTGTAGGTCTTGCGGTTTAAACGAAGTATCAACCATACCCAGTGGTTGAAAAAAGAGTTCTGCTGCTAGTTCCGGCAAAGAACGGCTATATATTTTTTCCACTACTAACCCAAGCAATATACTGGGGGTGTTAGAGTACGCGTAGTGCGCGCCCGGGTCGTGACGCAGCTTGGTAGTGTAAATGAGCTTGAGTATGTCCTCCGGGGCATCATGTTTGTGTGAAGATAGGGGAGACTCTAGGTCTAGGAGTATGGTAAAGGTAAACAAGTGCCAAATAAGTATTTGTTCACGGTGTGGGTTCTGCAAGTCGGGAAGATAGTCGCATACTTTGTCGGTAACGCTCAATCGCCCGGACTCAATAAGTTTCAGTGCTAAACAAGCTGTGGGTATGGACTTAGTAACTGAGGCAACGTCAAAAATACTATTCGCATGCACCTGTTTCGCGTCAGCATTGTACGTAGTAGCGCCTTCGGCAATGAGCTGCGTTGCACCTAGCGTATTAACAACTCCTACAACACAACCCGGAAACACTTTTTCCTGAATAGCTCGCTGAATTCGATTGCGAATTTTTGTTTCAGTGGAATTATGCATAGCCACAGCATACCAAAAAACCGCCTGCAGGGCGATTTGTAGGAAATACTATTGTTGGGTAGGGGCGCAGGTTAAAGTGTTATCTGCAGACATTCCACAAATGCCCGCAACTGTCTCGCCGTTTGTAAGTGCAAAGTCGCACATTTCAGCCCGTGCTTTGCCCTCGCAGGCATCTTGAGTTGCATCGGTTGCGGCACCTTTTACTTCCGCGCTTGCGTTGGCAGTTTGGGCATGGAGTTCAGGTGGGCGAGTGTTGGTTCTGGTAGCAATGGAGTATCCGGCTATGCTGAGAGGTATGCTTACAAGGACTATTATAATTGGTATTAAAAATTTTGGTTTCATACATATAGTAGTTATTTGTACTATTATATCACCTCTGGAAGTAAATGCGGGGGCGTGTATGCCAGTTTTAGGTTTGATATAATTCATGCATGAGCAGATTATTTCAAAAACATGTACAGGTACGGTTGGTTTCCTACTCGCTGTTAGTTGTAGCGGTTATAGTTGGTTTTGTGTTGGCCGGATATTTTTACTATAAGAGCGAGCAGGGCGACATTCCTATGTTTACCAGAATCCGCGCGGACCGGCAGGACTTAAAATACACCAACCCACTCATAGCTTCAGATTTAATAGATAAAAAACAGCTAACCGAGTATAAACCTTTGGAGAAAAAAGTTGCAGACTACATACATCAAGTTAAAACGTCCGGCACTGCCAAAGATGTAGGCGTGTACTATCGGGAGTTTACCAGTGGTGCGTGGACTGGAGTAAACGAAGACGCCTTGTTTGCGCCGGGAAGCTTGCAAAAAGTGCCGCTCATGGTGGCGTACTATAAAATTGCAGAAACAGCCCCAGCAATTTTAAACGATAAACTTCCCAACACCATGCAGGGCGATGCAAATACAGCCCAAGCAGTTAAGCCTGCCAAAACCATAGAGTACGGCCAGGAAGCCTCGGTATTGGATTTGCTCAAGCTCATGATTGGTTATTCCGACAACAACGCAACTAACGTGTTGTTCAATCATTTAGATCAAGATTCCCTCAAAGAAGTTTTTTCCGATTTAAATCTCGTCTTCAATGACCCATCAGCACACACCAATTCTATTTCCCCAAAACAGTACAGCTTGTTTTTCCGGGTACTCTATAATGCCTCGTACTTAAGTTGGGCGTACTCTGAGCAGGCTTTAAGCTTGCTTACTCAAAGCGACTTTAAAGACGGACTAGCCGCGGGTGTGCCTCAAGGTGTGGAGGTGGCGCACAAGTTTGGCGAGAGCTATAACCAAGCGGAAATAAAAAACGGCATTACCCCTCTTGAGCAGTTTCATGACTGTGGGGTGGTGTATTACCCTAATCACCCATATATTTTATGCGTCATGACTAGGGGAGAAGGATTACAGCCACTTGCGAAAGTTATCCAAGACATTTCTCGTCTCGTCTACCAAGACGCCGAAAGCCGGTATCACTAATGCCCCCCTGTCATTCCGAGCGAGTCTTCGAGTCGAGGAATCTAAAGGTCAAACTGAAAATCTTGCTAATTTATGCGTTTATTGTATAATACCTGAGCAATTTAGAAGCCGTATTTATAGTATATTGCCCGGTAGCCAAGTGGTCCCGATCAATATACGGGATCTGCGATAAGGCATCCCGATGCCGCATCGGGACATTCGAAGGTTCGAATCCTATGTACCATACGTATATTTTGGAGAACCCTGAAGGTCGGTTATATATTGGTCAAACTGATAATGTTGGGAATAGGCTATTGCGGCATAATTCTAACATGGTAAAATCAACAAAGAATAAGGGGCCTTGGAAGCTAATATATAGTCGCGAGTTTGTCGCTCGGAGTGAGTCGGTAGCGTTCGAAACTTATTTAAAATCTCTAAAAAGTTCGAAGTACATTAAATCTTATATAGTTGGTTCTTAATTGGCTGCCCGTCATAGTGCCCGGTAGCCAAGTGGTAAGGCAGAGGACTCTGAATCCTCCATCCTAGGTTCGAATCCTAGCCGGGCAGCCAATTAAGAATCTAAATCAAGTGGCCCCGATTAAGATGCGGGGTCCTCGATAAGGCACCCCGATGCTGCATCGGGGCATTCGTAGGTTCGCCCGTCTCGGCCGAGGAGAGGGCTGCCGAGCCGAGGTCGGAAATCCTTCCACCCCAGCCAAATAAATATAAAAGGCATCCCGACTCCGAATCGGGGCATTCCTAGGTTCTCCCGACCCCGCTATTATTTATAATATGACGTCGGGACCCCGACGTTGCGTCGGTGGGAACCCTAGCCGGGCAGCCAACCAAAATCGCCGAACAGGCGGTTTTTATATTATGCCTTTTATTGTAGTGCTATCATTAAAGTATGCATATTTTAGTTATTACCGGGGGTTCGTCTTCCGAACGGAAAATTTCTTTGCTTTCGGCAAAGGGGGTTAAGGGCGCGTTAGTTGCCAACGGGCACGCGGTAACTATGTTTGATTTTAAACGGGGGTATGACCAACTACGGAGTGCGCTTGAGAAGTGTGATATGGTTTTTCCGGTCATGCACGGCAAAGAAGGGGAGGACGGCACGTTGTATAAGTTTCTCCGCTCTGCTAAAAAGCCGTACGTAGGCTCAGAGCCAAAGGGGGCAAGGGTTGCGTTTGATAAAATTCTATTTAAAAAGTATTGCGACGCCAAAGGCATTCTTACTGCGCCATGGAAGGTTGTTAAAACCAGAGAAGATATTACTCGGTTTGGGTTGCCGTGTGTGTTGAAGGCTACCTATGGAGGCTCTTCGCACGAAGTGGCGCTCTTGCACACTGAAAAAGACCTTGCGAGTATTCGCGTTAAAAAAATACTTGCACTACCGTGCCGCTGGTATGTAGAGAGGCTACTGCAGGGCGTTGAAATTACCGTTGGGGTTCTGAACGGCAAGGCGTTACCGGTAATAGAAATTGTACCGCCAAGTGCCGGTTGGTTTGACTATAAAAGTAAGTATTCAGGTGAGTCCCAGGAAATTCCTTTTGCACCGTCGGTAAGTAGTAAAGTTCAAAAACAGGCGCAAGCTCTCGCACTACGCATACACAAAGACCTTCGCCTAGGTAGTTATTCCCGAACAGACTTTATTGTACAAAATAGTAAGTTGTACATCCTGGAAACCAACACCCCCGGCGGTGTCGGGCTTACTTCCGAGAGCCTGCTCCCAAAAGCTGCCAAGGCCATGGGAATGAGCTTTGAAAAACTTATTCAGCAAATGTTAAAGCAATAACGTTTTGGCAAAGGCACCCTATACAAAGGTGACCATTGTGTGGGGGAGTTTTTTGGAACAGTCTGGATTCTGTGATTCAAACCAGCCTGTGGATATGCGTTTGCGGGCAACGTTTTGAGGAGTGTATAATATATACAGATTTCAAAAGGTACGGTATAACTCCCTGTGAGTTACCGGTAGGCACAGTTGGAATACATTCCTGCGTCAAATTAAATGAACTTCTGTCCATACGAGTTCAACTGCTAGGGGAACTGCAGAACCTTAAAGGACAGCCCACGTTATACTGTGCCTCTTGAAATCTCCCAAAATCGCCAAATAGGCGGTTTTTTATTTATTAGAATAAATAATGTTCTTATGATACAATTATATTAAATTTGATCCTTTTCCGGTTGTAATAAGTTTATGTTCCATGTTTTAATTGCCGAGGATGAAAAGCCGATGGCCCATGCCCTTGTGTTAAAGTTGGCTAAGGCCGGTTTCCATTCCACTGTAGCGGAAAATGGTCAGATAGCCTTAAATTTGCTGCGCGACGGCCGTTATGACTTATTGCTTTTAGACATAATTATGCCACTCGTGAATGGCTTTTCTGTTCTGGAACAGTTGAAAAAAGATGGTGAGCATGCCATGCCCATTATCATGACTACCAATTTGGGACAGGAAGAAGACCGAAAAAGAGCCATGGATTTGGGTGCTGTTGACTACGTTATTAAGTCAGACACGCCAATAGCTCAAATAGTAGAAAAGATTCAGGTTATTTTAAACCCAAAGTAAACAGTATGAGTCGGTTGTGGGTGGATTGGGTTAGTTTCTTATGCATATGGATGTAGCAAATTATGTAAACGATAAAAAGCATACCCCTGGGTACCGTTGTAATAAGTGTGGCAAACTCTTGACTGAAGGTGAAGAGCACAAGGTTGAAATACGGTGTAATCGTTGTGGGACACTCAATAAAATATTGGAGAAAATGACCGAGCAAGTAATTGTTACCGATGTAAGAGGTACTATACTATTTGTAAACGGAGAAGTTGAACGAATAACCGGTTATAGTGCGGAAGAAGCTATAGGCAAAACGCCTTCTTTGTGGGGCGGGCAAATGCCGCCGGAATTTTATAAGACTATGTGGTCTACGCTGGTAGACGAGAAACAAGGAGTTTCCGTAAAAGTTACCAATCGGCATAAGTCAGGGTATTTGTACGACGCGCTTCTCAGAGTTTCTCCGGTGTTGGATAGTCAGGGAAAAATAGAGTTATTTGTTGGTTTTGAGTCTTTGGTTGCCAAGCATCCGCCCCAATAACTGCTCAAAAATATATATGTCGTAGCTCTTGTAGCTCACTTTTTACTAGGTGAGTTTTTATTTTTTTAGAAAACAAAATGGACGAAATAAAAATACGAGAAATATTGCTAAAAGAAGACTATGTTTCCGCAGCCGATTTAAAAACTGCCGAGGAGTATGCTAAAAGTCATAAGACCACTTTACTCGATGGTCTTCTGTCTTTGCAGTTAATTACCAAAGATTTACTGCACCAAGCAATTGCCGAGTTTTTGGGCATGGCTTTTATAGACTTGACTGCAAAGCCGCCGGATAAAAAAGATATACTCAGTATTCCGAAAGCTTTGGCGGAAAAAGAAAAAATAATTTTGTACAAGCAAACTTCCAAAGAGGCTACCATCGTTTCTGGTGGGGTTGTGTCTCCCGAAGCCTTGGCAGAACTGCAGAACCTTTTTGTAAATAAAAAAATAAGTGTTGTCTACGCTGATCCAGAAGCAATTGCACTCGCGATGATGCAGTATCGGCCGGCACTTGAAACTCGATTTGGCGAAATTATCAAAGCCGGTGGAAAGGTTGCTCCGGAAATAATCGATCAAATTCTAGACGACGCACTTGCTTTGCGTGCGTCCGATATCCACTGCGAGCCGCAAGGTGCTGACGTACTTATTCGTTTTAGGATTGACGGAGTATTGCATGAAGCTGGACGAGTACCGAAAGAACATTACGAAAACATTGTGAACCGGATTAAGGTGCAGGCCAAGCTGAGAATTGATGAACACTTGGCGAGTCAAGACGGTGCTATCCATTTTAGTGGCACACATCATCAGGCAGACCTGCGGGTTTCAATTGTACCCACACTAGACGGTGAAAAAGTGGTTATTCGGGTTTTGGCAGAGTATGTTCGAGACTTTTCTCTCACAGATATAGGGTTATCGGCGGAGGATCAACAAACGGTTGTGGAGGCCGCTCATAAACCGTTTGGTATGGTATTGGTGACTGGTCCTACTGGCAGCGGAAAGACTACTACGTTATATTCCTTAGTCAAACTGTTAAACGACACGCAAGTTAACATAACCACTATTGAAGACCCGGTTGAGTATAAAATTACCGGCATAAACCAAATTCAGGTAAATACTGTAAGCAATTTAACTTTTGCCAAAGGTCTGAGGGCAATAGCCAGGCAAGACCCCAATATTATTTTGGTGGGTGAAATCCGAGATTTAGAAACGGCGGATATAGCGGTCAACGCAGCGTTAACTGGTCACTTATTACTTTCCACTTTTCACGCCAACGACTCTGCTGCTGTAATGCCAAGGCTTTTAAACATGGGCATTGAGCCATTTTTACTTTCATCGACTCTGGAATTGATAGTGGCCCAGCGCTTGGTAAGGAAGATATGTGAAAGTTGTCGGTTCACTCAGAGCGTTACTCTGGACGACATTATAAAGTTGCTGCCACGTGCGAAAGAATATTTTTCAGAAAGTTCCGTAACGCTCTATAACGGTAAAGGGTGTGGTGCGTGCTCTCAGACTGGCTATAAAGGTCGTTTGGGTTTGTTCGAGTTTTTAAAAGTCACGCCAGAAATGTCCGACTTAATTTTGGCTAACCCTTCGAGTAAACAAATTTGGCAATTAGCAAAATCCCAAGGCTGTCGAAGTTTGTTTGAAGATGGTATACAAAAAGTTAAAGCGGGACACACGACGTTGGAAGAGTTATTGAGAGTGGTAAAACCTAAAGATTTATAACATGCCTCAGGTAAAAATTCGTAAACGTCAGATTGAAGAAGACTATGAAGCACAACCGCCTTTTGCGTTTCATTCGGGCTGGCCGTACTTTACTGTTGGCTTTGGTGACGAGATAGACTACTTTGTGGAGAATTTGAGCATTATGATAGCTTCGGGTATGGGTGTAACCGCGGCTTTGGCTGGCATTAAAGTCGGTACTAAAAACCGGAGTTTAAAAAAGAACATAGCAGTCATAGAACAAATGATTGCCGATGGTTTTCCGCTTTGGAAAGCCTTTGAGCGCACTCAATTTTTACCCTCTCGAATAATTGCCTTAGTAAAATCGGGTGAAGAATCGGGTCGTTTACCTGAGCACCTCAATTTAGTTACTATCCAACAGCATAAAGAACGAATTTTTGTTTCCCGTATACGCTCCGCATTGCTGTATCCGGGTATTGTGCTCGCGTTGGCCTTTGTGGTTGCGGTGGGCAGCGCGTGGGTCACGCTCCCACGGCTAATTACAGTTTTTAATGAAATTCACACGAGTTTGCCACCCACCACTAGAATGATTATTTGGTTGGGGAATTTTTTGGCCCACTACGGCAGTTTCGCAGTTCCCCTCACTCTGTTCGGGGCTGGAGTACTCGTATATGCAATATTTTTTTATACTAAAACTAAAATTGTAGGGGAGTATATTATATTATTTTTACCGGGAATAAATAAGCTCATCCAAGGTGTAGAGTTGGCGCGCTTTGGCTATATATTTGGCGCCTTGCTTTCTGCGGGTATTCACATAGAGGAAGCCATGAGTTCCGTTCGTGAGGGGACTAGCTTTGTATCGTATAGAAAATTCTACGTATTTTTGCAAGACGGCATAAGCCAAGGCAATTCATTTAGTACCATCTTTGCCGGATATGCACACTCAGATCGCTATATTCCGGCGCCTATGCAAAAACTTATTATTGCTGCTGAGCAAAGTGGTAAATTGCCGGAGACCTTACTAAAAATTGGCCAAATTTTTGAAGAAAAAACTGAAACCATGAGTCAGGATTTATCTACTATTTTAGAGCCAATAGTTTTAATTGTTGTAGGAATTTTTGTAGGCTTTATTGTATTAGGTTTAATTAGCCCAATATATGGACTTTCAAGCCAGATATAACACGCAGGGTTTTAGTCTTATCGAAGTTATGGTTGTGGTCGGGCTTTTAGCGTTGTTCGCTGGAGCTGTTGGGCCCGTGTACCGAACAGTACAAACCAAGACAAATTTAGATATTGCTGTTGCGGGGGTAGCTTCAGCGTACAGGCGGGCACAGGCAGCGTCTCAGTCGGGCAACGCTGATGCTAATTGGGGAGTAAAATTTTTTACGACTCATACTGTTGTATTTGCGGGGAACAGTTATGCAGTAAGGCAAGCTTCCTATGACGAAAAACTAGATTTCCCGGATGACACAACTGTTTCTGGAAATACTGAAGTTGTGTTTACTAAATTTACCGGATTACCACAAGCTACTGGAACTACAACAGTAACGAACTCTTTTGGCAGTAAAAACCTCATTGTAAATGCACAAGGAACTGTTACGTACTAAAAAAGAAACTGGTTTTTCTGTGGCCGAGGTGGTTATTGCCGCGGCCGTGTTGACTATTTTCATTACGGGGATTACTTCTGCTTTGGTTGCTCTGGGCAGAAATATTAACTCCTCTGGCCACAAAGCACAAGCAGTGTTGTTGGCTGAAGAAGCCTTGGAAGGCTCGCGTAACATTCGCGACGCGGCTTTTTCTAATCTTATTGACGGAACATATGGTATGGCCACGGCTAGTAACCAGTGGAACTTTTCCGGCAGCTCAGATGTAAACGGCATTTATACAAGGCAAACAACTGTTTCTACAGTCAGCGCCAACCAAAAACAAATATCATCCACCGTTTCTTGGCGACACGGTGCAGCGTTAAACCGCAGTGTTACTGTATCAACGTACCTAACTAACTGGCTTACGAGCCTGGCAAGGGGAGGATTATTAGCCTATGGTAATGGCGGCACAACGCTCGACAGTATTTTTTATCGTGTACTAAATAACACCGGTAATTGGTCAGCTGCAGCCCAAGCAGCAGATATAGATGCTGGTACGAGTAATCGGGCTTTGCGTGCTGTGAGGGTTTACGCGTCGGCTACTCGAAATGAAAAAGTCTTAATTTCCCGACATTACAACGGGACTACTCAATACGTGTACGCGCAAGTGTATAACGGCTCCAGTTGGGGTAATGTGCAATTGCTTTCAAGCTGGACAGCCGGAACTTTTCTAGATGTGCAAAATTTTGACGGCACATATTTAGCAAATGGCAGTTTCATGGTAATTTTTTCTGATAATACAATTATTCCTAAAATGAGAACCTGGAATGGGTCTGTGTGGTCTGCTCAAAGCTCTCTCACTACCTTAGGCGCCGGCGCTATACCAAACTATGTAGTGGCTAAAGCTCGTTCGGGTAGCAATGAAGTAATGGCGGCATTTTTTACACAAAATTCTAGAACAATTAGTGAATATTATAACGGTAGCGCCTGGTCGGCAATTACATCACATGCGGCAGCTGCGCCGGTTAATACAACTAGGTTTGTAGATTTTGCCTGGAGTCCAAACAATGCTTTAAAAGGCGGTTTGGTATATTCCACCGGAGCTGCCGACAGGGCTTTGCATATAAAAATTTGGACAGCGAATGGTTTGGGTAGTGGGAGTTGGAGTGCTGTAGCCAATACTGCGAATCAAGGAGTTGGGTCAACGAGGCTGGGGGCAGTGTCTATTGTGGGTCGGCCGGGAGCAGATGAATTTATTGCCTGTAACAAAAATACCAGCCTGCAAATTATCTGCTACAAAAGTACTTTTACCCCTACGTGGACTAACCCAACTAACCAAAGCCTAACCGCGACCACCAATGCAGGAATACAGCGTCCATTTCATATGGGTTTTGAATCGGTGTCCGGTGACCCCGCTATTGGCGTTTATTCCGACGCGACTGCTACGCCAAAACTAAAAAAGTATACAGCTTCAAGCTCCACGTGGGACGCTTCCGCTACCAGCTTAAATACTTTATTAGCTTCTTTAGCTTCGGTAAAAGTAATACCCGCTCCAACCACCAATGATATTTTGGTGTTGCTTGGAGACACAAATGCAGATCTCTATTCCACTATTTGGGATGGAACCAATAATGTAATATATTCGCCACCCTTGGGAAATACTTCCATAGAAAGTAACTTGGATTCCAATACAGTTGGGAGAGCTGAAAGCTTTTTTGCTACTGCTACTGCCAGTGGCACTATAAATAGTATCAGTGTGTTCCTTGAATCAACTTCTACATCAACAAATTTAGTAGCTGGATTATATACAAACTCTGGGGGGAGCCCAGGAACCCTGCTCTCACAAGGGAGTAGCTCTACTTTGATAAATGGAGCATGGAACACTATTGCTATTCCTTCAGTTACTCTAACTTCCGGTACAAGTTATTGGATATCTATTTTAGGCACGGCTGGCGGAGTTCCTAGATTTAGGGACAGAAGCGGGGGCCCTTGTAATAGTGAAACAAGTGCCTCTACAACGTTAACTTCATTGCCGGCATCCTGGACCACTGGCACTGTATTTACGACTTGTCCTTTGTCAGCTTATGTCAGTGGGAATGGTAATTCTTTTACACCTCACGGTATCAGTGGCTCCGCTACTACTGATTATTGGTACGATTTTGCTTGGGACGTATTTTAGAAATGGAAAAATATGAATCCTAAATTAGGAATACATCGCACACATACGCAGGTTGGTTTTACCCTTATAGAAATGCTGGTCTATACCGCACTGTTTGCGTTAATGGTTTCGGCGTTGGTGGCGTTTATGAGTACGTTGTCTCAAAGTCGGATACGTAACCAGGCCGTGCTGGAGGTGAATGACCAGGCTGCGCAGGTTATGCGGGTTATTACTCAAAATGTACGCAATGCCACGTCTGTAAGTTCCCCCAGCATTGGCACTTCGGGGAGCTCGCTTTCTGTTAATACAGTTTTACCCGCTACTACTCCTACCACGTTTACGGTGTCGGGCGGTACTTTATACATTACCCAGGGTTCAGGTGGGGCTGTGGCGCTGACTAACAACAGAGTAGCCGTAAGTAATGTATTATTTTCCAATTTGTCGAGGGCTTCAACGTTCGGTACGGTGAGAGTGAGCTTTACTCTACGGAGCGTCTCTTCTGCAACTCAGGCGCAATATAACTATTCAGCAAATTTTTATGGTACGGGTACTCTACGATAAAAGTTATACAGGATTTGTAACGCTCTATAGCGTGATAATTTTGGGCTCGATTGGTTTAGTCCTGGTTGCAGCATTGGCCGCTACAAGCATATGGGTTATTCGTACGAGTGGTGATGACAAAAATTCTGCTCAGGCACGCAAGGCTGCGGATAGTTGTGTGGAACTAGCCTTGCAAGCTATGCACGATAGCAATAGCTTTACTGGCAGTGGCAATGCTTCCGTTGGTGGCGCAACGTGTACTTATGTAGTGACCAACACCGGTGGGAATAACCGCACTGTGGGTGCTACAGGCACAGTTGGTGCCCTGGTACGTAGAGTTTCTGTTACAACTACTGCCTTTACTCCTTCCCTTACTGTTTCTAGCTGGCAAGAAGTGCCTTAGGTATTAAATTATTTTCTAGCGTTCAAAAATATGAAACAATTCCCTAAAAAAATATTTACCACCACCGTCCGAGAATCGGAACTAGTTGCCCAAGGTGTTAAGAAGCTCACTCTGCAACCAGCTGAGGATTTCTCCTTTACTCCCGGGCAATATGTGTGGGTGGAAATTCCTACACTTAAAATTGGTGATCCTGCGGGTAACAGAAAAGCATTTTCTATTTGCAGTCTTCCAAACTCTCAAAACACTTTTTCGGTTGTAGCCAGAGAAAGTGCAAGCGGTTTTAAAAAAGCGTGGTTTGCGCTGAGCCCCGGGGATACGGTAATAACTCATGGTCCATTTGGTTCAAGCTTTGGTATACATGAGCACTTTCCAAAGAATATAGTTATGATTGCCGGAGGGGTGGGCGTCGCGCCTTTCTTGCCAGTCATTGAGCTAATACAAAAACGGGCCTTACCCATACGGTGTATTCTTATCTATCTTGACAAAACAGAAGAATCTACCCCGTTTCTCTCTGAACTTGAGCAGCTACAAAATACAAACAGTTTTTTTGAATATCGTGCAGTGTATGACTATTTTTCATGGGGGTATATAAAAACTAAGTACGAAAATCTAACAGGCGCTACTGAGTGGTGGGTGTCTGGTTCACAGAAGATGGTTGAGTATGTGTATGCCGAGTTGTCAAAAGGTGGGGTGGCGCGGGAACACATGGTTTTTGAAAATTATTACCCAAGTTCAAAAGACAACTTAAACATAGAGCAGGTGAGAGAGCAAATGCAGAAAGAGGGTTTACTTACCCAGGCCATACAAAACTCCACTAACCATACAATAATTACCGACTCCAACGGTATTGTGTTGTTTGCAAACAAAGCTGCTGAAAAAATAACTGGTTATTCGCAGGCCGAAATTTTGGGGAATACCCCCCGGTTGTGGGGCGGTATGATGGATCCGGCTTTTTATAAAGATTTTTGGCAGAAAAAGAGGTCCGGCCAGTCGTTTGAAGGTGAGATGACTAATCGTCGAAAAAACGGCGAGCTGTATCATACCATAGCCCACATTGCGCCAATTTTCGGAACAAGCAAAGAGATTATTGGTTTTATTGGCACCGAAGAAGATGTCACCAGTCTAAAGAAACAGGAAGAAAAAATACTTCAGGATAAATTAAAAGATGAAGCTATTTTAAGTAGCATTGGAGAAAGCGTTATAGCAACCGACAATACGGGTAAGGTTGTGTTTGCAAACCAAACTGCTCTAGACTTGTTTGAGCAGCCTGAAGAAATAGTATTTAATAAAAAAATTTGGGACATTCTTATTTTAGTCGATGCTAAGGGAGGGTTAATTACAGAAGCGAGTCGTCCTATGAAGTTGGCATTAACTACAGGAAAGAAGATTATAACTTCTGAGTATTGTTTTTACAACGAAAACAACAAAAAGAAAATTGTAGTGGCTATTACTGCGACTCCTGTAATTTTAGATGGCTCTATTATTGGAGCAATAGAAATTATCCGCGATATTACAAAAGAAAAAGAAATAGATCAAGCCAAAACTGAATTTGTCTCTCTAGCTAGTCACCAACTGCGTACGCCGCTTTCGGCAATAAATTGGTATACAGAAATGCTCCTTGCCGGAGACGCAGGAAAACTAAATGATGAGCAGGAGAAATATCTTAAAGAGGTGTACACAGGTAATCAACGCATGGTGGAATTGGTTAACGCACTGCTAAATGTGTCTCGCTTAGATTTGGGAACCTTTGTCATTGAACCAAAGCCGACTGATGTTTTAGCGTTGGCAAAAAGCGTACTTGGCGAATTGCAGCCGCTCATTACGCAAAAGCAATTAACTGTTACAGAACATTTTAGTCAAGGCATTCCCCAGTTCAATGCAGATGAAAAATTACTTCGCATGGTGTTCCAAAACTTGTTGTCTAACTCTGTAAAATACACCTTACTTAAAGGTTCTGTAACGGCTGACGTTACCGTGGTATCTAAAGATGAAATGTTTGGTGGTAAAAAAGTTGCGGTGGACAGCTTGGCTATTTGTGTATCCGATTCCGGTATGGGCATTCCCACTGCGCAGCACGCTAAAATTTTCTCAAAGTTATTTCGAGCCGACAATGCTATGGAAACAGAGGCTGAGGGCACGGGGCTAGGTTTGTATATTGTAAAATCAATCGTTGACCAGTCAGGTGGAAAGATTTGGTTTAAGTCGGAACAAGATAAAGGAACTGAATTTTATGTATTATTTCCCATAACTGGTATGAAGTCAAAAGATGGTTTAAAGAAGCTTGAATAAATTAATGAGTAAACATATGTCTATGTCAAACGAAGATAAGGTGGTATTAGTGCTCGAAGACGAGCGGCCTTTGCTAGAGGCTATAAAATTAAAACTAGAAAAAAATAGTTTTGAGGTGGTAACGGCTCGAACTGTGGAGCAGGCAAAACAGTACGTTGACGATTTAGTAAAGGTAGATGTTATTTGGCTGGATCATTACCTCCTTGGTAAGGAGAACGGGTTAGATTTTGTGGCTTGGTGCAAGGAAGAAAATAATGCTAAGTGCAAAAACATTCCTATATTTGTAGTTTCAAACACCGCCAGCGCAGATAAAGTTTCTACGTACATGCGTCTCGGTGCAAAAGAATATTTTGTGAAGTCAAACCATCGGCTAGATGAAATTGTAAAAGCAATTGCTGACTATTTAAACAAGGGGATTGAATAATAACTTATTATGGAAAATAAAAAGACAATTTTGGTGGTGGAAGTTGTAGAAGATGAGGCACCACTCCGAAATGCACTTGTAGAAAAATTATCTCGTGAAGGATTCTCAGTCTTAAACGCAAAAAATGGCGAAGAGGGATTACAAACAGCTTTGTCTAATCACCCGAACTTAATATTGCTTGACATTATAATGCCAAAAATGAATGGATTAGAAATGTTAGAAAAGTTGAGAGCCGATGCCTGGGGTAAAACAGCACACGTGATAATGCTTACTAACCTAAGCGACAACGAAAAAATTGCCGAAGCAATGCATAGCCACGCCTTTGATTATTTTGTGAAGTCTGATATTAAAATTCAAGAAGTAGTAGATAAAATAAAAGAAAAGTTATTGCATAAAGCATAGTATATAAGTTGGTTTTATTAATGAAGTAGTATACTAAGGCGTCGTATAGGGGAGTTTGTCGGAAAATCGCCGAATAGGCAGTTTTTTGATATGCTGAATTGAGAATTTGCTATAGTCGTTATCATGACAGCAGAACGCGAGTTTTTTGTAGTAAAACCAGAGCTTGTGCAGTCAGACCCATGGGTTGAACTTGTGCGCAGGGAGCGGGAGTTGGGAGAGGTGCACGAGCGGATGCTTTTGGCTTTGCAGTATGTGAAGGGTGAGAGAGATGCTGCGCTTGTTTTGGGTGATGCTTCTAAGGTGCAGGCTAAATATTTACTAGAGCAAGCTGGTTTTGGATTGGTGACAGATGTAGATATAAGTCCCAGCTTAGGGGATGATGAAGTAGTGCCCCTTTCGGAAGAGCGACTAAAACGAATTGTTTCTCCGTTTGATGGATACATGCCGCCGGAAGAAAGTTTTAATTTTATATATGGCAAGTCTTTAGCTTTTAACCCAAAAGAGACTACACCGGAAGTTTTGCTCCGTATGCAGCTTGCTTTAACTGAGGGTGGTATATTTTCGGCTGCGTGGGCAGGGGAGTACGACGAGTTCCGCTCCAAACATTATTCCCAAGAAGAGCTTGAACAACTGTACATTCAGAGCGGGTTACACATCCTACATATGGATAATCGAACCCCTGAGGAAGTGCGGGGACTCAATTCAACTCGAGTTGCGCATTTAATAGATATTATTGCCGAAAAGAGTAATTAAAGTAGTTTAAATATATGGCTGTTGCTGCAACTGAAAAATATTTTACAGAGACAGGTGAGTTCTCCGAGCAAAAACGGACAGAGTTTTTGTCGGGTTTAAAAGATGAAACATCTGACGCATTTGAGCATATTGACTTGGGTGATTTCTTGCGTTTCGCAGGAGTGCCAAATCAACTTATTATTGATGAAATAAATACCGTGCCTGTAGACCAGCGACTTGCTAAGGCTGTGGAGTTAGGTATTTTGGCGAGTCCAGAAGGATATAGTTGGTCCTTTAGCGGTTTGCGACCAATTGTTTTTGTAAAAGTGGGCGGTCAGATGATGCCTTTTTATCGAAGCAGTAAGGGCACAGGGGGTGTAAAAACCGCGGGGGTGTGGTACCCATTCTTTGGATTCGGAGAAGACGAGTGGTTAATAAAAGGCGGTGGGGATAATTTTGAAACGAGCTATAACAACTCCGCTTTGCAGAAAGCCCAAGCTATATTAAACGCTGCGTTGAATTGGGATCATACCTTGGACTTGGTGGGGATGGATATTCAGGGGTATCCACTGCACGAGTTGGAAAACTTTTGCCCCCCGAGCGAACTCAACCAGCTAGTGTATGGCGAAAAAGAGTTGCCTTATCATCCCGATAGGCACGACGGCAAGTCCGGCGAGCGAATAACTAAAATAATAATGGCCATGTACGAAAAGTATCCCGTTGAAGTGGTTAAGGGAGTGGTGGAGGCAAATCGTAGTAGATTAACAGAGCTCGGGTACAACCCGTCCTAGATTTTATGAAAACATACGTCGCGCTGTTGCGCGGGATAAATGTGGGTGGAAATAAGAAAGTGGAAATGGCCAAGCTGAAGCAAGTGTTTGAGAAGCTTGGCTTTGAGCATGTGTCTACTTATATAAATTCGGGCAATGTTATTTTTTCCAGCAAAGGTGTACCTGTAGCTGTGGATCTGGAAAAAGTGCTCAAAAAATCTTTTGGGTTTGCTATTGCGGTGGTGCTGCGTGACGCAGCAAGTATAGCTAAAGTCGCTAAGGCTATTCCGAAGGGCTGGGAAAATAATCCGGAAGTAAAAACAGATGTCTTGTTTTTGTGGGATGAGTACAACAAGAAAAGCTCTCTTGGTTTAATTAGCGTGCACCCCGAAGCGGATAAGTTGAAGTATGTAGACGGTGCCATTATTTGGCATGTAAACAGAAAGTTTTACACGAAGAGTGGTATGCGAAAGTTTATTGGCACCCCGCTCTACAAAAACATGACCGCCCGCAATGTAAATACCGTGCGTAAGTTGGTCATCTTAATGAAATAATGTATGCGTAAAAAAGTTCCTTCGGCGGTGTGGTTTCTGGGAGTGGTGAGTTTTTTAAACGATACAGCCTCGGAAATGTTGTATCCTATTATGCCTATTTTCCTTACCCAAGTATTGGGTGCGCCAGTGTTTGTGGTGGGTATTATAGAAGGCATAGCAGAAGGCGGAGCGTCATTTTTTAAAACCGTGTTTGGCTACTGGTCGGACCGCTTGCAAAAACGTAAAGTGTTTGTAGTGGCGGGGTATGGCGCTAGTACCATTTCTAAAGTTATAATTGCCCTGGCCTATACCTGGCCCATTGTTTTGCTCGGACGCATAGTAGACCGTGTGGGGAAGGGCGCCCGGACTGGTGCTCGGGATGCATTGCTACTGGAAGCCACGGACGAAACCAACAAAGGGTTTATTTTTGGTTTTCACCGAACTATGGATACGGCCGGTGCGGTAGTGGGACCGCTGTTGGCCTTAGTCTTGCTGTGGGTTTTTCACAACAACATTCGATTAGTCTTGTACGTTGCGGTAGTGCCGGCGCTGGCGGCACTCGTCTTTTTTGCCTGGGTGAAGGAAGCGAAGAAACAGTATCAAACTACAAAGACTAAACTCACGTTAGCGGTGAAGGGGTTTCCCCCCAAGCTCAAACTCTTTTTGGTTGGCTTGTGCTTGTTCTCGCTTGGTAACTCGTCCGATAGTTTTCTCATTTTGCGAGCGAAAGACCTGGGCCTAAGCCTAACTATGGTTATAGCTGCGTACATTGTGTACAACATTGTGTACGCCGCGGCCTCAGTGCCAGCGGGATTGTTGGCAGATAAAATTGGTCCGAAAAAAGTCTTTATTGCCGGTATACTTATTTTTGCCTTGGTGTATTTAGGTTTTGCCTACAACACCCATGCAAGCACGGTGTGGGTATTGTTCGCAGTCTACGGTTTTTACATAGCTTTAACCGACGGCGTGTCTAAGGCGCTCGTTGGTCACTTTACCCCGCCGGAACAAGCAGGGGTCGTGTACGGCGTGCTGGGTACGGTGACTAGTTTGTTTACCTTGCTTGCCTCCGTACTGGGTGGGTTTTTGTGGAGCAGTGTTTCGCCAACTGCGACTTTCTTGTTTGCAGTAGTGTGCGCATTGCTCTCCCTTGTTATTTTCTTATTTTTAAAAACAGATTCTCCGGTGCTGATTGAAGTTGCCCGTCCAGGACAAAACAGGTAAAATTTAAAAAGAGGTACGTTTCTAGTCGATTACTTTAGCTGGTTGACTATTAATGTGGCATTCAGTGGGTTATTTTTTGCGAAGCAAAAGCGTAACTTGATTTAATGAATTATTGTACGTTGTCTATGGCTATTATAAATGGAATGAGAGATACAATACAGTGGTATGATGAGAACGCTACTGAATATGCTACTGCGGGCAAAGACTTAACTTTCCATACAGGAATTGAAAAGTTTACCTCTTATTTATTGCCCGGTTCTAAAGTTCTCGATGCTGGTTGTGGAGCAGGTAGGGATTCGCAGGTTTTACATGCAATGGGTTTGCATGTTACTGGAGTTGATCTTTCTGAGGGCTTGCTTAAAGAGGCGCGCAAGCGATGCCCAGATGTTAATTTCGTACTTGGAGACTTGCTTGACTTGCCTTTTGAAAACGAATCCTTTGATGGGGTGTGGGCGCACGCTTCTCTCGTTCATCTGGAAACAATTCAACAGGCACAAAAAGTATTGCTTGAATTTCATAGAGTATTAAAATCTAACGGAGTTGTATACATGATGGTAAAACAACAGATGGGTAGTGATAAAACTGCCGTTGTTTCAGACACGCTCTCAAATCATGACAGATTTTTCCAATATTATAATAAGGAGGAACTTGTGGCCTTAGTAGAAAAGGCGCAGTTGACTACTTTATTCATCGTAGATGATGTAGACGATAGGGCGGGTCGGTCTGATACCAAGTGGATATGGTTAATAGCTAGAAAGACAACATAATTTATTTCTGATAACTATGTTTGAGGAAAAAACAATCGTAACGGTGCAGGTGCATGTAGCTGCGCCTATAGAGAAAGTCTGGGAGTATTGGACTAACCCTGAACACATCACTCATTGGAACTTTGCGTCAGATGACTGGGAGTGCCTGGGTGGAACAAGTGACCTGCGCGTAGGCGGTACGTTTACTTCCCGCATGCAGGCGAAAGATGGCAGTAGTGGTTTTGATTTTAGCGGTATATATACGGAAATAGTTCCTCAAGAGCGGATATTCTATGTCATGTCAGGAGAGGACGAGCGGAAAGTAGACGTGACGTTTACCGACGTTGGTGACGGTATCCTTGTAACTGAATCGTTTGAAACCGAAACGGAAAATCCGCCGGAAATGCAACAAGAGGGCTGGCAGGCTATACTCGACAACTTTAAAAAGCACGTAGAAAATGCATAACTTCTAAACAGCAATTGCAAGTGCACTATATTAATTATTATATAAGCTCATTAGCTAGCCAGCTAAGAAGCTAGAAAGCTACTATATATGCCACAACAAGCAGGAACCTATTGTGAAAGTTGCATGATGCCGTTTGCCAAAGATCCGGGCAAGCGTGAATCAGATAAGTACTGTAGTCTCTGTTTTAAAGACGGTAAGCTGCAGTATGAAGGTAATGACCTAAAAGAGTTTCAACGAGTCGCTTACGAAAGCATGATTAAGCGCGGCACGAACAAGTGGTTGGCAAAGCTTTATACTTTTATGATTCGCTTTGCCCCTCGCTGGAAGAAATAATCTCTCCTGTCATTCCGGAAGCTACCCACCTACGCCAAGGCTTCGGCGGGCAGGCGAGTCAATCTCCAACCAAGCAAGGGCTACTTGTCCGACGTAGCTTTAGCGAAGTTGGGTCCGGAATCCATCTTAACACCTGGATCCCGGCTCAGAGGCCGGGATGACGGCTACTTTTGGAAGAAATATAATGCATAATCAATCCAACGACCCACTACACGGAAAGACGCTACAAGCAATTGTAGAGTTTTTGGTAGCGGAGTATGGGTGGGAAAACTTAGGCACACGGATAAAGATTAAATGTTTTCAGGTAAACCCCAGTGTAAAATCCAGCCTGACCTTCTTGCGTCGTACCTCTTGGGCGCGCGAGCAAGTAGAAGCGTTGTACGTGGGTGCTATTCGTGAAAAGCCCACAGATATGTCGTTTGAGTAAATATGGAAAAACATCCCCGCATATCGCTGGCGTAATTAGCAGGCCTCTCACATTGCCCACTCTCTGTCATTCCGGTTTCCACGAGGTCTTCCGAGGGAATACCGGAATCCAGTATTTCTAAGGCGTGGATCCCGGACAGCCCGCGAGGGCTTGTGGCTTCCGGGATGACAAGACAGGGGGGGGCGCAAGAGGTTAAATATTTATAGTATGAAAAGAATTTTTATAATACACGGATGGGCGGGGAGTCCGATTGGAGACTGGATTGCCTGGGCCAAACAAGCGTTTGAGGCGAAAGGTTTTGAGGTGGTGGCGCCGGAAATGCCGGACACCTTGCATCCAAACATTGACGCATGGGTGAGTCACTTGCGAGACTTAGTAGGGAAGCCTGATTCCAATACATTTTTTGTGGGCCACAGCATTGGCTGCCAAACTATCTTGCGGTATTTGGAAACTATAAGCACCCAAGTGGGCGGAGCAGTCTTTGTTGCGGGTTGGTTTGGTTTGGAAAATTTGGAAAATGCGGAAGTAGAGGAAGTAGCAAAGCCCTGGCTAACCGTGCCGATTAACTTAGAAAAGGTGCGGGCGGTGCTTCCTAAGTCCGTGTTGCTCATTTCCAGTAACGACGACTACGGCGCATATGAACTGAACGTTAAAAAATTTACTGAGCTTGGCTCGAAAATAGTTGTGCTCCAAGACGCAGGCCACATAACCGGCGGTGATGGTTTTATTGAGTTGCCTCAGTTGATAGAAGTGTTCGACTCCATCTTTCACTAATTTTTTTTTCGCTAGCTGTTTATTATAATTTTTCCAAATACCACGTTTTTCGCGGCCGCGAAAAACGTGGTATTTGGCAGTATGTCTATGTGGGCTAGAGTCGCTTAAGTGCTAGTTTTTTGGTATGCTGTAAGCAATATTAAACACAACAAGCATGTCCGAAAATGTATCTCACGATAGTGAAACGCCAGCAATCGGTCAACAGGTCATTACTGCATGTGCATTTATACATCAGGAATTTGAAGGTGTCGAAAAAGTCTTTTTACCCAAACGAGCGGAGACTAAAAAGTTTTTGCCCGGTGTGTATGAGTTGCCTGGTGGGCATATAGATTATGCAGAAGATATTGTAGCTGGTTTAAAAAGAGAAGTTATGGAAGAGTTTAGCATGAGCATAAGTGTGGGTGACCCGTTTGCGGTGTTTACATATACTAATGAAGTGAAAGGTTCGCATTCCATAGAAGTAATTTATTTTGCGCAGTTCACCGACTCCCTTGGGCAGATTGTGTTGCATCCGGATGACCATTCCACCTTTGGATGGTTTGCAGAAGACGAACTTGACCAAGTCGCAGACGCAAATAAACGTGGCGACGACCCAGAAATACTAGCTATTAAAAAAGGCTTTGCTTTGTTAAATGGTGGCAATCCTGCTTTTAAATAATTATGCCGGATATACAGTTTATTAAATATCTTAAAACTTTACCCGCGGAAGATTGGGAGAAAAAAGTCACAGCGGACTGGGATGTCAAAAATGTGGTAGCACATATGATTGGTTGGGACCGAGGCGATGTGAATGCAATAAAAACTATATGGGAGACTAAACAGCCGCCTGTGTGGAAGCTCTCTGGATGGGGGAAAGCAGACGACGATGCGTATAACGCAAAGTGGGTGGAGCACTATAAAGATTACACTCCTGATGAGCTTATCTTGGAGTGGGAGAAGTGGCAGGTAGAGGTACGGGCGCTGGTGAGTTTTTATGGAGAAAAAAATCTTCGAGCTCGTCCTGATTTATTTGACTGGCTTTTTGAGGGGGTTGAGGATAATAGAAAAGACAGCACCCCCGGACATTATAAACATCATTACAATCAACTTAAACAAGTTTTAGGATAGAACAAGTATGCCCGACGCAAACATAGACCAGAAAGACCCATATTTTGTAGCCGTAAAAGTTTTTTTAGAACTTGACGGTAAGTTTTTGGTGATGAAAGACAATTTTGGTCAGTGGGACTTGCCGGGTGGACGTATAAAGAAAGATGAGTTTGCTGTACCGCTAGAAGACATCGTAAAACGGAAGATGTTTGAAGAGGTGGGAGAGGGCGTACAGTATGTATTAGGTAAGCCTATAGTCTTTATGCGGCATGAGCGAGTAGAGCACGCGCCGGGTAACCCCACAGTGCGCATATTTGCCATTGGCTACCAAGCTACCTGGCAGAGTGGGGAAGTGAGTTTCTCTGAGCGTCATACCGAGCTGCTGTGGGCTGACCCTGCCACATTTAAACCCGCAGATTACTTTACCGGCGGCTGGTTGAAGGGTGTGCAAGAATATATAGCTTTACAAACGGAGCCTCAGGCACCCCTTGAGTAATATTTGTTGAAATATGATGAATAAAAATCAATCTCCTTGGTTGGATCAAATGGTTCGGACTAGACCAGGCATACGTCTTGCGCAAAATATGGAAGTGGATACAGCCATTATTGGTGGGGGTATTGCGGGTGTGGCAACGGCGTACTTTACCTTGGCGCATACGGACCACACGGTTGCTTTGCTGGAAATGGGGAAAGTGGCACATGGCGCTACGGGGCACAACGGCGGGTTTTTGGCTACGTACTTTGAGCGGAGTTTTATTAGTATTGTCAGAGAATTTGGTTTGGAGCTGGCTACTCGAGGGCAGCGCGACGTTGAATCGGCGTGGGAGTTGTTGGAGGATATGCGGGACACTGCTCAACTGAAGACGCCCATTTGGATTTTTACCGGGTACGCTGCCATTGCTACGGAGGAAGAACTTTTAATTCACTTGCGAAATTTAGCTCTCCGGGCGAAGGCAGGGTTGGAGGTTATACCACTATTGGTGGCTGAGGACGCTCTGTATATACCCCATATTCCGGATGTGTATCAAGACTTGTATAGACTTATTCCCCGTGTAGAGTTGGCGGAGCTCTTAGAAGTTAAAGACTCCGCTTATTTTGCGGCTTTGCCGGAGAAGAAAGGTTGTATGAATAGTGCGGCATTTTGCGAGGAGCTGGTGCAGTATATGTTAGTTACTTATCCGGACCGGTTTACGTTACTTGAGCATACACCAGTGGAAGAAATTCGGCTGCAGGCAAACAGTGCTGTGGTATATGCCGGCGAGTTTACTGTTCAGTCCAAGCGGGTAGTGTTATGTACGAATGGTTTTGAGAATGTGCGCATAGTAAATACAGTAGGGCCAGACATAAACAAAAAGTTCCATCATTTAGTACGAGGTATAGTGGGCTATATGGCTGGTTACGTAGAGGCTTCCGAACGACCGCCTGTAGAAATTAGTTTTTTGCCAAAAAGCGCCCGTAAGGGGGACGATGTATTCTCCGAAGAACCCTATTTTTACTTGACTCGTAGACCATTTGGACAGGTAGATGAGAAGCCGCAAAACTTAATATCTATTGGCGGGCCGGAAGCTTTAATGGATGACACCAATGACTATACGTTGGACCATGACTATCCAGCACAAGCCAAACAAGACATAGACACATTCTTACAGACTACATACGCGCAAGCTCACCCGGAAGGAGAGGAGTATAAGTTTCTATGGCATGGGCTTATGGGTTTTACGCCAAATGGTATTCGCTTAGTCGGTCCAGAGCCGTTAAACCCTGTGCTGCTTTATAACTTAGGTTGTAACGGTGTGGGGCTTATGCCTTCCATCTTTGGCGGTCGCAAAATAGCTCGGTTTCTCGCCGGAGAAGTTTTGCCTCCTTCTATGTTTGACCCTGTAGACCAGCGTACGTCTGAAGCACGGCCAAGCATCCCATTGCGTACGGTGCAAGATCGATCTAATAATGCAGCGCGCCAAGGGCGTAACGTGTGAAATGTATGACCATTAATATTATATGAACCAAGATATTTTAAATTATAGTTGACAGGCTTCGTATTTGATATATACTTGATTAGTCAACTATATATCAAATATATGAAAAACATGCACAGTGGAGTAGGGTTTTTATTGCAGCTCGCAAAAGTAAATGCGGTCTTTACCCGTAAGCTGGACGCGCGACTTGGCGGTATAGGTTTTACGGAGTTTGTACTTATGTACCACATAAGCCAAGCCGAAGGTGGTCGCATGCGCCGTACCGACTTGGCCGAAAAGTTGGGTTTAACAGCGTCGGGCGTCACTCGGCTGCTCTTGCCTATGGAAAAAATTGGTTTGGTTAAGCGCGAGGCGGACAAAAACGACGCACGGGTGAGTTACGTGACTCTTGGTGCCGGCGGCAAACAAAAATTGGCTGAAGGCATGGAACGCGCAGAACTTTTTGTGGAGGATGTGATGCCTACGGGTAAATTAAAAAAGTTAGAAGACTTGACTCAGTTACTTGCAGAAATTGTTTAAACAGTGATGCATGGAGAAAGCCATCCAAGAAGGGTGGCTTTTTAAGTTAGCTTGCTAAAAAGTAGTTTATATATCTGTCTTTGAAATTGCGCGAATTTAGGACTTTCAATTAAGCTTGCGGTTTCTGTGTCGTAGTCAATTATTGCCACGTAGTCTCCATAAATTATATTGGTAATATTGTATTCAAAGGAGTCATAACTTCGCGGGATGGCTTTGGAATAACGCTCAATCCTGTTTCTGCGCTTTTTTTGAGTTGCTTCATTGGTTATAACAAATTTTTGCATGTCCCAGTTCGGCCCGGCGGCCCGGCGCCAGTATGATTTAGAGTAGTACTTTTTGTGTTTTGTGTAATCGGCTGATGATTCGTACCGATACAATGTCTCACCTTTTTTGGTGTGGCTGACTAAATAGTCAAACACATACGCAATACCATCCCGACCCTGGAAGTAGCGAATGGCAGGCTTCTTGCTTGCATGTTCAAACTGGTGTTGAAGTACTGGCAGTCGTTCCTGAAATTCAGCTTGGAGCTCTTCAAGTACCGCCTGTAAATTGGATGGGTTTTCAGCTGTATAGATTGTGCGTTTGCCTAGTTTGCTTTCGGAAATTAAGTTTTTTTCCAAGAGCAGGGGAAGTTGGCGATAGAGTAGCGGGCGGTAGAGTCCGGTCGCTTTGGCTAAGCCTGCTAGGGTGGTGGGCCCGCCTTTGAGGAGTATCTGATATATAGTCTCCGCTTGTGCCGGAAGCCCGAGTTTGGCGAAGAGGGAAATCTTTTTCATAGTTTTAAGTGTATTACAAGTAGTACACTTTTTATCTTACCTAGAAGCCCTAAAACAAACAAGTGTTAGGAAATTATAGTCTATATGTTACAAACCTTACCATTTGGAAAGCACTTTTTGCATTGTCTATAGTACGGTATAAGTAGCACAAGATAAGCAGAACATTCACAATTTTTTAGGGGGTTACCATGACGGGAGTAAAGATTCTTGAAGCGGTTGAGACTTATGAGCAGTTATTTGCGGAACGGGGTATGCAGCGCGTTAAAGTGTCACATGATATGGTGCCGCAAAATGCCGGCGAGCAATTGGGACATGCATATGCCATGCTGCCGCAATTACGAGAATTTGTAGCTGAAGGTAGACTGGAAAAAGCTTTTAGGTGGCTTGGGTTTATCCAAGGTGTACTCTGGGCGAACGGTGTGTTCGTCTTGGAAGACCTCAAGAACCATAATCGGCCGGTTTCTTAATCCCAGATCAAAGAATGTCTAGTTACACATACTCGACATTCTTTTGGGCGACCACTTTTTTTATATGTGATGGTGTATTGATTTATTCGTGTTTTCCTAGTATCCTTATGCGGCTTTACATCACTTTTCAAGGAGGCTTTGAAAGACATGGGACTGGTAGCATCTGTCCGTCCTAAAGCGAGTGTCACTATGGCAGTGTTTGTACTGGCCGGCATGCACTTTTCCCGTCAACCTATTTCTTGGTTTGTGGTTTGCATGGTGTTGTTCATCGCTATGTTTGCGATGAGCTGGAATGACCTTTATGATCGGGCGGCAGACCGGCAAAAAGGAAAAATGTATGCATGGGAACATCCCAAACGACTGACCGCATTGGTTTCAGTTCTAGCCGTCATTTCGTTCTCAATGACACTATTTGCGTTTACTCTCAGGACAGGGTTCGGATGTCTTGGCGTGGCTATATGGTTTAGCTCGGCCATATATCCATTTTTGCAAACCCGACCATGCATAAAGAATGTGACTGTTGCGCTTACCGTTGGGGCAACTGTCCTTTTCCCACTGTGTGTACAATTTTCTGCTGCTCAGTGGTTACTGTTTTGTTCCTTATGTTTATTGACGTCTGCTCGAGAGTTTTTGGGAGATGTTGATGGCGTGCGTGTTGAACAGTTCTACAAACGAACTGCCGCGATGGTATGGGGTGTTCCTCGCTCCAAGAACGTTGCAGCAACGTTACTCATTGCATCATCGTTGGTGGCCTTTTTGTGGCCAGCCTTTTTGCTCGCCGCTATTCCGACTCTTGTAGGAGCAGTTCTGCTCCTTGTTAACAAGAACTATGCTGTGGCTCGGTTGTTGTTAGAGCTTTCCCTGGTAGGTTGGGGAGTGGCGGCCTATATGTCTTAAACAAAAAGCGCCAGGTTTCTGAATAGAAACCTGGCGCTTTGACGATTTACACACTTAGTAGCTTTATTAAGTTGGCGTGCAGAGCAGCTACGGCTTCGTCTTTTTTGAGTGCTTCGGTGTAGTTAGTGCCAAAGGCGCCGTTGCCGCCGCCGGTGGTAGTGAGGGTGGTTTTGGTGTATTTGGCTATTTGGTTTATCTCGGCTTCGGTTTTGGCTTCCTTACTCTCTAAGAGTTCGTCCATGCTTATAACTAGAGCACTTAGGGTTTTGAGCCAGGCAAAAGACTCATCGTTCACCACTAGCTGGTAGTAGTGGTTGGGGTTTTGAATGGGGCCAACGGTGGACTCATATGTGCGTTTTTGGTACTCCATCAGTGCCTTATGAAGCAGTAGAAGCTGCTCTCGAATTTCGCTTAAGTTCATAAATTTTACAACAATTGAACAATGTAACAATGAAACAATAGAACATTAGTATACCAAAATTAAGAAAAGAACGTGATATAATACCCGTGCTTTGTTAAGTAGGCTCTAATTTCTTTTTCCGTATGGCTGAATATTATAAAAGTTATAAACCCCGGACTTTTGACCCGGCGAGCAAAGAAGCCTTTAAAGTCTCCAGGAGTAAGATTGATTTTTTTGTAGATTGTCCGCGCTGTTTTTACATGGAAGCCCGACACGGGGTCAAACGGCCTAGCATGCCTTCGTTTACACTCAATCTTGCCGTGGATGCTTTGCTTAAAAAAGAGTTTGATGTACATCGAACAAAAGGCAGTGCTCATCCTCTCATGGAAAAGTATGGGTTGGACCTTGTGCCATTTAAGCATGTGCAAATGGACGAGTGGCGAGAGAACTTTGTGGGCGTGCGGACTTTACACCAGCCTACCAATTTGCTGGTGTTTGGAGCGGTAGATGACATTTGGGTGAGTAAAATGGGGGAGCTATTTGTGGTGGACTATAAAGCTACTAGCAAAGACACTGCCGTAACTGAGTTGGAGAACACAAAATGGCACGACCAGTATCGTCGGCAAATGGAGGTCTACCAGTGGTTGCTCCGTCAAAATGGTTTTACTGTTTCCAACACTGGTTATTTTGTATACGTAAACGGCAGGAAGGACTTAGCTGCCTTTGATGGCAAGCTTGAGTTTGAAGTTAATCTTATTTCGTACACGGGTAGTGACGCGTGGGTAGAGCAAACACTTTCGCGCATGAAAACGTGTTTATTGGGCGAGTTGCCGAGTATAAGCGACACCTGCGAATTTTGTGTGTATCGTAAATCTGCTCAGGGTTTTGAGGTTACGGAGCAAAAGGCTAAAGTACCGGTGCAAGTGGCTAAAGCTGCTAAGAAAGTCCGTGCCACACCCATTGGCGAGCCGTTGTTTTAATGTATAAGCCCGCACATCGCACGCGTTGCCTTTTAAGCCGAAAAAACCTATACTAAAGTATAGGTTTTGTCTTTAAAATAGATACATATGCGGAGAATTATAGTTAGTATGTTAGGGCTTATGGGGGTGGGTCTTATGTTGTTGCCTTCAGTGAGTTTGGCAGCGGAGTTTGTAAAACCCTCAGACGATTCGGGCAACTTGGTTTTAAGTACCACGGAAACACATAAGAACTTGTACACTGCGGGTGGAAATGTAACCGTGAATAGCGAAACAAAAGGCGATTTGTACGTAGCTGGCGGAGTTATTACCATAGACGGTGCAGTGGAACAAGATGCTGTAATTGCCGGTGGTACGGTATTTGTAAACAGCAAAGTAGGTGGCGATGTTCGCGTGGCCGGTGGTACGGTTACTGTAAACGCAGATATTGCCGGTGATGTAGTGGCAGCCGGTGGCACACTCGTTATAAGCGAACGAGCTAAAATTGGTGGAGACTTAATCATGGCCGGTGGTACGGTAACACTCAGTGCGCCGGTAGCCGGTAAAGTGTGGGCAACAGGTGGCCAAGTGACAGTAGATAGCACAGTCGCTGGTGCAGTCACTATTAAGTCCGCTCGCATGGTGACTTTTGGCTCCCGTGCAAATGTGGCTGGTTCAGTTACCGTGACTGGCGAGCAAGAACCTGTGGTTCGTGACGGTGCCAAAGTGGGTACCATTAACTACACCAAGTCCATGGAAAGTGCCACGGCTGGACAAGTTGCTCGCGTGTTGGTGCTTGGTAGCTTGGTCTGGGTGTTGGCCTCTATAGTTACTGCTTTGGTGTTTGCATGGTTGGCTCCTCGCCGAGTAGAAAACTTTGTGGCTGCTGTACAACGGAAGTTTTGGGTTAACGCTGCTATTGGGTTAGCTGCTTTAGTGGTTACGCCTGTCGTAATAATTGCTTTACTCTTCTTACTTGTGGGTTACCAGCTCGCTCTGCTGTTGCTAGTGGGGTATATATTTGCCTTAAGCATAGCCTGGGTTCTCGCTGTATTATGGACCGGTGTGCAAACCTATCATCTCATACAAAGGAAGGCCGCGGTGCCTATGGGCTGGCAAGTAGCGGTGCTAGGTGGTGTCATTTTCACCCTTGTTCGCTTTATTCCAGTAGTCGGCATGCTATTCTGTTTTGTAGTACTTATGGCTAGCTTTGGCGGGTTATTGGTCCAGGCAAAACAGAGCTTAATTGAGCGACACAGCGAAGAAAAATAATTAATTTCCTCGGATGCACGGATAACACGGATTGCGCAGATTATGGAGCAGTGCCTTTCGTATTCTGTATTGCAATCTGTGATATCCGTGTAATCCGTAATCTGTGAACATATGGGTATTTTAGACAAACTAAAAGACGTAAATGAAATGCGCAAGCAAGCCAAGCAAATAGAGCTGCTTCTTGGGCAGGTAGATGTAACTGGTAAGTCCTCCGGTGGTAAAATAATCATTACCATGGACGGAAACCAGGTCGTAAAAAGTGTACAAGTGGACGACTCTATAGTAGGAGACAGGGGAGAAATAGCGCGTAACATTCGGGCCGCTTTAGACGATTTATTTAAAGAGCACAAGAAAGTGTTGCAGTCCAAGTTTGGTAGTATGATGCAATAGTCGCAAAGAAATTTCCAATTTCTAATTACTAATTTCTAATGTGAAGTACAAAAACCTTATTGTATTCATAATTAGAAATTAGATATTAGGCATTAGATATTTGAGTCAAAACTAAAATGAGAACATATCTAAAAATACTTTTTGCTGGTATTACCACACTGCTGTTACCGTCGCAGGTTTTTGCCTTAACTATTTACGACTTGCAACCTCGGGTGGAAGCGGCTTCGGTTACAGCCAAGTCTGTTGTGGTACTTAATCAAACTAACGGAGAAGTATTATATGAGCTGGGTGGGGGAGATGTTCGCACGCCGGCTAGCTTGGTAAAACTTACTACTGTATTGGTCGCACTTGATGTAATTCCAGATTGGAACGCAACCTGTACCGTTGGCATTGCCGACCGTGTGGGTGGAGTTCAAATAACTAAGGCAGACCAGGCTATAACATATACTCTGAACAGCATGCTCCGTGCAGTGCTTATTCCTTCGGCAAACGACGCTGCAACTGCGCTTGCTCGGTGTACGGGACTTTCGCATGCAGGCTTTTTAGCGCGCATGCAAAGTAAGGCCATGCAGCTTGGCGCAACACAAACTGCGTTTGCAGACACCTCCGGCATATCAGGTGCAAATAAAACCACGGCGCTGGACATGGCCCATATAGCCAACGCAGCATTTAGCACGGAGATTGTCCGAAGTATAACTCGACTCTCCAGCTACCGTCTATGCAGTGTGCAAAAGCAGTGCCAAACGCTGGCCAATACTAACCAGTTGTTGAAAGATAAAGATTTAACCACAATAGCAGGTAAAACAGGGACACTCGATGGCGCATATAACTTTGCGGGTAGCTTTCGCGATGTCCACGGCCATTATTTTGTAGTAGTAGTACTTGGTGGTACGACTAAGGATGCCCGTTTTGCTGAAGCTAAAAAGCTAGTCAGTTTTGCCTCCGTTCGTGCTGACTGGTCTGACCAGTTTGTTGTAAGATAGATGCTGATATACGCAGATTGCGACGCGGATAAACGCGGAGTGTTTCGGTTGCTCTTCAGTAACCTCCTTTGTCATTCCGGACGCTACAAGTCCCGATGCCGCATCGGGATGCGGGCGATCCGGAATCCATCTTTATTTATATGCGAAAGAATATTTTACAGGTCGAAATAAATATACCTGCAGGAAAAGTGTTTGATTTTACTTTAAACCCAGAGAATACTCCACTTTGGGTTGATAGTATTTTGCACGAAGAAATTGACACGTCCATCCCTCAACTGGGTACGCATTATAGAAATAAGTCTAGGAGCGGGGTGTGGAATGAGTACGAAGTTACGGAATTTGTGTCCCAAAAAACTTTTACATTTAAGCAGCTAGGTAGCTCTTATGCGGTTCGATATGATTTTGAGATTGTATCTGATAGTGTGACTAAGCTTACGTACACTGAATGGATGGAGGCGGGGGACCTGGAATCTCCTTTTGATACCCTTCCCCTAGAGAAACTCAAAAGTCTTTTAGAATCTACTTAAATTTATAATTTATACCGCAGTTGCTCTAACTGCGGTAATTTTTTATACTACTCTTTATGGCAAAGAAGAAACAGCGAGTTTTAATAGGGCTTTCCGGTGGAGTGGACTCCGCTGTTTCGGCGCACCTACTGCTTAAAGCAGGGTACGAAGTTGAGGGCGCATTTATGAAAAACTGGTCTTCTACGGTCGGGCTCAAGCTTGCCGAGTGTCCGTGGCTGGCGGATCGGCAAGAGGCTTTACGTGTGGCCGCGTTTTTAGGCATTCCGTTGCATACGCTAGACTTTGAAAAACAGTACCAGGACACAGTGATGAAGTACTTTTTTACGGAGTACCAAGCCGGTCGTACGCCCAACCCGGATGTTATGTGCAACAAAGAAATAAAGTTTAAACTGTTGTACAACTGGGCTATGGACCACGGGTTTGACTTTTTGGCTACAGGACATTATGCACAAATAGGGCTAAGTGCTAAGGGTACAGGGCTAAGCAAGAATCAGAAGGCTGATAACTTAGCCCTTAGCCCTACACGCCTAGCCCTATTGCGAAGCACGGATGAATTCAAAGACCAAACATACTTTATATACAACATTAAAACCGAGCAGCTGCCGCACGTTTTGTTTCCCATTGGTGGCATGAAGAAGCCGGAAGTAAAAAAACTAGCTGTAAAGATTGGTTTACCCAACGCCGCTCGTAAGGAAAGCATGGGCTTGTGCTTTGTGGGCAAAGTCCGACTGAAAGACTTTCTAGAGCAGAAAGTAAAGCCACGACCTGGGAAGGTTGTGCTAGTGAACAGTGAAAAGTTGACAGTGGACAGCGGGTCCGGTTCCTCTCCTCGCGAGGAGAGGTTAGGAGAGGTCGTAGTGAAGGATGGTGTTATATCAAAAGTTTCTATGACCTCCTCCAGCTCCTCCTCAAGAGGAGGAGGGAAAGACCAAGAGCGAATCCTGGGTACTCACCAAGGCTTGCACAACTACACCATCGGTCAGCGGCAGGGGATAAACGTAGGTGGTCCGGGTGGTCCGTACTTTGTACTCAGGAAAGACTTGAAGAAAAATATTTTGTATGTGACAAATGACCCGCAAGACCCGGGGTTGGAAGTGAGCGAAGTGCAGCTGCATAGCGTAAACTGGATTACTGAATTAGGGCTAAGGGCTAAGGGTATAGGGTTAAGAAAGAATCAAAGGACTGACAACTTAGCCCTTAGCCCTATAATCTACACCCTGACTTGCCGTTACAGGCATCAAGGCGATCTAGTCCCTTGTACCGTTGAGCAGGCTGGAAAAGATTTATATTCGGTCAAATTTAAAACGCCTCAAAAGGCGCTTGCGAGTGGTCAGAGTATTGTGTTCTATAAAGGAAAAGTTTGTTTGGGTGGTGGCGTTATTGTGTAAGTAGTATGTAGTAAATCTCTATACGTCTAAATAAAAATTCCGCCAACGTTGCAACCGAGAGCATTGAATAGCTCTTTGGGTTGCAAGTTGGCGGTTTGTGAAGGCCTGTTAGGAACCTCCTTTGGTTGTTTTCAGGGTTGGGCGCGGGGCGTGTCGCCGATTGCCCTTTTCGGGCTTGGCTCCACGGTCTTTCTTCTTTCCGCGTGTCTTTGCTTGTTCGGCTAGTTCCTTGCACTTCAGGCAAACGTCGGCGTAGTAATTTCCGCACGCGCACTGATTAAATTGCGACACGGTTTTTTCCTCCTCTGATTCATGTATAACGCATTCTGTAAAAAGAAGTCCCGCCAGAGCATTTGGGACAACTTATAAAAAACTTTTTGCTCTGGCGGGGTATGTCGGGTTGAGTTTGGCTTACGCGCTTGGCAGGATTGAGTATTCGATTACCCATGTTCCTGGCACTCTTACGCGTCGGCCAGCGCCTCTACCTTGTGTTCTGTACTTGGGCTGAATGGGGCCAAGCTTCACACTATTAACGTGGCACTTTTTTTCAGCGGCGACTTTCTTTTTCGCCTGCTGAGGAGTGGGTTTTTGGGCGCTATTATTTTTCAAATCAACCGTATTCATAATGGTCTTGTCCTCTTTGGGTTTGAGTCTGCATTCTCGCCCTTGGTAAACCACCAAGGACTTTGAAGTCGGCCAAAGCTTGGCCGAAGTGATGCGTGTTCACGAACCAACACGCTGGTTTGTATTGTCGGTATTCTTGTAAGAACGATCCGACATGTTTGAATGTTGCCTTTGGTTTAGGTGAACCTTTGGCGTGAAAACCGGCCGGTGTGGCCGGGTGAGAGTGTTGCTCTGCGGCTTATATTTGCGGACCAGTCCACAAACAAAAAAACGCCGCAAAAGCACTGGCACTCTAGCAGTTTGTAGCTTTTTTGTCAATGTTATTGTACTTTGAGGAAATTTAAAACCGCCCTTGTGGGCGGCTTTTTGTACTGTTTTAGTGTAACATGACTGTTTTGAGGAGTTCTTGAAAGGCGGGCTCAGTGGTAGAGTTGAGGCCGGCGTCAAAAGTGTAGTAGAGGCCTTTGTGTTGGAGACCGGCGAGGCTGTTGTCTATTTTTACACCCTCTTTGCCGTCTATAGTTGTTGGTTCTTCTTTAAGTCCTTCAAAACCTAGATATCCTTGGCTGCTAATATATACCGTTATTTTTTCTTTACCGTTGTTTTGTGGCTTGAGGGTTATATAGTAGTCATTGCCGGCGGACTGGCTCGTGGCCACCCAGTTGTTGGGGTGCTTAAAACTCAGCGGGTAGCGGGTGTCTGTGTATACGACCCAACTAGAAGTATCTGGTGAGGCTACTTGAGGAAACTGAGCTCCCAGGGGTGCGGGCGGTGCTTCCTTTGGTGCTTTGGCTGTGCGGGTTATAAGTAGAGCTATGAGCGCCAAGCAAATGGCTATGCCTACTCCTATGGTTGCAACCGGCCGGCGTTTATGCACGGGATGATGATGCGTAGGAGTAGTAGTTGGATGCTTTGTGGGCATAAATATTATTTGGTTTTTTCTAGAATGTGCGAGACGTCGGCTTTGTCTCCGCAGTAATATATGTTTTTAGTAACTTGGGCGCAGAAGCTGGGATTTTGCCAAACAAAATTCAACTTTGGTAAGGCCCAAGCGTAAAATATCACCCCACCCACCACTATAACCAAAAGTATAAATTTTATAAGTTTAAACATGCACCCAACTGCGTTTATATATAGTTACAGTATATCATACGCACCCGGTTGCCATTTTGGCCCTGTATTGTATAATACCTAAGCAATTTACCATTGTATTTAAGCAAATTTTTACTTGGGCCCTTTAGGGTTAAGCGAAAATTTGGGAGGAGCGCAAGCGTAAACGGCAGGCTTTTGCTTTCAAAGCAAAACTGGGAGTTTTAAGCTTTGTGTGACGATGGGGTATAGCCAAGTGGTAAGGCAGGGGCCTTTGAAGCCCTCATTCGTAGGTTCGAATCCTACTACCCCAGCCACTTCTTAGTTTCGTGTGCAGTAACGATACCTTGGAACACTGGTTTAAGCGTAAACACTGGTGTTTTTTGTTTTAAGCGAGAGTTCTGAAGTATGAAGTTTAAGAATTGCCGTTTTTCATTTGGTTCAGAACTTTCAAAGATTTTAGTAGCACGTTTAGAAACATCAAGTATTCTGG
>CAZKVS010000002.1:0-11134 GCA_964556325.1 uncultured Candidatus Saccharibacteria bacterium
GCGAGCATTGTAAACCCCTACTATGGCTACCCCATTGGCGAGTGGAAACGCGGCATTATAGGCCGCTTACTCATAAAAAAACCAAGCTTACGCCTCGCTCGGTTTTACAACCAAATGATGGTACAAAATAGGCCAAACTTTGAATGGCGTAAAAACTTGGGCTCGCACTTTACTCCCCTCTCTACCCATATTACGAATGCTTCACAAGCTGGGCTCGCACTTACTCACTTAGAAGATATATATAGCGAAGCCGACAGTCCAACCTACAACCTTACCTATCAACTCCACCGATTCCCCATTATTTTACTCTTGGAGTTTACTAAAAAATAATCTTAATTTTGTCATTGCGAGAAGTCTTCGACGAAGCAATCTCAGTTATTACCACAATGTGTAGATTGCCGCGTCGCAGGGCCTCCTCGCAATGACGGAAACAGGCAAGCTCGCTTGTCTATTTAAACGCTTCTAATAACGCATCCTGCTTGCTTTGTGGATGAAATGAAAGCTCATCAGAATCTACAATGATATGAGGTTCATCCTTATGAATACGCTTTCCTTGCCAGCTACCCAGAGCGCGTTCAATGTACATACCAAAAGCATTGGTAAATATCCTTTCCAAGAGCTTCTGTACAAATGGTTGGGTGGCGGCAGATGCTTTCAGAGGTACAGCATGGGGAAAGAACTCATGAGCCCACCGTTCATTTACCTCTTGGAAACGCGCAACTGCGGCAGCGCCTACCAAAGGCCGAAGCTTTCCGTACTCCAAGGCAGTGTACCAGTTATGCCCTACTTTCATGGCTTTCGGCCCCGAGAGATAATGATTGAGACAAACTCTATTTGCAACTTTTGCGCCATGACGGCGAATACCTAATATTTGGAAGTAGGCCGTAACCAAAGTGCGTGGCAACCACAACCAGTGAGCCTCGGTAATAACAAGCAAATCAATGTCACTTCCTTCCTTTTGTAAGCCCAATGCTTGGCTCCCGGCCAAAGCGACACCCCGCACGAACGGTATATACGCCAAGCCCTTCATGGTTCTTCGTATAATTTTTTCCCTCCATACCCCATAGCGATATCCCCGCCAACGCAAATCGAACAAAGCTTCTTCGTGTGGGAGCGTGTAGTATCCACGCCGCTGTACCACTTCGCCTTCTTGCCGAAGCCTATCCAACGCTGCGAGAACATCCGCAACCCCGACCAGCCCATCAGCCTCTGGACGAGAATCAAAAACTAAAAAACGATGCACCTCTAGTAAGGTTACCGCATATTTCTGAATGCCAAAAAGCCGTAACGTTTGTACAATTCGTTCTTCTAGCATATTAAAAACTCATAGAATCTACCGACAACTCTTCCCAGCCATCTCCTGTTTCTCTATACACTCGCACCTTATGACTAAACTCTGTATCGGAAAACGTATATTCGGCCCGAGCGGTGTCGCCCGGCCTATGGGAATAATGAAACGCTTTATCCAGTAACACGGGCTTACTCTCGCGAACCACCCGCATCATGCCCGCTGGACTCTTAAACTCTAACACCTCTTTTGTTCCTTGCGCATCCTCTATATCTTCCTCATATCGTTCTAACTCCGGATACTTTGCCTCCAGCATATCCGCTAAGTCGTACCATTTTGAATCAGTCATATTTTTTATAGATGCGGATACACGCAGACAACTACGCAGACTGGCGCGGAAGCGTCTTACGAGCAGTATCGTATACCCGACGTATTATTTCTAATTTCTTAGGTCCAAAATTAATTAACAATCCAAGTTTATACTCTGACCCCTTTAAATACAACCAAAACTGACGCTTATCTTCTTCAATAATAAAAGGCTTGGACTTTAACTCAACTAATATTAATCCATTTACTATCTTATCGGGAACATACGTACCAACCTTCTTACCATCAAAAAATATATCTATCCGAACCTGATCTTCCACCGTTAAGCCTTGCTTCATTAAAGCAATGGTTAAAGCTTTGTCTACTATCGACTCTTTGAACGCCCCACCGAACCTATTCCAGACTTCAAAACACGCAGCTCTGATTTTAAAAGTTACGTCGCCATATAGCAAATTGTCGGTGTTTATATCTGCGTTCATCCGCGTAAATTTCCGCGTTATTCTGCTTCTATAACAACTACTTCTGACATTTATTACAAAATGACGATGTGCGCCCGCCTAACTTTGTACTTTGAATCAGTGTACCACAGAGTTTGCAAAGCTGACCCTTGCGACCGTATACATAGTGAAACTTACCCATGCTCCCCCACTTACCATCGGTCCGCACGAAGTCTCCCACACTTGAACCTTTCGCTTTTATGCCCTGGAGCAGTACCGGTCGTATAGCACCATACACATCTTGTAGCTCTTTCTTATTCAAACTACCCACTGGCCGATCCGGCCGAACTTTCGCTTGAAAAAGTATTTCGTCACTATATATATTCCCTATCCCTACCACTACCCGATTATCCATCAACACCTGCTTAATACTCACCTTATAGCGTTTTTTGACGGCCGTCAAAAATAGCAATAAGTTAAATTCCTGAGAGAGTGGTTCGGGGCCATACTCATTCAGCTCTGTTACCTGCAAGAGTTCATCCGTGCGTACCAGTTTTAAATAGGCAAACTTTCGCACGTCATTAAAATATAAAGTTGCACCGTCGGTAAACTGAAATATAACATGCGTGTGCTTGCCGGGAAGTTGCACCAAAGGCGCGGTCAACTTATTTAAAATACGATATTTACTACTTGTCTTCTGACGTAGGGCTGCGTCTTCAAAAATAAACTGTCCGGTCATCTTTAAATGAACCAATAACGTATATGGACCGGTAAGATTGAATAGTAACAATTTCGCTCTCCGTTTTACCGATATTACCTTCTGGCCCCATAGTAATTTTTCAAATTCTCGAGCTTTTTCATCTACCCCTTGTCTCTTATTACCGAGCCCAGCGGGACCAATACCAATAAGTTTAGCTGCGCGAACCTCCACGGACTTGATTGTTCGTCCTTGCAGCTTTTTATAAAGCTCTCTTACAACTGTTTCTACTTCTGGCAGTTCTGGCATCCCAGTATATCAACTTCCCAAGCCAGACGCCTTTTGACGCCCATGCTCAATTAATCGTAAACCTAAAAATCGCCGACCCTGCGTACCCTTTAGATACACCTCTCTGCGTCTGGCATCAGTCTCATTCGTGCACGCTTCATAATACACCAACTCATATGGCCTCCGAAATCTTGTTGCTGGGGAGTAGCCTTTTTGATGTTCTTCTAGTCGCCGACGTAAATCATGAGTAAATCCGATATATCTTTTTCCATCAACAAGACTCTCCAAAACATACACGTAGAAGAACATATGGGAAGTTGTATGACTGGGCATAATTCAAGTGTAAAGTTGAAAGTGAAAAGTGTAAAGTGAAAGAACAATTACGTGTCGTCAATAGACATAGAAAGTGCTAAAATACAACAACCAATGAGCATAGACCACTTACTCAAAGCTATACCCCACCAGTTCAAACCGCAAGAACAAGAGTTTCTGAAGCGGGCTTTTGACTTTGCCCGTACAGCGCATGGCGAACAGAAACGTAAGAGTGGCGAGGAGTACATTACCCACCCTGTCGAAGCTGCCGTTATTCTTGGACAAATTTTTCCCGATCTGAGCAGCCTTGCAGCTATTCTACTACATGATGTACCGGAAGACACCACTGCCACGCTTGAAGACATCCAAAAAAACTTTGGTCCGGAAGTTACCCAACTAGTTGACGGCGTTACTAAACTTGGTAAAGTGCGACTTCGCAATAGCCAAGACCCACAGTATGTGGAAACTTTGCGCAAAATGTTTATTGCCACTAGCAAGGATATTCGAGTTATGATGATTAAACTCGCGGACCGCTTGCATAACATGCGCACTATACAACATCTATCTCCGGAAAAACAAATAAAAATAGCGACCGAAACATTGGAAATGTATGCACCGATTGCGGCACGTCTAGGTATTAACACCTGGAAAGACGAACTGGAAGATAGATCGTTTGCCATTGTGGACGAAAAAGCATTTACCGAGACGAAAGTTATTCTGGAGCAAGAGCTCGCCAAACGGCCACATAACGCCAAACAGTTAGAAAAAGCTATTAGCCATGTACTCCGCATGGAAGGTCTGAAGTTTGTAGAAGTCCGTGGGCGCACTAAGCGTATTTACTCGCTATACAAAAAACTAAAAAAATATAATGGGGATATTGCAAAAGTATACGATATTCAGGCGGTGCGGATTATTACCAAATCTACCGCAGACTGCTATGCGGCACTAGGGGCGGTCCACCAACACTACCAACCACTACCGGGGCGCATAAAAGACTACATTGGCATGCCCAAACCAAACGGGTACCAAAGTTTGCACACCACCTTACTCGACAGCAACGGCAGTCCGTTTGAAGCACAGCTTCGGACTGACCTTATGGATGAAGCAGCAGAACGCGGTATTGCTGCTCATTGGTTTTACAAACAATCCAACACGCAAGAAAACCTACAGAAACAAACTCGCTGGGTAGAAGAACTACGCAAGTGGCAAGAAGACGCCACTACCCCAGAAGACTTTATGGAAAGCCTCAAGATAGACTTCTTTAAAGACCGTATATTCGTACTTACGCCAAAAGGTGACGCCAAGGACTTGCCTATGGGTGCTACCGTTATAGACTTCGCATTTAGCATCCACAGCGACATAGGTTACTATATGATGGGCGCAAAGATAAATAGCAAAATGAGCAAAATTACCGATACACTGCAACAGGGTGATGTGGTGGAAATATTAAAAAGTAAGCAACCGGTCAAAGTGTCTCGCGATTGGTTGCAAGCTGCTAAGACGGGTCACGCGCGTAACCGTATCCGCCAGTACCTAAACGAACACGATAAAAGCATTATGCAACGTGTTCGCGAACTCAAACTGCAAGACTTTTCTCTTCCGACTTTTTTTAGGAAAAAATAAAAAATAATCCCGACTTAGAGTCGGGATTATTTTATAAAATTTATTCTGGAATAGTGCGCTTGGTGTAGGTAGGGATGTGATGTACCATCTCTTCCGGTTTAAACCACACGGCTATTTCCTGTTCTGCTTCTGGCGCACTGCTAGAGGCATGAATAAGGTTGTATATACCTATCTTCTTATCGTCTGAATGCTTGAAAGACATGTGAGAATAGTCCCCGCGAATAGTTCCGGGAGCGGCCGCTTTCGGTTCAGTGCCACCCACCATTTTGCGGACTAGCTCTACCGAATCTATTCCCTCCAAGCATAACGCGACCACAGGGCCTTCCATAAGCATGGCAATCATCATGTCACGCACATGCTGGCCACGGCGGATAGCCAAATCTTCTGTGTAGTGACGCTCGGCATGGTCACGCTCTGCCTGCACCATTTTTAAACCGACAATTTTCAAACCAACTCGCTCAAAGCGATGCATGATCTCCCCCACTAATCCACGGTCTACGGCATCTGGCTTGAGCAATACGAGTGTTCGTTCCATAACAGCTTCAAATTCACTTAATTAATTATTTTGTGGCAACAGTCGCCTTCTCAATAACAATCATTTGTTTTGGTTTACCATCTGTCGGGCCGAGTTCCGGCACAATATCTACTTGACCAATTTTATCTACTACTTCAATTCCCGTGCTCACCTTTCCAAAAATAGTATACTGGTGTGGCAAGTCAGCGTTTCCTAACATGATAAAAAATTGACTGGTACCGGTACCGGGTAAAGAACGGTTGGCCATAGCCACCACTCCTTTTACATATCCTTGCTTATAGCTTGCAGTGTCAGCATTTAATTCATCTACCAGGGTAGTGCCAAGCGCCGTCTCACCACCGCTCCCAGTACCCATTGGATCACCGCCTTGTATAACAAATCCTTTTGCTACACGATGGAAAGTCAAACAATCAAAGTAACCACTGCTAGCTAAGCGAACAAAGTTCTCCACTGTCTTAGGTGCATCTTTGTCGTACAGGTCTATCACGATGTTCCCCAAACCTTTTACTTGCAAGGTGACTTTCTTATTTGCAAAGTCTACTGTGGAGGCAGTCATCTTTGTACGGTCAACGGTGCGGGCGCATCCATTGAGAGTCTCTGGCTTTGGATTAGTCGCGACCGGTTTCGTATCCGGCTTTGCACTCTGAGAATTTGTATCCGTTGCAACTGCGGTTGCAGTTTGATTGGTTGTGGAATCCGTAGTTGGAGACTTTCGGGTTGCAAAAAATATTCCCGCCCCAATAAGCACAATCACTACTGCCACAAGTACGTATATTGTATTTCTTGACATATGTTCAATTACTCAATTTTCTTTAGATTTTACTCAACTTTACAGTTATCCTACCATAGCCTTTACATTTTTGCCAAGTAATTTATTGACGAGTACAGCGCCAGCGCACGAGACATATAACAACTACTAAACCTACATACCACACTAAGACCCACACGCCAGAAATAGATATTTGTATACTTGCCCATGCGGGATGAGCACAGAACGCTACAAACCACAAAATAAAACGTAAAAATAAACTGCACAAAAATGCAAAGCCAGAACCCAATACGGGCAGCAATGAAAGCGCCCCGAGAGCCATGACCACAGGCACTGCTGGGACAACAACCGCATTAGCCAATAACGCTACCGTACTGAACGTACCGAAACGCCACATACTAATGGGCACGGTAAAAATAATCGCGATAGCAGTCACCGCCAAAGGTTCTACAAATTTATACCGGGTACTCACCCACCGCTCAAATAGAGGCATGCCAACCAAAATACCCACTGTTGCCGCGCTACTCAACTGGAACCCAACATCCCAAAATACAATTCGGGGATTGAGCACTGCCATCAGCGCAGCAACACAGGTCAAAGCACCCAAAGGCATGTATAACCGCCTACCCGTAGTTGCAAGTACGACAAGCATGCCCATACCGGCTGCACGGAGCACTGAGCTAGTTGGCCCTGCTACTATTACAAATAAAATTACTACGACCACCGCAAGTGCGCTGCTTGCCCTCCGGCCAACTATATAACTCATATAACCAAAAGCTACGAGTAAAATACTTATATTAAAACCGGATACGGCCATAATGTGACTCGTGCCAGTACGAGAAAAATATCCAATAACATCTTGCGATAAGCCTTGCTTCGCACCAATAAGAATACCTAAAAGCAAACGCCCCTGTTCCTGTCCATATAAATATAACGCCCGAGTTACAACGCTCTGCTTGAGTGCATACAGCTTTCTCACCAACCAATTACCCTCACCCTGTTTGAGTACAATCATTTTCGGATACCGCACGAGCCCAAACACGTTGAACCGAGCTAAGTACCCTGGATAATCAAAGTCCTCAAATAACTTTGGTGCCACCACTTTTCCTCGCACCCACACCTTATCACCATACTGATACTGACTACTCAGCGGCATAGTGACCAGCAAGTTCTGCGTCATGCCTGTCGGCTGTATAGTTACGAGCTGATAACTTGAACGAATGTCCGACTCACTGACTACCACCCCCTCTAGGTCCACCTTTGTATCCAACACTGCGGAATATTGATTCGGTTCAACCAGCGTAGTTTGTATACGCAGACACCCCACACAAAAACCGATTACCACCCATGGTGCGAACATACACAACAACCTCATTCGTGAATACGTAAGCTCTGTTGATTCCGAACTATATAATCGCGCGCCCAGCCATGTGCACGCAAAAGCCATGGCTACATAAAGCCATGGCTGTGCAATTGTATATAAGGAACCAAATAGAATACCGCCAAGCAGTGTTATAGAGAGCGTAATGAGAACTTGATGAGTACTCAATCGCATATAGCTAGGTGCTTACTTTGCGGTTACTGCCTGTAGCAGCTCCGTTTCTTGGACTTCTACCTGTTCCCGGGTTTGTAAGTTTTTCACTTTTACCACACCCCGAAGTTTTTCATCCTCCCCCACCATGACCGCTATGCGCGCGCCCTTACTTTCGGCATACTTGAACTGCTTTTCTAGCTTGGCGTTATCATAGTATAGATCTACATTTATTCCTGCTGCTCGTAGTTCCGTTGCTATGCGCACTGTGTCGGACCAGGTGGCTTCTCCCATATTGAGCATAGCCACTTCTACACCGAGCCCACCGGGCAACTTACCGGACGCTTCTAAGTACTCGTACAACCGATCAATACCCAAACTTCCACCCACTGCTGGCATAGACTTATCGGAAAATGTAGTAAGCAGGTCATTGTACCTCCCACCTCCTACCACACTCCCATACCCCTCCACACCGGTGAGGCCAAACTCAAATACCGTGCTCGTATAATAATCCAACCCCCGAGCAATAACTGGATCAAATACAATCTTTTCCCGCGGCACTCCCAAGGCGACTATAGTATCAATAAGTTTCCGCCAAAACTTTACACTCGCTGCCGCAGCTTCATCTTTTTGCTCAAACTTTGAAAGAAACTCTTCATCTTTCCCCCAAGACAAAAAGTCTAACACCTTTGCCCGAAGCTCTGGTAAGACACCGCGCTCTTCCATGAGCTTTTCTACAGCATCTATACCAATCTTGTCTAACTTGTCTATACAACGCAACACTTCAGGGATTTGGTCAAACTCTGCCTGACCGCTGGTGAGCGAACTAAACAGAAAGCGATCATTCAAACGTACTACATAGTTGTCCACTCCTAGCTCTTCAAGCACTGTGGCAAAACAAGCTATTACCTCTGCGTCCGCCGGACCTAAAAATTCATTTTCAGTACCCACTATATCTACATCACACTGGTAGAACTCTCGAAGTCTGCCTTTTTGTGTGTTTTCTGCTCGCCAGACAGGTGCAATCTGGTACCGTTTAAATGGGTATGCAAGCTGCCCTTGATTTTGAGCTACAAAACGAGCAAATGGCACAGTTAAGTCGTACCGCAGCGCCACATCACGATCACCGTTATCTTTAAAACTGTATACCAGCTTTTCCTCATCTCCATACTTACCAAGCAATATTTCTTTGTACTCTAGTGCGGGAGTGGACAACGGCAAAAAACCAAACCGCTCAAATACGGATTGAATTTTGGCAAACATTTGTTGTCTCGCCAATTGCTCACGCGGTGCATAATCTCTAAAACCTTTTAAGGTTCGTGCTTCAATTTTAGTCATGGTAGTTCCTTTAGTTAGATAATATCATATTATAATCCTAATCTACGAATAGTATCCAAATGTTCCGAATATTGTTTTCATTCGTAGTTATTCGTAGATTCGCATGTATTCGTAAATTCGTATTGCATGCCGTTAGGCATTAAAAAAGCCCCTCGGTAGAGGGGCTGTAAGCGTATGCTCAACAGACCTCTACACGAGAGGCTGCATATGGGACACAACTTGTACTGGACGAAAACTCATATACGTATAATACTGTAAAAATACCAAAATGTCAACTATTTGCTTCCGGACAAATGGGTAACTGCTACATCATCTAGTAATGGCCCCATACCATTTTCTGGACCACCAGCCACAAACTCTGCGGTTCCTACTCCCGTAGTACCACCGGTTACGGTATAGCTGTATTGCTTCCACTGTGGCTTTTTGTCTTTCAGACCATCAGTGCTAATAGTGTCCAACACTGCACCATTCCACAACACAGTAACTATATTTTCCTTAGCCGACGCGCCAGGTTGAGGAGCAAACCAAAATGAAAATTTGTATTGCGTGTTCTCATCTGTGGGCACTTGCTGTGAAAGACGAACCAAACTTTTGCCTCGGGCTGCACGGGCAGAGAGATCGGCGTTATCCAACCTAATGAACTGTACACCCTCATGAGCTTGCCAGTCTTGATAACCTGCAAGTATCTCCACTCCCGGCTGTTTTGTTGAACGGCCAAGTTTGGATGAATCAGCCACAGCCCATGCTGGCCGCCAGGCAAAACCTGCAGTATCATCAAACGCCAGCTGCGATTGCGTATGAAGAATAGGCAGCTCAAAACTCCCATTTTGCAATAAATTTTGGCCACCCAACGCGCCAACTCCTTGTACTATACGCGCACTCGCATTGTCCAAGCCCGATGCGCTGGACTGGTTATAGCGACCGTTAAACTTCAAAGAGCGAGTTCCTGAACTAACCATTACTATTACCACGAGCGTTACCAATATACCGGCACAATACGCTACTCCAATCCCCCACAAACTCGGGTCGGAGCGTAAGTCTTTTGGTTTTCTAGGCATACAATATGTAAAATTTATTTCTAAAGTAAAGTATTACTCTCACTATACAATACTTGTTGCCTATCCGCAATATTACTTAACCACAAACTCTTTCTGCCGTGACGTCATTCCTCGAACCAATACTACATGTGACACTGCCACTCCCAAATATATAGCTAGCATTTTTCGCACAGCCTGGTTCGCCTTTCCGTCTTCTGGTACGACAGCAGTGTATATATGCAAAACACCCTCAGTGTTTTTAACCACTTTTGGGTGTTTTGCATGAAGATGTACTACGACTTGTATGCGCATACTACGCAGTTGTTGCCAGGACTCGCTGCCGCTTTAACCACGGAACCAATACTCGAGCTGCATCGTATACCAAGAACAAACTTACAGAAAATCCAATATCACCTAATAAAGTTCCTCGGAGAAACGGTAATCCATTTACATATGCCTGTGTAATACCAGCCCAGGTGTGAGGGTATTCAGCATATAACAGAGCAAAGTTAGTGAGTATAAAAAATAGAACAGACGTAGAAAGACTGGAGGCAACTACTTTGCCAAATCGAGCTAGGCTCACTTTTCCTGAGCCAATCCATTTGCCGAATAGCACGCCCACCAAATGTGCTATATACACTGCTACCATCAGTTTCCAGGTGAAGAAGCCAATCACAATATCAGAAAACAACCTCACCAAAAAAGTTACGCCTAAGGCCTTTCGCATAGGCAACATACTGCCCGCAAAAATAGCAATCGCAGTCACCACCGCCACATTCGGCATGTGTGGAATAACCCGAGTCAACGCTGCTAAAATTATTACTAGATAAATCATCATAAGCGGTAAGTAGTAAGCAGTAGAGCAGTATGCAACAAGCAATCTTATTCAGCTTATTGCTTTACTGCTTACTGCATAGTGCTATTTAATTCTTTCAAACTTCCATTCAATAAG
>CAZKVS010000002.1:11234-78383 GCA_964556325.1 uncultured Candidatus Saccharibacteria bacterium
CTTTACTGCTTACTGCATAGTGCTATTTAATTCTTTCAAACTTCCATTCAATAAGGTCTGAAGCTTTGGTGGTATATGAACTCGCTCCTACGGTAGCCTGTTTGCCATTTACGTAGAACGACCAGAAGTGCTGCGCGTCCGACTTAAGCCCGTCTATACCGTCTACGAATTCGCCAATCCCGCTATAAACTTTTACATCCACCTTATGGCCAGCCTTGAGTAAGGTTAAAGCATTCTTTCCGTCTTGGCCTCGATACGATACATGCTCTGCAGTTTGTGCCGGCAACTCATCTTGTGGCGCTTCCGGAGGAGGACCGGGCTGCCTGTAGTCCGGTACGTAGGGCGGCGACTGATAGGGGTCCTTGTCTTTATTATTGAGCGTGGGCTTTATAGTCTCCGGTGCTGGCTGCGGCGGAACCTCAACGGCTGGAGTCTCCGGTCCCCGCGTATCGTCGGCCGGCAATTGCTGTGCTGGACCTTGCGAAGCGCACCCCGCCGCCAGTAATACTACCGACATCAGCACCAAAGATGCACGAGTAACAATTTTAGCTCTTGATTCGTAATTCATAATTCTAAATTCATGATTCTGCCTTGCTAATAGTCGATGCCGCGCTGGGCCAAAATACCTTTATAGTATGGGTGCTGAATCATCTTCATTTCTGTAATCATGTCGCACAACGCAAGAACCTTATCATACTTGTTATGGCCGGTTAAAATCAAGTGCACTTTTTTGGGCTTAACTTTAATGAGTTTTACGACGTCAGCTTCCTTTAAAACCCCTACTTCCAGAGCCGAAACCAACTCATCCAAAAACACTACGTCCCACTTACCAGATTTAAGAATTTGTGTAGCTTTTTTCAAACCTTCTTTAGCAGCCTTCACGTGCAGAGCCTTTGCTTTCTTATCGCCCAGTATACCCACAAAGCCTAAACCTACTTGTTCGTTTTTGATACGCCCAATCTTCACCTCCCCTAACCCCTCCGGAGTTCGGAGGGGAAGAGAAGAGGGGTGGCCTTTCCGGTTCCTCCCCTTTTCTAAGGGGAGGCTAGGAGGGGTGAGACTCATGCGTTCGACCAAACTTTGCATCTTATCCACTTCGTTTAAATAATCTATCTCGGCAGACAACGGCCATTCACCGTCGCCGCGATGATCTGCATCGTCTTTCTTCTTAGCTTTCACGAACTGCATAATATACACGTTCATACCCGCACCCGCAGCACGCACACACGTCCCCATCGCCGCCGTGGTCTTCCCCTTCCCCGCACCGATATTGCAAATTACCAACCCTGTTTGTTTTTTCATACCATCCAATCCCATAGTGAAATCATTTACTTCTAAATGCACCCCCTGGCAAGTAAGCTAATAAATTTTCCATATACTTGTTGGGTATAATTAGGGTCAATCATACCCAACCCGAGTTGCATGCCGGCAAACTGAGAAAGTGGAAATGTAGGAGTAGCGAATACAGGTAAAACATCTTCCTGAGATAATCCATCTCGAGAAGTATATTTTATCTCTCCACTTATCTCAAAAATATGCCTGCTCTCGCTATAAGACCATAATAATCTTGTGTGAATTGGGGTACCAGCTTTGATATCAGCCGTCAGCGGAAAATATTTATACCGATAACCCTCCGGACGTACCTGTTGGTCAAAGCTATCTTTTACAACCACTCGTTTCGCGCTTCCATCACCCAATAAGAATTGAAAGTAGCTTGTACGAATCAATATATTAGGGACCACACCATCATATTCGGATATGAACTTGAGCTCGCCGCATATCGGCAAGGGCACTCGATGATATATTACTGTACCCGGATATCCCCTATCCAACGTTGGATACAAATAACCACCTTTCGAAGTAAGCGTCTCCGTATTTGTCCAATTCGTTAAATTACCAAAGTCTTGCTCACAAATGACTGCCTCGCAGGGAGAATCTGCAACCTTAAACTGGTCAGCAAATACACTCTTTAATCCGGGCTTTATCACCGACTGATATAGGTCATTACCAATGTTATTAGGCAAACCAAAACTTTGGACTATAAAAAGTATCCAGCCCCCATAGGTAATTAACTTACGCTTCCAACTATGACTCCTACCCTTATTACGCGTCATTATATTACGAACACCCCGTCGTAGTCCCACACTCAATACACACCATGCAGGAACCATTACGCTTCATTTTCATAGAGCCGCAGCTACTACAGGCGTCTCCGGTAAACCCTTGCGCGCGAGCAGTCTCTTTGGAGTCTGGTGCTGGGCTTAAGGACATTTGCTGTCGCTCGTCAGTTGCTTTTTGTGCAGCCACTGTTTCTGCTTTTCTGGTTTGTACAATGCCAGGCAAGGTTTGCTGGTCACCCTGTGGCTTTATTTGCACCAAGTCTTCTCGGCCTAAGTACTCATAACCCAACACTCGGAACACGTAGTCCAGTATGGACGTAGACATTTTAATGTTGTCATGTCCCTGCACCGGCCCCGCTGGTTCAAACCGAGTAAAGGTAAAGGTGTCTACGTACTCTTGCAAACTTACTCCGCGCTGCAAACCTTTGGACACCGCAATGGCAAAACAGTTAAGCAAGGAACGGTACGCAGCCCCGTCTTTATACATGTCTATAAATACTTCACCCACCCGACCATCTTCATACTCACCGGTACGCACGTATACTTTATGCCCACCGACTATTGCTTCCTGCGTCCAACCGCGGCGCTTAGTAGGCAAGCTTTCTTTTATTCCACGAGCAAGCGCGTGAGAGTGCACGGCTTCTGGAGTGACTTCGTTTATGTCGTCTGGGTCTGCACCTAAGAGCGAAGCAAAGTCTGCGGTTGTGTTGGAGTTCAGCGGCTGGGAGAGTTTGGACCCATCCCGGTACAAGGCCACCGCCTTCAACATAACCTTCCAAGAGTCCCAGTAGACTTTCTTTACCTCGTCTATGTTGGCCTCTGCCGGCATGTTTATAGTTTTGGAAATAGCGCCAGAAATAAACGGCTGCACCGCGGCCATCATTTTCACGTGCGCGTCATAGGCAATGTATCGCTTGCCTTTGGTCCCACACTTGTTAGCGCAGTCAAAAATAGCATAGTGTTCTTCCTTTAAGTACGGCGCGCCTTCAATAGTCATAGTCCCGGCTACGTACTCGTTCGCTGCTTGCACATGGTCAACAGTAAAGCCGAGCGCACCCAGCACATCAAAGTTGGCTTCTTTCACATATTGGGCCAAACCAATACGATTCATTACCTCTTCACCCAAAGTCAGCGGGTTAAGCACAAAGCGAATATCAAAAGCAGAACCGAGTTTGGTTTCAACAAGCGCTAAGTCAGCGTCGGTAAACCCTTTCGCTTTCAAAGTCTCATGGTTAACAAACGGAGCGCCAACCAAAGTTCCATGCCCACGGGTATAGCTCTCTATCTCCGTAACCTGTTCTTCACTGTAGCCTAAACGCTTAAGTGCTTTTGGCACGCTGCTATTTACAATTTTAAAGTATCCCCCACCGGCCAACTTTTTGAACTTTACCATGGCGAAGTCCGGCTCTACGCCGGTCGTGTCACAGTCCATAACCAACCCGATAGTTCCGGTCGGCGCAATAACCGTTACCTGAGCGTTACGATACCCGTGCTTCTCGCCTCGCTCTAAGGCTTCATCCCAGACACCTCGAGCTGCTTGCACTAAGTATTCCGGAGCATGTTCGGCAGCAATACCTACCGGTAAAATAGTTAAACCTTCGTATTCTTTAGCCGTAGCGTTATACGCAGCACGACGATGGTTGCGAATAACTCGTAACATGTGCTCCTTATTCGCATCGTACCGGGCAAATGCGCCTAAGTGTTCCGCCATTTCTGCGCTTGTCGCATAACTCTCCCCGCACATAATAGAACTAATACACCCGGCAATGCTCCTGGCTTCATCCGAGTCGTACGGTACACCCATGGTCATGAGTATAGTGCCCAAGTTGGCGTAGCCCAAACCCAAGGTTCGGAAAATGTAAGACAATTGAGCTATTTCTTGTCCCGGAAACTGGGCCATGAGCACGGAAATTTCTAACACAATAGTCCAAAGCCGGGTTGCATGCTTAAAGCCGGCGACGTCAAACTGTCCGGTTTCTGCATTGTAAAAATGAGCCAAGTTTATGGAAGCCAAGTTACAGGCGGTGTTATCCAAAAACATGTATTCACTGCATGGGTTAGAACCATTAATGCGACCATCTTCGGGACAGGTGTGCCACTCATTAATGGTGGTATCAAACTGCAAACCCGGATCGGCACAGGCCCACGCCGCGTAGCCAATTTGGTCCCATAATTGTCGAGCTTTAATCGTCCTCGCCACCGCGCCGGAAGTACGCCAGGTTAAATCCCAGTTCCGGTCATGACTTACCGCTTCCATGTACTCGTTAGTCACTCGAATAGAGTTGTTGGAGTTCTGACCGGATACGGTATTATATGCTTCGCTTTCAAAATGCGTGTTAAATGTCGGAAAGTCCAATTTGTCATAACCCTGGTCAACCAACGCCAACGCTCGGACTATGTAGCTCATGGGCACCTGGAACGAAAGAGCTGTCTTAATAGCCTTACGCAACTTTTCGTTCGTGTGATAATCGGTCGTCTTCTCAGCCGTGGCAATAGCCATAATGTCGTTCAAGTGCTGAGAGTTGATGGTACTACCGGTAACTAGATCGGCAACTTTTTGCTCCTCTAATACTTTCCAGTTAATAAACTCTTCTACATCCGGATGATCGGCATTTACTACCACCATTTTAGCGGCGCGACGAGTAGTACCGCCGGACTGGATAGCGCCTGCGGAACGGTCAAAAATACGCAACCAAGACATCATACCGGAAGTCTTACCCCCACCGGTTAACGGTTCGCCTTTCGCACGCAACGTAGAAAAGTTACCACCAGTACCGGAGCCGTATTTAAACAAGCGGGCTTCGCGCGTAATGGCGTCAAAAATACCGCCCGGGTTCACCAAGTCATCGTTTACCTTTTGGATAAAACAGGCGTGTGGCTGTGGATGAGTATACGCATCTTCAGACAATTTAGTCACTCCGGTTGCCGGATCCACATAGTAGTGGCCCTGAGGTTGCCCGGTAATGCCGTACGCCCAATTTAAACCGGTGTTAAACCACTGCGGACTGTTGGGTGCGCCCATTTGTGTAATGAGCATGAACTCCATTTCATCTTGGAATGCCTGCGCATCTTCTGCTGACGCAAAATACCCATGTTCCTCACCCCAAAACCGCCAAGTCCCCGCCAATCTCCGTACCACCTGCCGACTGCTTTTCTCACTTCCCGTCACAGGCTTGCCGTCTGAGTCAAACACCGGTTTCCCCTGCTCATCCACCTGAGGCACCCCGGCTTTTCGGAAATATTTTTGAGCCAAAATGTCCGTTGCTACCTGGCTCCAGGTGACCGGAACTTCAACATCTTTTATTTCCTTTACAATGGAGCCGTCGGGGTTGCGAATAACCGAACTGCGCTTTTCATACACCAATTGTGCCAGAGGATCTACGCCGGCCTGGGTGTAAACACGGGGTATTTTCAGACCTGAGCCCTTTTTTGCTTTAACTGCAGGAGTGGTTTGTTCTTGGGTGAGTGTTTCAGACATAGGGGTGTAATTTATTTTTAGCTGGTATTCGAAAAACAAAAAATTATAGTTTACTTAACGCCGCGCGGAAATCTTCCGGATCCTCAAACTGCAGATAGACTGCTGCAAAGCGGATATAGGCGGCCTTACTCGCTTTCTTAAGCCTCTTCATCACTATCTCGCCAATTTCTTTGCTTTCAATTTGACTATTGGCCGATTTTTTTTGAATGTCCTGCTCAATGCCGGAGACTATTTTACGCAGCGTTTCATCTGTATGAGGTAACTTCCAGAAAGACTGTTTTACTCCTCGCTCCATTTTTTCTCGCGAGTAACTCTCTACATGACCGTCGCGTTTAATCACGCTTAAATCCAAAATTTCTATTTGTTCGTAGGTAGAGAAGCGAAAACTACAGGCGTCACACTCCCGACGCCGCCTAATAGCGTCGTCTTCCTCTACGGGACGGGAGTCGATGACCTTAGTTTCATCCTTCAGACAACTCGGACATCGCATAATTTGTTATTTTACTGCTATTCTTTTCAAACTAACGTGTATATCGTGTCGTTCGTAAGCCAATAAACACAATATGTTGTGTTTCAAGATATGTCTTACATACCATATGTAGTATATCCAACAATATCAAAACAACCAAAAAACAAACTCGGCATAGCTATGAGCAACCAGAAAATGTAAAAATAAGTTATCCACAAAAAATCCTACCCTTGCATAGGAAGGGTAGGATTATATCTCAGTGTAACTATTTTATTTTGCGCCGAATGAAAGCAGGGATATCTAGCTCATCATCCGATCCGCTTGCTGACTGAGCAGGGGCGCTAGCTTCACTTATAGGCGTAAATTGAGGACGTCTCGGCTGAGCAGAGGGCTCAACGGCAACCGGAGGCTGTTGTGGCGCCACAGGAGCTTGAGGAGTGTGTGCGGTAAAAATCCGACGCTCCTCCGGCTGTGCAGGCTGCGGTGCAGTGACCGGCTTTCTATTGGTCTCATCAAAACCGGTAGCAATGACTGTTATACGTACTTCGTCGCCCATTTCTTCATCTATAACAGCGCCAAACTTCACTCGCGCATCCGGATCTATGCTCTTAGTAATAGCCTTGGCAGCTTCATCGATTTCAAACATACCCAGCGATGAACCACCGGTGATATTGAACAGCACGCCTTGAGCACCGTCTATGGAAAGTTCTAATAACGGAGAGTTTACAGCCATACGAGCTGCTTCTGCCGCTCTATTTTCACCGCTCGCTCGGCCAATACCCATAAGAGCGGTTCCGGCATCCTGCATAATACTCCGAACGTCTGCAAAATCTGCGTTGACTACCCCGTGAGAGGTAATTAAGTCCGAAATACCGGCAATGCCTTGTCGAAGAATGTCATCCACGGTGCTAAATGCGTCTACCAGGGAAGTCTTCTTGTCAATTATCTGTAAAATTCGATCGTTATGTATAGAGATAATTGCGTCGACTTTGTCTTTGAGATTAGCGTATCCCATCTCAGCAATCTCTTTACGCTTATTCCCCTCAAAATTAAACGGCTTTGTAACCACTGCAACGGTCAGTATGCCCCGATTCTTAGCCAACTCAGCAACAATGGGTGCAGCACCGGTTCCTGTACCACCACCAAGACCGCAGGTAATAAATACCATATCGGCATTGCTGATAACTTCTTCTATCTCCTCTTGAGACTCTTCGGCAGCCTGACGTCCGATGTCAGGATTCATACCACTACCCAAGCCTTTGGTAATGCTCTTGCCGATATGCACCTTTTTATCCGCAGCATTATTATGTAAAGCCTGAGCATCCGTATTGATTGCCACAAACTCCACACCACGAATACCCAACTCAGTCATACGATTAACTGCGTTGGTACCGCCTCCGCCCACACCGAGTACTTTAATCCGGGCAAATGACTCTATCTTTGTCTTAACTTCCATTGTTTTCTTCATACGGTCCGATCCTAATATACGAATTGTATCGGAATATCCCGAATACTACAAATCTTCCCAAGACCCTACAAAACTAGTACTCGAAATAACGGCAATTCTGCGAATCGGCTACGGTAAAAATGACTTAAACCAGCGCTTTAATTTTAACATATTGGGGTTTTCCAACAACCGTCTCGCACTTGAGCCAAAACCACTCGAGCTGGCCGAAAAAGCGGAAGACCACAGCACTAACCCGCACACTGCCGCAAACGACGGATCATCTACTCGGTCAATAATAGTCCGTAAACCCTGCAATTGTCCTCGACTTGCGGGTAACCGTAAAGCGCTCTTTGCGTATTCTGCTATACCCGGTAAATTCGCCGACCCCCCGACCAATACAACCCCTGCAGGCAGTTTGCCGTCACGGTTAATGAGCTTTAGCTCTTTGTTCACGTACTCAAAAATTTCTGCAAGACGAGCTTCTATAATTTCCACCACTTCGCGCCGATCCACCTGTTCAGTTTCCGTTTCGTCCAGTTTAGATAAATCTATGGTTAAATGTTTATCTATACTTTCCGGATCTGCATGTCCGTAGAGCACCTTCACCCGCTCAGCGGTGTCTATACTTGTACGAAGCCCAATCGCTAAATCGTTGGTAATATGTAAACCACCCAACGGCAACACCGCGGTGTGTAATAAAGTATTTTCTTCGTATACTGCAATACTCGTTGTGCCCGCTCCTATGTCTACAAGCACGACACCCAATTCTTTTTGCTTGCGGGACAACACTGCAGTCGCAGATGCGAGGGGCCCTACCACTAACTCGTCTACCTGCAAACCAGCCTGGCTGCACACTCGCTGCATATTCTTTATAAGCGGGCTTGAACCATGCACAATGGTTGTTTCCACTTCCAGCCTCACCCCTGTCATCCCCAATGGATCTTTTATACCTTCCTGACCGTCCAATACAAAGGTCTTGGGAATAACGTGCAGTACTTCTCTATTGGAAGGGATAGAGACGGCCTGCGCTGCGTCGATAACTCGAATAATATCTGCCTCTGTCACCTCACCGTCAGCTTTAGACACCGCAATGACCCCGCGAGAAGTTAGACAGGCCAAGTGCGCTCCGCCCACGCTTACTAAAGCACTGGTCACCGGCACCGCAGTCATGCGCTCCACCTTTTCCAACGCACTCGATATTGCAGTAACTGCTTCATCCAGGTCAACCACTACGCCACGCCGAAGGCCGGCTGCGGGAACACTCACAGCACCCACCACCGCTGGTTCAACTTCTGGCTCAAGCTTAACCTGAACCACTCGAACAGAGTGGGTACCAATATCAATTCCGGCGATGTAGTGCTCTTTAGCCATAATTCTAAATGCAAATTGCAAATTGTTGATTGTAGATTTAAAAGTGCGCCTGAATGAGCAATCTCAAATCTGCAATGTGCAATTATTTTAGTGTTTCTTTAAGTACTTTTGAAAGCACGGCCCCGTCTGCAGAGGCGCCAAACTTTTCCTTCAATGCTTTCATTGCTAAGCCAAACTCTTTTGCCGTCCAACCGTTAGCAACGCTCAATTCTTGCACTGCAGCCGTAATCTCTTGCTCACTCACCTGTGCCGGTAAAAATTCAAGCAACACCTCTGCTTCCGCTTTTTCTGCCGCCGCAAGCTCTACCCTATTCCCCTTTATAAATTCACCTTCCGCTTCCTTGCGACGTTTATATTCAGACTGTATAACCGCCAAGACGGCCGCTTCGGAAAGGTCCGAACCGGCCGCAATGCGTTCATTCTTTAATCGCGATAACAACATACGCAAAGTTCGAGAGGTAACTTCATCTCTCGCTTTTAAAGCGACACTCACTCGTTGCTCTAAATCTTGTATGGAAACCATGCGTATTTGTTTTATATGCCAGACTAGACTGTAGCCCAACAAAAATTTTTGATAAATAAACTACTATCGGGACTTGAACTGAGTCGTATGTCGAGTAATGGGCTTACCGAGTTTTTTCAGTTCTTCGCGAAGCTCTCGGAGTTCAGAACGTCGCCGAGCAGCTACCCGTTGCAGGTTACGGCTCTTGCCCGGTTCAAAAAACCGAGTTTTGCGAGCGCGCACTAAAATACCGCTTTGTTGAATTTTGCGGTTAAAACGTCGGAGTAAACTTTCAAATGACTCGTTGTCTTTACGTTTAACTTCTACCAATTCTGCTCACCTCTCTCTCTAATAGATATCTTTTCGTGCTTGATCAAGCAAAATATGCTTTAAAACAGCACAATAAGTAGGGTAACTGTACCATAACTAAGCCGGCTTGGTCAAACAGCCGCAACCCATCCTAATCCTTAACCCGCCTTGACTCGTCGGCGAGGCAGGTCTTTTATCCTGGAGCAGAACCCCCAGCAAATAAAAGAATAGCAACCAGGATGCAACCACCGAAGGTTAACCATAGACTACTCCGCCAACTCCATACCACCGAGTACGTGCAAATGAAGATGCGGTACAATCATTCTGCCATTTTTGCCTACGTTATACGATAAGCGATACCCCGTCTGCTCCACTCCCAACTGCTTAGCTACCCGCTGGGCAGTCAATACCATTTTTCCCACCAACATTTGATCTGCATCCGTTAAATCCACAACAGAAGGAATATGCTTCCTCGTAATGACCAAAACATGCACGGGTGCCTTAGGCAAAATATCTTGTATGGCCAATACGTCGTCATCTTCAAAATAAACTTTCGCCGGAACCGTATGTGTGGCGATATTGCAAAATACGCAGTCGTCGTTATCCATATTCGTAGCTTCATGAGCTTCAAAAGCTTGCAAGCTTCCAAAGCTGTGTTAAATCTTAAAGCTTGGGAAGCTGTAGAAGCTCCAGAAGCTATCTCCCTAGTCTCTTTCTTACTTCATCTACAATTTTATCATAGCTAAAGACCTCTTGCATCCCGCTTTTTACATCCCGCAAGATTACCACCTCATCAACTGCCTCTTTCTGGCCCATTATGAGCGCCACAGGACTCCCCGCCTCTTGAGCTGCTTTAAGCTGATTTTTCACACCCACATATCCAAAATAATCAAACACAGTCATACCTCCCTCAACTAAGTCACGGAACAATCGGAGTGACCGTTTGGCAGCCAGCTCACCGAGTGGCACCAAATATACTTCTGCAGGCCGCTTAGGAGTTGCCTTTGCCACTGCCCCTCGCTCCATAAGCGCTTGATGCAGCTGGAGAAAACTGCCGTGTAACCCAAAAGCATGAACGTTTTTACCCCCTAATTTTTGGACCAAATTAGTATGACCTTCTGCTTGCGCAACGACTAAGGCGCGCCCATCCAATTTTAACTTCAATACCGCAATTGTCCCGCTCGCACCTTCCATCCCAGCCAATAACGGGTTCAACTGATAAGGAATTTGTAGTTCTTCAAGGGCTTCGAGTAAATTAGTAAAGTGCTTACGGGAAGATTCATCTAAGAAATCTAAAATAGTAGGCGCCTCACTCAACAAAGACTGGCAGTCCAAATTCTGACACCTCAGTACCGCCAAAGGATGTTCTTGTAGGTTATCTGCGCAGGTATCACAAAGCTGATATCGTTTCCCTTTCAAAAAATCCCGCAAAGCTGCTCCATAGGTTTCTTGGCACGATTCATTTCCGCAGGTATTCACTTCAAAGGCCACATCACTGAGACCAATTGAACTAAATAATTGCCAGGCTGCCCCTAATACTTGCGCTTCGGTCAGGTGATTGTAGCTTCCCCAGACTTCCAAACCAAACTCATAGTCGGCAGCGAGTTGTTTTTGTCCGTCTTGTATTACCGTGCCGCTATAAACCCATTTGGTAAGTTTAGGATCCTGGGTACGAACTTGAGAGAGCAAACGCAACATAGAGGGTAGCAGACTCGAACGAAAGGCGACTTGCCGACCCGCTGCTTCACCCACCACTAAATTTTTAACTCGAGCATCTTCCGTAGCGTATACATGTTGATACAAGAGCGGATCTTCTGCTACTGGTAGCTCCAGTCGAGTAAAACCGTATTGGCTCGCGTAGCGGTCAAAATTCTCAAGTAAGGTCTGCCAGGCACTGTCTGCACTGGTGATGATGTCAAATATTCCTGGTAAGTTAGCAGCTTTACGACTCGATTGGGTGGCTATTTTTTTATCCATAGTTCGTGTAATAAAATACTGAGTGGGAAGGGTTATTGAGGGAAATTGTAATGCTGTATGAAACCCAGTTGGCTTAACGGGAGCACTCGAAGCCATACTTTTCCTATAAACTCGGCTTTGGGTAAGGGACCCCAGACTCTTGAATCACTACTGTACATTCGATTATCTCCCAGCACATAGTACTCACTCCCACTCAACTCAACCAGTTCTGGCCTACCCAATGTGACATTTTGATCAGGCAAATACGTTTCGTCTAAGGTAAACCCTTCGGGATGCGCTGTGTTATATACAGTTACACGCCCCTGCCCTACCGTGACTCGCTCTCCCGGTAAAGCAATGATTCGTTTAATGAAATACTGGGTGGGATCTTTTGGATACCGAAACACAATAACGTCCCCTCGCTCAGGTTGATGAAAACGATACGATAGCTTTTCAACAATCAAGTATTCCCGATTATGAAAATTGGGCACCATAGAAGACCCAGAAACTACAAAAGGCTCGGCTATAAAAGGGCGGATAATGCCCCACACTAAAACGAATGCCACTAAAAAAACTTTGGCCAAATCCCACACAAATAAGGCAATAGACCGAACCGTGGCTGCCAATTCACTGGTTTTATGTCCTTCATCTAACTTTTCATTGTCTGTTTGTTTGAAATTGAACACGAATATAGTCTTAAATTATGAAGTATGAATCAGGAATTAAGAATAACGAAAGAAATCATAACGGGTTGTTCGTAATTCAAAATTATTCTGGTGGGCGCGCTCAGCGTGCCCTTCACCACGCTAAGCGTGGTGGTCGCACCTGGACTCGAACCGGGGACCTCACCGATGTGAACGGTGCGCTCTAACCAACTGAGCTATGCGACCGATGTGATACAAAATATTCTTCTCTCATCAACGGATACCGACGATATACCAGACCAGCTGCTTGTCCCTCGTAGTTCCGACTCTTAGTCGGAACGTAGGGGGAAGCTAATTGTCCGCCACACCTATAAAATCCTGCGTACGTATCCAGAAAGGAAGCAATCTACGCGGAGATTAAACCAACTATACCATCCTAAACCTAACTATGCAAGATAATTAAGCCCAAAAAAATCCGCACAAAAGTGCAGTTTTTTGCTATACTTACATACACTATGACCGATTCCCACGACCGATCACATTTCGTTGATGGCGTACGCCAAGCACCCCATGTTTCCGTGCATTTTGGACCACCCACATCATCACCAAAAACCCCTACAACTACGAAGGTTAAAACCAAGAAGCGACGGTGGCTAAAAATTGTGATTGGAACACTGTTCGCGCTCGTCCTCATAGGAGGAGGTCTGTTTGCTATTGCCAATACATGGTCTTCAAGTAGTTTTGTCGGTTCACAGCAAGGCTTTTTTGGAAATGCGAAAGACATCCTACTGCACGGGGGCAATAGTGACGTACATATTAACGGCGAAGAAACAGGTTACGTAAACGCTCTTTTACTGGGCATTGGAGGTGAGGGCCATGACGGACCATACTTAACCGACACCATTATCGTTGCACGATTGAAGTTGGATACGAATGAAGTGTCTTTAGTAAGTATCCCTCGCGACTATCAAGTAAAACTGGGGGGAATTGGCTATCGAAAAATTAATGCGGCCTTTACAGAAGGCTTTCTCAAACACAAAGATTGGAACGAAGCAGGTAGTATGGCTCAGCAGGCGGTCAGTGACATTACTGGACTTAATATCCCCTACTTCGCCGTGTTAGATTTTAGCGGTTTTGAAAAAGCCATCGATGAAATTGGCGGAGTGGATGTACATGTGGAGCGCACGTTTACTGATTATCAATATCCCAACAGTGGGACGGGGTATCTACCTCCGCAAACCTTCACCGCAGGAGACCAACATTTCAATGGAAGCCAGGCACTTATCTTTTCTCGCTCCCGACATGCAGCCGGACCGGAAGGATCAGATTTTGCGCGCAGTCAGCGACAACAAAAAATTATCCAAGCGGCACGAGCTAAGGTTCAAAAGCTGAATCTTCTTACCGATACCGGAACCATCACAAAACTTTTACAAACATTTACCAGCCATTTCCATACTAACTTTAGTCCTGGACAAGTCTTTCGACTTGCACGCATTGCCCAAGGCGTAACATCCAGCCAAATTAGCAGTAGCAGTTTGGACCCCAACACTGGTATTATTTGTCCTTACATCGAACCCGAAAGTAAGGCCTATGTACTTGTCCCCTGCCCAAATAAAACAGCCGACGACGTAAAGGACTACTTTAGCAACAGCTTCAGCATTGGCAAGCTCGCCCAAGAAAAAAGTGTCGTATGGATAGCCACCACCGACCCTAAAAGTAGCCGGTACAAACGGGTAGCAGCAAACTTGGAACAGGCCGGACTCACTGTATGGGCCATTACCTACCCGGACCTGGAACCAGAGCAAACCGTACTCTATCAAGTAAACCAAAAACCTGAAACGGCTACCTACATAAAAAACACCCTCAAGGCCCGAGAAGTGAGCCTGGCTCCGCCAAATATCCGCGTTGACGCCGCACGAAGCGATGTTGTCCTTATACTGGGCAAAAACCTTCCCGATAGATTTACCGCACCACTACCCGCTACCACCCAACCGACTGCCATACCAGCAGCTACAGGAACTACCACTACCCCACTTGAATTAGATAATTAACTCTTAAGCTCAAACCTCAACCCCTTAAGTATCTTGCCTAAATTCCCAATACCCAATTCTCAATTTCCAATGAAATGCTAAATTCTGGAAGTTAGAAATTGGAAATTGGTAATTGGAAATTTATTCTACTATGTCTATCCCCATCGTCGCTATCGTCGGACCTCCAAACGCCGGCAAATCTACGTTATTTAATAAAATTATTGGCGAGATGAAAGCTGTCACTTCTGACGTAGCTGGTACAACTCGAGACCGCCAGTACGCCCCTACTGCTTGGAACGGGAGTGTCTTTGAACTTGTAGACACGGCGGGGTTGGATTCCCCCTCCACCCCATCTTCTAAAGGAGTACACTCTTCTTCCGCTGCTTTCAAAGGCGGAGCCAGGGGTGGTGAAAGCGAACTTGAAACGTCAGTCAACAAACAAATAGACGTGGCCGCAAAAGAAGCACAGGTAATTGTTATGGTAGTGGATGGTAAGCTATCACCTGACAGCTTAGACCGGCAGGTGCTACTTAAATTTAGAAAATCCAAACAACCGGTAGTGTTGGCTATCAACAAACTCGACTCCCCTAAAAATTTAGAGGCTCTGACCGCAAGCTTCCTAAAACTAGGTTTAAAGGCCGTGTTCCCCGTTTCGTCAGTTACTGGCCGCGGCATTGGGGACATGCTCGACCATATTGTTTCCGTCCTCCCTGCAGCAAAACTAGACCCTAATCCCTTAGCACTTAGCCCTTCTACTGGCATTGCCGTGGCAATAGTTGGAAAGCCAAATGTGGGCAAGTCCAGCATTTTTAATCAAATCCTCAAAGACGAACGGGTCGTTGTGTCCAACGTACCGGGCACCACTCGCACTGCTATTGATAGCGAAATGACTATCAATGGTACCGACTACACGTTTATCGACACTGCGGGTCTCAAAAAGAAAGCCGCCAGACAAGCCCAACCAGACGTGTTCTCGAGCTACCAAACCTATAAATCTATCCGCCGAAGCGATGTCTGTTTCTTTGTTATCGACGCTACTGAGGAAGTAACCAGCCAAGACCAATCCGTAGCCCAAGAAATTATTTCCCAAGAAAAAGGTTGTATTGTCTTAGTGAATAAAGTGGACCTGTACGACGCAGGGCAACAAAAAAAGAAAACCGTTGCCCTTCCTACCCGAGACAAACTCCAAGCCTACGTTTCCCACCACTTCCCTTTCCTCTGGATGTGCCCTGTATTCTTTGTATCCGGCAAAACAGGTGAAGGACTCAGCGAAGCTATCGCCGCTATTAACAAAATAGACGCCAGTCGAAAACAAGTCGTCGACCCTGAAGCGCTCAAAGATCTCCTTGCCCGACGAAAGAAACAAAACCCACCCAAGCGACTTATGGACCAAAAAGAGCCAAAGGTTTATAGTCTTGCCCAAGTGGAAACCAATCCGCCCAAGTTTGAACTCTTGGTTAACCATACGCCGGCCATTCAGGAGAACTTCCGGAAATCTGTAGAAAACGCCATCATCAAAGAACTCAACTTTTGGGGTACTCCGATAAAAGTCCGACTTGTAAAGAAAGTGTAAACTCCCCCAGGGGCCACTATGTCAGTGGCCCTTTTGCATGCAAACAAAAAGAACTTGCTATAATAAACTCATGAAAATAATTGTCGGTCTCGGTAACCCCGGTAAAAAATACGAACTCACCCGACACAACGCTGGTTTTTTAGCCATCGATGAATACTTAAAACAACTCGAAACCATTTCCTGCGCTTCCCGCTTTCAAGGGCAAATTTGTGAAGTTCACTTTACCGCCACGCAACACCCGCAGGGTCCTATCAAAACTTTTTTTATCAAACCGCAAACCTTCATGAACAAGTCGGGTGAAGCTGTCCGAGAAATTGTGCAGTTTTATAAAGTTAACCCGGAAACTGACATACTCGTGGTACATGATGAGCTCGACTTAAAATTCGGCTACTGGAAAACAGCGTTTGATTCTCGCGCCGCAGGCCATAACGGCGTTGCCAGTATTATAGAAGCGCTCGGCACACAAAAAATTCATCGCATTCGAATTGGTGTAGAATCTCGAATCTCTCGCCACGAAAGCCCTACCGAAGATTATGTATTAAGCCCTTTTTCTAACGAGGAGCTCACAACGCTCCACGAAAAGGTGCTCCCCCAGACTCGCGAAGCTATTGATAATTTTATTTTTGATAAATAAAAAAGCTCTCCGCATATGAGCGGAGAGCTTTTTATGTTCACTATCCCACTTGCAAGTGAAAGGCTACAGACAAACGCCTATAAACCTTTACTCGCTGCTAGTAGCAGAAGGTAGGAGGGATGACTTCTACGTTCGCACTTACAAGCAGGAAACTGAACACAAAATAATTATAGTGGATAATTACTGCTATTCAACTGTTATTATTATACACCTTTATAGTAATATTGTCAAGCCATGAATCCCCTTGCCGATACTATATATTTACACGGTTTAAACCTCTTTCCTGCATTTGGCCCGAAACGGCTCGGTCTCTTGGGTAACTATTTTCAGAACTACGCGGATGCCTTTGCCGCCCCTACCGCCGAGCTTATGGCGGCGGGTCTCGATGCAGAACTTGCCCAAAAATTTGTTCTATTCCGACAGACTATCAACTTAAAAGTAGAAAACGAGAAACTACAAAACTTAGGTATACATCTGGTAAGCATCCAGGACCATACGTACCCACAATTACTGCTTGAGTGTAGCCTTCCTCCATCAATTCTCTACGTACGCGGAACAATACCGAACCCGGAGTGGGCCATTGTATCCGTGGTGGGCACGAGAAAGATTACCACCTACGGCATGAGTGTAACCCCTCGCATACTCGGACCCCTGGTGGATGCAGGTATAGTTATTGCTTCTGGCCTGGCATATGGTGTTGACGCTCTCGCGCATAAACAGGCAGTAGAGAAAAATAAACCCACCATCGCCATACTCGGTGGAGGTATAGATGACAAAACTATATACCCCAAACACCATGTACTTCTTGCTCACGAAATAATGGCAACCGGAGGCTGTCTTATAAGCGAATACCCACCGGGAACTCCTCCGTTTAAACAACACTTTGTCGCACGCGACCGCATTATTTCTGGTATAAGCATAGGGACGCTTATTATAGAGTGCAGCCTTAAAAGCGGTTCGCTCATTACTGCCCAATACGCGCTTGAACAAAACAGGCGTCTCTATGCAGTACCTGGTCCCATCTATGCCGAAGAGTCTCGCGGACCAAATAATTTAATAAAAATGGGCGCGAGTTTGGCAACTGAAGCTGCGGATATTTTAAACGATTTAAATATAAGTCCAAAACTCGAGGCAACCCTCCCCGCACAAGACTACACACCCACCGAACAAATAGTTCTTGCTATACTTACGTCTGAACCAATGACCGTAGATGCGATTATACAAAACTCAAATGCGGATGCATCGGCCATTACAACCACGCTCACTTTTCTAGAAATGAAAGGCACCATTAAAAACGTTGGCGGCCAGCAGTACATTCGTGTTCGCTAAAAACGAACCGAGATATTCGTTGGTCCTATACATCTTATCAGCCCCAATAATCATATGGGTCCTATCTGACCTATCTGACCTATCTGACCTATCTGACCTATAAATTTTATTCCCTTATAGCAAAAATGTCCCACAAACTTCTGCACCTTCTGTTTATTTTAATAATTGCGCTAACAATTACCAGCACAATAACTTTTGCGTTGCGCGACAAAAACCCGGAACGCCAGTCCGCTGACTCCAGCAAAACCCTAGACGATTACTTCACCCAAAGTCAAAGCCTCAAAAAAAATACCCTCACGGAACAAGAAACCCATACCGTCACGCTCTTGGCAGTCGGCGATATTTCCTTATCTCGGAACATTGCCCAAACTATTAAAATAAAACAAGACCCGCTCTACCCATTTCGAGGCATAGAGCCACTTTTACAGTCGACCGATTTCAACTTTGGCAACCTGGAAACCCCTTTTTCCAAGAGCGACGCCTTTACTCCAAATAACACCTTAGTCTTTAATGCCCCCAAAGCAAATGTGGCAGGTCTAAAAGCGTACAATTTTAAAGTTTTAAATCTGGCCAACAATCATGCTTTTGACCAAGGACTAAGCGGAGTACTTACCACTCGCAAAATCCTAGCAGACAACAATATACTTTTTACCGGCAGTGGTGAATCCTTAGATGAAGCATGGATGCCCGCTGTATATGAAACAAACGGAATTAAGATAGGTTTCATTGGAGCCTCTTACTCCTCTATAAACGACGGAGGTAAAACCACCAACAACTACGTCGCCCGCATCGAAGACCTAGACCGTCTCACGGCTCAAGTCTCATTTCTCAAGTCTCAAGCTGACTTCATAGTGGTCACCATGCACGCAGGAACTGAATACACCGCCACACCAAATGAAGCCCAAATCAAATTTGCTCACGCAGCCGTTGATGCGGGTGCCGATATAGTCATAGGCGCGCACCCCCACTGGGTACAGGAAAAAGAACTATACTGCCCCATTTCCGGTTCCTCCCCTTTCAAAGGGGAGGTTAGGTGGGATGAACATTCGCAGAATTCGGATGCTCATCCGTTGCATTCGGATTGTAAATGGATCTACTACTCATTGGGCAACTTTATCTTCGACCAATCCTGGAGTGAACAAACCAAGAAGGGTTTAGCCCTTAAAATTACTCTTTCCAAAACGGGTACAAACTCACCCACGCTCAGCGGCGCCGCAACCCTCAATGACCTGCAACCCGCCGGCGGCAAGGAGAGACCTGAAACAAATCTAGATATTATCGAAGAAATCCCCATTTATATTAAAGGCAACTGCTGTCCAATAATTGCACCAAAATAAATAGCGGTCGCAGTGAATAAATGTAATACTTTATTCACTGCGCCGCTGCTTTGCGTAATGGTCGTGATTGCACCATCGGTGCTGCTCTCGACCACCACACCTCTTACACCTTACAGTCTGGTCATATTTCTGTTCATGCTCAGTAATAATTTTACCGCAATGACAGCAAACTTTAACCAGCTGAAGTTTGGGACGTACTGTATCAACCACAACTCTCCTCCTTATCGCAGATTTAGCCAACCACACAATCTAGCAGAGATACTATCATTTGACAAGATGCATACTTCATGGTTAAAATTGCCATTGTAACTCAACTAGTCGTTAGTAAATAGTAATTAGTAATCAGAAAATACTAATTTAATTCTTTACTGATTGCTTATTACTCCTTACTAAATTACTAATTATTCGTAGTTCATTCGTAGATTCGGATGAATTCGTAGATTCGGATCGCGTATGGCAAAGCCATTAATAATAGTAGAGTCGCCTACCAAGGCGAAAACCATCAGCAAATTCCTCGCCGGCAAGTACGACGTTGAGGCGTCTTTTGGACATATCCGAGACTTACCGAAAAGCAAAATTTCTATAGATGTTGAACACGATTTTGAACCGAAATACATCATCCCACCAAAAGCCTTAGAAACGGTCGCAAAGCTTAAAGCCCTCGCCAAGCATGCACCGGAAATCATCCTGGCGAGTGATGAGGACCGCGAAGGGGAATCCATTGCCTGGCACCTGGTCCAAGCTCTAGACTTAGATGAAAGCAAGCCGAAAAAGAAAGTTCGCCCAGATGATTCTAAAACAGACGAAGTGAAGGTGGATACAGACCGAGTCAAACGGATTGTTTTTCACGAAATTACCAAAACCGCCATTGATGAGGCGCTCGCCCACCCACGCTCCATAGACCAACGCATGGTAGACGCACAGCAAGCCAGGCGCGTGCTAGACAGGCTGGTAGGCTATGAACTTTCACCATTCTTGTGGCGTAAAATCCGCTACGGCCTTTCGGCCGGGCGTGTCCAGAGCGTAGCAGTACGACTAGTGGTTGAACGAGAACGAGAAATTCAAGTATTTGATAAAGAAGAATACTGGAGTATAGAAGCAAAGCTCTCTAAGCTCACCTCTTTTTCCCCCCTTCATGAGGGGGGGCTAGGGGGGGTATTTGTGGGCAGACTCTCTAAAATACACGACAAGTCGGTAGGTAAAATGGATATTAACTCCAAAACCGGTGCAGAGACTATTGTTGCAGACTTGAACGGTGCAGAGTATATAGTTACAGATATTCAGAAAAAAGAGGTTAAGCGAAACCCTGCCGCTCCATTTACCACTTCTACACTGCAGCAAGAAGCAGCTCGCAAGCTTGGATTCTCTGCCAAGCAGACCATGATGATTGCCCAACAGTTGTACGAACATGGACACATTACCTATATGCGTACTGATAGCTTAAACTTAGCTGCAAGCGCTCTCAAGCAGGCTCAGGAGGTTATTGCAACTGAGTTCGGCAAACAATACGGCCTTGATACTCCTCGGCACTACACTAACAAATCCAAAGGCGCCCAAGAGGCACACGAAGCTATTCGCCCCACAGACTTATCTCTCCTCCCTCAGAACTTCAAAGCGGGAGTTGCTGATAAAGGCCATGGTCGATTATATGATTTAATTTGGAAACGCACCATTGCATCTCAAATGCAGCATGCTATATTCGACCAAACATCCGTGGACATTAGCGCTAAACACTATACATTTCGCGCTAATGGCCAAGTGGTGAAGTTTGATGGGTTCATACGCGCCTACACCGAAGGACAGGACGAGAAAGCAGAAGATGAAATTGAAGGCGTACTGCCCGAACTTTCTGCGGAAGAAAAGCTTAAACTACACGAGCTCCTCCCCCTGCAGCACTTTACTGAACCTCCGCCACGCTACACAGACGCCACCCTGGTGAAAGCTTTGGAAGCGAACGGTATTGGCCGGCCTTCTACGTACGCCCCTACTCTGGCCACCATCCAAGAACGAGACTATGTAACCAAAGAAGACAAGAAATACTCCCCCACTGAAGTTGGCTACTTAGTGAACGACATGCTGGTCGCAAACTTTCCGGAAATTGTGGACATCAACTTTACCGCCAAGGTAGAAGAAGACTTTGATAAAATCGCCGAAGGCGAAGAAGACTGGGTAAAAGTTATCCGCGACTTCTATACTCCCTTCAAAAAACACTTGAACGAAAAAGAGGCAACGGTAGAAAAACAAGTAGAAACTTCTACTACTCCCTGCCCTCATTGCAGTAAAATGATGCTGATCAAGTTCGGCCGCATGGGTAAGTTCCTTGCCTGCCCTGACCCTGAGTCAAAAGTAACCATGCCGCTCCCTGAAGAAGCTGCCAAAATTGCTGAGCTAGAAGCAAAAACAGTTGGCGAAATTTGTCCTATATGCAGCAAACCCATGGAAGTTAAGCGCGGCCGCTTTGGTTATTTTCTTGGGTGCGTAGACTACCCCAAGTGTAAAGGTATTGCTAAAATATGGAATAAAACTGGCTTTAAATGCCCGTCCTGTCTTGCATCCGATAGCCGTAAAGACAAACCGGGTGACGTAGTCGAAAAGAAATCCCGTGGCCGCGGTAAACCCTTCTTCGCCTGCACCCGCTGGCCAGACTGCGAATTTATTGCCAACCTAAAACCGGAGAGTGAGGCCCATCTCCAAGAACTTTATAAAATCTGGTTAGAAAATAAGGATAAGCCAAAAACCGGCAAAAAGTTTGCTCGTAAAACCGCAACTAAGAAGTCAACTAAAAAAACTACGAAAACATCCGCTGCAGAAAAAACCGTCGAGGCCTAGCCCGACGGTTTTTTGTATATCACACGCATTGCCCCCGCGTCCTATTAGTCCTATCTGTCGTATCGGTCCTATCTGTCGTATGCATCCAATTAGTCCTATGTGGGCACCAAACCCACAAAAGAATCAACACACCTACCCGCCTCCTACACTCATTCGTCACTAATGACTATAGTCCTAACTCTGCCATTTTACGCTTTGTAAACTTGGTATCCGCAAAATAATCAGATTCGTAATAATTAGACCGGTGAAAGATTTCGTCTATAATGAAACCGCTCATATGGTTATAAGTCAGCTGGAATACCCTATCGGCCACCTCTGAAGGCATAAGCCAATACTCGGGGCTCGCATTGGTTCTTTGGAATACATATGGACGAGTTATTAGTTCGTGCGGACAAATAACTGAACTAATATTTAGCAGAAAAAAAGAGGTCGCGGGACTTATATGTACTATCTCAAACATCCGAGCCTTGATCTTATCCATGACTTTCCACCAAGAAGTATGCACCATGGGCTTGCTTTTATCACCCAACCCTCCGAATATAAGCGCCTTTATTGGCAAACCAGTAGACTGCAGCGCTTCGGCCATACCAAGAAACGCTTTATAGGATAAATTCACCACTCTATCGTCTACCCCGTCACCGTCTTGATCATGTGATATTTCTAATGCACCGTCTTTTCCAACCTCAAAAGGATATACACCCACGGCATGCACGTATATAATTTTTTCGTAATTACTCACTCGCAGCTTCCGAGCAAACGACATGCAGTCCTCCTGGCTAGATATGTCACCTATTGCGCACACGAGTGTGCGGTCAGGAAGGTATCCATCTACGCAAAACATATCTGCAGCTGGAGCCTGTCTGCTGAGGCCGATAATGGTCGCGTCATTTGCCCTGCTAAAACGGGCCAGACACGCTCCGCCCAACGCACCAGTAACCCCATTAATTATTATCAATGTTTTCATGGAGAGAGCTTAACTCATAGTCAGTAAAATGTCATAAAAGTCCTTATATTTACATAATTAGTAAAATATAATTTTATTTTTTGATATGGACATGCTACTGTATGTGCATGATCTTAACTACTCCAACCAGCATCGAAGACCACATCGTCTCTCTCTTACGAGACGGACCCATTGGCACCGTAGAACTTATTTCGCATATTAGAAAATATTTACCAAAAGCTACAAAACAAGCCGTCTATGCTGCACTTCGAAAACTGAAGGGTCAGGAGGTTGTAGTCGTGCACAACAAACAAGCGTCACTTAGCATACAATGGCTACGAAAGCTGGAATTGTTTGTAAACATTGCCGAAGAACGGTCATTCGATGCTGAGTCACGTTCAAATGGAATTTTAGCGCTCACGAATGGAGACCGGATTGAGTACCATTTTAAAAATGCCCACCTCATGGACTCGTTTTGGTGGCATGCATCTGCCTTACTTCTGGAAACACAATCCGCCCAAGAGCCTGTTTACATATACCACACCCACGAATGGTTTCTTCACGCAAGGCGAAACACTGAGCTAGGCTTCATACGGTATATAAAAGATAATCGTCGTACGCTCTTTCTGGCAGTAAGCAGGAACACACCGTTGGACAAACTGGCAGCCAAAGACTTTGATGGAACCACGGCCCAATATTACATGTATTCAGTGTCTCCGTTCCCCAAGAACAACTACTACCTAAATGTATTTAACGACTATATATTTGAAGTCTGGCTGGATAAAAGCATGTCGAGCGAACTAGATGCGCTATATCGTAACACCAAAACTATCACCCCAGAAATTCTAGAACAGATTAAATCCCTAACAAGCAAACCAGGAAAAAGTCGCATGATAATTTCCCGCAACACAAAACGGGCAGAAAAACTTAAAAAGTTACTTGGTAAACACTTCTTCGTACCAAAAGAGTATCGCTCTAAAAAAACCGTCGAGGCGTAAGCCCGACGGTTTTTATTTGACTGAATTACACCCCTAGTACGCTTCTATATTTCCGTCCCGCTCGCCGTAACCCCATACGAGCTAATAGTCCGGTTTGGGCTGAGTTTCTTAGTATCCGCAAAGCTTTCCCCGAACCCAGTGGCACATACTCGGCGTGGTTGCGCGGCACATAGTAATTTACTCGCATGTTCTGCATAACCCGGGGCAAGATAGAAGCCACATACTCCGCCTCGGCAAGCGTTTCTCGCACCGCGCCATGACGATGCGGAAACGGCGGCGACGCTTGGTCGCCAACACAAAATATATTGGGGAATAATTGAGTCTGAAATTTATTGTTTACCAAAATCTGATTTCGGGAGCCGATGGGTAGCATTCCCCCCTCTACTCGAATATCTTGCGCCTTCCATCCCGCAGCCCATATGACTCCATCTACTGGCCATTCCATGCCGTCTACTGTGGAAACGTACGATTGTTCAACTTTTGCAATGGCTGTATAGCAACGTACCTCAACGCCCAAAGCATGCAAACAGTATTCCGCCGCTCGCCCTACTTCATAGGCATGCGCCGGCAGAAGTCTTCCCTGCTGCTCGAAGCAAACTATGCGTATGCGCTCAATAGGAAAGTTATGTTCACGCGCCACTGAATGCACAAAAGGGGTAAGCTGCGCTGCTGCAGACACACCAACTAATCCCCCGCCCACAACTGCTATCGTCAGGGGCTGCCGTGTAGTTGCATGCCGCTGACGTTGCAGGGCAAACTGCAACATGTGGTGTACCTGCTGTATGTACGCCCTGTTGACAGGAGAAACCGTATGATCAGGCAATAAAGTCTGACTACTCCCCAACGCCAACACTGCATAGTCGTAAGACAGAGTCCGGTTCTCTAACTTCACCATCCGCTCACGCATATCCATACCCTGCACCATACCCCGCACATACACAAAGCCAAACTGTTGAGCTAATTTACTAAACTCAATAGAATTTTTAGTTAGGCCGTCATGTTGAGTCGGCGAAACTAAGAGAGATGCAAATGGCAACTCGTGCTGTCCTAGTCTATCTACGAGTGTAATGGAATTTCTTGGGAGCACTTTGCTGAGGGCAACCACTACCCGCATACCAGCCACTCCCCCGCCGAGCACTACTACCTGTTTCATTACATAAGTATACAACAGCTCCGGCATTTCATGCCGGAGCTGTTTCTATAAAATTATTATGTACTCTGTATGCGTCTTCTTTACTGCATACCTTTAGGAGTGAGAGTATGAAGACCAGCGGGTATAGTACCCACTTTAGAGCCTAAGCAAAAATAATACGCATAATCCGGATAGACCGTGAGACCATTATATGTGGAAGAAGTACCGCTCGCCACATAATAATAACCAACACTGGCCGGCTGACCATTTGGGTATGTGAGAGCATCGCAGGGAGAATCGGTAGGCACCGGAGACACAGGCACTCGACCAATGAAATTTGGAGTCATATTATCCGGTTGGCTCACATTAGTAGCAGCTGGATAGCCACGGTTGGATGTATTGAAAGACTCTAACGCTGTCATCATTTGGGTCATGTCCCCCGCCCTACGTGCATCCCGAGCTTTTGCGCGCGCGGAGTATATACTAACCATGACTACCGACGCCAATAAACCGATAATGGCAATAACGACCAACAACTCAATGAGGGTAAAACCTCTTTGAGTTGCATCTGGTTGCAGCTGATTTTTATTTTTCATATCAAAAATTAATACGTGGATAATCCTAACACCATTATACCATAACGGGCTCTCATTTATAATAAAAGCTTTAATACCCCAAGCATTCGGATACAATTCCTCCGGTGTACACCGGAGGACCACTTTTTCGGCCCCCGCCACTATTTCATACTCCAAGTATTCGCATGAACTCTCCGGTGTAAAACCGGAGCCGTTCTTTTCGACCCCACTTTCCCCAAACCATAAAAAAGAACCTACTTGCGTAGATTCTTTTTTCATGGTGGGTCCGGCGGGAGTCGAACCCGCGACCGTTGGCTTAAAGTCCGCCAGCTGGCGGATCAACCAACTGAGCTACAAGACAGGTCCAACCTTCCGCTTTAAGAAAACTCTCCCCTGATAACTTTTTAGAACTTTCTCCCTGTGCAATGCCTCGTGTCTGGTTTCAAACTCTTCCTTATAAACAAGCTTCCATGGGCCAGCATGCTTGTGGGTATAAGAACTCTTTTTATGGGGAAGTAAACTATTGTGGCGGGCTAAACGGACATCTAAATTATCGGTTTGCCCAATGTAGATATTGCCTGTTAGATTGGTAATGGCATAAACTATATACATAGCAACTCCTGATACTATCAGTGAATCAAGATGCATGCACTATGTCAAATAAAAAATCTCCTACTCGGAGGAGATTTGTGGTGGGTCCGGCGGGAGTCGAACCCGCGACCGTTGGCTTAAAAGGCCACTGCTCTACCAACTGAGCTACAGACCCATATTCAAATGGTTTAACTAAGTACACCGAGACTATCTTGGTCGTTGGCATAAAAGTCCCGCTTAGCGGGATCTACCAACTGAGCTACAGACCCCTACTACACCTAAAGCTCCGTAGGGCAAGCCTTATCTAGCCCACATAAAATACCATAATCTACAATATTTTTCAAGTCCAGTGATAATTTTTTTGACAAACCTCACAGCTAGTTTACACTACAATATATCATTCCTAAGTACGCAATAACGCACTATATGAGTACGAATATTAACCGAGGAACTGTAATTATAACCCTTTCCATAGCCCTTCTCCTCATAGGTCTTGGCTATTTACACGCAAAGCAGCAGGAACCGGAATTTGGAGAAGGCACGACTCTACAAGCCGATATACCGGATTCCGAAGCAAACCAGATGGACTTGTCCCAACTTTCCCAAGCTCAACTGTCTCCCGTCGACCAAGAAGCCAACCCGACTACTGGAACAACGCTCACCCGGCAAGGAACCTTGTTGGTGTCGGACAACCACACACGAGGAAACCTCATGCTAAAAACCCCCACTAGTAATTTTTACTTTCGTACCAGTCGAGATTACTCTTCGCTTATAGGTAAATCGGTTACGGCCACTGGAAATGGCACAACTGAACAATTTAGTCTAACCGACATTATTGAGAACAAATAATGCATATCTACACATTTCAAAATAAATGGGACTATGAACTAATCGATTCCGGCAATGGGAAACGACTTGAACGCTGGGGAAAATATATCCTGAGCCGGCCAGACCCGCAGGCTATCTGGACACCACACGCACATGAAAATGAGTGGCTTGCGAGTGATGCCATCTTTGATAGCAAATGGCATATCCGCACGAACGTAACCCAACCCTGGACAGTTACGTGGCCTTTACCGCTCGGACCAAAGCAGGCAGTGACGGGTAACTGGGACTTAAATCTTATTGCTCGTTTATCTTCGTTTAAGCATACAGGCGTCTTTGCTGAGCAAGCCGCCAATTGGGAATGGTTAGCGGAACAAACCCAAAATGGGAAATGGAAAGTAAAAAATGAAAAACCTAGAATACTCAACTTGTTTGGCTATACGGGAGCAGCGACGGTTCTCCTGGCCAAACTAGGTTGTTTTGTAACGCATGTCGATGCGTCCAAACCCACCATCGGATGGGCCAAAGAAAACCAAGCCGCAAATCGGCTACCCGAAGATAGCATTCGCTGGATACTGGACGACTGTGTAAAATTTGTAAAACGAGAAGTTAAACGAGGCGCGCTCTATGACGGCATTATTTTAGACCCGCCTGCATATGGCCATACTCCGGGCGGGCAAACTTGGAAATTTGGGGAAGGATTACCAGACCTTCTCAGTCTTTGCGACCAACTTCTCTCCCCCACTGCTAAGTTTATACTGGTCAATGCCTATGCTACCAACACTTCTAGTATTGCATTACAAAATGTTCTCGAGGACACAATTAAAAAAACTCGCACCACCATAGAAGTGGGCGAGCTTTGCCTTGAGCAGCGGGACCACCGCATACTATCCACCGGTATTGTGGCCCGATGCTCGCGGTAAAAAATTGTTATGTGAATGTAATCTAGTTTAAATTACCTCCAAGACTCCCTATATATAACGAACTGGCTGAGGTCTCTTCTGAGTTCCGCTATACATAGTCATAGGCATCTGACAAAATTGGCAGAACCTAAAATGGCTCGTGCTTCTTCCGCACGAATCGCAAATAAATTTGTAGGCTACAGTGTTCATATATATAAGTAATTTACTTATAAAACAACACTATAACACACCGACTTTAAATAAAAATGAAAAAACGCCTTGTGGCGTTTCTATGGCATGAATATACCTCTGCCTAATTCTCGCTTCGGTGGGACACAAATCGGCCAAATACTATAAGATATCCAACTGGTGCAACGAGCCAAATAAAATTTACTCCAGGCTGTGTGAATAAGAAACGAATAAGCGGATGCAGTGTGCCTTGTACAGCCGGCGGAATAAAACCTAACACAACGTTTATGAGCAGTCCAATCTGCAAAATAGCAAAAGGAACACCAAACAAAAGTGAACTTCCGGTTTTACCTTCCGCGCTCGTACGAAAGCCGTATCGTGAGAGAAAGAAAAACAACACTATAAATAAAGCACCGAATGTAGCCAAATGTTGTAAGCTTACGGTTACAATATTTAGCTTTGCGTTTACTATTTTATGCAAAAACGGCGCCTCAATTACGAGCAGTTTGGCCATATACACAGATACCAATATAGCCAGTATTCTTCCCTTACCTGACACAAACGCATAAAGCACACCTGCCACAACCCAAAAAAGAATAATAAACAAATCCCAGCTTGGATTATGCCAGTTAAAACTGCGAATTAGATGTTGAAACTCAACGTATTTTTCCATTAAGTAAAACTCTGTAGAATGATACTAGTATTATACACCATACAGTTGCATTAAACCGATGTAAGATATACTAATTCTATATGCAATACGGTATTCTATTCGCGCTTGTCGCCCTCCTTGGTTGGGGGCTCGCAGATTTTTTGATAGAAAAAAGTACTCGTAAAATAGGTGACGCGGCCAGCCTCTTTTTTATTACAGCCATCGGCAGCCTCATCCTGTTGCCATTTGTTTACAAAGACATTGGCCCACTATTGTCGGGACACATGGGCACCACGGAGCTATGGGTGCTTATGGGCGCGGGGTTGTTTGCGTTAACGGCTTCTTTGTTCGATTTCGAGGCCTTACGCATAGGTAAAATTGCCATTGTTGAACCCATATACGCTATTGAAATTATTGGCACGTTATTACTAACGGGCTTTGTCATTGACGAATGGCTCACCTTTGGCCAAACGGTATTAGTCTTGGCTGTCACGCTCGGTATAATTTTAGTTTCTCTAAAGTCCTTCGCGCATTTTAAAAACATACACCTGGAACGAGGCATTGTCTACGCGTTCATTGCCGCATTGTTTATGGCCGGAGAGAACTTCCTTACGGGCTATGGCTCGAGACTCACCAATCCGCTACTCACCAACTGGATTATAGACATGGTCATAACGCTGGTCATGCTCGGCTATCTGGTCACCACCCAACAAATAAAAAGTTTAGGTCGTGACCTGTGGACACACCCAAAACTCATTTTGAGCGTTAGCATTGCCGATACTATAGGCTGGGTTGCTTTCGCCTATAGTGCCGTCTACATACCCATAGGCCTTGCTGTGGGCATAAGCGAAGCGTACATAGTACTTGCCGTACTACTCGGACTTTTCATCAACAAAGAAAAATTAAAACACCACCAACTCCTTGGGGCCTTCACTACCGTTACCGCAGCCATAATTCTCGCGTATATCGCTTAAGATTTTACTGAAAAAACTTACAAACTTAACTGCCAAAACACTATCAATACTTTAAAAAAAGAACTTATATCTATTTCTGACGGCCGTCAGAAATAGATATAAGCCTACGAAATTGCTTACGCAAATCTGCATCAGTGTCAAAAGCATCTACGCGAGCAAAACGGATATATCGAGTTAATCCGGAAGCTTTGAGATACGCTATACTGGCCGAACTAAGAGCAAAGGGTTGCACATATACACTAGCCTGCAAAGCCACAAACCCATAACCTTTAAGTAGGTTCCGGAGCCTGGCCCTTACTCCCCTTGCGTGTTCCGGTATGTCAAAAATTGCCAAACGCCACTTTCCGTCCCAACGTTGGGAATGTACATCAAGTTTTGATTTTTCAAACAAAGCTTCAAGCTGACCCTTATTTGTCAATACAAGCACCTTTTTAGCCTCGCCATATTCAAACTTTAACCAGCCCTGCCGTTTGAGACGCTGTATGGTAGTCTCGAGCTTTCTGCCGGCAACGTATTTTCTATATTCAGGATAGAGCGCCGTACTTAGTTTTCCTAACATACTGACTTTTTGTATCTGCCCGCCCGCCTCTAAGAGAGCCAATAATATCTGACTCGTAACAGTCATTCTTTTCTTATCACGGTTCATACATTTATTTTTATTGTTTCCTTTAAATTGTTATAGCTAAAAATGACGGCCGTCATTTTTAGCTATAAGATGCATATAAAGATGAATGCAAAAAAGACAAAAGACAGCTGTTAGAAGCTGTCTTTTATGTTTTCCCAAAAACTTTTATTTACCTGCGTAGCTTCACCATTTAGGTTGGCAAGCTTTTCTATGAGTTCTTTTTCCTGTTTGGAAAGCTTGTTTGGCACAATAACACGTACGGTAAGCAGCAAATCCCCCCGTTTACCCGAATTAACAACCGGCACACCCTGTCCAGAGACTTTCAGCACAGTATTTGGTTGGGTACCACTCGGAACTTTTACTTCTATTGTGCCGTCTATCGTGTGCACTTCTACTTTTGTACCGAGAGTCGCTTGTACAAAGCTAATCGGCAACTCTTTGTGTAAATTATTTCCATCTCGACGAAACTCCTTGGAGGCCGGCACGCGAATAGTAATGTACAAATCACCCGGGTTGGAGCCCTTATACCCCACCTCCCCCTCGCCTTGCACGCGTATGCGCTGTCCATTGTCTATACCCGCAGGAATTTTGACTTCCAGAGTCTTTGGTCTTCGCAGTACCCCACTTCCACCACACACCGTACACGCAGTCTCGGGCGTTTTACCTTCTCCATCACACTTATCACAGGTACTCGCCGACTGCATGTTGCCAAACACAGTGCGACGAGTCGTAATAATTTGCCCCTGCCCATGACATTTGCTACAAGTGACTATTTTACTTCCCGGCGCAGCACCCGACCCCGCGCAGACATGACACTTATCACGTTTTTCCAAAGTCACTGTTTTAGTCACCCCATGCACTGATTCCTCAAAGGAAATAGTAAGTGGCATTTCTAAGTCCACCCCGCGTTCTCGACGAGACTGCCGCTCTTGCCGCCCACCAAAAATATCAGAAAAAATATCGCCTAAGTCAAAATCTACTCCCGCTTGTCCGCCAAACCCATTGAACCCATTAAAATCGAAACCGCCGCCAAATGGACCACCCGCTTGTCCACCACGACCGCCCGCACCCGGAGCTTGCTGATAATTTTCCCCAAACCGGTCGTACTGACTACGTTTACCATCGTCAGAGAGAACCTGGTAGGCTTCGTTTACTTCCTTAAACTTTTGCTCGTTGCCACCCCCCTTATCAGGATGAAACTCATGCGCCTTTTTGCGATAGGCGCGTTTAATCTCATCCGCACTTGCGGACTTAGAAATTCCTAAAATGTCGTAAAAATCTTTTGCCATTTATATAATCCTAATGCTCCGAAAAATATCCGAATGTTCCAAATTTGTTTCATTCGGATACATTCGTAGATTCGGATTATATTATTCTGTTCTAAACCCAATATGTGGCTGCTGGTCACTGCCTGCTTTTATAGCACCAAACTGCTCTTCATACCGCTTAATGTTTTCCTGCAATGCGGCTGCAATGCGCTTCATGTGCTGCGGGGAAAGAATGACCCGAGCTGTGACCGTACCTGTTGGCGGAAACAAGTTCATGAAATCAATCACAAACTCTTCCGGTGTATGAGCTATTTGAGCCATATTTGCATACACACCTCGGAGCATTTCATCCGTTACTTTTACCTGCATTTGTTGCTGACCCTGCTGACCTTGTGGGTTGTTTTCGTTCATATAAATTGTGTTTATTGTTAAAAGATACGTTCTACACTATACTGGAGCTGCAACTTTTTACCTTCCTGGCTAGCTGGACCAGGAAAGAACCTAAAAGGAGGTAACTGCCTATGATGTTTTTGGACAAAAACTCAAACACCATAAACGCATCGAACGCGCTTAACTGCGCATGAGGTGATCCGGCTATCTCATTGCTGATCTTCTTGCTGACTTACTAGTTAGCTAATCCAAAAGAAAATACAGCGATGTCATCCAGCTCAACTCGGGGCGGCCAAATCAATGGCCGCCCCACATTTTTTATTCTTTTTCTTTAAACTCCGCGTCTACTGTCGGTCCGGCATCACCAGTGGTAGCACTATCTCCATTCTGATTACTGCTTTCTGCTTTCTGCTCATCTGCTGCAGCCGGCTGCTCCGCATACATAGCAGCACCAACTTTCTGAATGGCATCAGACAGTGCAGACATGGCCTTTTGAATAACTTCTGTATCGTCTTTATCTTTCACATCCTTGAGCGCTTTGACTGCTTCTTCCACGGCAGTTTTATCTTCCGCCTTGGCTTTATCCCCTGCATCCTTCAAGGTCTTTTCAGACACGGCAATAAGTTGGTCAGCCTGGTTGCGCAAATCCACCACTTCACGACGCTTCTTGTCTTCTGACGCGTGAGTTTCTGCTTCTTGGCGCATTCGCTCTACTTCGTCCTTAGAAAGGCTGCTCGAACCTTGAATGGTTATGTGCTGTTCCTTACCGGTAGCTTTATCTTTTGCTTTTACCGTAAGAATACCGTTTGCATCTATATCAAAGGTTACTTCAATTTGTGGGACACCACGAGGTGCTGGGGGCACACCGTCTAAAATAAACTTACCGAGTGCTTTGTTATCTGCCGCAAACTCACGCTCGCCCTGAAGTACGTGAATTTCTACTGAGGTCTGGTTATCGGCCGCGGTAGAAAACACCTGACTCTTAGACGTTGGCACTGTGGTGTTGCGGTCTATAATTGGTGTGCGAACACCACCCATAGTTTCTAAACCAAGCGTAAGTGGAGTCACATCCAGCAACAAAATTTCCTTACCCTGTACATCACCAGAGAGTATACCAGCCTGAATGGCCGCACCCTTCGCCACGGCTTCCATTGGATCCACACCACGCTCTACCTGCTTGCCTATAAATTCCTCTACAAATTTCTGTACCACCGGCATGCGAGTAGGGCCACCAATGAGAATAATCTTTTCAATTTGTGGTGGAGTTAGCTTGGCATCGTTTAAGGCTTGAGTTACCGGCTGGCGCATACGCTCCACAATTGGCTTCACCAAGTCCTCTAAACGAGCACGGGTAATTTTCATTTGCAAGTGCTTTGGACCACCGGCGTCCGCAGTAATGAACGGCAAGTTTATTTCCGTCTCTAAGGTGGTAGAAAGCTCAATTTTGGCCTTTTCCGCCGCTTCACGCACGCGGTTCATAGCCATGCGGTCAGCCGAAACATCTATACCACTTTGAGCTTTAAACTCACCGGTAATAAAATCAATTAAAGCCTTGTCCATATCTTTACCACCAAGAGCAGTATCACCAGAAGTAGAAAGCACTTCAAAGGTTGCTTGGTTGTCTACTTCAGAGAAGTCCATAATGGTTACGTCCAACGTACCACCACCAAGGTCAAACACTAAAATTTTCTGGTCTTTCGCAGAAGTCTTGTCTAAGCCATAGGCGAATGCTGCAGCAGTTGGTTCGTTTATTACACGTACCACTTCAAGTCCGGCAATTTCACCGGCATTTTTTGTAGCTTGACGCTGCGCATCGTCAAAGTAGGCCGGTACTGTAATAACTGCCTTCTCTACCTTATCACCCGTGTAAGCTTCTGCATCTCGCTTAATTTTTTGTAAAATGTACGCAGAAATTTGCTCTGGGGCGTATTCCTTACCGTTCACCGTAAACTTTTCTTTGGTGCCCATTTTACGCTTAGCTTCAAAAATGGTGCCATCTGGGTTGGTCACTGCCTGCCGACGGGCCGGTTCACCCACTAACAGTTCACCTTCTTTGGTAAACGCAACATAGGAAGGAAATGCTTTTCCACCTAGACTCGCACCTTCTGCTGCAGGAATAATCACTGCTTTACCACCTTCCATTACGCTTGCGGCGGAGTTGGAAGTACCTAAATCTATACCAATTATTTTACTCATATATTATTCTCCTTGCCTTAGTTATTATCTCTCGCCAAAATTAAATCTTTTAATTTACTAATATACTCTTCCCTATTCAGAGTCTTAGGAATATAGCCAAACCATAATGAATCTGGAGTTAGAACTTCCCATGCATTATTTTCATACAATTTTCTGATTGCGGGTGTTTTTTGTAAATTCATCTGCGCCACGAAATTTAATACAATGGCGGGAGTTTGCTCAGCTTCCAATCTCTGATTTACTTGCTCCAACAATTTATTGCCCAATCCTTGTCCCTGAAACTCAGGCGAAATATCTAAACTTTCCAAATAGTAATAATTAAACGGCTCTGAGTATCGCTCCAACATGGCATATCCCACCTCTGTACCGTCAACGTATAACGCTTCCTTATTCGGGCTCTGGTTATCAATACTTTGTAATAACTCCGAATTATTAGATTTCATATTCTAGTCATCTGAACTCAGCAAATTTACATAAGTTAATTAAGTGTCGAATCTTTTAACATCGTTAACTATACAAGGAACAGAGCAAATTAGTGACTCAAAAATAAACTCAGAAAATATCCGCCAATTGCTGCCAATGCTAGTAGTGCCGCTGTTATTTTAAACTTATTGCTACTGAATAGCGCGGCTAGCTGGCTCTTCAAGGGCAGGCCCGGGCTAAACAGTGGCTCTTCGTAATTCTGATTATCCTTAATTGGATTTGGAAGTGGAGGCATGCTACTCTTTTTTACTAATTGCGACCTGGGCCGGACGAATAAGTTTCCCATTAAGCTCAAAGCCAGTTTGATATTCCTGCTATTATAGGGGCTTGCGTCGCCCCCTCCAACCAGCGAAGCTGGATTGGAGCCTCCCCCTCTCGCGCTCTCAGCGCTACGTCTTTTTGCTGACTGCTACCTGGCTAGGTCTTATCATCTTGCCATTAAGTATAAAACCTGACTGATACTCTTCTATAACCATGCCGTCTTCTTCTCCGGGGACTTCTCTAACTGCTTCATGGAAGTTAGGGTCAAACTTTTTACCTACCGCCTCTATCTTCTTCACGCCTAGCTCTTCCAATGCCTTGTCGAGCTGCTTCACCAAGCCATCCAAACCACTTTGCCACTTCCCATATTCTTCTGCGAGCTTAGTGTCATCTGCGACTGGTCGATGCACAAGCGCTTGCTCCAGCGTATCCAACGAAGGAAGGAGTTTGGCGACTGCAACTTCTCGCGCGAAATCTATAAGCTCTTTATTCTCATTCTCTTTCCGTTTCTGATAGTTCTGAAAATCTGCTTCGCTGCGCTTCCAGCCATTTAGGTTCGCTTCGGCTTCCTTTTGCGCCGCCTCGAGCTGTTGTTGTAGGTCTGTTATAGATACATCCTGCGCCTGAGTATCGTCTTGTGTTTGGTCATCCATACGTCATGTCCAAAATTAATTCTGGTCAATTTTATTTAATTATGGTCAATAATATTATTGCTGCGCCTCCCCCACCCAACAGCTTTGCAATATACTCCATCAAGCCCATATTCTTCTCGTATTTCATGGACTTTGGGCCAAGCAAGCCTACTACACCCTGTTTACCATCTGGTAATTGTACGCCTGAGACTATCATAGAGTAGTCGCTCTTTTCGGACAGCTTTACTTCTTTTCCTATCACTGCTTGCGCACTGCCATTGGCGTAGTCTCGCATCATGTTTTCCGCGTGTTCGTCTATGTTGTCAAAAAAACGAGCAATCTCTCGAGCATCTTCCGGTGGTAAGGCAGGATTATCTAAAATATTCGCCAAACCCATAGTAGAAGTATCGCCGGGGAACAAAGCAAAGCTGGCCTGTTCAGAACTGTCTGCCAAGAGCTTGGCAAGCCTTCGGCCCACCTCGGCATTTACCACCTGCAACTTTACTACTTCCTTCCGTAAGCGATCTTGCTCTTTCATAGAGAGCTTTACTCGCTCCATAAGCTCGCTCACAAAATACCGAAAGCCCATGTCGGTTGGTACCCGACCGGCTGAGGTATGCGGCTGCATAATGTAGCCCTCTTTTTCCAGCACTTGCATCTCGTTACGAATAGTAGCACCGGACAAGTCAAAATAGTCTTTGTCGACTAAATCTTTGCTCGCCACCGGCACACCAGTATCGCAGTTTTCTTTTACTATTGCGGCCAATATTCTGGCTTGGCGCTGAGTTATTTCTGGGTAGTTTGCCATACTCATACACCATATAAAATAATTAGCACTCTGTCAAGTAGAGTGCTAATTAAACTTTTCTGTGCATAACTATATGTAAAGTTTACTTGACACTGCTTCTCTACCTGCTATGGTATAGCTAATAAGCTAGATAGTAACTAATTACACCCAATTCATATGAACTATAAAATAGCTGGCGGCGTGCTCGTCGCGGCAATAATAATCGGCGGCATCGCGTTCGCATCAAGCCAGATGCAACGCGGGGACACGGCCGCTGCCACCCCCATCGTAAACCCTGAGCAATCCGTGGCCGACTCTATGGAAGCCGTGGATGCAAAGAGAGAACAAGAAACCTCGGAAAGTATGACGAAAGAAAAAGCGGCCTACGATGCCAACAAGACTTCGGAAACCAAAGAGAGCGCAACTGCTAAGTCCGGAGAATACCTAGACTACTCCCCGGAAACTCTACAAGCAGAACTTGCCGAAGGCCACAAAGTCGTACTTTTCTTCCATGCTCCTTGGTGCCCATTCTGCAAAGCGGCCGACGTAGCCTTTAAAGCCAAATTGGATCAAATTCCTACCAATGTCGTGGTGCTTAAAACTGATTACGATAGCAACTCAACACTCAAACAAAAATACGGCGTTACCTATCAACATACCTTCGTACAAATTGACAAGGACGGCAACATGATAACCAAGTGGAACGGCGGAGACTTGGATAACTTGAGGAAATACCTCAAGTAAATTTCCAATTCCTAATTTCTAATGTCTAATGACACACAAGAAATTAGTACTCTTATCATTTGGTATTAGAAATTAGATATTAGATATTTATGCTACAGATACTTCTCGCACTTATTGCCGGCATCCTCACAATAGCCGCGCCGTGCATCTTGCTCCCCCTCCCAATACTCCTCGGGTCCTCGGTTGGTCAGAAAAGTAAAACCCGACCACTGTTCATTACTCTGGGCTTTGTTATTACATTTGCGATTCTGGGCATAGCCCTAAACTTCCTAGTACAAAATCTGGGACTAAACCCCAATACTCTACGTACTGTTGCAGTAGTACTGCTGGCCTTATTCGCTGTGTTCATGATATGGCCAACACCCTTTGAAAAGCTAACCCAACACATGAGCGGACTTATTAATCGGGCAGCTAAGACCGGGCAGGCAGCTGGAACCGGTAATGCAGGTGGGTTTGTAATGGGCGTGGTTATAGGCGTCATATGGGCGCCATGCGCAGGGCCCATCTTAGGTTCTATACTTACACTTATTGCTCAGGAATCAAACACTATTAAAGCGTTAGGTCTATTAGTTGCCTACGCAATTGGTGCCGGTATTCCTATGCTGCTTATTGCCTATGGCGGACAAGCCATAACGGGGAAAATCCGCTTCATCGCTCAATACGCAACCAGACTACAACAAGTATTTGGTGTTATCCTCTTGCTTTTAGCTGTAGCTATACACTTTCAGTACGATACGCTACTACAAGCAAAACTGCTCACTCGGTTTCCCTTCCTCAATGGAGGTATAGAGTCAAAAGTATTATGCCAAGTGCCTGGTTATATAGCCCAAGGTGATGAATGCAACCAAAAAGACAACGGTATACCCGTACTAGAAAAACCCGCCACTGCACCCAAGGCTCCGGAGTTCGCAGGCATTAGTCACTGGCTGAACACTGACCGCCCGCTTACCATAAGCGAACTTAAAGGTAAGGTAGTCTTGATAGACTTCTGGACTTACTCGTGTATTAACTGCATACGCACACTCCCCTACGTAACCAAACTCTACGACACATATAAAGATAAAGGGTTGGTGGTAGTGGGCGTGCACACCCCAGAATTCCCCTTTGAAAAAGATACGAGCAACGTAGCCAGGGCAATTCAACAACACAGCATTCACTATCCCGTCGCCCAAGACAATGACTTTAGTACCTGGACCGCATACGGTAACCACTATTGGCCAGCTGAGTACCTCATTGATCAAAATGGGAGCATTGTATACACCCATTTTGGCGAAGGCAAATACGACCAAACCGAAATGGCCATTAAGCAATTACTCGGTCTTTCCGGTGGGGCAACGGTTGATAGCGGCTCAGATCTCTCTCAAGTGAAGTCACCGGAAATGTATTTTGGCTATGAACGAGTTGAATTTCTAGCAAACGGCCGAGGTCAATCAGACGAACAGGAGTATGTGATACCCAATAGGCTCGATCTAAACAAATTCGCCTTATCCGGAACTTGGAAACTTGAGGCAGACAAAGCTGTACTAGTACGCGGTGTGGGCAAAATTAAACTCCACTTTAAGTCTGCTAAAGTGCATATGGTTGCCAGCAGTCCAAAACCCGGTGGACATAGCATTACCGTTCGGGTAGACAACTATCCTGCTACCATACTAAATGTAAGCAACGCCGACCTTTACACCGTCTTTGACTCTACCAATTACGGAGACCATGTATTAGAAATAACCATCCCCGATGCAGGCTTCGAAGCTTTTACGTTTACGTTTGGGTAGAAAGTAAATAGAAATCAGAAAATAGTAAACAGACCAAATAACTCCTTCTGATTTCTACTTTCTGATTACTGATTTCTCAAACATGACCATCCATAACTCTATAAAAGAATACCGCACCACCGAGAACATGACCCAAGAAGACCTTGCGGCGTCGGTTGGCGTATCCAGGCAGACTATTATTGCTATGGAAAAAGGCAACTACACTCCCTCGCTCATGCTTGCCCTGCAGCTTGCTCAGGTGTTTAAAGTGAAAGTCGAAGACCTCTTTAATCTAGGTTCAAGGTGACAGGTTCAAGGCTAGAGTAGTACACTACCTATATAGTTCAACCTTGTCCCTTAAACCTCGAATCTCATTAGCTTATGAAAGTCATCCTCTACTATCTTTTCCTACTTATTGGCATTGCACTCATTACCGGCTTTGTTATGTCTCAAAGCACAGACGGTACTATGAGCATGTCCATGACGCAAGCTCTCAGCCTTGCCGGCCTACTTGCGCTTTACACAGTAGCTATGTCGCTCGTAGGTGAAGGCAAACTGGAAGATGAGCGCGAACTACAACATCGCTACATTGCTAACCGTGCGGGCCTTATTGCCGGCACTGCATTGCTCGCCGTGGCGCTTATGTTTCAGCTATTCATTACCCACCGCATAGACTACTGGCTGCTCACCGGCCTTATAGTTATAAACCTAACCAAAATCATCAGTCTTATCTGGTTGAATTACAAAAAATAAACCGGCATATGCCGGTTTATTTTTAAGAGATCACTATTCGTAAACCTGAGCCCGATTATCCCCAGGCGTATGGTTTGGAACAACGACATTCCTAACATTACCGCTATTATATTTGGCGGAAGGTTGGCTATGGGGTTTCTTAGCAGTAAACTGAGGAGCAAGCTCGTCGTCCAAAGCAAATTCGCGACGTGCCGCCTCTGTTGCCGCGCCATCCACTGCTCTCTTTTGTGCAGCCTCGTCGAATAGGCGCTGACCCGTAAACTGAGGAGCGAGTTCATCGTCTAATGCAATCTCTGCTCGAGCTCGAGCCAACGCGGCCTCATCTTTTTCTCTCTGGATGGCCGAAGCAGCGATTTGCGCAGCTTCTAAATTTTTCGCAGCTTGTGCTAACACCCCATTCTCAGGTTGATATGGCTTCTCAGCCTTACCCTCATTAAAGCTGGGGTTAAGAGCTTCTACGTCGCTGTCTTCAAAAACCTGTATTTCGTGTTTCATACATTTAATGTAAAAATAGTCTAAATATTAAAAACTTAGTTTATTTACTACTAGACACTATTCCCCTACCAACTCCACTAAAACCGCATATTCCGAATTGTTTGGACCAAACTTACGAGACATGCCGTAATGTTTACCATCTAGCACCACTTCGAACAGCGGTACAGCCTGAGCTTTTACACCGACTGTCTCGACATAAGTATTTGACCACTGCCGATTATATTGATCAACTAGCATTTGCGCACTCTCCATACTGTTTATAGCTTGCAAGGCTTGAGTCAGCTCGCCAATCTTCATCAAATCCGGCGCAAACTCGGCTTTGTCGCCGGGCTTTCCAGACCACACAACCTTCCCTCCTTCTACTTTTTGGTAAATAGGAGGAGCGTCTGGTGGGGGCGGTATTATTTCGCTTCCACTTTGCTGCGCCTCAGCCTCTTGTTGTTGTTGTAATGCCAGCACAAGTTCAGACCCAACCCGCAAAGCTTCAGCCTGAGGCACGCTCATCAGCACTAACTCTTGTGCGATTCCGCTGACTGTATAAGCGGGTAGTTCCGTTGAGCGGGGTTTCATATGCCTATCGAGAAAGCTCCGCCAAACTTCATCAGTTAAGGGAAACGGCTTCTGTATAAAAGTTGCCTCGCCCTTTTCCAACTCCCGAGTAATTGCAGCCGGTTTAATTTCCGCAGTCTGTGCCGCAGCACTTGCAGATACAAATTCAGCCCTGCCTAAATTAGGCTCATGAAGTTGCTCTGGATACGCATCTATGTTGGACATTTTTGTTTCGAAAATTTAACTATTTTGTCTATTATAGCATACATGAGGCAATAAATCAAATTAAAAACCTTTCTGCGTTCTGCAGAAAGGTTTTTTAGTTTCTATAAAATTTTCTTTAAGTACTGACCGGTGTAACTATCTTTTACTTTTGCTACGTCTTCCGGTGTACCTACCGCGACTATTTTTCCGCCCTTATCTCCCCCTTCGGGACCGAGGTCAATGAGCCAGTCAGCAGTTTTTATCATGTCTAAGTTATGTTCAATCACCACTACGGAGTTTCCTTTTTCAACTAGCTTGTTCAAAACATGGATGAGTCGTTTTACATCGGCAAAGTGCAAGCCGGTTGTGGGCTCGTCCAATATGTAGAGCGTGCGGCCGGTAGAGGCACGAGAAAGTTCAGTCGCAAGTTTAATACGCTGCGCTTCTCCACCCGAGAGGGTGGTGGCATTCTGCCCTAAATGCATATAGCCCAAACCAACTTCCGACAGCGTGTCCAGTTTCTTTTTAATAGACGGTATATGAGTGAAGAACGCCGCGCCCTCATCTACAGTCATTTCTAATACATCGGAAATAGTCCTCTCTTTGTAGTGAATCTCCAACGCTTCCCGGTTATACCGCTTGCCTTTACACTCCTCACAAGTAATGTACACATCGGGCAAAAAGTTCATTTCTACTTTTATAACACCATCACCGCTACACTTTTCACACCGACCACCTTTTACGTTGAAACTAAACCGACCCGCAGAGTACCCTTTCATTTTCGCTTCACGTGTATCGGCAAACAAGTCACGAATAGGCGTAAACAGACCGGTGTATGTAGCAGGGTTACTGCGTGGCGTGCGACCTATTGGGCTTTGGTCTATGTTTATAAACTTATCTATATTATCTACTCCCAATACTTTTTTATGCTTGCCTGGTTCCGCTAAACTATTGTAAAAATAGTTACCTAAGTAGTTAGCTAAGATGTCGTTCAGCAAAGTGGACTTGCCACTTCCCGACACACCGGTAATGCACACAAACTTACCGAGTGGAATATCTATGTTTACATCTTTCAAGTTAAACTCTGAAGCACCCACTATGGAAAGCTTACGGCCGTTACCTGCACGCCGGCGCTTGGGCACAGCTATTTCTTCTTTGCCCGACAAGTAGTGACCAGTTACAGACTTGGGGTTCTTTTCTACTTCTTTGGGCGTGCCTTCTGCCACCAACACACCCCCATGCTTACCCGCACCAGGACCGATGTCTATGAGCCAGTCCGCTTCGCGCATGGTTTCTTCATCATGCTCTACCACTATTACGGTGTTACCTAAATCACGTAAGTTCTTTAACGTTGCCAACAATCGTCCGTTGTCCCGCTGGTGTAGCCCAATGGATGGTTCGTCTAATATATAGAGCACTCCGGTAAGACCGGAACCAATTTGAGTCGCTAGACGAATGCGCTGTGCTTCTCCACCGGACAACGTGTCCGCCGTACGGTCTAAAGTTAAGTAGGACAAACCTACATTCAACAAGAACGAAAGACGCGCAGATATTTCTTTTAACACCAACTTCGCAATAGCCAAGTCTTTCGCGTTGAGCTGTTTGGGCAGTGCTTCAAAGAATGTATGCGTACTTTCAATGCTTCCGGCTGAGACTTCTACTATACCCTTACCGCCAACCGTTACGGCCAGTACCTCGGGTTTAAGACGCTTGCCGCCACAGGTAGGACAGGTGCGTACGCGCATGTACTGTTCTATTTCCCCACGCATAAAGTCCGAATCGGTTTCACGGAACCGACGCTCCAAGTTGGGCACCACACCTTCAAACACGGCTTCGTAGCTGTTTAAGCCGTAGTCCATAGGCATTTTAATTTTCTTCTCTCCCGTACCATATAACACCACATCCAAGTACTTCTTTGGCAAGTCTTTCACCGGAGTATCTATAGAAAAACCATACTCTTTAGAAAGCGCGGTGAGTACTCGCAAGTACCAACCCTGTCGGCCTACTGTTTTGCTCCATGGACGAACAGCGCCTTCGGCTAAGGTAAGTTTTTGGTTGGGAATAACTAAGTCTGTTTCTACAATAAGTTTATTACCCAAACCTTTACAGTCGGGACACGCACCATGGGGGCTGTTGAAAGAAAAGTTACGCGGGTCAAGCTCAGTCATTTGCACATGACCTTCCGGACAGGCAAAGTTTTGTGACAACACACTTTCCCCTACTACCTTATTGCCGCCGTCCAAGGTGAGCACAATCACCAAACCATCACCAAGGTCAGCAGCTTTTTCTAAGCTTTCAGATATACGCCCGCGGGCCTCCTGACTCACCGTCACGCGGTCCACTATAACTTCTATACTATGTTTTTTCTGCTTGTCTAAATTCAGCGTGAGTGCTTCATCAAGCTCCATAACAGCGCCATCTACGCGTACACGAGCAAAGCCCGCCTTGCGGATGTTTTCAAACACCAACCGATGCTCACCCTTCTGGTCCCGAATAAACGGAGCCAGGAGCATAAGCTTGGTGGACTCGGGCAAACTTACTAACTGGTCGGCCATGGACGCAATGGTCTGGCCAGTAATTTTCTTTCCGCAGACGGGACAATGTGGCTGACCCACGCGTGCCCAGAGTAAACGCATGTAATCGTAAATTTCTGTAACAGTGCCCACGGTGGAGCGAGGGTTATGAGAGGCAGACTTCTGGTCTATAGATATAGCCGGAGACAAACCTTCTATTTTGTCTACATCTGGCTTGTCCATAAGGCCAATAAACTGGCGGGCATAGGCCGAAAGGGACTCCACATACCGGCGTTGTCCTTCAGCGTAAATAGTATCAAACGCCAGAGAAGACTTACCCGACCCAGAGAGACCGGTTATAACCACCAACTTGTTGCGCGGGATGTCTATGTCTATCCCCTTCAAGTTATGTTGCCTGGCGCCGCGAATAGAAATATATTTCGATAAATCTTTTGTTTCTTTAGCCATAGGAAAGTGGATAGTGACTAGTGGACAGTGACTAGTATACAAACCTGTACACTGTTCACTGGTAACTGTCTACTGTTACTTATACTAACGTACACCTTAGCATAAAAATGACAAAGATTCAAGACTCTAGAAAATTATTCATGAAAACTTAATATAAATAAAAAAAGACGAGCACACCTGCACTCGTCACCAGTAAACTGGATTTTCAAAGAGCTTACTAGACTGAGGATTACCCAGCCAGGTTATTAACTGTTAAACTGCGGAGCGTATCGCAAAAACGATAAACGCTACTGCAGCTAAAACTAACAGTCCCCCTATCACAAAAATAAGAGGCCAACTAACAACTGGCAAACCTCCGACCATACGAAAGTGAAACCAGCGTCTGAAAGTTTTTGACTTCAAGCTTCCGCCTCCTGGTTTATTGAAAGCCAGTCAACGACTGACTAAGTTTTAGCTCAAGTTGCGGCCCGAATTTTCTCGAGCTGTGGCAAGATAAACCAGTAAAGTAAAATCTGTTGGAAGACGAATAGCACTATCACCGCTGACAACGCACTCCATCCGCTAATTTTGAACCATCCGCGAGCCATCCACGGAGCCGTGGCCAAGTGAATGCACGTCATAGACAAAAACAAAATAAGTATTGTCCATGCGGTGCGCTTAACCGCGACCCGAAGAAAGGCATCGGCGAGCAAGTTTCCGCTCTTGCTGTGAACAACAAGCATGGCAATAATCGCCGCCGCCCACAGACAAAATGTGGCCCGGCCAATGTACCGGGATTGCGGAGTACCAAGTGCCAGAAAATGCCAGACGGCAGAAGCGATGAACACAAACGAGGCCGTTGTAGCAATTGTCCGAGCAGTTTTAGGTGTCATAAAACTTTCCTCTCAAGTTGCGAACATTGTGGTTTGACTAGTCGCCTGACTAGCCCCGGCTGTAGGCCGAACTTGGAAATTATCTCCCCTGCGTTGCAGGGGCGGTGGGTGTGTTCGTTTGCTTTGACCCTGAAAGGCCAAAGGCAATCACACCTAAAAGCAACACCAAAACCACGACCAATATTTTCATATCTTGTCCGCAAAATCGGCCAAATCCATGACCGACGACGTTTTCTTGCAAGTACAAGAAAGGCTATGAAAGTTCTTTGCTGTTCATAAACCCTCCTTGTAGGCTTAAAAAGGCAACAGACAAAACCACCGCGGGGGTGGTTTTTGTTTGCTATAATTATGGCACAAATGGCCGAATTAAAGCAACAAATTACTCACTTCCCCCACCAGCCTGGATGCTACCTGTTTCGGGACGCCACGGGCTTAGTTTTGTACGTGGGCAAAGCCAAAGACTTGCGGAAACGAGTCAGCCAGTACTTTGGACAGGACAAACGACCGCAGCTACCGTTCTTAATCGAGGACGCCTCAGACATAGACTATATAGTAGCCCGTACTGAGCTTGAAGCACTGTTTCTAGAAAACACGCTCATTAAAAAACACAACCCGAAGTACAACATAAAGCTTAAGGACGATAAAAACTACGCGTTCATTGCCATAGACTACTCCACTCAAATTCCTCAAATTGGGTATGTACGGAAAATTACTGACGCATCCGACTTTACCCCGTTTGTAAACCCATCCGCTTCTTGGGGCAGTGGCAAGCATGAGCGTAAGACGCTCAAGTGGAAAGGGAAAAGTGGAAAGGGAAAAGTGGATTCCAAATCTTCAGGTCTACAACCTACAACCTACAACCTACAACCTAGTTCTTACTTTGGTCCGTATTCATCAGTTAAAAAAATTCGGGAGACGCTCGACTTCGTACGAAAAATATTTCCCTACTGTGCTAACACGGAAGTAAGTGGTCGGCCTTGTTTTTACTATCACTTACACCGCTGTCCCGGCGTATGCGTGGGTGCGGTTTCTTTGGAGGAATACCAAAAAAGTTTGGCTCGCATTAAACTCTTTCTCAACGGCAAAACAACAGAGATTAAAAAAGAGCTTAAAACGAGCATGGAGTATGCAGCGGAAACCAAACGATTTGAGTTGGCCGCGCGACTGCGCGACCAGCTGCGCGCACTTGAGTTACTAGACGAGCGACAAATTGCCCAGTTCCCCACCAGAGTAGACTACGACTTTATTTCCCTCGCTACGCAAAACCATTTGCGGTGCGTCAACCTGTTTAAAGTGCGCGGCGGCAAACTGACCGACAAAGAAAACTTTATATACACCGCTCCTACGGATTTAAAACTAGAAGCTAGCAGCTGGAAGCTAGAAGCTATTATTCAGACCTTTGCGGAAACCTACTACGCAGAAACCACAGATTTACCCAGCGCAGTTTTTACCCAACACCCACTCACAGATACCCCATTAATAGATGAACTCCTCAAACATCGGAAAGGTAAAAGGGTTACCCTCTCTGTTCCCCGCCGTGGGAAGGCACACCAACTTATTAAACTTGGCCAGGTAAATGCTGAAGAATGTTTACGCAAAACCCTCGCCACAGACGCGACTGATTCTGATAAAATCCAAGATTCCCTAGAGAAGCTACAGAAGCTTTTGAAGCTTGCCCAGCTGCCCCGACGGATTGAGTGCTATGACATGTCTAACACCCAAGGCACTAACCCTGTAGGCAGCATGGTTGTTTTTATAGATGGCAAACCCGCTAAAGGTGAATACCGTAAATTTAAGATTCGCTCCAAAGACACCCCCGACGACTTTGCTATGATGCGTGAGACGTTATCCAGACGGCTCCGCCGTCTGAACCCTCCCCCTCTTGAGGGGGAGATGGAGGGGGTCATAGTGAAAGATAAAAATGGTAAAGACATCAAAGAACCAAATCATTCTATGACCTCCCCTAACCCCTCCTCAAGAGGAGGGGAACAAATGCCATGGCCGCGACCCGACTTAATAGTAATAGACGGAGGTAAAGGCCAGCTCTCTGCTGCGCTCGAAGCGCAGGAACAAGTCGAAGGTCATCAAGTCGAAAGTCAAAAGTCGAAAATCCGAGATGATAACCCAGATGGCACCCTGCCCCCTAACCCCTTAGCCCTTAGCCCTATCCCAATGATTGGATTAGCAAAAAGGATCGAAGAAATATTTCTCCCCCACAATCCCGAACCAATTGTGCTGAGTCATGACCACCCTTCTCTCCAACTTCTCCAACGTTTACGTGACGAGGCACATCGCTTTGGCATAACCTTCCACCGCAGCCTCCGTAGTAAGCAAGCCACCAAATCCGCACTCGACACTATTCCGGGCATTGGCCCTAAAACAAAAAAACTCCTAAAACAGAAGTTTGGCACAGTAAGTGCGATTAAGAAAATCGCACTAGAAGAAATAGAAAAGTTAGAAGAATTAGTAGGCAAAACTAAAGCCGGTATTATAAAAAAGAATTTGTAGTCGTCTTGTCGTTCCGACCTCCGAGCCGGAACCTAGGTTAAATTAAAACCGACCAGTGTTCATCTCGTAAAAGATGTTCATTGGTCGGCTCTGTTTCCGGGTCTTGTGCCCGTTTTTATCTATCCTCTCCTGCTTGATTTAGTTTTGCCCACTAGGGCTTCTTCGGTTTGATTCTATTCCAGGCGCCACCGAGAGCGTCTTTCGTGGCCTTGGCACCGTCGCCAAGCTTTTCTTTGCCCTTATCTACCGCAGTAGACTTTTTGGCGTTAGCTCCCAGCTCAACAAATTTCTTGCCTTCGTCAAAGATCTTGGCCTGGCTGACGGTACCACCTGCTTCGTAACACACCACGCGGAGGTGTGCCAACTCTTTGCCGGCTGGATCATCCCATCTAACTACATAGATAAGCAAGTTCTTCTTCTCGCGAGGGATGCGGTCGTCGTCCAACCACAACAGGCTCTTGGAACCGTTGGGCGCCTTTGTCAAAATGAGGTGATCAATTTTATTCTTGACCCCCCAAGCGTCCATCAACGCCATAGCCTCTTTGCTGTAGTGGGCAACAGTGCCCACATCCGTTGCCAGGGCGGTGGTGGAATGAATTTCCTGTTCAGCAATGCCGAGCAGGCTCCACACACTGGCATCAAGACAACGTGAATTCGGATCGGCGCATCCACCTTTCGGGTTTTGCGCTGAGACGTTAATTGCCAAAGCCGCCGTGAACGCGACGACCAAAGTTGCTGCGATCAAACTTTTGATTCTTTGCATACCGATTTTCCTCTGCTGCTGTTTTTAGTTTTGGCCAGCGTTACTACGAACTTTGCCAGAGTTCTTACTAGCCACCGACGGCGCTCTCAACGCTTACTTCCCTGACAAAGGACCTGACCACTCGAACTTGTAGCCTTTGTGCGTCTTCGCAAACTGCTGCTTGACCGCCGCCTCAATACCAGCCCTTTCGTCCGGGCATATTGGGGGATTAAACCAGTGATCGTTTTCAAGCGACCCCGAAGCTGGCGAGTAAGCCGGCCCGAACATTGCGATTGTCTTGTCGCTTGTTTCGATGTAAACAAGGACATTGCTTCCCTTGTAGACAGCCTTTTTGTTAACACCTTTGCCAGCGGTTCTCAGCACTGCGGGAGAACCGAGACAGTCGGCAGGAATACGATCTTGAGCAGCAACGACGGGCACCGTAATCGAAGTTGAAAGCGTGGCAATGGCGGTTAAAGCCAAAGCCAGAAGTGCGACGAGCAGATGTTTTTTAAGCATCACGTAGACTCCTTGTTTTGTGTTGGTGATTAACCAGAATAGCGTTCTACCAAGCGCTTTCTAATTAATCGGATTGTGAAAGAACTACGTAGGTTTTGGCGGTAGAGAATAAAGCTCTTAAGTAAGCGCTATTCTCTGCGGCCAAACTTAACATTACTATATATTATACGACATATATGTATATATGTCAAGATTGACCAATACCCCCTGTTTCCCGTATGCTAAATGAGCTTAAGTGGCATTTTCTGTTCACTTTCCACTTTTCACTATTCACTAGTTCTAAAAATGAAACTCTTACCTCAAATTCTCCAACTCTCCAACATTATAGTTATGGCTTTGCTAATTATTTTTATAATTATGCAAAACCGTTCCCAAGGTCTTTCCACTGTGTTTGGTGGTAGTGGCGGTATTTCCGCGACTCGTCGTGGCTTTGAAAAGTGGGTTTTCTACGCAACTATAGTTATGTCTGTTTTATTTGTTGGTTTAAGTGTTGCAAGCCTTATAGTGGCAACTCGCCACTAAGCCTGTTCCCAATTTATATTTGTGAGTAACGCACGTACAACACTCAGATATTGGTTAAATCTTTCCTTGTATAGGAAAGTTTTTTCTTTCATGGCACCTTGGGAAAAGTGGCTCACGGTTGCTTTGCTAATAACTATAGTAGGAAGCTTGAGTTGGAGTGGCCTTGTTTTTTACAGGAGCCACACGAGACAAATACCAAGCCATGGCGGCATATTAAACCAGGGCGTCGTGGGTCAGCCCAGAACCATCAACCCCGTCCTTGCCACTACGCCGGCAGACCTGCTGCTAACCCGCGCAGTATTTAGCGGACTGTATACATACAACAATCAAGGCCAACCAATCTCCGACCTTGCCACAGACCTCCCCACCATTTCCAATGACGGAAGAACCTATACTGTTACTCTCAAACCAAACCTCACCTGGCACGACGGCAAACCAGTCACGAGTAGTGATGTGGTATTTACTATTACCAAAATTCAAGACCCTGCTATTAATAGCCCCCTACGCGGACTCTGGCTTTCCACCACGGTACAAGCCATAAACGACCAAACGATTATTTTTACAACCAAAGAAGAAAGCGGACCTTTTCTTCACAACCTCACCGTCGGACTCTTGCCAGAACATATATGGCACGGCGTAGCTGCGGAAAACTTTACCACCACCGGGCTCAATCTCACACCGCTCGGAAACGGTCCCTATGCAGTCCGCCAAGTAGAGAACACCCCTAGTAAACGAGTAAGCAAAATCCTTCTTGATAGCTTTGCAAACTTCCCTCGTCCCCCATTTCTAGACGGGGTTACTGTTACGTTCTATGAAAGCCAAGACGAAGTAAATAAGGCTTTTTCCGGACAAGAAATAAATGCGCTTGGTGTATCCCTTACCGACAACCTTCCCGACACGCCCAGCAATCTGCAAACCAATACACGCATGAGCGTACCGCAGTATCAAGCTGTATTTCTGAACACCAAAAAAAGCACCCTTGCCATTCCTCAAGTGCGAGAAGCACTCCTACTCAGCTTGAGCTCCGCGGATATTACGCAAGCTGCATGGCCGAACCACGCCACTGCCATAGGAGGTGTTCCCCTGGGAGAAAACGATTTTACCAATACCCAACCCACAACACCAGACATAGCAAAAGCAGACGAGTTACTCACCACCGCCGGCTGGAAAAAAACCATAAGCGGCATTCGCACAAAAGGAAAAACAGAGCTCGCGATAAACTTAGTAACGCCTAACACCCCCGCGTTCACTACTGCAGCAGGCCTTATCCAAACAGCGTGGACTAACTTGGGTGTTAAGGTAACGGTCATTCCAGCCGAGACAAACGAACTCATTAGCACGTACGTTCGACCTCGTAACTTTGACGCACTCCTCTTTTCTGAAAAAAGCAACGCAGACGCAGATCCTTTTGCGTTTTGGCACTCGAGTCAAGTAAAGGATCCAGGGCTCAACGTGAGCGGCTTAGCTGTGCCTCAAGTAGACAAACTCATTACCGACGCACGCACAAACACCGATGAAACTACCCGAAAGGCGCTCTACGAACAGCTCACTGAATTACTTAGCACTCAACACGCAGCATTGTATTTAAACCAGTCGCTCTACATATACGTAACTGACCCGAGGTTCCATGGCATACAAGTGGAACGAATACCAGACCCCAGCTGGATACTCGCCCTTTCTCCAAGCTGGTACACCAAACTCACCCGTACGTGGAAATAAGCGATGCGCAGAAGTTGGAATTATGAATAATGAAGTATGGATAAGAGAAAAACATTAGCGTTATGAGCACTGCAGAGAAGCCATATATCAATCGCGAGCCCGTTACTTGGCAGGAAACATTGTGTTGAGTATAATTGATTAGTTCTATATTGCTCGATTCATGATTCCTGATTCATGATTCTAGTCCCTGCCCAAGTGGTGAAATGGTATACACGCCCCGCCGAGGCGGGATGGGAGCAATCCCGTGGGAGTTTCCGCCTGAGGCGGACCCGCCTCAGGCGAGCGAGCTTTACAAATTATATTTGCCCAAGTGGTGAAATGGTATACACGTACGCTTCAGATGCGTATGACCGCAAGGTCGTGGAGGTTCGAGTCCTCTCTTGGGCACCAGAAAGCTACAGTCATTATATGACCGTAGCTTTCTGATTTTTTAGAGGACGAGAAAAGGAGGGGTTTCGCGCTTTGGCGAAATTTGTTACGACCATTTGGAGTAACAAAAGCGGCAGGGGTCGACACGAGCTTGAATGGAAGTGAATTCCATTCATCGCGAATCCTGTAGCGTTATACGACGAGGCCGTTTCGGGTGAGGAGTATAGCGGGAAGTGACCGAGTCCTCTCTTGGGCACCATACAAAACCACAAAAATCGCCAACAGTTTTGTATATCCAACTATATGTTAAACCGGCTTAGTCTAGTCATATATTGCTCAAAAAGAAGCAAAATGCGTTGACAAATAGCCCCAACTCAGCTATAGTATAAGCACCTTAGTTTTCTCGTGAAATAAAAACACCAGTTAACAGATCAGTTCTAGAAAGTCTTTTTTATTTTTGATTTGTTAATTGTGCCTCCACTATACGTGGGGAAGATGCCTGCTCGGTGCGGCTGTATAAGCCTACCAATGCGGACATATGTATTTTTTCTTTAGATCTAATTTTACATTTGATCTTTTGCACGATTTAACAACGAAATACATTAGTATTTCACAATAACTGTAAGGGGCTTTGTTGCCACCACTGAAATCCGGGAACACATATGTTTTAGACGGCACGTCAGAATTAGACAACACTCCCCTTATAGTTACAGGCCTATAATAAAGACTTGGCTATATATAAGCTCTTCAATGCCGCGTACGCATGTATAATTGCGTGAGCGCTTGTAAACTTTGTATATATACAAGTCATAATCTTAATTTTAGTATGATAAAACGCAATCCTATGCCACCAAGTAATTCTCGCCCTAATGGCCCTAGGCCTACCGGTAACAATCGACGCCAGCCATTTCCGCTGAAGCCAGTTTCCTCCGACCACTTTATAACCCCAGAACCAAGCACAGTTCGCATGAGTTCCGGAAGCGGCGCGCCAGCAGGCGCTGTTGCTACGAGCAAACACACGGTTAGTCGTACCACACTTCGCGTTATCCCTTTAGGAGGCGTAGAAGAAGTTGGTGTGAACTGTACCGCATTTGAATACGGTGACGATATTATTGTAGTCGACATGGGTTTGGCGTTTCCAGATGAAACCATGCCGGGTATAGACTATATTATTCCCGACACCAAATATTTAGAGGACAACAAGCATAAAATTCGTGGCATATTTATTACCCACGCCCACTTAGACCACATTGGCGCCCTTCCGTACGTATTGGCCAAGCTGGGTGATCCCCCAATTTACACCATGCCACTTTCGGCCGGGCTTATTCGCAAGCGTATGGAAGAGTTCAATATGGTGAACCGCACCCGTATAAACGCCGTCACCAAAGACGACGTAGTACCTCTCGGTGCGTTTCGAGTGGAGTTCTTCCGCCTTAACCATAACATCCCTGACTGTATTGGTATGCGCATTCAAACACCTGTTGGGAACGTCTTGTACGCGACTGATTGGAAGTTCGACCATACCCCTACTGATCAGCGGCCAACTGAGTTTGAAAAAATTGCTCGTTTTGGCGGCGAAGGCATACTTTTATTGCTTTCCGACTCAACTAATGCAGCTAAGCCAGGTTACTGTGTTTCGGAAACTGAATTAGCAAAGAACATTGACCGCATTTTCGCGGATTCGAAGGGGCGCATAATTTTTGCCACCTTCTCTCAGCTCATTTCTCGTATACAGTCCGTCTGTGACTCTGCCCAAAAGCATAATCGCAAGATTATTGTAACTGGTCGTTCTATGGTTAACGCCATTGAAATTGCTTTGTCCATGGGCTACCTACGAATTGAACCAAAAATATTTATCAAATCAGAACAAGCTCGCAAGTTTCCTGATAACCAAATAGTTGTACTTACTACCGGCGCTCAAGGCGAAGAAGCTTCGGCTCTTGCCCGTATGGCTCGTGGTGAACATAAAATTATCCGCGTAAAACCAGGTGACACGGTAGTAGTATCGGCCTCCCCTATTCCGGGCAATGAACGGTCCGTAGTAAGCGTGTTAGACAACCTCACCCGCGCGGGTGCAGAAGTTATTTACAGTAAACTGTTAGATATTCACTCTTCCGGGCACGCCCAACAGGAAGAGCTCAAGCTTATGTTCGGCCTAACCAAACCCAAGTATTTTGTTCCTATTCATGGCGAGCACCACATGCTTGTCTCACACAGTAAGCTCGCACAGACTGTGGGTATTCCTGCGCAAAATTGTTTTGTATTGGACAATGGAAGCATTTTAGAATTTAACTCGGCAGGTGATGCAAAGCTCAGCGACGCCAAAGTTGATGCCGGCTACATTTTTGTAGACGGGCTCGGTGTAGGTGACGTAGGTGAAGTAGTGCTTCGAGATCGCCAGGTTATGTCTACCGACGGTATGTTTGTTATTATTGTTGCTCTTGAGCACAAGACTGGCAAACTTATTAACCAACCGGATATTATCTCTCGTGGTTTCATTTACATGAAAGGCAATGAAGATATTATTCGTGAAGTAAAGCATGAAGTCCGGAAGATTTGCGAAAACAAGTCTAACCACAAGCAGACTGAGCCTAACTACGCATTCCTCCGCCAGGTCATTCGTGACCAAGTCGGTGAATACCTGTTTCAAAAAACAAACCGTCGTCCAATGGTACTGCCTGTTGTAACGGAAGTATAAAGTTATAATTTAAAAAGTCCTCCGGTATAACACCGGAGGACTTTTTTATTTTTCATTAAGCACTTGCAAATGATTGTTCATTCGGCGGGCGTACTTGGCTATTCTCGGAGGGCACAGAGCAAGAAATGTCCGAGCCTGTTCGTCATCCGCCTGCTCTAGCCATTCCCCTGCCGTACGAATGGCAGCTTCGGGAGCATGGTGGGCTGACGCGAGAAATAAAGCAATATCTTCAGGCTTCTCACCCGCAAGGTTGCTTAAACGGGTTAAAACTGTTTTGTCCTGTCGTTGATTTTTTAAATAACTAATTAAATGACATGCATTATCCACCATATATAGAACCGCCGCCGCGTGATGCGCAGCTCCTCGAAGCGAACCCACCGTATCAGGTATTCGCAGACGCTCGGGCAAGGCGGCGTTAATTATGGAAGCCCCCACAGGCTCCGCCGCTGCTCCGTCCAAAGCATGAGTGGTAAATTGGTAAGGACCGAACGATACCAATGGATCATATAAAGCAGGAATGCTTTCTATAAATTCCTTGCCCGCATGTTGCAAAAGTAAATCAAAAGCACTCTTATTTATACGACCGTTCTCCGAAGGCATGAGCTCAGTCATGCAGAGTGCTGAAAGGTTCACGCCTGAAACGCCCTTTAATAGCTTTTGTACGAGCTCAATGTCCGGTTCGCTCATGCCCTTGAGCATACGAACCGCGTCCCAATTTATATTTTTTAAAACTACTCTTACAGCATTATCGGCCTCAGCGGTAAATTGCTCCGCACTACTTGGAGTGGGCTCATTCTTGCAATACTCATCCAACACTGCGTCGGCCACTGCTTTTACTTTAAGATTTCCATGTGAACGCTCGTTTTTCTTCACCCACATTGCAATAAGTCGCTCCGGAAAATTAACCGTAAGGCGTTCGGGCATCTTCCCATCTTCTATACCGAAATATTCCACAAACAATTTCTCCGGCATATCAGCGCCGGCCAACTCACCTGTATCAAAACTAGCCTCCCACGTTTCCCGAGGTTCTCTTGTGATGTGTTCACGTACGGGAACCTCATCGCTGGAACCCAATTTTTCTCCAGCGAGAGAAGTCAGCGCGAGCGCACCCAAACCCACCCCCGCACTCCGCAAAAAATGACGCCGGGTTACTAGATTTTTGGGTTCATTAGGTTCGCTAAAATCTCTTGGTTGCCGTTCAAATATAGACATAAGACTACTCTTGTCTTTTAGTATAGCACTCGTAAAACTTGATGGGCATCTTCGGGAAGATACCCATCAAGTGTGCTGGCTGAAAAAAGAAGTGGTAAAGGCGCTAAGTTTGCTTAAAACAATCGACTCGTTTACACTACATATATGCAAAAATTAATCGGCCTCAATCAAATCTGGTGGAAAGCATTACTCTGGCGGTAAGGCTGATTTTAGCATAATCTAAACAGCACCCCGCCGGGGTGCTTTTGTTTTAACTATCTAGTTCAGTTATACTAACTTTATGAACAAAGAAACTATAGTAGGCGGCATACGAGCCACTAGCAAGCTCCATATTGGTAACTACCTGGGCGCACTTAAGCCATTTGTTGAGCTCTCCAAAGATAGAGAGAAGACGAGCTTCTTTTTCATTGCTGACCTGCACGCCCTCACCACTCCTTTCGAACCACACGAGCTAAGACAGAACTCAGTAGAAGTAGCAGCCGAATATATTGCAGCTGGTTTGGATGTAAATAACGCTGTTTTTTTTCTGCAAAATCACGTCCACGAACATGCCGAACTTGCCTGGATATTCAACTGCATACTACCAATTGCCGAACTAGAACGGATGACTCAGTACAAAGACAAATCAAACCAACATAAAGACAATATCAATGCAGGTCTACTCACCTATCCTTGTTTAATGGCTGCAGATATTCTTGTATATAAAGCTCAAGGAGTCGCAGTAGGACACGATCAAGTACAGCATGTGGAACTATCAAGAATAGTCGCAAGAAAGTTTAATAACCGATTTGCGAATGTGTTCCCAGAGCCAAAAACGTACTCCTCCGATCCGCTGCGTATTATGAGCATCAAAGATCCGAGCAAGAAGATGAGCAAGACGGGAGATGTTCCATTGTATATAGACGATGAGCCAAAAATAATTCATGAAAAGATAAAAAAAGCAGTCACCGCAACGGATGGTGCGGGAAAGTCAGCAGGGGCAGAAAATCTTTTAGGCTTACTTGCACACTTTGGCAGTCATGCCAATATTGAACACTTCAATGACATGCAGCAAACGGGCACGCTTAAGTTTAGCGAGCTGAAAGAAGCCTTGGCCACAGACATAGCTGAGCACTTTGCAGAGTTTCGAGAAAAGAAAAAAGAGCTTCTTGCTCGACCGGAATACCTAGCCGAAGTGTTGGGGGAAGGTGCCCGCAAAGCTCGAGAAGTTGCCCACGAAACGCTACGCGAAGTAAAAGAAAAAATTGGACTGCTATAGGATAGAAGAGCAAGAAGAAATAGAAGAATTAGAAGAGCCAGCATACATAATTGATACATACACTATTATGTACGAAAGTGGAAACTTTCAATCATATAAGGATTTAATTGTTTGGCAGAAATCTTTAAAGCTAACGCACCTGGTTTATAACATAACCAAACGATTACCTAAAAGCGAGCTGTTTGGATTGGTTTCGCAAATGCAACGATCGGCAGTTTCCATACCTTCTAATATCGCCGAAGGCTACGATAGAAACAATCCTGGAGAATTTAGACAATTTCTCGGAATCGCTTACGGATCCAGCGCAGAACTAGAGACTCAATTAATTCTCTGTACAGGAGAATACCCACACATCAGTTATACCGAAGCCACTGAAAGACTTGACGAAGTTAGGAAGATGTTAAAATGCTTAATCCTAAAACACAAAAACCGGTAACTACCGGTTTTTGTGTTACATCATAAAAATTCTATCTCTTCTAGTTCTTCTCTCTCTTCTCATTCTTCTCTAGAGGACCCTGCTATCCCCCACCTGCAACACAGGCAACTTCGGGTTCTTTGCCCACACGGCGTCATCTGCGGCGTTCAGGGGGACAATCATTTCTGGTTTACCACCATTAGCAGTAAATACGCTCATACTTGGCACACCAATTAACCCGTCTGCACCGGAATAGTATAGAGTCCCATCTTTCCACTTTAACCAACTCCCCCACGGGTGTTCTTGCGTAGCGCTGTTTAATACGTAACTGCCTGCGCGAGTATAACTAGACAAGTTCAGTTTCTTTACATTCTTTAAATTGTACCCAAGCCCGGTGAAAGCGGCCATGCTGGTGAACGGCACCTTTATTTTGTCTTTCGCCATAAGGAAATATATAACTCCTCCATCCTGCGCAAGCGTGCCGGTCGGCTGAGCAGGAATAGTAACAACTGCGCCGCCTTTGGTGGTAAAGGTAAGACCGGCAATAAAACCACCGTCATTTTTGCTGGTGACTGTATTTACTTCATATACATATGTAGTTCCGGGCACTAAGTTACGCAGGGTCATACTATGTTGGGTGACAGAGGTAAGATCAAAAACCGACAACTGTGGACCGCCAGACTGGAGTTTATACCCCACCCATGAATCCCCTGCCACATTACTCTGCCACGAAACCACCGCGCTAGTCTCGGTTATGTTAGTCACTGCAACCTTAGAAATAGTCACGGCCGCGCGTGCTACAAGTGGCATGGTAGAGAGCGCCAGACTACTCAGTAGAACTGCGGAAACTGCATATACTTTTAAAATACGTCCGTTCATAGTTGTACATTATAATATTCGCTCATCACCGGGTATTAGCACGGGTAAAGCAGGACGCTCTTGCAGCACTTTTTTATCCGCTGCATTTAACGGTACAATCATATCCGCCGTACCACCATTGGCGTAAAACACATCCATCGATGTGACACCAATTAAACCGGACGAGTGACTATAGTAAATAGTCCCATCCTGCGCCCTGAGCCAACTCCCCCACGGGTGTTCTTCAGTTGCGCTGGAAATAATATACCCGGACGAAACACGGAAACTAGATACATCTATTTTTTGTACGTGTGATAACTTGTATCCTAGACCGGTAAAGGCTACCAGGGTACTAAATGGAATTTTAACTGCATCTTTAACCATGAGGAAATATATAGTACTTCCCTCTTGCACAAGCGTGCCGGTAGCATACCCGGATGCGACTGGCGGGGTATAGAGCAAGCCTTCGGTAGACGCAGTAGACTGTGCAGGATTTTGAGTTTGTTGCGTAGGTGGAGGAGGAGTAACAACTATAGGACCGCTGGGCGTACTGAATGGCGTACCCGACAAAGATACATTGTTCCCTTCAGTATCTGCGGAGTTCACCGTGAACGCGTACTTAGTTTCGGGCTTAAGTCCGGTTAAGGTAATCTTGTGGCTGGTTACTAAGTTATCGTCTTGCAAGTTCTGGACCTTGCTCTCTCCGGTACCTATGTAAGAAATAAACGTATCAGAAGGAATGTCCGTATTCCATGTAATTACGGCTGTAGTACTGGTGACAGTACCAACGCTCAGCTGGGCAATAGTTGGGTCTGCCCATACTTGTCTGGGAGCAAGGCTTGCCAGGCAAAACACCAAAAAAAGCAGGATAGGTGTGACACCGCCCGCTTTTTTCAAACCCACGCGTAACCGTTGGAATGTTAATTGCATACTATAAATTTTATTTTTATTTCTGTTCGAACTATAACAAAGTAATTATAGCATAGTTTTGTGCTTTATGCAAATAAATGCAACGCGAATATCGAAATTAAAGCTTCTTAATGTTTTCTGTCATTCCTAGCGAAGAGGATTTTGCGACTGAGGCGAGGAATCTCTCAATTCTGCGTAGATCCCTCGACTCGATGACTCGCTCGGGATGACAGATGGAGTTAATTTAGATATTCACGCAATAGTCGCTAAAACACATTTACAACCACCTCCGAAAGAATGTCTTCAAATATTTTTGCCATCGCTACTTCCACCTGTTCTGCTTCAGCGTCTATGGCTGCTTTAGTTTTTTCCTGTATACGCCCTTTTATTGCAGTGTAGTATTTCATCTTCGGTTCGGTTCCGGACGGACGGACGTGAATTACATTGCGTTCATCGTCACTAAAAAAGAAAGAAAGCATATCGCCCTTATCCCATGCGCGAGTCTCCAGCAGCGCGCCTGTTTGTCCATCTTTCACTTCTCCGGTCATACGATCTATCACTTTCACCACTTTCCTACCTGCAATTTCCGTAGGTAACTGCTGGCGCAATTTTGCCATGGCCATATTCATCTGGTCAAATGAGCCAAAGCCTTCTATAAGGCGATAAAAAAGACGTTCGGCATAGTATCCGTATTTCTGATAAATAGACTCAAGCAACTGCATACCAGTCGTACCGTTGGCCTTGCACCATGCCGCCATTTCTGCCGCCACAATAGCAGGAGTCTCAGCGCCCTTATCACGGTAGTCATTGCTAAATAAATACCCCACACTTTCTTCACTGCCAAACAAAAAAGTTTTTTCGGTAGGCAAATGTTCCTGACGGTCTCCAATAAACTTAAACCCTACCAGCAGGTCGCCAATGGTCTCAGCGCCAAAACTTTCAGCGACATCGCGAAGCAAGTCCGTGGTCACTGAGGTTTTAATAACAACAGGATGTTGTGGTAAGCGTCCAGCTTCTTTGAGCGCATTCATGTAAAAATAGCCCATTAACACAGCGCCTTGATTGCCATTTAAGTTAACCCAAGCACCAGCTTCATCTTGCAGAGCAATACCCAATCTGTCCGCGTCAGGATCGGACACAATTATTATGTCCGGGCTAACCTTCTCTGCTAATGCAATAGCCTGTTTATACACAACCGAAAATTCTGGGTTAGGAAAATGTCCTTCAACATTTGGAAAATTACCATCTAAACTCATCTGCTCTTCCACAACATCTATATCGCTAAAACCCAGTGCTTTAAGCACAGGCAATACAGATTGAGAACCCACACCGTGCAAGGGTGAATACACTATCTTTACGTCCCGACCGGGATAGACCGATACTTTCTTGGCCGACTCCGCAAAGGCCTCGTCCACTGAATCGTCAATGTATCGAATTGTTCCTGCAGCAAGCGCTTCTTCAAAAGTCAGTTTTTTAATTGCATCAACTGCCTTAAATTCAGCTTCAATGTGCATACCCACCTCAGGCAACACCTGTATACCTCGTTCGTCATACACTTTATAGCCGTTAAACTCAGGCGGGTTATGACTGGCAGTGACTACGATACCGCCTGCGAGTTGTAAGTGGCGCACGGTAAAAGACAGCTCAGGTGTGGCACGATAGTACTTAAAAATATAGACAGGCACCCCGTTAGCCGCTAAGACCCGGGCAGTCTCTTTCATAAACTCTTGGGAATTAATACGACTATCATAAGCTATGGCTATTCCCTTATGCGCGATGTCAGTTTTGTATTTTAAAAGGTATTGTGCGTAGGCCTGCGAGGCCCAGCGAATCATATATGCGTTTAAGCGGTTCGTACCCAAATCCATCACTCCGCGTAAACCTCCTGTGCCAAAAATAAGTACGCGATAGAACGCATCCATGAGCATATCCCAGTCCGGCTTGGAAAGTCGGGCCCGAAGCTCAGGCATAAACTCTTCAAACTCTTCTTGGGTGAGCCATTTAACTATTTCTTCATAAGCCGTCTTATTAAGGCGCTTCTCTGCCAGAGCAGAGTCCAAAACTGCTTGAATTGTAGTGTCCATAAGAAAGGTAAATACCAATTATGAGTACGTATAACTGAGTATATTTTACCACCGTCACATATTTTTACATAGCCTTGGCGTATAGTCTATTTTCCGCTAAAATATGAGGGAACGTTTCATATAATTATTTCTGAACGCATATTTCATGTCATTTCAAATCGGCATTGTGGGCCTGCCAAATGTAGGTAAATCCACCCTATTTAACGCCATCACTAAGAGTAAAGTCGAGGCGGCGAACTACCCATTTGCGACTATAGACCCAAATGTGGGCGTAGTAGCCGTGCCCGACACGCGACTAGATAAACTGGCAGAACTAGAAAGTAGCGAGAAAGTTGTTCCTACGAGCATTGAGTTTGTAGACATTGCCGGATTAGTTTCCGGTGCACATAAGGGCGAAGGCTTGGGTAACCAGTTCCTCTCCCACATCCGCGAAGTAGACGCCATTATGGAAGTGGTTCGTGTGTTTGAAAATGACGACATTATTCACGTGGCCGGGAAAGTAGACCCGGTGAGCGACATGGAAACTATTGCCATAGAGCTCCAACTGGCCGACTTACAAACGGTAGATAAACGTTTGGAGTCTGTAGCCAAGCAAGCCAAAAGTGGCGACCGAGAATTTATAGTAAAAAAACAAGTGTTAGATAAATACAAAGCAGCGCTAGAAGCCGGCCATATGGCCAACACGGTAGAGCTGACCGACGAAGAAAAAACTCACAGTAAAGACATTCAACTCCTTACTAGCAAACCTTTCTTGTACGTTGCCAATTCTGAGTTTGATATAACTAATAAGTCTTATAAGGCATATACGACCAATAGGACGGATATGATTCCAATTGATGCAAAAATTGAAAGCGAACTTTCGGAACTATCAGACGAAGAACGAACCGAATACCTAACGGAGCTCGGATTGCCAGAAAGTGGATTGGATAAAATTATTCACGCCGCTTACAAGACTCTGGGTCTTATCACCTTCATTACCGCCGGACCAAAGGAGAGCAAAGCATGGACCTGCACTGCGGGCAGCAAAGCCCCTCAAGCTGCAGGAAAAATTCACACTGACTTTGAACGCGGGTTCATCCGTGCAGAAGTTATCCAGTGGGACAAACTCCTAGAAGCCAACGGCTACGTGGGCGCTAAAGAAAAAGGCTGGCTCCGCGTAGAAGGAAAAGAGTATGTTGTCCAAGACGGCGACGTAGTTCATTTCCGGTTCAATGTGTAAGAACATTGTGTCAATATAAAAACGGCGTGGGTTGAATCAGTCTCAACCCCCGCCGTTTTCGTTTTCGCGCTAAAGACCAGGTCCGCCATCAGAACGGGCGGCAAGAACTTTCTTTACCGATGCGTTATTTGGGGCGAGATAGGTAGCCACCTCGCTAGCCTCTCCACTGCACTGATCGCAGTAGAGAAAAGTTCCGGTTTTGTCCGTTTCAAACTCCTTTTTGAAATGATGATCAGCCGGCAGCACCAGCTGAGGACCATCGGAAAGTTTCAAAATGACTTGTCCGGTCGCCGACGTAGACTCGTAAGTCCACGTAGTTTTCGACGAGACGTAGCTGCGCGCGCTGAGGGAGGCAGCGCGGGCATTACATCCAGCCACGAACAACAAACAAAAGCAAAATAGTGGCAATAGCTTGCGCATGATAAGTGTCCCCCGTAAGGTTGGAAAGGTTTGGTTGATGTTATATCCCAGCTGGAACCAGGATGCAATCTCGGCGAAATCCGAGAATGTAAATTATAACATATATTTTAAGTTATGTCCATGCTCAAAAACATGGACAAATGGGGTGGGTTCTGGTAAAATAGTAACAACTTGCCGGAAATAAGCGGTTTCCGGTGAACAACTAAATATTTAACCATATTTTCTACTTTGATTTGCGGGTGCGCTTTAGCCATCCAAGAAAAGATAGGTAGAAATGAAAGGAAAGCTTTCATGCCGCGATATGAGTTGTGCTACATCCTCGCCGCCGGAGTCAGCGATGACCAGGTCCCCGAGGTAGCCACCCAAATTCAGAAGTTTATCACCGACTTCGGTGGTACCGATATCCAAGAAGAACTCTTGGGTAAAAAGAAACTTGCCTACCCTATTAAGAAAACCCGTAACGGTTTTTATGTGGTAGAAACCTTTACCATGCCTGCGAATAAAATAAACGACTTGGAAGCAAAGGTTCGCTCCCAAACCGCAACGGTTATTCGTCACCTTATCATAAACGTAGACGAACACTTGGTTCGCAGCGAAAAAGACAAAGTTGCTCAGAGCAAACTGACCAAGCAAGCACCTGAAGGTGAGCAAGACCAACCGCAGGCCCCACGTCCTGCCCCAGCCGCTGCGCCGGTTGCGCGACCTGAACCAGTTCCAACACCTAAAGTGGAACCAGTAAAAGATGAAGTAAAAGAAATTGCCAAAGAGCTTTCCACCGAAGAGTTGGACAAGCAGATTGAAGCTGCGTTGTCCGATGATCTTATTAAGTAATTGATCAAAATTAAGTAAAATTGACCATAATTGTCCATAATTTAAATGGCAATTTTGAACAATTTTGAACAATTAATTAAATTAAAATCTATGGATTTAAACAAAGTCATGATTATTGGCCGGCTCACGCGAGACCCGGAACTTCGCTCTACACCAAACGGCGCGAGTGTGTGTCAGCTTTCTCTTGCTACCAATTACGTATACACCAACCCACAAACCAGTCAAAAGGTAGAACAGGTTGAATATCACAACGTAGTACTCTGGCGAAAGTTGGCGGAGATTGCTAGCCAATACTTGAAAAAAGGCCGACGTGTATACATTGAAGGCCGCTTACAAACCCGAAGCTGGGATGGCCAGGACGGTAAGAAAAACTACCGCACGGAAATTATTGCCGACAACATGATTATGTTAGACGGCGGTACTCCAGGTGCCACGAGCGGAAGCGCACCGTTTGCTAAACCAGCCGGCCCCGCACAAGAAGGCGGCGACCAGTCCATTGTGGACGAAGAGTTCCCTACCATCCAAGCCGAAGAAAACATTAAAGTAGAAGATATACCTTTTTAATTGACCAAAATTAAATAAAATTGTACACAATTGTCCATAATTTAGAATGGCAATTTTGAACAATTATGGTCAATTCTGATCAATTTTAAATTATTTTATGAGACCTCAACAACGCGACAGAGACATCCCAATGGTAAAGAAGAATTGCTACTTCTGCACCAACAAAATTACCACGGTAGACTACAAAGACGGCCAGACCCTTCGCCGCTTTATGTCCCCCCATGCCAAAATCATGTCTAACAAAAAGACTGGCAGCTGCCCAAAGCACCAGCGCATGATTACTTTGGCACTCAAGCGAGCTCGCCATATGGCATTGTTGCCATTCGTAGCCGCCTAGGCTAATTGACCAAAATTAAATAAAATTGTACACAATTGTCCATAATTTAGAATGGCAATTTTGAACAATTATGGTCAATTCTGATCAATTATGTAAATTGATTTATGGATTTAAACGACATGAAAGTAGGGACCATTATCCTGTACAACGGCGAGCCGTTTCAGGTTATATGGTCCAACCGCATGCGCACCGCGCAAAGAAAGCCGGTCATGCAAACCAAGCTCCGCAACGTGATTACCGGTAAGGTAATGGAGTATAGCTTCAAGTTTGGCGAGCGAATAGATGAAGCAGACGTGTCCCGCGAAAAGGCGAACTTCTTGTACGCAGACGATGACGGCACACACTTCATGAGCAACGAGACTTTTGAGCCAATTGACTTCAACAAAGAAGTTACCGCTGAACAGGAACCATATTTGAAAGAAGGCTTAGAAGTTTCCGTGCTCCGCTTTAACAGCCAACCTGTATCCATTGAACTACCTATTAAAGTAGACTACAAAGTTGCCGATGCCCCTCCGGGCATTCGTGGTGACTCAGGCGGCGGCGTTACTAAAAAAGTCACTCTGGACACTGGTCTAGTTATAGACGCTCCCCTGTTCATAAAAGAAGGTGAAATAGTTCGCGTAGACACCCGCACAGGTGAATATGTAGAACGCGCGTAGAATAGCTTACAGGTTTTAGCTACTAGCTTTCAGCCAATACAAAAAGACTGCCACTCGGCAGTCTTTTCTCTTCTCCCTCCCCTTTCTAAGGGGAGGCTAGGTGGGGTGAAGTTGTCCAAAACAAAAAGACGTGTCTTGCTGATACTGTGGGTATGAATCCACAACATCAGCAAGCTCACGTCTTTTTGATTATCGAGAAGGCATCGCAGCTTTCACTGCGGGTAACCGGGACCCGTGCCGTTGTAAAACTCCATACAACGGTCACAGGTAAACGAAAAACCGGTATCCAAGTCTTTCAAAACCACGCTCGAGCGATATAGATTGCTCGGGCCGACTGAAACTCGGTTCAAATAATCGGAGACATAGAGTTCCCCGTCAGACACGGTGGAATTTTCTTGTACGACATCGTTACCTCCGTAAAAAAACAACGCGCTGTATCTGTGGCGTAATGTTTCATCTCCCACAACCTTCAGGGTCGCCACCGGAAAACCCACGGGATGAATGCCGCCCTGACCCGACTTGATACGCGGGCCGGTTTCGCGCTGAGGCGCGGCCGCATACTCATGGTAAAACTTGCTGCCGGCAAAACCAATTGGTATAAGTTGGGCATCGTATAACGTGACTAAAGCTTGCCATTCACCGAGCGAATAGCTTTCTGGAAGAGGCCCGCGGAACATCTCTTGATTAACCCGCTTAAAGATGCCACTTGGAAAGAACTTAAGCGTCACCTGTTTAATTGCCCCGCCATAAACGAATACGATGGTTGCCCACCGCACGCTTGGATATATGTCCGTGGCATAAGCTGAAAGCGTCATCGTCTGACCTGCCGGCGTATAACCCGCAGTGTGAACGATCAACTTGTCCATCAGCGGTACGGTTGAATACCCCTGCTGGACCATTGCCAGCGCTTGCTCTTTGGCCGTAACCATCAAGGCCTGCGCTTTAGTAACAACTTCGATTTCAGGTTGTTGCCGTTCCTGCCCAAGCGTATTTGAACACCAAGCCATTAACGCGATAGCCAAAGCTAACAAAAAACATACAAGTGCGCCCCTACGCGCCGCTCTTTTGGTCAACATGGTTCTCTCCTATGGATGTAGCGTCATTGCGAACGCCGAGTTTGATTTTAATGTAGAAGCGTAAAGATCATTTAAAGCACGTAGATACTTTATAGACCGTTAACTTCCTGACTGAGACACATGGAAAGGTGGAAGCAAAGTACAAACATAAATAGCTTTTACCTTTTTCCCACCTTTCATATAATCAAACTAAAGCCAAAAAGAAACCCATCTGAAATTAAACCTTCTCTAAAATATATCCCCCTGACAAAAATGTATGTAAAAGTGCAGAACAAAAACTTGCTTTTAGGCTAGCTTTTGGCATTTTGTCCCCAACTTTTAACAATTGGCGGAACTGCATACAGTAACATAAAACTAATTATATGTCAATATAACGCAAACGGCACAGACTACTAGTTTGATGAGTTATACAAACCCCATAAAACTAGCACCCTGTGCCGACTTGGTTAGAGAGAAAAGTTATAGCCGATACCTATCGGCAAAAGTTCTGAAAAGCAGCTTTACGGCCGATTCACACCCATGGCGGTTATGGACGGCAAACGCTGGCCATTCTTGATGGGAATTATGTCAAAGCGAGTGTACCCCGCTGGCGGCACGAACACAAATCTTTCAACTTCGCCACCAGGTTTAATTTTTCCAATTTCCCACCTTTCGGTTTGCCGTGCCTCGTTTTGATGTGTGCCAACAATCACCGCGCTGTCGGCGTACTCCAATCCGCCAACGAGAACATACGCTGGCCTACCCAACTCAGCATGGGTCGGACCCATGTAGAAAAACTCCACAATCGGGCTTTCGCTAAATACAAACCCGTTTGTGAACTCCGCAGGTAAAACGGTGGCGAACTTGTCCACGACCTCGCGCCAAACTGGAGTATCGCCGAACAAGAGGTCCAACCTACCGGTTCGCTTCACGTGGAAATTGAAAGTAGCCAGGCGGTGCACGCCCTGGCTAAAGGTTTGCCCTATAGGTAGTCCGAGCAAAAATCCGATCTTGCCCGGAATAAGTTGGTTAATATGCACTGTCACCCCCGGAGCAAGCCCAGAAGTGCTTTCGTAGGTAAGCTCGTCGCTTCTAAAGTTGAAACTAAAGGCTACAGCATTCTCGTTGCCATTAGCTTCCATTTCAAGAATCACCGAGGCTTTATTGTCAGGCGAAACCGGCTGGCCAACCAACCGGACTTTGGTCTTAGCCTCCACCACTTCATCTGCTGCTTGGGCATAGGCGAGGGTAGGATTGAGACTGAACAGCGCGAACAAAATCGCACTGCAAAGAACTTGCAACATCCTAATCGATATTAGTTTCATCGTCTTACAGTACTCCTTGCCCAGGCTTTTGGCCTAGGCGAGTTTCAAACAGTGTTTCGTTTTTGTGTGCACCACTACACTGAGTTGCGCTGGTTTGGCGCTATGTGTAGCAGATTCCACGAGAGGTAG
>CAZKVS010000003.1:0-2372 GCA_964556325.1 uncultured Candidatus Saccharibacteria bacterium
TCATGCACGTCTTTCAGAGACTTATACGCAGCTTCTATATTTGCAAGCGAGTTACCACTCCCGAGTAGCTCCGTGTATATAACTTCCCGAGTTTTGCCCGCACTCTCAGCCTGGGCAATGTAGGTCTGTAAACTTTGGCTATCCATACCCATATCATACCACTTCCACGCTTGGAGTATGTTTCATTTATCCACCTAGTTACTAAAATACATTGAGATTTTTGTGAAGTACAGGTACAATAAGGTGGAATAAATAATAAAATAGTTTTTATAGACAGGGTTAGAAGGGATTGTTATAATCCCTATATGCCATATAAAAACAGAACGGATTTATACGCGGCTCAAAAAAAGCATCGCATAAAAATACGGGCCAGGCTATTTGAATATCTATCAAGTAAATCTTGCATAGATTGTGGAGAAGACGATCCAATCGTATTAGAGTTTGATCATACCGACCCAAACACTAAGTTCAAAAATGTCGCCCGCATGCTTTCTGGTCACTACTCTTGGCAGTCAGTTGCGCAAGAAATTATAAAATGTGAGATACGTTGTGCTAATTGCCATCGACGGAAAACCTACATCCAATTTAATAATTGGGGAAAAAGCAAGCCCTTGTAGCTTAATGGATAAAGCAGGACTCTTCTAAGGTCTTGATCGAGGTTCGATTCCTCGCGAGGGCACCATTTCTATAATCAAACTATGTTACACATATATCTCGCCCGACACGGACAAGACGAAGACAACGCGGCGGGTATTCTAAATGGCCGTCGTAATCAACCTCTCACTGCTATAGGCTTACAGCAAGCAGAAACGGTGGCCAATAAAATTGCAGCGGCCCATCTACATTTTGATACTATATATACATCGCCGCTTCTTCGCACCACCCAAACAGCTGAGGTCATTGCTCGTACCATTAGTGGTCCTAACCCCGTAGTCCTACCCGGCCTTATAGAACGCGACTTCGGCTGCATGAGCGGCAAGCCTCAGAGCACAATTACTGAAACTTGTGCACCAGATATACTCGTTACTAGCACTATTGTATATTTCCTAAACCCCGAAGGCGCTGAGACGTTCCCCGACTTGTTGGCTCGGGCAGGAGAATTACTTACGGATATTCAGTCACGGCATGCTACAGGTTCCGTATTACTCGTAACTCACGGTGACTTCGGTAAAATGATATACGCACAGTACTACCGCTTACCCTGGCAAGACGTTCTCACTCAATTTCACTTCGGCAATTCAGAGCTATTACTATTGAGCCCAGATTCGCCGGCTAATCAAGCCCATATTTTTGAAATTCCCCAACATAACACATAACCCATGACCAAAGTTCGCGTACAAAAACTTATTAGTGAAGCTGGAGTGGCTTCCAGGCGAAAGGCTGAGGAGTTTATTAAAAGTGGCCAGGTAAGTATTAACGGTCACAAGGCCAAGCTGGGTGACATGGCTGACCCGTTATTAGATAAAGTAACTGTATATGGCAAGACCATAAAACCAGCTGAACAAAAAATTTACCTTGCCCTAAACAAACCAAAGGAATATGTAGTCAGTAAAAGCGACCCGCAACATAGGCGAACTATTTTTAAATTACTCCCGCCGGAACTACGTACCAAAGTCTGGAACGTAGGCAGACTCGACTACCACACCGAAGGCTTACTCATTTTGACCAATGATGGCGAACTAACCCAGCAACTCGCCCACCCATCTTACGAACACGACAAAGAGTACGAGGTAACGGTAAATCTCCCGCCGAACGACCAACAACTTGAGCAACTCCGCACGGGTGTAGACATTGCCACGGGCACGACCTATCCCGCGAAAGTAAAATCGCGCGGAACTGTTATAACCATGACTATTCATGAAGGTAAAAAACGCCAAGTGCGCAGAATGATTGAAGCTGTAGGTCTCGTGGTGAAAAACCTTAAGCGCATCCGGGTCAACAAACTCAAACTACCTGACATACCACCAGGCCAATTTATAGAAGTAAAGAAATCCGACATAATTTAGACCGATGCAAACCTACAAATGACACGAATCTACGAATCAGCTGCGAAACTACTAATTCCAAATTCGTTGTTCATTCGTAGATTCGCATGTATTCGTAGTTTCGTATCGCATATATGAAATTAAACACAGAAATAAAAACAGCGCACTTACTTACCGGCATTGGACTCTGTATTTTACTCGGCTTACTGCTTGCATATCTGCTCACGCCGAGACTATTTACAAATAATGCAACCGTTATAGACGAAACTTCAGACGTATATAAACTCCCGGACGCCAATAATTCCACGAACAAATCCAAGTTAAACCTGCCCACAAAACCGGAGCAATTTACCCCCGAGCAAAAGTAGCCTTATCCACTCGACGAGC
>CAZKVS010000003.1:2472-71381 GCA_964556325.1 uncultured Candidatus Saccharibacteria bacterium
ACAAAACCGGAGCAATTTACCCCCGAGCAAAAGTAGCCTTATCCACTCGACGAGCGAAATGTACTTTGCTATACTCATTTTAGTTATGCATATGTATGCATAACTATTACTTTATATTTAATAATTCGGAGTTCATTCGTAGATTCGGATGAATTCGCCCGGCCTTCGTAGCCGTAACTCATACTATTTTTAACCTCTAACAGTCACTCCGACCTTGTACGTCCAATATTATATTGATGACACTTCGGCGGAGTAGGCTAGATTCGGATCGCGTATATGAACTTACTCTGGCAATACCTTAAAAACTACAAAAACGTTCTCGCGGGCGCGCTCGTGCTTGCCACTATCAACCAAGTCTTTAGCTTGATAGACCCGCAAATTTTTAGACTCATTGTAGACAAATACGCCTCTCAAGCAGATAAACTACCGCATAACGTTTTCTTACGCGGGGTTATTCTACTACTACTCGCCTCAGTCGCGACCAACTTTATTTCACGAGTCGCCAAAAACTTTCAGGACTACTATGTAAATGTAATAGTTCAACGACTTGGCGCACGCATGTACAACCATTCGGTAGACCACTCGTTCTCGCTCCCCTACGCGGTATTTGAAGACCAACGCAGTGGTGAATTTTTAAACAAGCTACAAAAAGCGCGAGACGATTCCCAAAAACTCATTCAAACCGCTATTAATTCCCTTTTTCTCGCCCTCATTGGCATTGTTTTGGTTTTGGCATATGCATTTTACGTACACTGGCTTATTGGGTTAGTCTATTTCCTTATTATTCCCGCGCTCGGCAGCGTTACGTACTATATTTCCAAAAAAATAAAAAACGCGCAGCAACGCATTATTAAACAAACTTCCGCCTTAGCCGGCAGTACCACCGAAACCTTGCGCAATGTAGAGCTGGTTAAGTCACTAGGCTTAGAGCAGCAGGAGATAAAACGCCTTAATAGCGTTAATGAACAAATATTGGCGCTTGAGCTAGAAAAAGTTCGCTTAGTTCGAAAACTCAGCTTCTTACAAGGCACCATGATCAACGCGCTTCGCTCTGCGCTCATGTTGCTCATGCTTTACCTTATCTTTACCGGAGGTATTACGCTTGGCCAATTCTTCTCCTTGCTTTTCTACTCTTTTGCAATATTCCAACCATTAGGCGAACTGGGCAACGTTGCTGCAGCCTATCAAGAAACAAAAGCGAGCATGGAGCGTTTGGATGAAATCCTAAAAACACCGAAAGAAGAAAAACCTGCCAACGCAGTCCAAGTGGACAAGGTGACCAATATCACCTTTGACCATGTCCACTTCAAATATGGCTCAGCAACAGAAGCCGCGCTGGAAGATGTAGATTTTCAAATCACCGCAGGTAAAACAGTTGCTTTTGCTGGACCGTCGGGCTCGGGTAAAACTACTATTATCAAACTTATTGTGGGCCTCTACCCTCCCACCGGCGGACACATTACCGTCAATGGCACAGAGTCCAAACAGTTAGACGCGGCCTACTATCGCAATCGCATTGGTTTTGTTTCGCAGGACACTCAGCTTTTTGCCGGGACTATTCGAGATAACTTACTCTTCGTAAAACCAGAAGCAACCGACGACGAAGCCATTGCCGCGCTTAAATCGGCTTCTGCGTTATCCATTATAGAACGCGGCGGTTTAGGACTTGAAACTAAAATTGGCGAAGGCGGACTCAAGCTTTCCGGTGGAGAAAAACAACGCCTCTCTATTGCCCGGGCTTTGCTTCGTAACCCTGATTTAATTATTTTTGACGAAGCCACTAGCGCACTCGACTCTCTCACCGAAGAAGAAATTACCCATACCATAAAGGAGATTAAAAAAGAACGGCCCAATCTTATAACCGTTCTGGTCGCTCACCGGTTGTCTACTATAGTACATAGCGATACCATCTTCGTGCTTGAAAAAGGAAAAATCGCTGAGTCAGGCAACCATCAACAGCTCCTAGACAAAAAAGGATTGTATGCAGCGTTGTGGAGACAACAGATAGCAGCACGGGAATAACACGTTACATGAATTTATACATTTTATACTTTGCACGGCCACTCAAAATATAAAATACAGAATATTGAACACCGGCACACTCCCGTGACCCCTTAACAAACTTAGCCCTCATAAAACAGACTCTTCGTTTAAAACAAAGAGTCTCTTTTTTGTCTGAAGACTTTCCGCATGCTTGACAATTGACCCGGGAGCATTTAGCATACCAGGTTGCGCCTTCGTCATCCGGCATAGCTGGCGCAATATATAAATCACCAACCGGAGAAAAAGCCGTGGAACCAAAAAAGTCGGCCAAGCCAAGGTCGAATGAAGTTAAAAAATACCACAAGTGTCCTTGTGGCTTTAGCAAAGAAATTAGGGGTGGCCGAGTTAAAATCGGCGATAAAGCCCAAATGCCAAAACACTCAGCCGTGGACGGAGGAAATAACAGCCAGACAAATCTCTGCCGAAATGTCGGCAGTTTCTATTATGTCAAAGACAAGGATGGAAACCTCTAACGATGTCTGGTCAAAAACTTCAAGAGAATCCACATGCTGGATTCTCTTGAATCATTTTATCGCGTTTTTTACTTCTGCGCTTTTATTTTTTCTATTTCATCAATCAACCGGGCAAGGGTAAGTTCAATTTTGTCTAATGACTCTCGACTCATGCGATCCCGATGTTGCTCTGCTGTTTCGCCTTCGGTTATATCCTCCACATCTTCCGCAATTTCATCAACATCTTTTTGTACTTCATCAATATCAGCCTGAATTTCGTCCACGTCTTTTTGTACTTCTTCCACGTCTTCGGCAATCTCACCCACATCTTCTTGGACCTCATCAATGTCCTTCTGAATCTCATCTATATCTTCTTCCACTTCTTCCAAACTGGCCGTGTTCCGGTTCACCGTCATCTGAATAAAGATAGCTAAGTAAATAGCCTCTAAAGACACGACTGTTGTGAGTACAAGCAACATTTTTTCAAATGAAACGCCGAATAATACTGACACAAAACAGGCAGCGAACAAAATAGTATGCACTATGAGCGACGAAGTTGAGCCTACCCAATCGGTAAACCCTAACGCTAAACGTTCAAAACCTGCTTCTGGTTTTTGCTTCTTTACCATAGTTATGCCTTTCTACCTACCACATTAAAAACAGTATGTGTTTCCAAGAAACATACTGTTTTACTATTTGTAAATTGCCATCCAGAACGTGGGTAAAGAATCTTTGAGAATTCCGCAAGAAATACCTTGCCCCGTTCAATATGAACAACGTAACTATTATACTATAAACTAGTATAATTGTCCAGTATTGAGTGGCGTTTATAGCACCGCCCGGTCTTCTTGCTCTCCTCCTAGGATAGGAGGGGGATAAAACCCGTTGGAGAAGTACCACTACACAAATAAAGCAATAATAGTGGCAACCCCGGCCACAGCCATGAGGCTCGTAATTATAAGTCCGAGTGTACGAGTAACTGGTTTACTCACATGCTCCCCCATTACTTTCTGGTTACTACTCAAACCCACAATCAAAACCAGCACTACCGGCGCTACTATACCATTGGCAACCGCTGAATAAATAAGCGCTTTAATCGGGTCTAACCCAATAAAATTCAGCAACAAGCCCACAAGCATGGAAACAATTATTACCCCATAGAATGCATGAGCTTGTTGCCATTTACGGTACAATCCTTCTTTCCAGCCAAAACTTTCAGACATCGCGTAGGAAGCCGAACCCGCTAAGACTGGTACCGCAAGCAAGCCAGTACCTATAATACCTACCGCGAATAATAGGTAGGCTGCATTACCAGCTATGGGCTTCAGCGCAAGTACTGCATCTGCAGCGGTGTCAATATTTGTGATTCCGGCAGTAAACAAGGTCGCTGCGCAGGTCATAATAATAAAAAACATGACCACATTAGACAAAAACATACCCGACCACACGTCTACCCGCATTTGTTTTATTTCTCGTGGAGTTGTAATTTGCTGACGCGCCTCTATAGATGTCTTACCGTGTAAAATTTCTTCTTCTACTTCCTGGGAAGTCTGCCAGAAAAATAAATATGGAGAAATGGTGGTGCCCAAAATACCACAGACTAAAAATATTTGTTCTCGAGAAAAGCTAATGCTCGGTATGGTGGCGTGACTCAGCACGGACTTCCAATCCACTGAGACACTCAATCCGGAAAATATATACGCTAAAAGCACGAGCGCTAAATATTTTAAAATACGTGCATAGCTCGCGTAGGTACTAAAAATTTGCAGCACCAAACAGAGCACTGTAAAGCCCACCACCAAAAGCGAAAAGCTTACAGAGGGTAAAAATAATTGAACACCCTTAGCCATGGCCCCTAAATCTGCTCCTATATTAAAGGCATTGGCGCCAAACAAGAGCGCAGTGCAGGTGTATAACACCCATCGCGGGTAGTGCATTCGGATGTTTGCTGCCAAGCCCCGACCGGTAACCAAACCAATGCGTGCGCACATTTCTTGGACCACGGCCATGAGCGGAAACGTAAAAACCGCCAACCACAAGAGTTGGTAACCATACTGCGCACCGGTCTGGGAATAGGTTGCTATACCGGACGGATCATCATCCGATGCCCCTGTGGTCAGCCCTGGCCCGAGCATGTGCCAATATTCTTTTGTTTTTTCTAGCGGACTTGACGCAAACGAACTACTTCCAGTTTGTTTCATGACCGGCCCGACCGAAGAACGCTCTAAAGTTTCTCGCTCTTCAATCCTGCGGCGGAGTTTTGCCATAGATGCACTTAAACAACTACATACAGTATAACAAATTTCGAATCTCTTCACAGGTTGAAACAAAGCCCAGAAACTTTTATACTATGAACTTATGAATCGAGGCTTCTGGGACACGCTTCCTAAACCATTTTTTGTTCTCGCACCCATGTACGACGTCACGGACGTCGCTTTTCGGCAAGTGGTTGCCCAGTGCGGAAGGCCGGATGTTTTTTTCACTGAGTTTGTTTCTACCGATGGACTCATGAGCGCCGGACGAGAACGCTTAGCCCATCATCTTCTTAAAGAAAAATTTGAGTCTCCCCTCGTAGCCCAGGTATTTGGCGCAAAACCAGATAAATTTCGAGAAACCGCGACATACATACACAGTCTCGGTTTTGACGGCATGGACATAAACATGGGCTGTCCGGACAAAAATATTATTAAAGGAGGCTCATGCGCGGCCTTATTTAGGACACCAGAATTGGCCCGGGATATTATATACGCGGCAAAAGAAGGCGCGGGCAATATGCCGGTCTCGGTTAAAATTCGAATTGGCGATACTAAGGTGGATTGGGAACACTGGATAGGCACACTGCTCGAAGCGAAACCGGTCGCCATTTCTATCCATTTACGTACCAGAAAAGAAATGTCCAAAGTTCCTGCTCACTGGGAACTCATGCCGAACATTGTACACGCCATTCATCAAAATACGACTCCGGAAGACAGACCTCTCATAATAGGCAACGGCGACGTACTAACGCTGGGAGAAGCAAAAGAAAAGATATCAACTTCCGACTGTGATGGCATAATGATTGGTCGGGGGGTATTTCAAAACCCCTGGGTCTTTGCAGAAGACGAGCCCCTGGTGCACCCCCTGGAAGAAAAGGCTCAATTACTACTCACCCACGCTCGCCTCTATGAACACTACTTTGCAGGCAAGAAGCCTTTTGAACCCCTCAAACGGTTTTATAAAATTTATATTAACGGAGTGCCCCAAGCAGCTGAGCTCCGGGAGGAGCTCTATAAAGCCAGCACGGCCGAAGAAATAGAAGCAATTCTCACCCAACACAAGCTTCTCCCCTCTCTCTAATACCCCTCCGAGCGCCCATCGCCGAAGGGGTTAAATTTTGGTATGATACAAACAATAATCACTATAATATGGCCACCCGGTTAGTTATTGATCACATTGTTATCTCGGTCTCCGACCTTACTAAAAGCACCAAGTTCTATAGTGCTTTTTTAGGCAAGCCAAAGCAAGGAAAAGAAGATGTGCATTTTGTACTGGGGTCAACCAAACTCTTTCTCACTTCGCCATACAAGCAATCTGCTAAAAAATTCGACAAGCACAATATTGGACTGAACCATATTGCCTTGCAAATGAAAAGCTTGCCCATGCTACGCAGCTACGTGCAAAAGTTGGACAAGGCACGCATTGCTCACAGCAGCATTCAAATAGATACCTTTAGCCTCAAACAGTTTGTACATTTTGACGACCCCGATGGCATGAGACTAGAACTATACATTCGTAAATTGATTTAAATATATACGTATGCATGACAACCTGCACCCGGAACAACATTTTACTGCAAGTAAGACAGTTCGCGACATAATTATTGGCATGGCCGATGGTTTAACAGTCCCCTTTGCTTTGGCGGCGGGACTTTCTGGCGCAGTAGACCACACCTCTATTATAGTAGTGGCGGGCTTAGCAGAAATTGCCGGAGGCTCTATCTCTATGGGCCTGGGTGGTTACTTGGCGGCAAAAAATGAAGTAGACCACTACAACCACGAAAAAAAGCGGGAACACGAAGAAATTGTGCATATGCCGGAAAGAGAACGGCAAGAAGTTGCGCATATATTTGCAGGATACGGCCTGAGCGATCAGGAGATTGCACCCATACTCAACAAACTCACCCAAAATCCAGACACCTGGGTGGACTTTATGATGCGCTATGAATTAAACCTAGAAGAACCAGATAAGCATCGAGTATACAAAAGCGCCCTCACTATAGCGGTATCATATCTTTTAGGAGGCATTGTACCGCTCCTTCCATACATGTTCACGAACTCTCCTCGTGCTGCGTTGTTGGATTCTGCGTTGTTAACCCTTGCTGCTCTCTTTGTGTTTGGGTATGGCAAAGCCAGACTTATTGGTGCTCGCCCATTTGTTGGGGCCATACAAACTACAGCGCTGGGAGGCGTGGCAGCCAGTGCAGCCTACGGCCTGGCTCGATTATTTAGTTAATAATACTTACTATGAAAATTACATCCGCAGACTTCAAAAAAGGTATAACCGGAGAAGACGACATTCTCTTCGAAGAAACTCCACAAGTGGCGTTTATTGGCCGTTCCAATGTAGGCAAGTCCAGTGTCATTAATTCCTTGGTGGAACGTCGTGACTTAGCACACTCCAGCCCACGACCCGGCCGCACACGAGAGGTCAACTTTTTTTTAATAAATAAATCGTTCTATTTGGTAGACTTACCGGGCTATGGTTATGCCGAAGGCTCCTGGGAAAAGCGGGATGCGCTTATTCAGCTCATCCACTGGTACTTACAACACCCGGAAGCAAACATCCGTAAAGTGGTATTAATAATAGACGCGAAAGTTGGCTTAACGGAGAACGACCGCAACATGCTTGCGCTTTTGGAACAACACAAACGTCGCATAGTTGTCATTGCAAATAAAATAGACAAGCTAAAACCAAACGATCTTAAAAAAAGTTTGGCGGCCATACAAACTGAAGTTGGCGACCACAGGCTCATCCCCTACTCTGCAGAAAAGAAAATTGGCGTAGGGCTCCTAACGGATGAGATTCAACGGAAAGAAAAAGCATTAGTAATTAGTAAGGAGTAATTAGTAATAAGAGTTACGACATAAATACACAGTCTCTTATTCTCTTTGCTTCCTACTGATTACTATTTACTTATTACTACTATGACATTTGACGTAATCGTAATAGGCGGCGGCCCTGCGGGTATGATGGCTGCGGGCAGAGCGGCTGAGCTTGGTGCCAAAGTTTTGCTCTTGGAAAAAAACCCAAAGCTTGGCAAAAAACTGCTCATCACTGGCGGCGGCCGGTGTAACATTACCAATGCGGAACTTGATGTACGCAAAATGGTAGCCAAGTATGGACCTAAAGGTAAGGCTCTCTTTGGTTCGTTTAGCCGTTTTGGCGTGGCTGAATCTTTGGCGTTCTTCAATGAGCGAGGTCTCCCCACTAAAGTAGAGGCGGAGCAACGCGCGTTTCCGCAAAGCAATAAAGCCGAAGATGTATGGAAGACACTCGTGGCGTATTTAAAAACCGGGAAAGTCACAATCCACTACGACTCTCCGGTATCGGAGATACTCACACACGATAAAACCATTATCGGCGTACGGGTTAAAAAAAATGTTCTAACTGCAAAAAAGTATATTATTGCCACCGGTGGCAAGTCTCGACCGGAAACCGGCTCCACCGGCGAAGGTTTTGTATGGATGAAAGATATCGGCCATACTGTGACTGAGCCAAACGCCGCCTTGGTCCCCGTTACCACCAAAGAACAATGGCAAAAAGAACTTTCCGGTTTAAGCTTTCCAAACGCTAAACTGACTATAGTACAAGATGGTAAAAAGGTAGAAAGCAAAATTGGTAAATTGCTATTTACCCATTTCGGCTTAAGTGGACCACTAGTGCTCAATATGAGCAAAACCATTCGTGACTTGTATACCTACTCTCCGGTAAGTCTAGAGCTAGACCTGTACCCTCAGTTCGACGCGGTTGCATTAGATGCGCATATCTTGAGCATTCTGCAAGCCGGTGCTAACAAAAAAATCCGCAACAATTTAGGAAACGTAGTGCCACCGAAAATGATCTCTGCGCTCCTTGCGCTAACCGGCATTAACCCGGAAAAAGAATGTAACGTAGTAACTAAAACAGAACGGAGTACACTAGTGAAGCAGCTTAAACAGTTCATGCTTACCGTAACCGGTTTTTTGGGCACTGACAAAGCCGTTACCACTTCAGGCGGAGTAAGTCTAAAAGAAATAGACTTTAAAACAATGCAGTCCAAACTGTACGCCAACCTCTATTTAGTTGGTGACATCTTGGACTTTGACCGTCCATCCGGCGGCTTCTCTCTCCAAATTTGCTGGACCACAGGCTACCTGGCCGGGGAGAACGCCGCACGCTTTTAATTCCGCATTTTTCATAACTTAAATCCTCGCTATATGACAATCAAGCAAAAACTGTACACAGTGTGCGGAATAATTATTGCCATCGCAGTTGCGCATGTGGCGGTGTTTTGGTACGTGGGACTGCACGACACAACCCATAAAGCGGACGTGATAGTTGTTCTTGGCAACACCGTGAATCCGGACGGCAGTATGTCCGACCGACTAAAAGGTAGATTAGATAAAGGCTTGGAACTCTATCGAGCAAACTACGCTCCGCTTATTATGGTAAACGGCGGGATGGGCAAAGAGGGTTATAACGAAGCTCAGGTTATGCAGCAATATTTACTCACTCAAAAAGTGCCAGCGGAAAAAATTATAGTAGACGACACCGGCATAAACACGCTCGCCACCGCGCAGCATGCCAAGGACCTACTAACCAAACGCAACTTACACTCTACCATAGTGGTTACACAGTTCTTTCACATACTCCGCAGCGAGTACGCTTTCCATAAGGTAGGCATTACGGAAGTATACCGTGCCCACGCAAACTTTTACGAAATCCGCGACCTCTATGCTACCGCCCGGGAAATAATTGCTTTTTACGACTACCTCCTTTTCCGCTAACATACCCACATGAAAAAGCTTAATGCTACGCCGTCAGAGTTTGTTAACTTACCCACCAACATCTCACCCGCTAATGCTGATATCGAAAGTGCCGGCGAGTATGAGGCAGTTCGGTTCACAGACATTGACCTCAAAAATATCGAACTCTATGACTTGCGGTTTGATGACTGCGCATTTGAGGGTGGGAGTTTAAGTTCGAGCAAAGTCACCGGCATTAGACTCAAAAATGTTCGGCTCAACGAAGTTGACTTGGCAAACACAAAGTTTGATAAAGCTTCGCTGGAAAATATAAAGTTCATCAAGTGCCGCATGACGGGGTTCAAGCTCATAGAAGGAACTCTTCGCAACGTACTGTTTAAAAACTGCCAGCTCAAACTGTCCCAACTCCGCATGAGCAAGTTCAAAAACGTACGCTTTGAAAACTGCATTCTAGAAGAAAGCGAATTTTATGGCGCTGACCTCACCGGTACAATATTTTCTGAATGCGATTTAACCAAAGCCGAACTCACTGCGACTAAACTCAAAGACGCAGATTTTAGAACATCCAAAATTCCCGGTCTGACTATAAACATAGAAAGCCTCCAAGGTGCCATCATTGACCCCTCCCAAATACCCGACCTCGCCTGGCTCTTAGGCGTAACAATTGAATGGAAAGAATAATTATCCTATGAAAAAAATTATCATCGTATCAGGACTACCCGGCTCCGGCAAAAGCACTGTCGCTGAAGACATTGCAGCAAAGCTAAAACTACCTATCTTCTCCGTCGATCCGATTGAATCTTCTATCATTCAAAGCGGTATACAAAAGAGTTTTGAAACAGGCTTAGCGGCTTACTTAGTGGCCCAAACCCTTGCCTCCGAGCAACTTAGCCTTGGACTCTCTGTAATCATCGACGCGGTCAGCCCCGTCCAGGAGGCCCGGACGATGTGGCAGGAGCTATCTGAACAGTACAAGACTCAGCTCATAATTATTGAGTGTACGCTGGATAGAGAATTGCACAGACAAAGAATAGAAGCCCGCATACGTAATATGCATGGCATACCGGAAGTTACGTGGGATGACGTCGAAGAAAGACGTAAAGAATATCTGCCATGGGCAGAAAAAAGACTAGTATTAGATACGGCCCATAGTCGTGAGGAAAACTTAAATAAAGCTCTTGACTATATTAATAAGCAATAAGTAACGCAACTAGTTTATTAAACTAATTTAGCCATGGAGCTCTCAACATACCATCAAAAATATGCGGCCCAACCGGACGCAGAAATAGATAAGAAGATTGCGGCAAAACGGTCGGAGCTAGAAGCCGTATTCAGCACCTTATCCCCCGCTTTTGAGCAGGCACCTCTTAAAGTTGCAGTACTTGGCTGTGGCGACAAACGCTTCGTAGAAAAACATAGAGAGCTATTTTCGTCACTCCTGCAACAACCAATTGAACTAACCACGTTTGATATTACCACCGACCACTTGGGGGGAGCAGAAGGAGTAATACGTCACGACTGCGCACTCCCCCTACCCAACGGCCCGTATGACATAACCTATGCACACGTACTGCTCAAATTTATAGAACCGACAAAGCAAGTAGATGTGCTTTATAATTCATACCAAGCCCTACACGAGCACGGACTTGCTATACATATCCTGGATACACAAGACTATGCAGAAAAGCACCCGCTCGTCGACTTAGTCACCCACAAAACTTTGCTCCGAGCTAAAAACATAGCATTTACAGAAATCCCGGTGCACTACGGCCTCGCTTTAGTACTTCACAACTAACATCTCTACGGTGCCAAAGAGTGCCTTTGACACTTTGGCACAAGATAAAATATGAAAAGACTTATTCTGGTTCGGTACGGCAACTGGGAAAATGGACATTTGAATGAAGAAGGCAAGCAGGTCATGACTGCTGCCGCGTTAAAACTGGAACCGTTTGCCGTTGATTCGTTTACCGTAATAGCAGGCTCAGTAGACAGGGCTATAGAAAGTGCAAACATTATTGCCGCGCATTTTAATTTGCCTGCAGCGCAATCTTTCCCCGAACTCTATGCCGCGGAAGAAGATGGGCACTTACCCAACCTCGCAGCGGCGACGCATGTAATTACAAAGCTCGGCTCACAGTATGACACCGTCATTGCCGTTGTGTCGCGTGAATACATAGAATCCTTACCGGGATATATCATGCGCAACACTATGGACGTGGAGGCGCCTACGGAGCCCGTTCACTTAGACCGCGGAGAATTGCTGGTACTGGACTATGAAGCAAAAACCATAACAATACACCGCCATGATTAAAGCTCTTATTTTCGATGTCAGCGGCGTACTCACATACGCGCAATTCCCCCACGCATACGAGGTGTTTGCGCGTAAAATAAATTTACCGAGTGATTTAGTGGCAGACTACTTTAAAACTGACTTGGAAAAACAGTTACTTGGCCAAAGTAACTTACATAACATATATGTAGGTTTATCGGAAAAAATTGAAGGAGTATCAGAAATAGCATTTACAGAAAAATGGGTAAGCACCATTGCTGAAATTACCACCATAAACGAAGAGCTGCTTACACAAATAGATACCTGGCGTAAAACGTACACCTGCGGAATACTGACTAACAACACAGAAGGCCGCGGTATTTTTGACGAATACATTCAGCTTCATGCTCACTTTGATTTTGTATTGGAGTCTTACAAGGAACATATTAAAAAACCCAATCCTGATTTTTTCAAACTAGGTTTACAGCACGCCAAGTGCGAGCCAAAAGAAGCTCTCTATGTGGACGACCAACAGCGCCACGTAGATGCTGCCATAAGTGTGGGCATGCACGGTATTGTATTTACGCACAATAGACAATTTAAACAAGATTTGATTCCGTACGGCATAACGGTATAAACTCATGCACACATTATTCAGCACTATTTTAAACACCCCTTGGACTCTAGCCGGCCTCCTCGTTGCTATTTTTTCCGTCCCCACGCATGTTAAAATTACCAATCACGCAATTATATGTAATGTAAAAAGTTTTTGGTGGCAGTTTGGGTACTTGAAAGGTGTACGAGCGGCAAACATTGGCCAGGTTGTCTTACTCGGTCCTAAACTAGACCCGCAAGATTTGACCCACGAACTAGTGCATGTAGAACAATATATGCGCTATCCGTTTATATACCCCTTTCTTTACTACTACGAATTAGCTACGAAAGGGTATCGGAATAATAAATTTGAAAGCGAAGCCTATACCCGAGCTGGGAATAGGTACGGGAAAATTTAAAACCGCACAGCGCGGTTTTTTTAGTTTAGCCAAACCTCTTTCAAAAGTCTCTCTCTGTCATTCCCGTGAAGACGGGAATCCAGTACCGCCTTTTGCGGTACAACTAAGCAATGCCCCCGTTATCGGCTGGTGGGCCGATATGGATCCCCGCCTGCGCGAGGACGACAGAGTACGTATTGGTCTCTTTGAAAGAGCTTTAATGAATTATAGAGTCAACTTTATTTCGCTTAAAATACCAGGCAGCAAGTATAGTAGACAAAGGCACGGCCACGATGAGCGCTATACTCCCCACGAGTGTACGTACAATTTCTTCAGCTATAAATTCACTGTTTAACGTAACCCAAAGGGGTTGATGACTGGTGAGCACAATCAGCAAAAAAAGAGGAAAAAATGCACCGGCATACGCGAGCACCAAGGTATTAATAAGCGAGGCAATGTGCTCTCGGCCAATAGACATACCCTTTCGGTATAACTGGGTCAGCGTAAGCGCGGGGCTGGTATGGTGTAACTCATCTACCGCCGCAGTTTGTCCGGTGGTAACGTCATCCAGCACTCCTAAACAGCCAATAATTATGCCACCGAAAAGCAAACCTTGTAAGTTAAAAGCACCTAACGATCCCGCCTGCAACAAATACGCTTCTTCCGATCCGTTACCAAAGAGCCGTACGCCGTGAATAGCAAGATATGCCAAACCCTGCGCCAGCCCAAGAGTAAGCAAGGTACTAATAACCGCTAAGCTCGTTCGCTCATTAAACCCATGCGCTAAAAACAACGAAACCACCGCAATTATAAACGCTCCCACCAAACTTATAACCACTGGGTTCTGCCCCGCTAATATGCTCGGAGCGATAAAATAAATGAGAACAAATACACTAAACGCTAACCCCACAACAGACGTAACACCGCGCCAGCGCGCAAAATATACTGCGCATAGCAAAAAGACAAGAACCAATACACCCACATACGGCAACCGATATAAGTCTACAATCACATACGGATTGTCATTATTATTACGCGCGTCAGACAGCTGCCCCACCACCACTGTATCCCCGACTTTCAATTTTTGTATAGCAGAAGTAGTCTGGTAGTCTACGCCTACTTCCTGCTTACTCATACTGCCATCCAAAAAACGAACCTGGAGCGTTTGCGTGTACAAACTAAAATGCTTGTTTACGGTACTATCTTCCTGGGCAATACTCACAACCCGGGCTTTACTGTATTCGCTTAACTGTGCCACACCCACTTCTGCAGCCTGTACATCAAACCCAACCTGCTGAACTGTTTGTTTGCGCACCAAAACAAAAGCTGTGGTAAGCCCCAAAACTATAACCAAGATAAACAAATACATATACCATTTGCGCATGTACTCAGTATGCAACACGTACTAGGGTAAGTAAAGACTCAATGCAACACACCTCACTCGGAAATCATTTGACACTGATCTGTCTATATATTTCTTTTATTCTTTGAACTAAAATCTCGGAATCTTGTTGTGTAGGTATACTGATTCTTAATGCATCGTTAATCAATGGTTGGTCCGTTACCTGCACAAGAATACCCGCATTCTTCAAAAGTTTTTGCCACTCACCAATAGAACCATAGTGCGGTTTGATTAAAATAAAAAAAAGATTATGTCCAAATAGATCAAAAATGCCCAATTCGGCTAGACGGTCGTGCAAATACTTTCGCGCTACACGTAATTTACCCATACGGTTCAGTATGTGTTTTCTGTTATCCAAGGCGACTAGGCCTAAATGTTGTGCAAGAGAGTTGACGTTGTATGGCGGCTTAGCATCAATTACTTTTTTGATAACATCAGGTTGAGCTATCATGTACCCCAAACGCAAACCCGCCAACCCAGCCCATTTACTGAAGCTTCTTATAACAATCAAGTTGCTATATGTACGAATAAGATTGGCATGCGTTACACCAGCCGATTCATAGTAAGCTTCGTCCAGTAGTACCAACTTTCCCAAAGAGAGCACTTGTATTAAATTTTCTCGGGAAATTATGTCTCCAGTTGGGTTATTAGGAGAGTCAATTACAATAAGATCTACAGCGTCAAGCGAAGAGGTCAAGACAGCCGCAAGGGGAAACGCATAAGTATCCACACTACGCACGACTTCCTGGCAAGATATGTGCCTCAAGCGAGCAAAGTGATAGTACATATGAAATGTCGGCGGGCATATTAATATACTACGCCCGGGTGAGGTAAATAAGGAAAAAACAAGGTCAATAAGTTCATCAGCGCCGTTTCCACATGCAATAAAAGAAGGTGCAAAACCTGTATATTCGGCAAGTCTGTCCCGTAGCGTAGTGGAAGCGGGATCGGGATACACACAGAACGGCAATCGGTGTAAGACCTCCCTGTCATATAAGTCGTCGACAAAGATATTTTGCGCTGTGTTCAGTTTTAATACGCTAGGTGTTTGCATGTGTACATAGAATTACTGGCAGTGAGGGCAAAGTGGGGCCATCTTTATTCATGCGGACATGAACGAACTCCGGTCGCCTATGTGCCTGAGCATATTGCATACTGGACAAGATTTGAGTTGACCATTCGCCCGAAGTAGTAACAAAAACACATCCGGTGCCGACCCAGAACTGTACTATTGTTCCTTTAGCAGTAGCATAGTGTAAATAGTCACCATTACCTCGCCTGAATATAAGCGGAATACCATCCGTCATACAACTCGCAATATATGCTTTATCCGCCCGGAGAAATGCCATATCCCTTAGCAGCGAACGAGTTGATAACGCCCGCCTGTCCGATATAGACGCATGACTATCAGCCCAAAACCTATTTCTTTCAGATTTACGTAGCAAAACTTCTCGCTCTGCTTCAGACAACTTGTAAAAAGCATGAGTTACTTCGGGCACCAAAGAGTTAATTTCTGATTCTAGATGACCCACTGTACGAGAGGCGACCACATCTTCATACGAGATTTTTATAGGCAAGGACGCAAGACCCTTATTAAACCATGCAATATAGCTTAAAAAACGCTCCGCGTAGCTTCGCAGGCCTTCCGGCGGATAACCGTTAATATACTGTATAATTGGTCCGTCACTTCTATATACCAATTCCACACCTGGTGGATATGCGGCTGCAATGTGACACATTACCTCCGACATGTATCGTAAGTGAAAAAGTTCAGCCCAATCAGGATATGGTGTGCTCGCAATACTCGACAGCTTATACCCACCGAACAAAGCCCAAAAGCGAAGGGGCTGGTTACCCTGCCAAATACGTGTTATGGCTGCGAGTAAGTCTCGTTTTGCCTGAATAGAGACGGGAGACTTTCTGAACCGTTTCGATAGCACCAATTGCAAAAGCTCAGCGGGACTCGAGACCGGAGCCTGCTTACTAGCCACTTTTTCAAAGAAGGGCGTCAATGTGTTTAACGAAGTTAAATATGATACGCAGGCGTTATTCAGCATGGTGGTATGGCCTAGCCTTAACTTCCTCCAGATAATCCCGTTCTAAGTTCTCAGGATATGGCATATGATAATACACGCGAGCTTCATCCATTTGTCGTTTCACTTTATGCAAGTCAGCCTCCGCCAAAGAAATAACAAATCGCACCAGGTCTCTTAACTTCTTTCCATGAATAATAGCGGGGCGTACCCGAATACCTGCATACTTCAATAAATAGTAACTAAACAACTCCCCTGCAGAAACATCTTTTGCGTATGTACAAAAACTGATTGGGGCAGGAACAAATAAATTAATACCGAAACCAGGAGTAGTAATAGGCCAGCCCAAATCCCGCAGCATGCCTACACTCATGTGCATACGGTTTTCCAACTCTTTTTTAATCTCTGAAACAGACACATGCTCCAGCAATAACTTTGCGATATACTTGCTCGGAGTGGGAAAAATACATAAAGAATTATCTTGAAACTCCCTTACCGAAGCAGCCATATTGGGATGTGTAATACCGAACCCAAGTCGTAAACCGGGAGCACCAAGTTCTTTTGACATATTGCATAAAACCATAACCTGAGTTCTCTCTTGTACGGCAATATCTCTCAATATAGTTAAAGGGTCAATAGTCTTTTTGTGCACAGTAAACAAAGCATCGGCGTCATACAACAAAGTGACACTATACTTGTTTACCAACTTAACTAATTGGCCTATGTATTCTGAGGACAGACCGAGGCCGCGATTATGGTTCAGGTAAATGAACGCAATATTACCCTGCTCTTGTAGTAAAATTTGCTCTAGGTCATCTAAAGCAAGCATGTCAGATTCGTCCTGACGTACTGTTCTCACTTCTTTTCCTTGAGATAAGAAACAGGCGACTTGGCCAGCATTCAAAACTTCAGGCACTAAAACCAACGACTCCTTCTTAAAAGTGCAAAAAGTAGTCAATGCATCATATACTCCACGAAATAAAACTACCTCATTCTTTTCTATCGCGATATGGAGCTTATCTTGCAAAAACGAAACGACTGAATGTTCGACATCAAAAGAACCCGATATATACCCCGGGTAAGCACTACAGGCTGATAACAGACTATCTAACGCCCGGGGGGCAAGCCGCAAGTGGTGTTGAGTTATATGCAAAGTATGCATATCACCAGCTGAACCGAAGTTCAGATATTGATCTGAACTCTTATAACGAGCTACCAGCAAATTATGCTCATGTTCGTGTCGTAATAGATTATCTACCCGGGCAGAGAAACGTATCATAGAACTAATCCTTAAACACAAACTCAGGGTCAATCTGCTGGCTCAAATCACCAAAAGCACTTACATTATGCGGCTTCTGTGAAATAATTTTATGCAATGCCTGCAATCTCTTAAGCTTCTTATTTTTATCAACTTTTATGGAACTCAAAACAAACTGTTGCACTTGATCGAACATCTGCTGGATGGCTGGATATGACTTCACCTGGACTTCTAGCCCATCTCTCAACGATCTACGCAAATCTGGCAAATATGGCAAAGATGCAGCAATTGTATCTCCATATTTTTGCAAATAAGCATGATCGGAATCAGTCTCAACCTTGTTTGCTATCGCCTTAATGCGATCTGCAATACCAAACTCCTGACCGAGCCGTAAGTAATCTTCCAATACGGAAGTACTTTCTACTGTTGGCTCTACCACCAAAAATAGCAAATCAAAGTGCGCATACATAGAAGTCGCAAACGCGTCTGCTCCGGCAGTCATATCAACTACAACATAATCATTACTGCCTTCATTCGTATGTGCAAGCAACGTTTCTGCAATTTCCATATTCACGTGATAACACCGAATTCCTAAATCGTATTGAATGGGTACCCCGACTTGCAGGAACGACAGCTTGTCTTTACGATATGCAATTTTATTTAATAGTTCATTTGATTCATCCAAGGTGACCAAGCGAGAACCCTTGCCGGGTGGGGTCGTGTTAATAATACTCTCCGGGCTTGTAATTCGTGGATTATCGCCTTGTACGTAAGTCTTAATAGCAGCAGACGCTGAGGAATCAGTGAGGCTACTGACCGAGTCTGTAATATGCAATAGTTTACTCAAATGCATATTTAAATCAGCATCAATGGCTAGTACACGACTACCCTGCTGTAAAGAATGCTTTATAAAAAGAGAGGCTATGGTGGACTTCCCACTTCCGCCTTTACCTACAAATGCAATTTTCATATTATCTATAATGCAAATTATTTGCATTTATATTAACGCAACATAATCGCTTTTGTCAAATAGTTGCATATAACAGTTACACATGGTATAATACACACATGAGTGTACAGTTCATCCCTGAAAACATACTCAAAGATGCTGGCTTCCGTGTAACTACAGGACGTGTAGCGGTTTTAGGCTTGCTGGCTGAGTCCCCTGCTCCCCTGGCCATTAAAGATATCTTGCACAAGATTAAGCACGTACGACTGGATCAAGCGACAGTCTATCGCATGCTCGATGCCATGCGGGAAAAAGGACTTGTTCAAATGGTGAACATGGAGCACGACCATACTCACTGGGAGCTCACTAGTCACCATCACCATGCTATTTGCGAACAGTGCGGTAAGGTAATTGATATTTCTAAATGCGACCTACAAAAACTGGAAGCGGAGATAAAAAAAGTGAGCGGTTTTACCACCATACGCCGGCACTCTTTAGAGTTTTTTGGTCTCTGTAAGAGTTGCGGCAAAAAGTGACTCGTTATTAGTTTATCCGCTGACTGAATTCATATCCCTTTCATACGTGTTTTGTATCATTGCAATGTTAGATTTAAAGATATAAAAAATATGCTAGGAATACTTGCGTTAGTAGTGCTACTCTTTTGGATTGGCGGTTTCGCTTTCCATGTGCTGGGTGGATTTATCCATATATTCTTAGTTGTTGCTATTATTATGACAATTATGCATTTTATCACGGGGAAAAAGGCCGTATAGCCACAAAAAATAATAAATCGCCGTGTGGCAATTTTTTTGTTAGACTAGTGTAATGCCTTTAGATATAACACTCTTTTATTTCTTTAACCATCTTCCACACACGAGCGTTCTCGATACTGTAGCTACGTGGATACACTACACTACCCGGTATGGTTTAATTTACTATCCTTTCCTTATTGCCTTACTTCTTTCAAAACAGAAACCAAAAGTAGTGCTCGGTAAACTCCTCGCTGTATCGGCTGCAGGCACATATATACTTACCGATCTTGTTCTTAAAAACATTGCACAGCGGCCTCGACCATTTCAAACGCTTATAGATGTCTTCTACCTCCCCCCTGCGCCGAGTAGTTACTCTTTTCCATCCGGCCAGGCAGCGGTGGCTTTTGCTCTCGCAACTACTATTTGGCTTCGGTATCCAAAATCAATACGTAGCTACAGTGCATATGCACTCGCCACACTCATAGCCATAGACCGTATGTATATGGGCCATCACTATTTTTCCGATGTATTCGTCGGGGGGCTCATTGGTGCGCTCATAGCCTACATAACCAACTACTACTTTACTCACCATAAAAAAACCTCTGCCTAGGCAGAGGTTTTTAATTCGTACTTTACTGCACGCTAAAGTTAAACATCATCCCGCTTTCTAAATGCTCAGGTATGTGACAGTGCGCCATCCAGTCGCCCAGGTTAGACATATCAACCAAAAGATCTACAGTCGTACCGGCCGGAATAAGCACGGTGTCTTTCCAAGCCAAGTTAGTTTGTAACTTGTCGTTCACGCTAGCTACCAAAAACCGCTGCCCGTGAAAATGGAACGGATGCTGCATAGGGTGCATGGAGTTCGCGTCGTTGGTAACTCGCACCTTTACCATATCCCCTTTTTTAAACTGCCAATGAATATCCATATTACTTAAGTTGGTAGCCGTATCTACTACTTTCCAGGTAATTGTTTTAGAAGTAGAACCGGAGTTCATGGCGCCATGCTTATCTTCCCACTCAATACCGTCAGGACCCACCGGCGCCATGTTCATCATCATGCTATTGGACATAGCACTTCCATCCGACATAGTATGGGCGCCGCTCATACCACTCATGTTCATGGTATCACTCATACCACCCATAGCCACAGTCAGGTTTATAGTTTTATCGGGTGCCTTGTTCAAGCTGGTTCGAAACGGATCCATGCTTGCCACTACACTTTTGTGCGTATGAAGAATATCAAACTCTTTTTTGTAGGAAGCTGCTACTGGGTCACTGTTTACCGCTACCTTACCCAAAATAACTGTCTCATCGGGCATACGGTTTTCTAAGTACGCTTGGCCCGCTTGCGCAAAATAAACATCTACAATTGCGCGTTCCGAAGGTCCAAGCGTCACCGTATCTACCATTTGCTCGCGTTCATATGCACCATTATCTGAACCCACCAGCTTGAGCTTTGCACCAGAAACACCAAACCGAAACACCCTACTCCCGGCTGCATTGGTTATGTACATACGTACTACTTCACCGGCCTGAGCAGTGAGTATGTAGTCGCTACTTCCGTTTACCAACATTACGTTTCCATACCGGCCCATAAGTGCGTGGTCTACACTATCAGAAAAATACGGCGCCACCACGCCATTCTGCATGAGTATGTCATCAAGCACGAGCGGCACTTCCCTGTTTACCGGGGCGAACTCGTTTGCCTCTTTGGGCGCTACTATAAAGTTGCCATACAAACCCAAGTCCTGAGTGTAGTCTTCTCGCAAATGCGGATGGTACCAAAACACTCCGCTGTCTGGAAAGGCAATTTTATAATCAAAACTTTCCCCCGGTTTTACTTCCGGCTGTGTTACGCCCGGCACGCCGTCAAAAGCGTTATTCAGGCGCACTCCGTGACTATGTATGGTGGTAGGAATATCAATTTTATTTGTAAAACGAATAGTGACCTCCGCACCCTGCGCAACTCGAATGGTCGGCCCCGGCACTGAGCCGTTGTAAGCCAACATGCGTACTTTGGTACCATTTATTTCTTTTACCACCGGCTCGGCAACCAAGTTATAGGTGTCACCATTTTTGAGCTCTGCTGTTTCCGTCTGCCTCGCTTCAGGGAGTCCTTGTACACTACTACTAAACTGTTTATCTGAAACAGACGATGCAGAATGATGTGTTTTATTTTGCGCATATATCCATGCGCCACCTACCAGTACTATAACTGCTAATACTGACCCAATTTTCTTTGTCATATATGTATATCGTTATGTTTTTAGTATGCCCGCAGAACGTACTCCTTGTAAAGTACTTACAACCAGAAACCTTACCTGCTATTATATACATATAAAACTAATCTTCATTTCCATGGACGAACAAGAAAAAGCATATATAGACAAAAAGTTCTCGGAACTAGAGAACAAGCTCATAAACCCAGACCCTAAAGAACTCTGGGAACGCTCTAAAAAATACCGGAGCATGTCTTACTCGTACAGCCTCAAGGCAGGACTCATTGCCCTGGTAGTAGTCGGCCTCACAATTATAATCACTTTTCGCGTACTAGGACTTTTCTAATTTTTTTCAAACCAAGTTCACACTAGGCAAAAAAGCTCATTGACTTAGCTAGGCCTTTTGTTTATAATAGCCTAGCAATTACGCATTGCCCCACGCCTGACACAGCAGGTGCTGGACTAGTCTTTCCTACCCAAGCTGTGTAGGATTTTTTATTTGAAAAGCATGGCGCTCGCGCTTAGCGCGAGTAATACCACGCTTAGCGTGGTGCCCGTAGCTCAATGGTAGAGCACCGCTCTGTGGCAGCGGCTACGCGGGTCCGATTCCCGTCGGGCACCCCATCAAAATCACTAGTGAAGGCTAGTGATTTTTGTTATCCTTAAGCCATGAGAATTATCATGGACGATAAAGAAGTGGCTCAGTTAGTACCTGATAGTTTGCCTATACTCATTCACGGAGTGGAGGGCTCAGGTGCTTCTATGTATACCATTGCCTTAGCGGCGCAGTGGTTCAAGCAGGGGTATAAAATATTATTTCTTTGCGGGTACCCAATGGCGGAAGAGGAATTTACAAGACTTGTCGGGGAACATACATCGGCCGTCTTCTACACCAAAGATAATGTTGAGAATTTTAAAAAAGAAGTCGTAGATTCAGATACAATCGTTATAGTTAAAAACATCGAATTATTCGGAGCCGATATTGTAAACTCTGTTACGACGAAGTGCCTCATCGTCTCTGGCAACCTTAACAAATGCAGCTTCAAAGAAGAATTACTTACACTGACTTTTGTATCGGAAGTATATTTTTCAGGGCTTGACGACAAAAGCTTCCCCGAACTAAAAAAATACGAGGGGTTAGTTATATCTGGAGAGCTTAAAGGCATAACAAAGCTTGAGCAATGAGACTACTCTAACAAACTATACTATGCGAACACAGACAAAACACACTAGTTTGAACTAGTGTGTTTTGGTATGCTTAGGGCATGGAAATTGGTACTCAAAAATTTACAATAGTAACCTACAATATTTTTGACGGAAGAAATACTGAGAGAATAATTACTAACATTCTGCAGCTCATTCAAAACGGCGCTTCGGTTATATGTTTACAAGAAGTTCGGCAGGTGTATCGCAACGTAGAATTTGCTACACTCTTAGCTGAACGCTTACCAAAACACTTTAGCTCCAAATATTTTCTAGAGGGCGACGCGCGTTGGTTTGACTACGGCTTGGGCATACTGTTGGACGACAATGTCTTTTCATCTTCCGCCTTTCATCAGCTCCCACTACCCGAACAAAGCCACCTCACGTTTTGGAATAAACTGTTTTACTGGATCTTGGGACTGGAGCCAAAAATTATTAAGCGCGGGGCGCTCATTGGAACTTTCACATGTGGAACAAAGAAAATTCGCATTACTAACCTGCACTTAGACTTTCAGGGTGGTAATAGTCACAGAGCAAACCAACTTATATCTCTTACGGACTTTCTTGCAACCCAAGAACCAATGGAGTATGAAATAGTATGCGGAGACTTCAATACGCTGGGTCTCTTTGGTAAGAAAAATAAAGTCCTCACCCTTGAGCAACAACTGGGAAATAAATTTCAAAGCGCCCTGAGTGGGCCATACTCTAGTGCACTTATGCAACAATTAGATTATATATTCCTCAAAAACTTGGACGATCGTAAAGCACAAATCTTAAAATTAAAAGGTTCAGATCATCGTCCCCTACTAGCGGAACTAAATCTATAAATCTTGATGGTAACCTTTGCGCAACTACCACACAATCACTCTTGTATATATTAGTAACAAGAGATTGTATTTGCTACTATGAGCCTATGCTATATATAAAAGAAAACTACGAACTACTGTACGGAAGGACTCCGGATGCATCTGCATATGGAAAGCCGTCAGACTTAGCCGTAAAAATTACTGGCATATTGCCGGGTGGTAAAATTTTAGACTTAGGCGCCGGCGATGGCAGGCAGGCATTGTACTTAGCAGCACAGGGCTTTGAAGTTACAGCAGTAGACTTGTCCGAAGCAGCATTGGAAAAACTGCAACGGCTTGCGGCACAACAAGGGTTAAAAATTACCACAGAATTAGCTGACCTCAATTCCTGGTCAATGCACAATGAGTACGATGCTATTCTTGCCATAGCTGTTTTACAACACTTAAAACACGACTCGGCGCTACGAATATTAAACGAAATAAAGGCGCGTACAAATCCAGGTGGCGTGAACATAATTACCGCATTTACAAAGACTGGCGATAGGTATGTAGTGGACAGAGTAGAAGACCCGGAAGCGTTTTACCCCGAAGACAACTGGCTGCAAGAGTTCTATGGCGACTGGCACATAACAGAACACAGTTTCATTACCACCAAAGAAAAAAGAGTGTTGGAATCTACCGGCTTGCCAATGCAAAGCACAATTGAAAGAATGTTTGCTCAAAAGCCCTCGCCGGAAGAATCAAACTGACATGAGGCCATAAGCGCACTCCCCTATACAAAGGTGGCCATGGTATAGGGGAGTTTTAAATTCCGGGTTTTAAGTTTGCTATATCCCCTTCTGTAGAAAACGTGTACACTGTATAGACAGAGCTCGGAAGCACGTAGCTTTTGAGGTATAAACACTCTACATTAGCATATAATATATTTATATATGGCAGATTTTAAAAGACCCGGTGGTGGGTTTGGCGGTAACAAAGGCAGAGGCGGATTTGGCGATAAACGCGGTGGCGGACGCCCAAGCTTCGGTGGCAGGCCGTCATTTGGCGGAGGTCGCGATGACCGACGTTCAGAAATGTTCACTGCTACCTGTAGCGACTGCGGTAACGAATGCCAAGTCCCCTTCCGTCCCAACGGCAGCAAGCCAGTGTACTGCGACAACTGCTTTAGCTCCAAACGTGACGGCTATTCCAACGACTTCGCTAACGGCGGCGCGCCAAAGCACCGATCCCAGCAACCAGACACCTTTTCTTTTGGCGCACCCGCACCTAAGCAAGCACCAGTTCAAGCTGCAACAACGGCCCTGAGCGATAAACGCATAGACGAGCTCAAAAAACAGGTAGACGCGCTGAGTGCGAAAATAGACAAGCTGTTACACATTGCACAGAACGGACCACAACCAAAAACAACTTCGTCCGCTCCCGCAGCTCCGACATCGCCCGCTCCTGTTGCTCTTAAGACTCTTACCCCAACACCGAAACCTGCAGAAAAAACAGTGGCACCCAAAGTTGCCAAACCAGCTACAGCTCAGGCCAAGAAGGCCCCTGCCAAGACTCCGGCTAAGAAAAAAGTAGCCGCGAAAAAGAAGTAGGGTTTACACTAGAAAGTTTTACTTATTTACGGATTATTTATTTTTGAGGTTTGTCGAACTTACAAAGATATCTAAGTTATTACTTTTACCATTAAACACGAAACACTATGACTGGCGTAATAGACAAAATGATGGGCGAAGGTAAACTATTTGGCTTCATCAAACCAGACGGCGAAGCAAAAAACATTTTCTTCCATAAAGACAAGATGGTTGATACAACCGCCTTTGATTCTTTAAAAGAAGGCGTAAAAGTCTCGTTCGACACCGAACTAGACAACCAGGGACGCACCAACGCGATAAACGTTGCTGTTGTTACCGACGCTGCAGCAGTTGCCTAAAAACACTGTTAAAATCCCGACTCAGAGTCGGGATTTTTTGATATTATATAGACATGCAAACTATCTCGGTTCTGAGTTGGAATATACAAGGTGACACAAATATTACCGGCCATACATCATTGGCAAAAATAAAACCCCACCTACTGGAAACTACCGCGGATATACTTGTTCTCCAAGAAGCACTCCACGCTCAAACAATGCTTTCAAATATTGGTCTAGCGCGTGCATACAACACATTTGTTCCGGAATCCAACACCAAACCCAAAACAGGTTTTAATCATTCAGTGGTGCTCAGCACATACCCCATAGAAGAAGCAAGCGAGATTATGTTTCCGAACTGGGGTCAGCAAAGGTATTTAGAAAGCGTTACAAAAGCGGACATACGTATAGATACGCATATACTCAGAATATATAATTGCCACTTTCCTATTTTCAGAGCCGGCATAGCTACTCGAGTCAAACTACTGGAATACATACTTGCAGACAGCCTTACACATACAGGCCCCATTATTATATGTGGCGACCTTAACACCACCACACCAAAAGAAGGGTGGAGAAAAAAAATTATACAGACCTGGCATATGCAACCCAGTGCAGACAGAATGGTCTACGGCAAAGAAGTGACAGTGGATGAACGCGAATTATTTAATACAATCCTAAGTACATATGGTTTTACAGAAGTGCTCAATCTGACCACTTCCACCTGGTCTCCATTTAAAACAAAACATTGGGAACTCTTTAACCTCAAACTTGATTGGTTTATGATAAAAAACCTAACTCCTATAGACTACACGCTCGGTCGATACGTGTCCGACCATAGACCTATTGAGGTACGATTAAGAGTTGGATAACGGACCACACTCTCCTACGGCGGCGTTTGCCATGAATATATCCATTTCAAGAACCAAGGAGTATACTATATACAATATTTCCTTCCATACGTTCTATTCTATATTTTTCCATGTATCATCATAAAATAATTACTCCCGCCCTACTCGTGTTTGCAGGATTTGGAGTTGGTGTGACCATAGCATATAGTACCTACCATAATCATAAACACCCGGATCGAAGCAGCGTGAATCGTAGCACTATTACCAATATTCGTCAGACCAATACTGCTTTTACGTTTATAAAGCCTCTGCTCAACAGCGAATACGCTTCAAAAGAAGAAAGCGCCCAACGGTACCCATACATCGAAGACATACAAACAACAGTGGAAGCTTACTTGCCCAAGCACCCAAAGGTCAACGTAGGGTTATTCTTTCTAGACCTTACAAACTCCGCCTGGACAGGCATTAACGAAACAGAACGTTTCGTACCCGCCAGCTTGCTCAAAGTACCCATGATTATCTCGTACTATAAGCTCCGCGAGACAGAACCTGGTTTGTTTGGAAATAAAATCATTTTTACAGGACCGGACTACAATTCGGTAAAAAATATAGGCCTCCGTGGCAGTATTAAACCCGGGCAAACGTACTCGGTGGAAGAATTGTTACGAGAAATGATTATTAACTCCGATAACAACGCGCTTGAACTGCTCTATGCATACAGAAAAGATGCTCTTTCCACCATTTTCAAAGACCTGGACGCCCCACTGCCTGACAATCAAAAAGACATTGCGCTTACAGATTACCTTTCCCCCAAAGAAGACAGTAAATTTTTTCTGGTGCTCTATAACGCCTCCTACCTAGACCGACGCAGCTCAGAAGAGGTACTGCGCATTCTTTCCGAAACAAATTTTAAAGACGGCATAGTCGCGGGCACTCCCCCCAATACACTGATCAGCCATAAGTTCGGAGAACGCGTCATAGAGGAAGATGGCGTGCCCACCGGGGAAGAATTTCATGACTGCGGTATTGTGTACTATCCTGGAAAGCCTTACTTTATATGCGTCATGACAAAAGGAAGTAATTTAGAAGAGCAACAGATAGTCGCAAAAGATATTTCACAGAAAACATTTGAAATTATTTCCACCACAAAGGTAGGCCTGCGCTAAGTAAATATATATGGACCAAGAAACGAAAAATTATATAGACAGGAAATTTACAGAACAAGCTGCGCACACCGTCGCGGAGCAGCAAGCCGCGCATGACCTCATTGCCTCTAAAAAGAAAAAAGTGCTAGGTATGGTACTCGTGAGCGCGGGATTTATGCTTCTTCTTCTGTGTGGGATGTTATACCTCTTGTACAAGTTCCAATTGCGCGGATTTTTACAGTAGCTAGTTCATTTCCCCAACATAAAACCATCCCGACTCAAAGTCGGGATGGTTTTATGTTGACCTGCCTACTACTCCTCGTCCTCTTCATTTTCATCTATGCTTGCGTGTTTGGTTTTATAACCATAGTACACCGCAATAGCGAGGAGCAAGAAGGTAAACAGTAGAGAAGCGTATTCTTTCATATACATAATTGGTAGTTTACTTACTTATACAAATAAGTCAGTAAATTACGAATCGTTACATGAGACGCTATACTGCAGGACCAAGTAGGTACGTATGTACTGCATGGACACCTCGCTTGGTATTTCACTCAGAAATACCACTTATGACTAAAGTGCGGGGAGTAACTCCGCATAGAGGTATTTTTGGATTTCACGAACCAGCATTACGCTGAATTATATTCCAAAAGTCGACGAGGTTAGCTGACGGGCTCGGTTATGGAATTTACTTAACATGTAGTTACCCACATGTACTCGCCCCGGCCCCACAAAGTATGGTAGGGAATTTGGTTCCCCCGCGTTACACTGCCCTATTACGATAGGCAGGTGGTAACTTAGACTTACCTTGAAAGGATTATACGCAGGGCTCCATAAGCTGTCAAACCTCATAAGTGGATATCTTTTACCACATTTTTCAAAAAAAAATACCCGTACTTACGGAGAAATATAGAAATACTCATGTGTCATTAAATGACCACCCAGGTCTTCTCCAAAGGCAATGTAAGGATTTAACCCCTGTAACTGGGAAGCATGGTGCTGCAGCAAGCTAGATTTAAACGCTGAGTCCGCCTGCACGCTGACACTCGGCTCACATACATTTTCATACTCTGCATACACCCCGTGTTTACGCTTCGCCCGCAATAAGCCCATAAGCTCTGTACGGTATGGCTCCGGTGGCAAAGCAAACGCTGCGTACAATGCATTGTGCGTTTCTGCAGCTCGGACTGCTGCTGTATATGCAGCCACATGATCCATATGCCCTGTATATCCGTCAGGGCCATAGCCCAACACTATGTCTGGTTGGTAATTCTGAATTGCGTTCTCAATCTGGCGCATAAAACTTTCAACATGCTCTGATAAACTCCCGTCCGGATATCCGCCAATTTCTACCTGACTAATGCCAATGGCAGTGGCGGAGGCCAGCAGTTCAGCATGACGAATTCTCTGTAACTGGTCCGCCTCGCACTCATAGGCTAAATACGAACGACCATTCTCACCCAAAGTACCGCACACAAGTCTTACCTCTCCCCCACTTTCCACCGCCTGGCGCAATGCGCCGGCAAAATACGTTTCATCGTCCGGATGAGCGGTTACCACTAAAATCTTTTTACCGAGAAATGGATTATGATTAAGCATAGTACAGATAGTTTAAAATAAAAAAACCGCAAATGCGGTACATGCTGTTTGTGTCCAAATACGAACTTATCGACAACACAACACACCGCAGGAAAGCGGGTTACAACACACTATATTTATAGTAAATACTATCTGGCTCTTCATATAGTGCATTTATTATATCATTTTAGAGGTCAATTCACAAGTTTAATTTTTGCACTATATCGGCTAGTATTATTATATGAAATTACTCATTACTGGCGGGGCAGGGTTTATTGGTTCTAACTTTGCCCGCTATTGGACTACCAACCATCCGGAAGACCAGGTGGTTGTCTTGGATAAACTAACCTATGCCGGCAATATGCAAAATATCGCCGATATTGGTTCACGCATTACGTTTATACATGGTGATATTTGCGACACAGATACCGTTCGCGCAGCCATGACTGACTGCACTACGGTTGTGCATTTTGCAGCAGAAACTCATGTGGACCGATCCATAACAGGTCCAGATGTATTTATTCAAACAAACGTACTCGGCACTCACACCCTGCTTCGCATAGCTCGAGAACTCGGCGTAGAACGTTTTCATCATGTGTCCACCGACGAAGTGCTCGGACAACTTCCCTTAGAAACCAATGAACGATGGGACGAGAACTCTCCCTACAACCCCCGCAGTCCCTACTCAGCGAGCAAAGCCGCGAGCGACCACTTAGTACGGGCATACCATACTACCTACGACCTACCCGTTACCATAAGCAACTGTGCCAACAACTACGGACCGTACCTGTATCCAGAAAAACTGCTTTCGCTCGCAATTACAAACCTACTTGAGGGCAAGAAAGTTCCCATATACGGTACCGGCGACCAAGTGCGCGAATGGCTCTACGTTGAGGACCACTGCCGCGGCATTGAGGCCATACTCCAAAAAGGCACAGTGGGTGAAACCTATTTTATAGGACCCGGCGAACAACGAGTAACCAACTTGGAACTTATATGGAAAGTCTTAAACCTCATGGGCAAAGACGAGAGCAGTTTGGAATTCGTTACAGACCGACCCGGCCATGACCAACGCTATGCCCTCTCTATAACAAAGATTGAACGAGAGCTTGGCTGGCACCCCGCTGTACAACTTGATGACGGACTGCGAAAAATGATTGACTGGTTCAGTGCGAACGAAGCCTGGTGGAGACCCATTAAGTCCGGCGAGTATAAAAAATATTACGAACAGCAATATGGCACTAGAGGCTAGAATCACGAATTAGGAATTAAGTATTAAGAATTATGGCGAACTTACCAACAACAGAAATAGCTACTCGAACAACCGACATACCCGGATTACTTGTCTTCTCTGTAAGTCTCATGGGTGACGAACGAGGTTGGTTGCAAGAAAAGTTTCAAAAACAAAAGCTTGTCGCAGCCGGCTTACCTCAAGATTTTACACCCGTGCAACACAGTCTCTCTTATAACCAAAAACCTGGCGTGACCCGCGGCCTACATGCAGAACCCTGGCGCAAGTATGTAGGCGTTATTACCGGTAAAGTCTTTGGCGCGTATGTGGACTTGCGAGAAGGACCCACATTCGGAAAAACCGCCTTTGTGACCATTGATCAAACCACAACGGTTTTTATACCGAAAGGCGTAGCCAACTCTTTTCAAAGCATTGAACCGGAGACGTATTACTCGTACTTAGTGGACGACTACTGGAGTCAAGAACGCATGCCGGAATACAAATTCCTCAACCTTGCAGACCCCACAGTAGCCATCCCCTGGCCCGTGCCTCTAAGTGAAGCCATTATATCCGAACGCGATCGGAACCACCCCCTTCTTTCGTCAGTAACTCCTTTTCCGCATGTATAACCCCGAAGAAGTTTTAATAATCGGTAAAACCGGCCAACTTGCGCAGAGCCTGCAGGAACTTATGCCGAAAGCCCACTGCGTTGGCAGGCCGGAATTCAATATAACTGACCCTCGCACGTACGAGTCTATACCCTGGGCTCAATACAAAATTATTATTAATGCGAGCGCCTACAGCAGTGTGGACAATGCGGAAACCCCTGAGGGTAGAAAAGAAGCATGGAATGTAAACGCATATGGCGTACGCAACCTTTGCGCCTACGCACTCCAGTACAACATCACCCTAGTTCATGTGTCGACCGACTATGTGTTTGACGGACTCACCCCGAACCACCAAGAAACAGAAACAGTCGCGCCACTCAATGTGTACGGACAAAGTAAAGCTGCCGGTGAGTTGACTGTCTCGTTACTGCCAAAGCACTACATAGTTCGAACTCAGTGGCTTATTGGCAACGGCAAAAACTTTGTCCGAACCATGTATGAGCTCGGCAAGAAAGGCGTTTCCCCCACTGTAGTAAACGACCAGTTTGGCCGCCTTACTTTTACTAATTCGCTTGCAGATTTCATAGCACACCTCCTAGACAAGCAGCACGAATTTGGCACCTATCATTTTAGTAACACCGGCGCAGTTGCATCGTGGGCAGATATTGCCGCAGAAGTGTTTCGAATTGCAAACTTTAATTCCACCGTATTACCGGTTACGACTGATGAATTTAAAAAAGGCAAACAACCATTTGCCGACCGGCCTAGCCACTGCGACTTTGACCTGACCAAAATGCTTCAAACCGGCTTTGTGACCCGTGATTGGCAAACAAAGCTTAAGTTATATGTAGAAAATATATGAAAGGTATAATCCTCTCCGGCGGAAGCGCCACTCGACTCCGCCCCCTCTCCTATGTCACCAGCAAGCAGCTCATGCCGGTGTACAATAAACCAATGATTTTTTACCCGCTTCAGAAACTACTTGATGCAGGCATTACGGAAATCATGATTATTGTTGCGCCCGACCACTGTGGTGACTACATGAAAGTACTCGGTAGTGGTAAAGACTTTGGCGCAAACGTTCGCTTCACCTATGAAATACAAGACAAGCCAGAAGGTTTGGCGCAAGCTCTCATAATAGCGGAAAACTTTTTGGATGACGGTGACAACGTAACGCTTTTACTAGGCGATAATATTTTTGAAGACGACCTGTCCACCGATATAAAATCATTTAAAAACGGGGCAAAAATATTTGTGAAAGAAGTGCCGGAGCAAGACCGCACCCGCTTTGGGATTGTTGAGCTAGATAACAACAACAAAGTTTTGAGCATTGAAGAAAAACCGCAACAACCTAAGTCTTCATACGCGCAAACCGGCGCGTACATCTACGACAACCAAGCAGTGGGTGCAGCGAAAGCACAAAAACCTTCCCCGCGGGGCGAGCTTGAAATAACCGACCTTAACCTCTGGTATTTACAAAAGCAACAACTAGAGGCAGCCATTATTTCCGGTGAATGGATAGATGCAGGTACCTTTGAGTCCCTTTATCGAGCCAATACCTGGGCGCGAGAGCAAACTTTTAAATCCTAAATATAAAAAAACCACCACTGCACAGAGTGGTGGTTTTTTATACACGACAACTAAGCACCATGCGCCAGCATGGCCAGATACCCTGTGAGTACCAGCCCAAGGAACAAGGAACCCAAAATCCTATACGAATACTTGTGTCCGGCTCGGTCTTGTACCTCCGGAATTAAATCGCAGGTCGCTATGTATATAAACACCCCTGCAACAATGGCCAACAGATATGGCAAATAGCCTGCCAACCAAGTGCCGCCATAGTATCCAATACCAATACCTACCAAACTGAGCAAAGAAGACGCTACGTTCACCCAAATAACTCTTGCCTTAGACCAGCCACGGTCCAACAAAATACTAAAATCGCCAATCTCCTGAGGTAGCTCGTGCGCGGCAATAGCCAGCGCGGTAGGCAGTCCAAGCGCGGGGTTGGCTACATATACCAAAGCAATCACAATGCCGTCAAGCAGGTTGTGAAAACTATCACCTATCACTACCAACCAGGCAATGGCTTCCGTATGCTCACTATGTTCCGCTCCATGGACATGGAACTTTTGAATAAGAAAGCGCTCCAGGGCAAAAAACAGAAAAAAGCCAAACAGCACTGCTGCGAAAACCAAATGCGGCTCAGTTACCGCTTCCACCGCTTCCGGCAACAAATCCAAAAAACTTACTCCTAAAAAACTACCGGCGGCAAAAGCAAGTAGTGGAATCATTATTTTCTTAGCCAAGTCAGCCCGCCACACCAGCGCAATACCGCCAACTAAAGAAAATAATCCTGCAATTAAACCATATACAATTAACATACAATATACTATTAGACTATTGCTTATTATTGTACCAAAAAACTACCCAAATAAACATATTCCAAAAAATCACTGCCTCTGCCTCAAAATACAAACACTATGTGCCTCTTTCGGTACGCTTCAATAGCTTCACGAATGAGGTTCATAAGTTCATTCTCTACTTCAGATTTTAATTTTATAAGATCCTCACTTACCGATACATGCCTGTAAGCGGGATACCTACCGCCCTCACTACTGAGAACCTTGACTTGCCCGTTGAATAGCAAATCCATCTTTCGCGTCTGGCCGTCTATCTCTGTGGGGTGTAAGTGTATTTTGGTGAATTTGTTTAGCACTTCCTGCTGTTCTTTCGAGAGAAACCGAAGTACAGCGTTGTTTACCCCGACTATTTTTTTTGAAAAAGCGTAATACTGTATGGCAACAGGTGGTATGTCATAATGCCACTCAAACCCATGATTTTCTGCAACCATAGTAAATACAACCCTATCCAACTTCTTATCTGCAGGCAATGCGCCAACCAAGAGTCGTGCAGATGCGCTGGCTGAGTTGGCTTGCCATATTTCATCGTCTACAAATAATACTCGGGAAGGTGCGCGCCCTGCCAATTGTTCCACCGCTGTGGGCAATAGCGCACTGTTATCAAATAAGCCCAGGCGCTCATTATTTGGGTCCACATAGCGCTGCACCGGAAGCAGCAACTTTGGTGGCACCTGTTTTTCTAAGACTTTATAAAAAAGCTCGGTAAAATAAACCATAACCGCACCTGAGTCACCGGGGCCAACTAACAAATCATAGTCATTCCCTTCCTCAACGCATAAACGATACAGCAATGCTATATATCTTTTAAAAACATGTTGCGCAATTATGGGAGAAAAAGGCTGCCTCCCATGCACCACTTCTTTTAACAAACTGTCTCCGGATAAAACCGCTTGTTCACTCATACCCTATACTCCTCGCTAAATAAATGAATACAATAACCAAAACAATAAAGCTAAATCGTTTTTAAAATATGGAATGTCCACCAAACCATGGACCACGAGCGCGATACAGGCAAGAGCCAAGCCAAGGGCAAGTTGGTTTTTCCTGTTTTGCCACCCTCGCTTAAGCGCCAGGACAATAAGCCCAAAGAAAGATACCAGTCCAAGCAAGCCAGTGTCTACCCAAAAATTCAAAACAATATTATGCGGAGCCGGATAGTGCTCTAGGCCTGGGTCCGTGTTGTACTTAGTCCAGTTGTTACTGAACCCAAGTATGCCTTTACCTACAAGAGGACTATCTTCCACCATATGCCAACCCGTACGCCACAAAGAAAAACGCGCCACACTAGATTTTTCACCCTGGAAAGGAAGCAACACTCGATACCGAAAATTCGGTACAGCTAATACAACTATCAGACTGCACGCAAAAAGGACGGCCGTCCCTTTTAAGTACCAACGATTTCCAGAAACTAATACGAATACACCAATGGCTGCAGCCAACCCTAACCAACCACCGCGTGATAAGGATAGTAAAAGACCGACGGCGCCGAGAAGCCACGCAGCCGTAGTGAACAGTGTATAGTGTACAGTGGACAGCTTGGATTGAAAATTTGGTCTTGCATCTATTCTGTTCACTGACCACTGTTCACTGACCACTGGTATTAAAAATCCCAGCAATGGCGTAACGAACAGGGCGTAAAAATTTGGGTGCAAAAAGAACGCCACTGCCCGCTTTGGCTCCTGCGCATTTCCCCACCAGGCAGTTGGTACACCAATGAGAGTGAAATATTGGATAATGGCGTAGAGGCCGGCAACTGATACAAAGAGCAAGGCCGCTTGTGTCAGTAAATTTCCAATTTCTAACCTGCCTCGCCCGACGCGAGTCAAGGCGGGTTGCCAATTTCTAATGGAACCCAGGTAATGGACTATAACAAAGGTGCCGATGGGTTGCAGGAAGAGAACAATAAACTGGCCAAGTTTTTCTTGAGAGAAACCGCCCACGAAGAGAGAGGCCGTTCCCGCCAGAACAAATATAGTAAGCAGTAAGCAGTAAGCAGTAAGCAGCTCGGAACGAAGCCAAGCGAAAAATTCAAAAAATCGGGAGGTAGACGCAATCCATATAACAAACACTAACCACAGCAAAAAAAGCCAGACCATTAAAAGATTGGTAGGTAAACCAAGGAGGTTAAACCGCACCACATACGTGGGCGCGAGTAACAAGGTCAATGCTAACAAATACTGCATATACATAGAGTACCACGGGAAAACCCACTCCGCCACACTTGAAGAACTGTTCTATTTCCTATACGGTTACCTTATGAATGAAGCGGCTTTTACTAAAATTTGCGGACTGTTCGACGCACTATCTATGCCCTACCAAGCCTGCGTACATGAAGTATGCAGAACAAGCGAAGAATCGGCCCGAGTACGTAAAGCAGCCGGACTGCCCGACGCCATTGGCGCCAAAGCCCTCCTTTGCAAAGTAGACTGGCGAGGAGACGCTCCAGCAGAATTTATTACCTTTGTCCTGCCGGGCACGCACACGCTCGATAAAATAAAACTCAAACAAGCCTTGCCGGAATTGAAACAGTTCCGCTTTGCTACCGCGGAAGAACTTACGAACCTTGCCGGCGTAGTGCCCGGCTGCATGCCGCCGTTTGGCCAGCAAATATTTACCGGTATTGCAAAACTCTACGTGAGCAGTCACATTCAAAACTTTGAACGCGTAGCGTTCAACGCCGCAAAACTTGATACCAGCATAGTGCTACTTACCACCGATTACATACGAGCGGTTGCTGCGGATGCGATTTTTGACTTCTCTTCACCAAAACAGGCAACATAAATCTACACCAGCTTTTTGCCGCCCTTCGTCCATTCCAAAATGGTACCCGCAGCTATTTCTATAGGCTCCGCCGGACGAAACCATTTTTCTTGCGTCTTGCTGAATAAAAAATAATGTCTTGCTTCATCTAACGCGACAGGAATTTCCCACACGTCCTCCACGCTAGTCTCCCACTTAACGGAGTCGAAGCGCGCTAAATTAAAGGGAACAGAGTATTCCCGCAGGTTCTTTTTTCCAGTTGTATTTTCAAAATATTCATGAAAAAAAGAAAGCGCTAGCTCGCGAAGAGTTTTATATATTGGTTCGCGATACCGAAGTACCGCATGGTTTGTCTTACTTATTGCACCCCAGTATCCACCGGCTTGGAATAACGCGACCACATGGTCTTGGTCCGGCCGCTTTGCGCGTAAATCCATAACCAATGGACGAGCACCGTGAAAACGTAACACACTTGCTGCAAACATTGCGCCCTCCATACAGTGCGCTGTCCCCGTCTCCACCACTCGCAACGGCGACATGCATGTCTCGCCGGTACGTTCAAAGTTGGCCGGTAATGTATTTAAATAGTCCTGAATTTTCGCAGGATTATTGAGCTTGGTATACAACCGAATTAAATGGTGCGGAAGAATAGACATCTACTTATACTATAGCAAACCCGACATGGTACAATACAGCAGTATGCAAATCTTTCACTCAAAAATATATTTCCTGAGCACAGGACTTTTAGTAGGTATGTGCAGCATGGGCCTAGAGCTCTGTGCGAGTAGGCTACTTGCTCCTCACTTTGGCACTTCCGTTGTGGTCTGGACAAACGTAATAGGAGTAGTCTTGCTTTCCTTAAGCCTCGGTTATTATTTAGGCGGTAAACTTGCCGAACGCCAAAGCAACACGCGGATACTTGCCTGGCTTCTCTACACAGGCAGTGTATTGACGCTTTTCATACCGCTTGTTGCCCCATTCTTGCTTCAATCGGTATTTATTCGTTATGGTTCACCTCATATTATACTCACCCTCTTACTTGGCCCACTTATAGCGAGCATAGTGCTTTTTGGGTTACCGGTTTTTCTTATGGGTACTATAAGCCCTTACCTACTTACACTTCTGACCCAAAAATTTGGCCATGTAGGTAGCACTTCGGGCCAACTCTTTGCCTTATCTACTATAGGCGGACTACTGGGTACATTTCTGCCCACACTCCTACTCGTTCCTTGGCTCGGCACACGCGTAACTATTACACTCTTTGGCCTACTTCTCGGACTCATAAGCTTGCCACATCTAGGAGCAAAAAAGAGGATTATCCAGGCCGCCATTGCGTTAGCACTACTCACCGCAGCACAAATACTCCTCCCCCAAAACACAACAGAAGTTGCGTCAGCAGAAACTGCCTACCAACGAGTGGCCATTAACAGCCCTCGCCAAGGCCTCCACTACTTACAGCTAGACGCCGGCTTCGGCGTCCAGTCTGTCTACGACCCTGAGTCCATACTCACCGGCTATTATTACGACTATGCATCCCTGCTTCCCTATCTTCTGAACCGAGATTTAAAAAAAGAGCCGGCACAGGTGCTCATTGTGGGCTTGGCCGGAGGAACCATTGCAAGACAAATGCATTATTTCTTTGACTCAGAAGTCTCACTCCATGGTGTTGAGCTAGATCCGGGAGTTACGCGTATGGCAAATGACTATATGGGTTTACGAGATACGCCAATACAAATCACCCATGGCGACGGCAGACAAGTACTCGCAGAAGACACAAACACATACGACATAATTATAGTTGACACCTATTTTAACGACCTACAAATACCCTGGACCATGACTACAGAGGAATTTTGGCGTGTCGTACAAAATCACTTAAAACCTGACGGTATTGCTGCCATGAACATAGCCGCACTCGGAGCAAGTAAAAGCGCATTGGCGGATGCGATAACAAACACTCAAGCCCATGTGTTCCCGTACGTGTACGAGGCCAAGTTAAAAGAAGGCAAAAATTCCAACCACTTAGTTATTTTAAGCAGCACCAATCCTAATGCTACAGTACGCTTCAGCGCTCTTCCACCTTCAGAGATTGCCCCGCTTGGAGAACTACTGGCGCATGAATTAACACGAATCAGTCCAAATTCAATAGTAGCCACGCTGACCGATGACAAAGCACCTATAGAATGGCTTATGGCACGCGACGGACTCTCTCACTAAAATCTATACACTATTTAAAACGGACCGGCACACGGACACTTGCGTCCAAATCAGACAACCCGGAAGGGTTGTCTTTTGCAAACTCAACAAAACCCGTCTCAGTCCGGAGTGCGGTAAATGAAAGCGTTACTGTAAACGGAACATAGTCTATGGTTTGCCAGTCTGCACCTGCACGCGCTTGGGTTTCCGCAATAACATTTCCCTGCGCGTCTAGTACACGCACCGGGAAACTCGCCTCAAAAAACCAGGTACCGAGTGCTTTACCATGCAACACGGTAGGACTTGTAACATACGCATTAGCCGGTAGAGCCTCTAGCACAACGGGCGTGCTCTCTGTAGCTACCGGTACGTCCTCGGCATTTTCTACAAAAGCAATTTTACCTGCCTGACATCGACGCGGCTGACTCTCTTGTACCGGATAACCCTGTGTTACACATTCTGCAAAAGAATGTGGCCTTACTGCCAAGTTAACCGGTAAAGGGTCCGGCGTAACTACGGAACTTTGCCCTACACGCTGAGACGTGTACAAAGCAAGCGCGCCAACCCCAACCAATACTATACCCGCAACCAGATAGTGTTTCTTCATACTCTACGTTTTCTACTACTGAAAGCGGTTGTTATAACCGAAACAAATCCGCACAATATAACACCCCATACTACATCTACAACTGCCAATACCAAAGGCCATTGCCGCATGAGAGCTACGTTAGTGCCGTTATACACCCCATACACCACTAGACCAAACATCGCACCCCATACAAAAGACGAAAACAAAAAGCGACTCGCCCGCGGCACTACAAACATAACCATTCCCATCGCCAACAAAGTGTATGTAATGAGCGCTGGCATCCAATGTATTCCCGCCTGCATTGAACCAGCTGGCAACAAAAGGGACTCCAAGCGCGTCCGGTAAAATGTGCGCATGACCACTCCAAGCCACAAGTAATCCAAGGCTCCAAACGCTACTCCGGCTACTACAATACGCTTTACCAGTTCTAGCATATTTATCGGTTTAAAAATTCCTGGAACTCAGTTCGGTACATTTCCACCATTGCTACAAACACAGCCATAATAATTGGCCCGAGCAATACACCAAGAAAGCCAAACACAGATACGCCCCCGAGCACGGCAAGTAGCATGAGCAACGGATGCACTTGCGTAGCCCGACCGAGCATGCGCGGACCGAGAATGTTATCAATCAAGCCCACAGCAACTGCGCCCCATATTAAAAGACCTATTGCTTGAGAGGTATGTCCAATAACGAATAAGTAAACTACCGCCGGTATAAGGACTAACGAAGTTCCCACCGTTGGCACGAGCGCCGCGATGGCCGTACACACGCCCCACAAAAATGGATTTTGTAAACCAAAGATAAGAAAACCAATAGTAGCTACTATACCTTGTATGAGTGCGGTTAGGAACGACCCTTTTACCACACCGGTGACTGCTGTAGCCACCTTAGTAAACAATATCTGCTCTTGGGCGTCTTCTATAGGAGATATATCTACGAGCGCTTGTTCAAACACATGCCCGTCTTTCAACATGTAATACGTAGTAAATAAGGTCAAGAAAAAGGATAAGGCAAATGTAGCCACGTTGGAAAGCAAGCTTCCAAACGTCTGGAGCGCATTCGCAGAAAGCTTAGAGGCAAAGGTGCTCAAGTCTTGCAAACCAGTTACCACAAAACTTTGCACATGAGCAGGCAAACTGGCTATGAGTTGAGTTTGATCAAACACAACCTCACCACGGGAAAAACTATCGTAAAAACCAACGGCTTCGTTGAACACCAACAAGCTTATGAGCGCCAAGGGAACGAGCGCTAACAATAATATGGATGCAATGGTTGCGAGTGCCGCCAGCCCTCGAGCTTGCATGTGTTTATGAAAATGGTGAAAGACCGGGCGAAACAACACCGCCAAAATGAACCCAAGGACAAGCACTTGTAGAAATGGCCGCACCACCGCAAACACTAGGCCGGCCGTGACCAGCAAAACAAACAAAAAGCTCACTACTTGAATTCTTTTTTGCACACTCAATAACTTTGGTTCTATAGATTTTGATTTCATATATGTCTTATTTATTACAGTATAGCAACAAATTTTACGGCCAGTCGAATGCCCGCGCCCACAGATCAGACGCGCTAACCCCATGCATATAAGTAGGCAAAATAAGTTGACTTTATTATATTTTTATGGTAATATACCAAAGCCTTTTTCAAGGCTTTATTGTTCACGTTCCGTCACATAACCAAAAAACGACAGCGCATGATACTACCATCAATATGAGGAGGAAACCTGATGGCAGACGAAAACGACAAGAATGCAACTAGCAGTAGCAAAAGCCGATTAGCCTTGCAGGCCAGATCCGCCGCGGGCGGAAAATGGGTGAAGAAAGATTCCCAAAAACCTTCTGCAGAACGGATCAAAATTCGGGATGCCCTACGCAGGGCACAAAAAAGTGACTAATTTGCCACCAAAACTACCTGGGAGAAGAGACGGAACTTCTCCCATTTATTTAAAAATCAAATTTGCTCAATAATATAATACATATTATACTTACCTAAGTTTTGAAGGGCCCGGTATGGGCGTTTTTTATTAATAAGCGATACAAATCAACAAATTCATGCGAATCTGTGAATGCACTACGAACAGTTGGTTAGGTGCTTCGTAGGCTATTCGTAGATTCGAATCATTGGTAGTTTCGCATCGGTATACATATGAAGAGAGACAACATCCGCAACATTGCCATTATTGCCCACGTTGACCATGGGAAAACCACTTTGGTGGACGCCATGCTCAAGCAGACCCACACCGTGAAAGATGATGGCGGGAGTTTAATTATGGACTCCGGGGACTTGGAGCGAGAGCGCGGTATTACTATTCGAGCAAAAAATGCATCTTTGGTTTACAAGGATGTAAAAATTAACATTGTAGACACTCCCGGTCACGCAGACTTTGGCGGTGAAGTAGAGCGCACCCTCCGCATGGCCGACGGTGTACTCTTGTTGGTGGACGCCAAAGAAGGCCCTATGCCTCAAACTAAGTTCGTACTTAAGAAGGCTTTGGAACTTGGACACCGGGCTATTGTGGTTATAAACAAAGTAGACAAGCCTGATGCGCAAATTGACCATACTATAAACAAAACATTTGACCTGTTTGTACACTTGGGCGCGAACGATGAGCAGCTAGAATTTCCAATTATTTATGCCAGCGGCATCCGTGGTCTTACCAGTACTGATCCGGAAAAACTAAAGACACAAATTGCCGACCCTGCTACCCCACCGAACATAACCGATTTATTTGAAGCGGTTATTAAGTATATCCCCGCACCGGAAGTGCAAAGTGAAGAACCGTTCGGTATGCTAGTCTTGGCTATTTCTTACGACAACTACATTGGTAAAATTGGCGTAGGTAAAATTACTGCCGGTAAAGTAGTAAAAGGCCAACAACTCGCCAAAATTAAACACGATGGTAGCAAGACTGTCTCCAAAGTTACGGCGTTGCAAATGTACCAGGGCATGAAAGCCATTGATGCAGTAGAAGCAGAAGCCGGAGACATTGTGGCTATTGCTGGTTTTGATGATATTCAAATTGGCGAAACCTTAGCTGACGCACAAAACCCTGTACAAATTCCTCCGGTACACGTAGAACCGCCAACAGTTAAGATGACCTTTGGCGTAAACTCCTCCCCCTTCGCCGGTAAAGAAGGTAAGCTCGTTACGTCTCGTAACATTCGAGATCGCCTCTACAAGGAGTTAGAAACCAATGTTGCCTTAAATGTAGAAGACACTGACCAAGGTGACACCTTCCTTGTGTCTGGCCGTGGCGAGCTGCACTTAGCGGTGCTAATTGAAACCATGCGCCGCGAAGGTTTTGAGCTCCAAGTTTCTCAGCCGCAGGTTATTTTCCACGAAGAAAACGGTACCAAAATGGAACCATACGAAATGGTTACTGTGGATGTTCCAAGCGAGTACCAAGGTACTATTATTGAAGAAATTGGCAAACGAGCAGGTACTATGCTGTCTATGGACACCACCCCGAACGGCGATGTGCACTTGGAATACAATATGCCAACTCGCGGTTTAATTGGTCTTAAGAACTTATTACTTACCCGTACCCGCGGTACGGCAATAATCAATAACTTGTTCGATAGCTATAAAGCAGTCCACGACATGGACACCCATGCCAACGACCACGGTTCGCTTATTGCCTCAGAACCTGGCACTTCCAATGCCTATGGTCTTAACAACGCGCAAGAGCGTGGCATTATGTTCATTGGTCCTGCCGTAGATGTCTACGAAGGTATGGTAGTGGGTCAAAATGCGCTTGATAACGACATTGAGCTCAACGTCTGTAAAACCAAGAAGCTCACCAACATGCGTTCGAGTGGTGCGGATGACGCGATTATCCTCGTTCCCCCTCGCCCAATTGAACTAGACTTTGCCATGGAATACATTGGCCCTGATGAACTCGTAGAGGTCACACCAAAGTCCATCCGTATTCGCAAGCGCATTCTCAATGCCGGCGACCGCAAGCGAGCATCTCGCTAATCCGATTACAAATACAAAAAGCCCTCCGGTAGACACCGGAGGGCTTTTAAGTTTCATTGATTGACATTATTTAATCAATTAATTATTTTGTCTTCTCATTCCTCTTCCTACTTTGAACTTGCAGTTGTGGCGTTTCGGTACTTATCCCAAAGCGGCAGCCACTTATCGCGAAACACGGCGAGTAAAACTGTATCCACGTAACCTCCGTTCTTCCAGTAGTCCTGTATAAGCCTCCCCTCCTCTACATATCCGCACTTAGCAGCATAGGCAAGGCTGCGTTCGTTAAAATTGTAGACCCGGGAACGGATTTTCCTGAGGTTGAGGATGTTAAAGGCATAATCCAGCAAAATCATTTTTGCATCTGTGCCATATCCTCCTCCCCAATACTCAGGCTCGCCGATAACCGTTCCGGTCGTAGCTGTACCACTGTGCTGGCTTATATCGTGCAAACCAATACTCCCAATGAGACGCTTATCACTCAAAGTCTCAATGCCAAATACTTTATGATTTGGTCGTTTTGGCAACCCTTCCAACCACTCCCGCTCCTCGGTTAAACTCAAAGGTGGGTTACGTTTAAGAAACTGAGTGACTAATGGATTATTCATCCATTTACACAAGGTTTCTGCATCGGTCATTTCAAATAACCGAAGCCGAACCTTAAAGCCATACGGAAACCCAACTGGATATACTGCGTGTTCTGCTAACATGTTAATTCCTCCATACAGTTGTTTTTGCATCAAGACAACACAAAGCAAACAAAAATGCCTTGGCCATCTTGCCAAGGCAGCTCTTTATTTTGGAATTAAAAGTATCTTAAATCCTAAACCACGTCGGCCTCGACCGACCTGGTAAACAAATGCCCAAGCAAAATAACCACCCGACTTCCATTTTGGGTAGCAGAAACGTACATAGTATGCTTAGGGATGTATAATTTAGGCATATAATTCAATATTAAATATATTATACTATAAAAACAATAATAAAGCAAATAAAATAAAACGGCCCCGTAAAGGGCCGCTTTTTACTATACCCACAAGAATATTTACCTATTGCTGGGTCCCTGTTGCAGAGGTCGCGGTCTTGGCTGCATCTGCACATGCCTGCAACGCAGCTTTTCTTGTGTCCTGAGCTGCCTTAAGCGCAGTTTTCCTTGTTTCTATGGCCGTCTTCTTTGCAGTAGCGGACTTGTCTTGCGCCGCCTTTTTCGCTGCGGTATCGTTACCCGCAGCAGTTAAGTCTGACTTCAAAGTTTCTCGTGCGGTTTTAAGCGAAGCTTCGTAAGTGGTCTGGGTAGATTTATTTGCAGTCTTAAATGCGGTTTCCGCTGTTTTCCTGCACTCCTTCAACGTACTGGCCGCTGAAGTCTTTTTTTCACGCTTTTCTTGCTGTTCTTTTTTCTGTTGGTCAATCTTTGCTTTCCGTTCTTCTCGGGCAAGCTCGTTTTTATGATCCTGACTTTCGCTTGCCTCTCGCTGTTCAAGTTTTTGCACAAAGGCGTCAGGCAATGAAGATTTGTTTACCCCACCGGCCGGCTTTTGAAACTTATCCGTAAAATCACCGAGCACACTTGGATAGCCCGGTACGTGTACTTGGCTTACTACACATGGCTTATGAGCAGCTTGAACTGCAGCATCTTTTATCTTTAACGCTTCTGCGTTGGCTTTTATCTTTGCTGCCTTGGCGGTTTTTACACTGGCCTGAAACTTTTCTCGCGCCAGCTTAGTTGCGGCAGCCTGTTGGTCTTTTGGTAACGCTGCGGCGGCCTTAAGCTCATCTGCCAATATTGTACGGGCAGACTTTACTGCGTCATTGTAAGTTTTCTCATTTAACTTTACTACAGTGGTAAAGGCATCCCGAGCTGCCTTACTGTCAGCGCGGCATTTGTCTAACTGCTTAATCCGCTGCTCTCTCAGAGCTTTTGCTTGGTCCTTAGAAACGCTTGTCGGGGCTGCTGTACCCGTACTCGCGGTTTCAGCACGCACAAACTGTGCCCCGCCGGCAAAAACCACCGTCGCGACTAAAAAACTAACACCTACTTTATTTATTTTTATCATTGGTTTCCAGGCTAAACCACTCCGTTTAGCATCTTGTTATTTAATACACATATTATACCACATTTCCTTTAAACCGCTTGTGCCAAAATTAACTCCAACACCACTCGCGCGGGTGTATTTGTAGTCTTCAACTCAAGGTCTAAACTTTCTAACTTAGACAACATCCCCTGCAGCATATCCGGTCTAAATGCATGTACATTCTTCTTGAGAACAAAAATACGGCCCGGTTTCCAGCCGGTAAGCGTCACTATCTCCCCTTCACTCATCCGGTGGTTCAGCGCGTCCTGTAGTAACAACAAACTACGAAATTGTTCTGCCAACAAACCCACCAGTTGTAATGTACGGGTGGTTTCGTCTCCACCTTCAGTCTGAGCATAGTACTGCGCAAGTACCTGATATAAACGCGTGCGGTCTTTGCGCACTAAGGCATCAGAAACAGCCAGCCCAACTACCACCTGCTCTTCTGACACTAAGTGCTGCACTGCCTCAGCCGTGATAGTCTCGCCATTGCTGTACACAAGTAGTTTATTTAGCTCCTGGATGAGACGACCCAAGGAGACTTCAGCGGAAGCCCCGGGTAAACCCGACAGTTCAGAACCTAACCCTAGCCGCTGCAGCAACAACACAGCCTCTTGCCTACAAAGTACTCCCCCACGCACTTTCGCCTGTGCAACAAGCCATTCAGGCAGCTGCTCCAAACCGGGAGCTAAAAATTCTTTGGCGTTTACCTGCGGATGAGCCAACAAATCTTTAGTAATCTTTAAACGCTTGTCTAGAGTAGACTCTGTAAATATAAGATGGTTGCTACTCGCCGCGAACTGCGGGATGGTTTTCTCTTGTAGCAAACTCGCTACCAACCCATCCAGTACAATAACCTGACCACCGGAAAATAAATCCTGAGCCAATAGCGCATCTATGCTTGCCGGTGGGTTGGACGCACTAAAGTCTACCCGTACGAGACCGGTTTTTTTTATATGAGCCAAAATCTGTTCCTCTTTGGCGTATTCATTTGGCCCATACCAGACGTACAACATATTACTTAGTATATCATTTCCTAAAATTCCTCTTGTGCTTGCCAAAAAAGCATTTTTTCGTTAAAATAATGTATATTTTGCACCTATAGCTCAACTGGATAGAGCATCAGCCTTCGAAGCTGAGGGTTGCAGGTTCGACTCCTGCTGGGTGCACCATTTTTACCAAAACTCATGAATCTAGATAGCGCTGTCTTTTACACCAATGCACTCGAACCCAGCATCCGCTTCTATCGTGATATTTTGGGTTTTACCGTAGAGTACGTACAAGATGACAAATTTGTATCTTTTATTTTTCCCAATGGTGCCCGACTTGGAATAAAGAAAAAAGTTGAAGACAGAGAAGTTCCTGGCGCCCAAACAGTTTTTATATCTATTCATACCGGGATTGAAGAACTGTATCAATCATACAAAGATAAACAACTTTTCATATATAAAGAGCTAGTTGTGCAAGAATGGGGTAAAAATTTTAGCATACTTGACCCTGATAATAACAAAGTGCAATTTGTAGAAAAATCAGCTGCCTAAGAGCACCTAATAATTTTTCCCATGCAAGCAGTTATACTCGCCGCAGGACTGGGTTTACGACTTCGTCCATTTACCGAAAAACACCCCAAAGGCCTTGTACCCATTGCTGGCAAGCCATTGCTTCTATGGACTTTGGACAGCCTACCCGACGCGATAACAGAAATAATTATTGTGACAGGCTGGTTGAGCGAACAAATTAAGATAGCACTCGGCACCTCCTACCAGGGCAAGCCTATACAGTACGTAGAGCAAATGCCACTGGATGGCACTGGCAGCGCGCTTCACCACGCGCGAACCTTGTTACACGACACTTTTTTGGTTGTAAACGGAGACGACATCTATACCAAAGAAGACCTAGCCAAATTAGCATCTTCACCCAACTGGGCCATGCTGGCAAACACCACGACCAAACCACTAGCTGGCGCCCTGGCCGTGGACGCCTCAGGAGCTGTAACCGAGTTAGTCAACGACCAGAGTCAAAACGAAAAATGGATTAACTGCGGGGCATACCTGACAGATGTGCATTTCTTTGAGAGAACACTTGTAGGCATACCCGTTCGGGATAAAACCGAATACAGTCTCCCCCACACCCTCGTCCAAAACCCCGTGGAGCGCCACGTACGGCTCGTAGCGGCTACTAAATGGCTTCCTGTAGGCACCCCTGAAGAACTTGCCAAAGCCGAAAAAATACTAGATAATATATAGGCAATTTTACATTCTCGTCCCGTGCGCGCCCATAGCTCAGCTGGTAGATCCGCCGGCTGGCGGACTCTTAAGCAAAAGATATGTACACCACATATGTTATTTGCAACCAAACTGGTAAGATATATATTGGGCAAACAGAAAATCTAGTTCTGCGTTTAAAAAGACATAATCAAGAATTGCCAAGCAAGTCGTCTTCTTATACCCATAAGAATAAAGGTCCCTGGAAAGTTATACATACAGAAAACTTTCTGACTCGTGCAGATGCCGTGACCCGCGAGAAAGAACTTAAAAACTTTCAAGGCAGGCAGTATATTAAAAATTTACTCAACATGCGCCCATAGCTCAGCTGGTAGAGCAGTTGCCTCTTAAGCAAACGGTCACAGGTTCGATCCCTGTTGGGCGCACCAATAAAACACTCCACTCGGAGTGTTTTTATATTAGCTCAGCTGGTAGATCCCGCTCAGCGGGACTTTAAACGGACGGCCTCCCGGTGCCACACTACCATAGTTGCACCAATACAAAAAACACTCACCAAGAGTGTTTTTATATTTACTTTTTTACTGACCTTGCTTCGGCACCTCTTTGAATGGATTTATAGTTGGGGTAGCAATGGGTGCATAGGTCTCTGCAGATTGCTTACGCTCAGTGGCTTTCTTAAAATTCTGAAAGTTCACTCGGGTAGATTCCACTTCCCGAGCGCCCACGTCTTCGAACCTCACCCGGTATACCGCCGAGAGCGAACCCTGTAAGGCCCATAAGTCAGCCAATAACAAAACTATTGCCGCTATCCATAGAGCGGTGCTCTGACTTATTTTTAAACCCTTCTTAGGACCCGCGGCAGGCTTTGGTTTCAGTTTTGCAATTATACTTTTAAAGTCCATACTATTATTTCCTTAGATAAAACACACCCGCCATGCTTGAAGTTACGGCATCCGCATCAGTAGCGCTTGAAGTAGAAGTTACGTTTACCGATCGCACCGTAAGCACAAAGCCCGCATGTTCTAACGCATCCATAAACTGCACTACATGCCCAAAGCTGCCTTGCACTTGCATGCTAAACGGTATGGTCACCAAGTCACTCGTCACCTGAGCCTTGGACGCTTGCGCGATTGTACCGGCCACGGAGAGAGTTAGTGCAAGATTCAACTTAGTTGCCTGTGATTCTATTTGGCTTATTTCTTCGACCAGGGTTTCGTCACGACTAAATAAATCATCGGGAGCTATTTTCTCGTCCGAAACCTGTTTCAAATCTTTTTTAGCCAACTGAATATTTTGTTGCTGCTGCCGGAGTTCCAAAACGTCTTTCTTTTGAGTCAAAATTTGCTCCAGCTGACCAGCTTGCAGCGAGTCCAGCCATTGGAAACCGTATGCAAACAAAAGCAAAGTCCCCACTGCAAATAAGGCTACGGTTCCGACTATTTTATTTTGATATGATGTTTTAGACATGTCTATTTTAAGGCCTCATCCTGCACCGTAAACGTATAATGGAATACAATATTAGTTGGCCGCGTCACATTTTCTAGAGGATAATCTAGTTTGGTAAAATATTCTGGCTTTGCGGCAATGTTATCGTGCAACTGTATAACTAACTCTCGGGTAGGAGCAAACCCATTCACGGCCACCTGTTTTTTATTGCTATCTACGGCGAAGCTTTGAATCTGCACCCCAGCCGGAACGACCTCGGAAAACAACATGAGCAGTCTAGACCATCGGGGTGTACTCTTGGCAAGCGCATTATAATCGTTAATTCGGTTGTTTACCTGAGTAACCTGCTTTCTTACATCCGTACTTTCCTTGGCACTCGCGAACTGACGCAAGGTTTCCGTTTCAGCCTCTAAACTCTTTTCGTGCGCTCGCAAATACCACAAAATCCCACCTTGCGTAAGTAACACTACACCAAAACTCACTCCCGCTATAACATACAACGAGAGCAGACCAAAAAACCAACTGCGCAAGTCCAATTGCTTCAGTTTCGCCTTGGGTAGTAAGTTAATCTGCTTTTCCATTATTGTAGTAAACCTCTCATGGCCAAACCTATTGTAGGGCCATAGGCTAAAATTTTATTCTCTGCAAGACCTTCGGGAATATCCATATGTACGTTCACCGTCGCATCGGCTAATTGCACAACCAGCCCCTCCCTCTCAGCCAAAGACTCCTGCACAAACTCAACTATATGCGCAAGACGGGCCGCACCACCAACTAACAGTATACGGGTTACTTTCTCTGTAGAATGCTGATCATGAAACGTCAGTACTTGTTTTATCTCGGTCACTAAGTTTTGCAATATGGGCAATAACAGCATTTTTAAATTGGGGTACTCTGTAGTATTAGCAAAGCCCGCCTGCGATTTTATTTCCTCCGCCCGCTTCGGCTGTAGCTCCAAGCCTTTGGCTATGGCTTCCGTCAGACTTTGCCCAGCAATAGGAATAGTGGAAGTAAACTGAATACTCCCCCGTTCGACCATTACTAAATCTGTTCGAGTCGCTTTCATGTCTGCAATTAGGAGAGTCTCCCGAGAGCCCAACGCAACAACCGCCCGCGCCAAGGCCTCAGATTGCACCTCCACTGAAACAGGAGTCAACCCTGCAAGCTCGACTGCTTTTAAAACACGGTCCACAAAATCCTTAGGTGAAGCCACGAGCAATAGCTCCACTCTTCCACCTGCTTCCCCAAGTCGTTTCCAATCTAAATAGACCTGGTCAACGGGTATTGGAATGTAACTCTCAGCCTCAAATGGTACTGCTGCATCTATTTCCGCATCGGTCATAGGAGCGACATGGATGACACGGACAAAACAGTTGGACTCGGGTAAATTAATTGCCACATCTCGCGTAGTAAACTGCCCATACTCCTGCCTACCAAACAGCTGTTCAAGCACATGCGCTAAACCCTCGCTGTCCACGCCGCCATCACCCCCAAACACTGCTTTCGGTAATTCTGCTTCGGCAAATCCAACCACGTGAGCCGATGAAAGCGTCCCCGCCAATTGTAAACCGCGAATGTGCGTATCGCCCAAAGCGACACCCACAATTTCCGTCTGTGGGGCAAAAATGTGTTTAGAAAACTTCATTGAATATTGGTACCAATGTTATATATAGGAATAATAAGTGCATACGCCAAAGCACCGACAGCTCCACCTATAATTAATAGCAGTAACGGCTCAATAATGGAAGACATGTTTTTAAGCGTTGCATCAATTTGTGCTTCCATGTGCGTCGCGATTTGCTCTAATATAGTTTCCAACGTACCTGTTTCCTCGCCCACTTGCAACATTTGTACAATTAAAAATGGAAATAACTTCTCGTGTTCTGTGAGCACTTCAGTCAAAGGCTTTCCTACCTTCACACGCTCTGCGGAAGAGGCTATAGCTTCTTGATACAAGGTATTAGGAATAGATTTACCCGCCACACCCAAACTTTCAACAATGGGAATACCACTCTTGAGCAAACTCGATAACACACGAGTAAAGCGAGCAATGTTAATTTTAACGGTCAACGGACCAATACCCGGCATCACCAACGAGAGGCGGTACAACGCCTGTTTACCCATATCTGTCCGCACCAATGCCATAAAGGCCGGACCCGCCATAATCAACGCAAAGATAACCAAAACTGCGTGACCAGACATAAAATCGCTCAACCCAATAACAACCTTTGTAGCCGCTGGCATTTCCCCTCCAAAATCCTTAAAAGTGGCAGTAAGCTTTGGCAGCACAAAAATGGACATGAGCACTCCAATGGTAATCATGGCTATAAGAATAACCGAAGGATACATCATGGCACCGCGGACACGGCTTCGTAAATCAGCCTCACGCTCAAGCTGTATCCCTAACTGACCCAAGCTCTCTTCCAGGTTCCCTGACATTTCCCCTACCTTTATCATGTTCACAAAGATATCGGAAAATACTTTGGGGTACTCTGCCATGACTTCATTGAGCTGTCGCCCGTTTTCTACACCATGCTGCAATGCAGACAATATAGCTATAAACCTTCTGTTCTTTGTCTGCTTTGCGAGAATTTGCATAGACCGGGAAACAGGCACACCCGATTTCAACATGAGCTGCAAGTTCTCAACAAACACCAATTTTTCACCTAATGGTATAGACCGTAGACTCATGACAAAAGCGAGCGGATTCCACGCCTCTTTTGTCTCAATTAACTCTATCGGCGCCAAGCCTTGTTCCTTCAACTGATGACTCGCCACAGACAACGAACTAGCAGTTACCACACCCTGTTCTTTTTGGCCGTTATTCTTTAAAATTGTATAAGTAAATTTTGGCAATCAGTTAGCTTCTGCAGCTTCGGAAGCTTCTACAGCTTCGGAAGCTAATTAGTTACTCTTTAGACACTCTCAATACTTCATCAATGGTGGTAACGCCTTGTAACGCTTTGATAAATCCATCCTGCCACATTAAAATCATGCCGTTGTTTTGGGCTGTTTCCTGAATCTCCTGCGCAGTCTTCTTCTGCACAATTTCTGCAGCAATATCTGTAGTAACTTCAAGCAATTCATGAAGGCCAATACGGCCTTTATACCCCGTAGGCCCACACTTATCACACCCTTGTGGCTTGCGGAAGGTTAAGTCTTCAAAACGGGTGGCATCTTTGGGGAGCAATTTGAGGTGTGTAAAGAGTTCCATCATTTTTTCTAAATTAAACTCTTTAGAAATAACTTCAATAAAGCCGGCATCCGGTTTGTAGGGCTGGTTACAATCGGGACACAAAACCCGCACTAACCGCTGAGCCATTACTCCGTTCGTGGTTGAAGCAATGAGGTAAGGCTCTACGCCAATATCCAATAAACGGGCAGGCGCACCAGCGGCGGAGTTAGTGTGCAAAGTAGACAACACAATATGCCCCGTCATGGCAGCATGAACCGCTTCTTCTGCCGTTTCCTGATCACGAATTTCTCCAATCATAATAATGTTTGGGTCTTGCCGAAGCAGTGCGCGCAAACCTATGGCGAAGGTCAAGCCAATTTTAGGGTTAACCTGCATTTGATTGGCCCGTTCAATGCGGTATTCTACCGGATCTTCAATGGAAGAGATGTTAACACTTGCGGTATTGAGCAACGTAAGCAGCGCATACAGCGTGGTAGACTTACCGCTTCCGGTAGGACCGGTAACCAAAAGCATACCGTGAGACTTATGAATAATGCGCTGCACTATTTCTAACTGTTCGGGCAAAAAGCCCAACTGCTCTAAAGTCATAGCTTTACTGGACTCATCGAGCAAACGCATAACCACTTTTTCGCCATCAAAGACCGGAATGGTAGATACACGCAAAGAAAACCGGTATCCGTCTTTCTCTACCTTAAAACGACCATCTTGCGGTAACCGATGTTCATCAATCTTCAAATCTGACAACACTTTAATACGTGCGACTAAAGCCGGTTGAATCATTTTAGGCAGCGTCATCACGTCGTGAAGAATACCATCTATACGATATCGAACAGTGACTGCATTCTCTTGAGGCTCAATATGAATATCAGAGGCTTTCTCAAAAATAGCGTACTCAAGTAACGTATCCACCACCCGGATGACTGGAATTTCTCCAGCCATCTTTTTTAAACCTTCTACTTCGTCTGGTTTAGTCGTACTTGTAGCAGATTCCGTTTTAATGGTTGGTTCACCCCCGACCAAATGCTTAATTTCACCCTCTAAGTTAGAGTGGTACTTAGCCAAGCCAAAATCTAAACTGGTTTTACCAATGAGAAACAAGAGAATAGGTAGCCCGGTCTTCTTTTGAATAAATTCTCTGGTTTGTAAATCGGTTGGGTCTACCATTGCCAAATGCAACCCCTCTTTGGTTTTGGCAAAGCTGATTATTTTATGCCTATGCGCTATGGGCTCTGGTACAAGTTGTAGCACTTCCTGATCTATGCGTTCAGTTCGTAAATCCACCACCGGAATAGCCAACATTTCGCCCTTTACCTGTAGCAGCTGTTCCTCAGTTATACCCCCTTTTTCCAATAATAAATCTTCCCAGTTGCCTCGTACGGCTTGTGGGTCATTTTGTAAACTCGCGACAACGTCAGCGGTAATTATTTTTTTTTGTTTCAGTACTTTTACGAGTTCTGGAGTATCCATAGCATATAAGGGCCTATTGCCGAATATCATTTGGACTGCAATTTCAAAATTTCGGCACCTTGTCCCAAAAATTTTTCTACCGTAACTACTATTACGCTCTCAAAATTTTTGCGCCAATCTGCTCGAAATTTTTTAGTTTCGTCTACAAAGCATATTCGGCAATCGACCCGTCAGACCTGCGTGCCGCAGGTCTTTCTTATATCTATAGTATACCATAAATGCAGAATTATGAATTTAGAATTATGAAGCATGAAAGTTACACCTGTGGCCCACAATTCATAATTCCTGATTCATAATTCATTATTCTGCGTTCCGCCTATCGGCCTTTCCAAGCCAACACATAGTATAAAGTCTTTAAGATTATCTCCACATCAAACAGTAATGACCGGTGTTTGATGTAGTACAAGTCATATTGCAACTTCCGCCGTGTCTCGGCCACGGAAGATGCATAAGAATCATTGATTTGCGCCCAACCAGTTAAGCCCGGCTTAACCCAATGACGTTCGTCATAAAATGGTATAGTCTGGTTCAGACTTTCAACTATATGCGGCTGTTCCGGCCGCGGACCTACCAAGCTCATATTTCCCCGCAATAAGTTTAAACATTGAGGGAGTTCATCTAAACGACTGCGCCGCAAAATCTTACCGACCGGAGTAATTCTGCTGTCGTTTCGTGCGGTCCATGTATTGGTTACAGTCCCCTGCATGGTCCGGTATTTATACACGAAAAAGCGCTTATTCCCCTCTCCCACTCGCTCCTGAATAAATAAAATATTCCCCCGCGAACTTAATTTTATTAAGAGAGCAATAAGCGGAAAAGTGAACACAAATACCCCCAAGCCCACGAGCCCTGCCACTATGTCCATACCCCGTTTAACAATAGTATACAGTCGCTTTTCTTTATAACTCACATTCTCTAAAAACCACGTTTCTGTCACTTCCGAAAGGTACACCTTGCGAAGTAATCTTTCATAAAACAACGTATGACTATAAAATACCACTCCGCGCTTCCGGAGCCGATAGAGCTGGCTCAGCACATCAGGCTTGAGGTGCAAATTATCTGGTACAATTATACCTGCATTTTTTATAATCTCCGTGGTATCCAAGTTGTCTTCATGCAAGTGAGCTACAATGCGATATCCTAAAAAATCATGCTTTCGGATTTCACCCACAAGCTCGGCTAATTCATTTTGAAAAGAAAACGCATATAAATATTCCACCATCCGATTCTTTAAAAAATACTTCACCACTAAATGCCAACCGAGGATTAGAACCGAAGCTATGCCAAGTATAATCAAAAGAAACCTACGGGGGGTAATAATAAGTCCGGGTTGCGAGTAAAAATACAGCACAGCAACTAACCCGTTAGTCGCCATAGCTGAAAACAAATTTCGCAGAAGCACAGAGTAACGTCGAAAGGTAGAAACTTCAAATAAGTTATAGACGAAGAAAATAACCACCCAAGCCACAAACACCACGGAAAAAGCTCGGAGATGCGTAGCCCAACTATGTGTATCCAACCCGCCTTCATACCGTAATGTGACGGCGAGCCAGAGACTTACATACAAGAGTATGATGTCTGGAACTAGCACTAACCACAGAATGACATATTTTCGTACCATAAAAAACAAAATCTAGAAGTTCAAGTATAACCGTACTCGGAGGAACGCACTCGCCAGCCGCAGCCATGGATAGCGCCCTGAATACGCCCGGATAAGACGTAACTGTTTGCGCAAAAAACTCTGAAATCTACCCTTAGTATACAAAGACTGCCGATATCGCACAAAAACCTCAGGAAAATTGTACATGCGCCCCCGCAAACCCAATCGTAGCCATAAATCATAGTCTTCAGCAAAGTCTTCGCCATCAGACTTAAAGCCGCCAACCGCTAGAGCTACTTCCCGCCGAAACATAACAGTCGAAGTAAAAAAGTTGTTCCGAAATAACATTGTCCGTCGAATGGTCTGGTCCGATTCCGGTCGAAAAACTTTTTTAGACTGCTCCATTATAGTTTTACCATCCGCTATTTCCATTGCACCTCCAAGCAATACAGTGTCTGGGTGCTCGTCCAAATACTGGACTTGTTTTTGGAGTTTACGAGTATCAAGCCATATATCATCGTCATCAAGCAGAGCCACGTATGTACCGGTAGAAGCCTGCAATGCTTCCTGCCTACTTCGAGTTATACCAATAGACGTTGGGTGCGTAATAATTTTTACAGTGGGAACTACCTCTCGCAATCTGGCCAAGACAGCAGAAGTGGCATCGGATGAGCCGTCATTGACGACGACTAGTTCTACGTCACTGAAAGTTTGGTTTGTAATGGACGTTAAAGCAGCAGGAAGCTGTGCTTCCCTATTTTTGGTAAGAATGATAACAGAAACAATATGCATAGAATGTACCGACCGACCCCCCTACTTTGTAAATACAAAACACCCGCAGGCGTACCGAGACTCAGCGAGGTCAGCGGGCTGCATAGCCGAATGAAAATGCCCCGCGTCGTCCACCCCCGCAAATTCTTCTAAGCGCAATTGGTCAAAATACTCTAAAATAGCCCCAGGATTATGAACACGGTGAGCATTAAAATAAGTTACTGACTGACCAACCGGCAGGGCAAAATACAACCTCCCGCCAGGTGCCAATACTCGCTGTAATTCTTTGCAGGCCTTCTTTGTACCTTCAGCATCCAACGGATCCCCGTACCTCCCGAGACCAATATGCTCAGCCACATGCAAACACGACAATGAATCTAACGAGTTATCCGCAAACGGCAACTCTAATATACTTCCCGGCTTGCAGGTAAAATTATTAAAGTCTAATGCAATGGGACGGATATCAACAAATGTCACAGGCACGACAGTTGTCGCCATGGATAAAAACCGGATGGAAGATCCCACGTCCACATGCTCCTTGGGTAGCCGTTGTTGTATGTGTTTAAAAGCCCAACGGTCCATGTACACGTAATGCTTATCAAACGTGTGCGCCGCACTTGCTTTATCCCATAATTGAGGAAACAGGAGCAACTTCTGGGGGCTGCGTTGAGTACTAGTCAGATGCCGATACCGATATACATCTCGCACATACCAAAAAATTCCGCCACATAATTGGGTGCTCCATCTCCATATTTTTTTCAAAACTCTATAAGCCATGGGGGGTTATTCTAATAATATCTCCGGACACGTGCACCGATAAATCCGGACGCGCCGTATGTAAGGTCTCCCGCAACCAATCTATGCGGGGATACCCTCCCTCACCCACGAATAAACGAGCATCGTCAATTAAAATGGCAAAAGGCACGTTGCATTGTTCAATAATGGCCCTTACTTCTGCCACCACTGGAGTGTCAATTTCTGCTCTAGCGGTTACACCACCAGAGTAGTGACCATCCAACCAAAACAACGTAGGTGCATGAAGTTGTGAAATGACATTCGGAAGCACGACTGCGCTATCCCCCTGCCATAGAACCACCGTCTGGTTCTCGCTAAATCGGGAGCGCGCGCGTCTGTAAAACTCAGTGCTTAGCTCTACCGAATGAATGCGCTCGAATACATCTTTCATGGCAAAAACCATATCACCCATATACGTACCCGTCTCGACTAAAACACCTAGCTTAAACTCCGCGGCGTACTGATGTATGGTCCGCTGCTTGTATAGATGCGGTGAAGGACCCACAGCAGGCAAGACCCTCCAACGGGCATAGTCAAGATACTGTCGGGTCCGCGATACAAGTGGGTTATACTTAATAAAATCTCGAATCATACTATATGATAACTGCTAAAAACTTCTGAGCCGCCGCCTCGGGAGTAAAATTGTGCAAATGATAACTTCTGGGAGCATATTGCTCTAAACGACTCCAAAATACATCCCACTGAGCCGGTAAATCGAGCCCACTCGTGAAAGTCATACCACACTGGTCGGTTAAATAAGGCGCCGGACTACTGCCCGCATAGGCATACCTTTTGTGCTCCATTTTACCACCATCCCAAACCAAAGTTGGGACATCCATCATCCATGCTTCATGCACTGCAAGACCCTGACTCTCAGAAGTAGATAAAACTATCATAGCATGCGCTTTAGATAAATCTGCAAGATACTCTGAACGCGCATACGATCCGTATGTATAGACTTTAGATGCAACTCCCCGACCGCTTAAAAAACTCAAAACATCGTTATATATATTCTCCGGAGCGTTCTTTTGATAGACCAAAACCAAGTTCTTTTCTGAAGAAACCGCCAACGGCAGAGTGGAAACACCTGCGGCCCACACTACAATACGGGTCCGAGCCGTGGGCATATACGTTAGACAGAAGTCTAGCACCCACTGAGACGGGACCAAAAACCGGTCAATGACCGGATGGAATATTATACCCCCATGCTCGTTGGGCATGGCTATGTTCGGCCCCGCAATTAAACTACCTATTCGTCCTCTCTGTTTTTGTTTAATAGCCCAGCGCAATGTTCCAACTCCGCTCAGGACACAGACGGTAACTCCTAATGGTATATGACGAGCGTTCACTCGATAATCCTGACCAATGGCCGTCAACCCCTGACAAAGACTGTCAAATACCATTGCAGGTCCGCGAACTTGGCGGTGTATAATTCGCTTTATCCAAACCTTAACGCGCCGCGCCAAAGTAAATTCTTCATTATACAAATATATAGTTTGCATACCTAACCAAAATTTCCGAACTGCTTGTTCTATAGCCGAATTTGTTCGCCTGTTGCTATATTATCCCACCACAACTCTAAAAATGGAACGTCTGTATAGTGAATGCCCCGCGACCGAATAAACTTATATAAATCACGCTCTATGCTTAACTCTTGGGACACCAACTTTTGTGGACTAGCCTGTTCAGCGTAATCTCTTAACACGTGTGTTTCAGCCGCTACCATACCTGTAGCGATAGTGGTCACATGCCACGGAAGTACCCCCCCTCGCATAACCCAGTCTTTCATTACCCTAAAATAGTTACCTGGCTGTGCGAGAAATCTTTCAAAAAAAGAAAAGTTAATCAAATTCTGCCGGGGCTCGAAATGAACAACATGCCTATACTCTGTGGGTAACTTACGAAGTACGTGTTTCCATTGAATAGCAAGCCCTGCTCCTTTATTCTTTTTACCGAGTTCGTTGTCCCAAAAAAAATCGGTCCACTTAAAATTGGGAATATCTTGCATCGCGCGAATCAGTCTCCCGTCGAGCAGCTCAGGATGTTCAACGGTGTTGTCTACAGCAAAAACGTCAAACTCTGAATGCAAATCAACCAATTCTTTTATTTGCATTAAGCCATTCACATATTGTGCAATTCTTGCTTCCCTGTTTGGAAATGAAGGCAAGGTCGTAACATACGCCGTAGAAATTAACAAAGCATATTTCATTTTTTTACCAACCCTGCTTAATAGACGCAACGATATATTCTCTATCCTCCGGGGTGACCCACCACCCAACCGGTATACACACCATCTCAGTAATAAACTTATCCAGCTCAGGAAGGGGCCTCTTATATGCTGCCACGGTCGTATGCTTGTCGTTTCGCTCATGTACACGAGATGCCATAATCCCCCGCTCTTTCATGGTCGCTATAAAGCGTTCTCTCTCTCGCACTTTAATCGTGTAAATCCAATATACACTCTCCCGATCAGGCTCTTCGGCAAGCAAAGCGAGGCCGGGTACTCCAGCCAACTGTTGATTGTAAAATGCCGCATTCTCTTTATGTTTTGCGATATTGCCGTCTATATACTTCAACTGCTCAATCCCAATGGTGGCGGCGACATCGTTCATGTGATACTTAAGCCCCCACTCCAAAACGTCATTCTCACACCGAAAATCAGCTCTAGGGGTTTCTCGGTCAATACCGTACCAGCGTAGCAGTTTTGCACGTTTGTAATCAGCTTCGCTCTTTGTGACTACCAACCCCCCATCTACCGTGGTCATATGCTTAATAGCTTGAAAACTAAATACACCAAAATCAGACTGAGTTCCAACTGGCACACCACGGTACGTTGAGCCAAAGGCATGAGCAGCATCTTCTATCACCTTTAAATTATGCTTTTTCGCAATTGACCATATAGCTTCCATGTCACATGGATACCCACCCCAATGCACAACCATGATAGCTTTCGTTTTGTTAGTAATCAGCTGCTCAATACTAAGCGGATTTATATTGGCAGTTTGCTCATCGACATCGGCCCATACTGGAATAGCCCCTTGCGCCAAGATTGGCCAATTGGTCGCAGTGCAGGTTAATGCGGTTGTAATAACTTCATCGCCCGGCCCCACGTCTGCCAAACGAAGCGCAAGCTGCAAGCCCGAGGTCGCTGAATTAACCGTAACCGTGTACGGGGTATGGAGCCGCTCGCTCAACGCGTGCTCAAACTGATCAACCTTAGGACCCTGTCCAATGTAACCACTCATAAGAGTCTCGCGTAAAGGTTCCATAACGGACTCAGGCATAAATACTTTAAACAATACAATATTCTGTTTCATAAAAATCTGTGAATGCTATTTAAGGATTATATTCTAAGCCCACCAGTCTAGCCTGCATAAAAACTTGTACCAGATATGAACCCGCCAGGGGCGGCTGGATGAGGTATGTAAGAAAAATCATATTTATATCCTTTCTCCGCAAGCAAACGAGGAACGTTGTAATGCGTGTACCCTGGATGTTCCCGAGCAATTACAAGAGGTTTGTCCAGCAGCTCTACTTTATTTTCGCATGTCTGATAGAACCAAACAATATATTGCATTTTTAATTCTAACAGGTCTTGTACCGCGGATAATTCCAAGAAATTCACCACCCCATTCAATACCAATATACAATGCTCGCGGCCATACTGAGCAATAATGCTTTCAAGCGCTGCCGTTGGCGACCAGTGAATATCAGGTCTTAGTTCTGCATTATAGCTCAACGTTTCTGGGCGAATTTCAAGACCATATACACCTGAAACTCGGGAGCCGTATCTATTGGCAAGCTCTTCTGTTAAAAGACCAGCCCCACAGCCGTAGTCTATAAGCACACACCTATGCGAATCACCAGCCTTGTCGAGCACGTTCCCAACCCGTTCCAAAGCACGACGATAGTTCTGTTCATACATCCCTCGCTTTGCGTTACCTCCGGCCAGGCGCTGTTTGAGGTCATATAAAAATCCTTCCGTTTCTGAGTATCCTGGACGGGTATAGCCAGCTAAGGACTTCAAGTATAAACGATCCACAACATAGTAACTCAATCTCCGGGCTACCCATAGATACCGCGCATGCAAGTATAGCCACCGCCTGCCTTTTCCGCGGCGAAGCACATACTTATACATAGTCGCATACAAAGGATACAGAGGCAGTTCTACGAGTAGTACTAATCGGCTGAATAGCCTAGGCAACTTATTTCTATTCATGAGATAACCACTTAGTCGTATACAGAGGATTCTGCCATGCCGGGTTCCCTTCGTCCATAAAATCAACACTGGTGTAATCGTAGCCGGTTATCCGGTAGTTTACCCAGTCAGCGAAGAAAGGACGATCTTGACATACAATACCAGCCAAGGCATCAACACCACATCCTACATCAATAAATACTGCATCTGTATATTCCTTAAGGAGAGGCAATAAAGCTAACTTCGCACTACCTGCTCCAACCAAGAAAATTTTGGCCTTGCTTTTCCGTAGTTGCGGGCCAATCGTTCGGGCTACTTGCTCAACATCATCAGCCGCTCCCCGCTGTGGAACTTCTATGTAGTCAGTAAATTGTTCACATCCAATATATGCTTGATATTCCGAAGAACGCATTAACACCTGTATAAGGTCAAGCTTCGGCTTGGCGGCAATAATCCCTATCTCGCCCGGAAAGTTTTTGAATATCCACTTAGTCCCGACCAATGCATATACCGCGTCCATGGGTGGCAAATCTTTTGCCAAAAGACGCTCTGCTTGTCTCTTATAGGCTCCTCGTTCTCGCATTGCAGCTACTGGAATCCAGACTTTCAAGAAAAACCAATTTCCCGCTATCCATCCAAACAGAGCGTCGAACGCATATTGCATATACAAAGTTGCCCTGGGCCGTTTCAGCTTTCGCCCCATATGTCGAAATATGCTGTCGGTAAACGTGTAAAATAGGAACTTCTTCCAACGGACAAACATGGGTCGCTCAAAGCTCAGGGCAAGCACATCATTCAGCCACACCAACTTGTAATATAAGTCCATCTGAATATGGCCATACTCTTTCGTAATTGCTCTTTTACCCGGCTTGGCACTCCCAATAGGTATCTGGCGAAGAAAATAATAATCACCGTCCGATATCCTTACTATACTTGCGCTCTTCTTTCCATCAACCAAAGCACGAACGTCCGTGCACAACTTCATAAACGATTGCTGAAACGACTTCGGGTATAACCCACGACGCGTATAATTCTTTCTGTGGCCCGCATCGTCGGTATGTATTTTTTGTATAAAATAGGTTGTCTGAACGGGTAAGAAACTCAGTTTTCGAAAAACCATTATATCATCCTCCCACCACGGGTAACCAAACCTGCCTATATGCTCGCTCAAAGCCGCCGCGAGACTCGCCGTTGCTTCGGGCCAATAGACCAAACCTCGCTTAGCTAATTTGCCCTGGATATATTTCTTTGGCCTCGGGTTTTGATGTTGGTCATTATCGTGAGAAATTGCGTTTGACCAAGTTAATACAAGAATATCTTCCACAGGTTTAGATACGTTATCCAAAAACACCTCTTCAGATGCTTTCTCAATGTGCTCTCCCACTTCGCTGCAATTTACTATGCTGTAGGTGCGGCCAAGGTCCTGGGGCTGGGCGAGATCCGTCAAGGTAATAGCATCCCGTACGGAAGGGTCGGCGTATTCTTGCGCCCACTTAAAATAGTCACATCCTTGCAACTGAACATGGGGATGACGTTTTTTAATACTCTCTAAAAGCCTGCCGTTGCTACACCCAATGTCTAAAAAGCTATCAACCAGAGAAAAATCAAACACCGTCTCTAGGGAATCTAAATAAAACTTGTACGGCAACAAGCTACGATCATATTCCTGTTCTGTATACTCTTTTTCCAACTTAGTGTTCATGGGTAAATAGTTTCAATATCGCTTAATAAAAGACAGAATATAATTCTTTACTAACAGACTGTCTTCTTGTTCGAAAAAACCAAATACTTTATATAACCCTAAAAAGATCAGCACAGCAAGCGGGCCCAGAACCACCACCTCAACCAAGCCATTAAGCAGAGGCGCCAGTCCCCAATGATACACTACCCAAAAAACCGCGCTCGTACATACCGCTTTACATATGAACTGTATATAAAAACGCGCTCTGTGTGGCAACTTCAATATGCGCTGTTCTGTCCACACAATACACCCTATGACAGGTAAAACGGCAAAAAGATACGCCCACGCGGCCCCTGTGATCCCATATCGAGGTACTGCTATTAGCAACAATCCCACATTCAACACGGCCATGGCACAGGACCACTTCATAAGCTGGGAAATGTACCCATAACCCGACAAAAAGTTTTGTAAAACTCCGTACAGAGCTAAGAAAAAGTTAGTCCCAACCAACAACACTAAGACGCGCGCACCCTGTTCAGCAAATTGTGGTCCAAGCCAAAAACGGAGAAGCGGATCAGCGAACAGCGCGAGCGGCACTGCCATTGCCAGAGTTATGACCAGCATATTTCTCATAACCCGAGTGTAGACCACTTTGGCTTTTTCGATAGAGCTAACCCCCTGGAGCGAACTCATGAGAGGAAACAACACGCTAGTTGTGCTAGATCCAACTCCATTAATCTTTTCCGCAACATTGCCGGGCAAACTATAGTAAGACAGCTGTACCGGACTTAAATACAAAGGAATGATAAGTCGGTCAAATTGAGCCAAAGTGTTGTTGGATAAGTTTGTTATAAAAAACTGGATACCATATCTAAAAGAGCTCTTTATTTCCATTGAATCCCAGCTGAAATGGAATGAATAGTGGGGCAATATATGAGTAAGACGCCAACTATATACCACCATACAAACTGTCGCGATGATCATGTTTGAGATGAGTAAAGCCTGTAGGCCAAAACCCTGCACCACCAGGAGTAAACTCACTAAACTTGCGACTATGTTTTGGACCAAGCCCATACTGACCGTAATGTCATACCGCTGTAACGATTTTAAAACATAGACCGCTACTAAACTCACTGAAGTAGCCACGTAGGCCAACCCACTATATATAAACGCCTTAAGCACATAGGCGTGCTGATCAGCGGCAACGTGAAACCAATTCAGCCCTACTAGTCCCAACACTAAAAAGATTAGAAAACCCACTAGTCCCAATATGAAAAAAATAGTGTAGGCCGATCCAAGTAAACGTCTCTGTCCCAACAGGTCTTGCTTCGCAACATACTCCGCCATCTTTTTTACAATGGCCATCCCCACTCCAAAGTCCATGAGGTTTAAAAAGCCCATAATGGTAGCTGTGAGAAGTAATATACCATAATCGCGAACCCCAAGCCGGTGAACAATTATCGGGGTAATAAGGATCGTAAATACTAACGGAAAGATATAGCCAAAAAAAGAATAGCCAAAGTTCTTAAGCGTCCGCGCGGAAAGTGTTTTTGGGTCATCCATTGTCATGCACGATTATATATTCGACCATAGTGTTTTGATATATTTTCAAAACTAACAGTATCCAAACGTTCCTTTAAAATGTCCATGGAGAACGTATTCCGAAAATCTAAAAAAGCGGGAGGGGTAGACTCTGTCCACATGCCGTACTGTAACTGTTCTGGATTGAGCATGCCCTTCTCAATGCAATATTCTACATCTGACGGGTGCATACCCAGGACGTTTATACGGCCGGGCCAACGACCGGAAAGCGCGCTCTCCTCAACCCAATCAAAGGACAATGGATTTTTCGCCCCAATAATCTCCCATCCGTCATGTTTTGCCCACCAGGAACCCCGAAGCTCCAACTGCCAGGGCGTCCACCAGTGCCAAAAGTATTTCAAAAAGTACTCTCGATTCCATACGGATGTCTGGCACACCAGACGATACGAAGCCTGGGGCAAAAGGGCATAGACTGTCCCCTTCTCGGTTTTTTCTATTTCCGTAAAGCCTGCAAGAGGTGACCACCCCAGGCCTATCCTACCCACTTTTTTGTGAGCTCGAGCATACGCAAGTAGCCGCTCAAGCACCTCTTCGTTTAAAGCCTGATTCGGCAAATAATCATCCAGGGTTAAAATAAAATACTCACTCGTTTCATGGTGTTTAATATACTGGTATATATCTCTTGTCCACCTGCGAACATCGTTTTTCTGCCTAATAGAAACAAAGTTAAAATTGTTTGGCAGCACGACCGACAATTGCGATTGCCCTAAAATGGTGAAAGACTGCTCCTCTTTTCTGTGCCAATACTTATTATATAAATAAGCAACTGTAGGCAGGATATGCGCGGTCGCGTCAGAAGTGACAATATAAAATGGTAAGTTCTGTGACATATACACCCAATTATCGCACCGAGGGTTGATTGACTATCAAATCCGATATATCAACAGCCGTCATAGGTATGGCATTGGCCGTAGAATAGCAAACTAACACAGGCTCTACAGCCGGTTGATTAAACGTAATAATAAAATGATCAATGTCATTATATTTTTTTGCTTCTGTATACGGAAGTTCTAAGTCACCAATAAGAAACTCGTCAACCCGCTCACCAGGACGCTGACCCGTGTACTCCACACTCCCACCTTTAGCCTGCACCCACGTAGTAGCAATATCACCAAGCCTCGCCACCTTCATTGCCCGAGACAATACCCGACCGTGTAATTCGTCAATGTGAGTAATGGCAGTTTCAATAAGCTTTACTGCGTCTCCTACAGTGAAGAAGAAACGTCGCATGTCTGGATCAGTCACCGTAATGGTATTGGTTTGTGCGTGTCGCTCTTTCCACACGGGCAACACAGAACCCGTTGACCACGCCACATTTCCATAACGGACACATACAAACTGCGTCGAGGCTTTACTATCAAGCCCGCAGAATATCTTTTCCATGACCGCCTTGGACATACCATACATATTGCGCACCGGCGGCGCTGCTTTATCAGTAGAAATACCTACCACCACTTCTACATTTTGATCCAAAGCGACGCGGGCAACATTCTGAGAACCAAGTACGTTAATATCCACACATTCCATCGGATACTTTTCCGACAAATCTACATATTTGGTTGCCGCAGCATGAATGATAATATGGGGACGAAACTCATTGACCACGTCGCGAACAGACTCAATGTTTGTAACATCAAGTGGCGCGACAACACAACCGGTTGCTTTACCGGCTTCCAACATTTGTTTATTATTTCTTGCGCCCAATATTACTGTGTAGCGGTCTTTAAGCGAAACGGCCAAATTTCTGCCCAAAAAACCAGTGCCGCCGGTAATCAATATTGTCTTTTTTTCACTCATAAAATATAATTTACCACTCTTTAACGGTATCGCGGGTCTTTGCCTTTACTACCTGATACGCGTCGGTTGCCTTCTTGTCCAAGCTGGGCGATACCAATTTCAGGATGTCGTGACCTAAAATACGATATTGCTTGCCTATCTTATTGGCATTCAATAAACCGCTTTTTAATATACGCTTCATGGTACTATTACTTATTTTAAGTAATTCCTGAGTTTCTTTGGTCGTATATACTTCATTTGGACGAATTTCAGCCATATATAATATCCTCTACAATCAGCATAATAAACCCCTCTGTAAGTGTCAATAGGGTTCATTAGGTGTCAATATGTGTATCGTGCTATGACATATTCAAGAACCAAAAACTCTTTATAATGCTTTAAATAAAGCCCGGAACCTGTGTTCATAGGTATGGTCGCGCAGAGTACGCCGATAACCCATCTGAGCAATATTCGCCCGTTCAGCGGTGTTATGCAGGTAATACCCACAACGCTCGACTAATTCCTCCACATTTTTAAATACAATGAGTTCCTTACCAAGTTCATAGTAATCTTCCAGGCACTCGGCGTTGCCGCTAATTAAAAACCCACCACAACCTAATACTTCAAAAATTCGTCCTTTTATTTGTCGGCGTTGATAACCAGGTAAGGCGCGTACACTCTGGGGTAACTGCCGTATATTGAGTTGTATGCTCCCCTGCTCTTTTTTAAAAAGCAGCTTACCTAAAAGTTTTATCCGTTGGGCAAATTGTCCGTGCGGAGATTCGGTAAAATTCAGGTTTATAGCGCTTTGCGAAAAAATACTGAGCATAGTTTCGAACTCAGTATTCCCCCCATCCCATCCTGCTCCAAAAAATTGAGCAGGAAGACCGCTTTTCGACAACAACTCATAATACTGACTCCGTACCCCATACCTTTGACCGACAAACGTTACCTTATCACCCACGTCTATAATCGGAACGGAGGCAGGGTGGTATCTATGAGGGTTCACTGCCCATTGCGTAAGGACAGCGCGCACTCCCATGTGCTGATACAGAGGCAGGGCCGCGGCATCAGTAGTAGCAACCAAAGAAAAAAGTGGTGCCCATGCTTTTGAATATATATGGAATCGCCAATGATCATCCCCAAACCAATTTATAGTCTGAGTACTTGTATGAGTAGTTATATAAGCAATCGTCTCTTTCTTGACTTCTTCAGTAAATAACTGACAAAAAAGCACATCCGGCTTTAGTTCTTGAACGGTTTGCAGGAGCTCTTCGTTCATTGCCTCCCTACCCACCGCCCGCAGCCTTTCGTCTATAGCAAAAAAAGAAGCCTGCACCCCTTCCATGTGAGACATGGCATCGTATAAATTCAAAAACTCATGAGACAAACCCCATTCCGGTCGGGCATAGGAATACTGTAAGCTGCAGAAGAGAACGCGCATACCTACAGTATACCTAAAAGGGGCTATTTGATACTATAGCTATATGCATATTCTCTATGTCATAACCCAACAAGATGCGGGTGGGGCTCAAAAATACGTCCTGGATTTAGCCGCCTATTTCCATGGGAGTATTGCCGCAGGAACCGAAGGAAATCAGCTTACCCAGCAAGCAAACAGTCGCGCCATCCCGTTTTACCCTCTACCTCACATGCGGAGAGCGCTGAACCCGTACCACGATACCCTCGCGCTTTTGGAGTTAATGAGCCTTATCAAGAAGCTCAAGCCCGACGTAGTACACACCAACTCGAGCAAGGCGGGGGTTCTGGGCACTCTGGCAAGCTGGCTCTGTGGCATACCAACAGTCTTTACTGCCCATGGATTCCAGTATCTAGAACCTATGTCAATTTTTAAAAAATGGTTTTTTTGGTGCTGCGAGTTTGTGTGTCGCCCGTTCCGCGACTTTGTAATTACCGTGTCTGAATATGATAGAGTCACCGCATTACACGACTTAATCATTACTAAAAAAAATAGTAAAACTATTTACCACGGCATTACCCCACCCACCTTTCTAACCCCCGAGGCAGCTAAAATAAAGCTCAGCCTCCCAAACTCTGAGCTGTACATTGGTACAATCGCAAATTTGTATCGGACCAAAGGTATCGATGTGTTATTAGAAGCATTTGCACAAGCACGCCAGACCCTTCCACGAGCTCATCTAGTAATTATTGGTGACGGACCTGAGCGAAACAAGCTTGTCCAACTAGCTTCGCGCCTTTCTCTTACCAATCATATTAGCTTTCTCGGACAACTACCCAACGCGGCCCAATACCTGCGAGCGTTTGACCTCTTTGTGCTCCCCTCCCGAAAAGAAGGGTTTCCATATGCACTACTGGAAGCGCTTGCGGCAGGACTACCAATCGTAGCCACACATGTAGGCGGGGTTGCAGAACTCGTAAACAAAGCAGCGCAAATTGTCCCGCCTAACGAGCCAAATTTGCTTGCAGGAGCTCTCGACCAATTGCTCACAAACAGTGAATCTCGAAATACACTCAGCAAAAAAGCTTTGAACCAATTTAAAAAATTTAATCTTCCTCCTATGCTAACCGCCACTCGAGCCATATACGCACGCCTTCTTGAATAAACACACCCATAACAAACCTCTGCCTTCAAAAAAGCCACTTGCAATTGCAAGTGGCTTTTTGGTCGTGTAAAATTATTTTTTCTCTTCAACAAACGTCACAATGGTTTGTCCTTCTGTTAAACCCGATTTTATTTCAATCAGACCGCCGTCTGCCTCAAGTCCCGTGGTAACTTCTGTTTCAGCGTACGTTTGCTTTTTCGCATCGGTAATAACTCGCACAAACTTCTTGCCATCTCTATCAACCAAAGCACGTTGCGGTACGGACAGACTTGCCGACTGTTTCCCGACCAGTACGCTCATATTAGCCGTCATGCCCGGTTTTACTTCACTTACTTGGTCAACTGAAGCGGTCACTTTATAGTTCACTACGCCGGATATAACAGTAGATGCAGGGTCCACAGTAGTCACTGTACCCGTAAAAGCTCGGTCTGCACCAAGCGCATCAAAGGTGTAACTAACCGGCTGACCGTTCACCACTTGTGCTATGTTTGCCTCGCTAATATTTGCCTCAACATATAAGTTACCTACGTCCTGTAGTGATACGATCGATTTTAGCGCTGTGGCCTGCTCCCCTACCTTCACGTCTATTTTAGTAACCGTACCCCCACTAGGAGCTCGGATGATTGTATTTTCAAAACCATTGAGAGCCGAAGACAGTTGTGCCTGTGCGGACAAAACCTGAGCCCGTGCTGCGTCTACATCTGCCGGCCGTGCTTGAGCCTTTTTTAAATTCAAATTTGCTACTGCTTGGTCATAAGAGGTCTGCGCCGTAGCTACTACATTTTCCGCAGTGGATACTACGCTCCGCTGGGACTCAAGGGATGCATTATATACACTTTGGT
>CAZKVS010000004.1:0-66503 GCA_964556325.1 uncultured Candidatus Saccharibacteria bacterium
AAAATGTACGCTCTTGGGTGCCCATACTGCAACCCTTCGATGTGCAAATTTGGTGCCGGAGGGGGGACTTGAACCCCCATGAGATTTCTCTCGCTAGCTCCTAAGGCTAGTGCGTCTGCCAATTTCGCCACCCCGGCTTATAGCTCTTTATTTAATAACTGAAAACAAAAAAGTGTTATAACTAAGCCATGTCATACGGCTACAGAGCTTAGTTTGTATTTTATCAGGTTTAGGCTAGGAGCGCCAAATAAAAAAGACAGGCACGATATGTCCCTGTCTTAAAAAATTAAAATTAACCAAATAGAGAGCCAGTGGTAACTAACCTCACCACCAAGTTTACTCCTGTATATGCGAGCAATATTGCTATCAAACCAATGATTGCATAGGTCATTGTCTTGCGACCAGCCTTCGCTTGGTCCTCAGCACCCCTGGAGGTTATATATTGATACCCGCCTATGACTATAAAGAGGATGGCAATAACCCCGGCCAAAGTTAACAGAATATCCAAAAATCTCTGAATAAGTTGACCCACACTTGAGCTCGCAACAATACTACCGGTAGCAGGGGTAAGTGGATTGGTTGGCAAACACAAGCCAGTTGAATTGTCCTTCGGTAACCCCAGCGGACAATCTAAATCACTTTTAATAGGAGCGGGCGGTGAAGCGGTAGGAGGAACATTCGGCGCCAAAATAGTTATAGTGGCAGTACTCCGTAAGGCATCTACTTCAGTATTTATATCTCTATTTGAAAAAAAATGAGCAGTAAAAGTAATTGGGCCAGCCGGCGTACCGACTGGAACATTGGTCGTTATTTGACCAGTTCCAGTGGAACCAAGACTTATAAAACCTGCTGGATTGCTACATGTGTCTCCCGGATCAACGACACAAACATACGCATTTGCCGGGCCTTGAATGTTTATTGTAAATGGATCATTTGCACGCGCACTCGACGGTGTAATAGTGAGACCAGCGGCAGAGCTCGCCGGGATTGATGAACAAAATAATACAACTCCCACTATACCTAGTAACGCAAAACGCGTTAGCACACTATTAGAAAAGAATTTTCTTGAAAACATATATGAGGAGGTTTAATTTATTTACTAAGCGTCCCTTCCACTACTCGCACTATCATATAGGAAAGTATGGAAATTGCTACACCCATTACGGCATATGTCACAGTTCTCCTGCCCGATTTGGCTTGATCTTCTTTCCCCGCAGAAGTCACATATTGGTATCCGCCTATGACTATGAATAATACGGAGATAGTGAGTAAAAGCCCGAGCAAGACGTTTATAACCGCGATAATAAAATCGCCAATATTTTGAGCGCCAGCCACTGAGCCTTTCGGGTCAAACTGCGGCTTAATACAACCCAAGCCCCCGAGCACCCCACCGCCACATTGTGCACCTGTTGTAGGTGTTGGTGGATTATTCTGATTAATAACTTGTGCGCCGGTAGGTAAAGCAGTTGGCCAGGTTACTGTATTGAACCCACCCTGCAAAGTAAGAGTGTACGTGCCAGGAACAATATCGGACGGAATATCGGCAGTCAAGGAATTAATAGAAGCATCAAAGTTCGTAGTGTAGCTCACCCCATTCAGCGTTACTGCAGCATTTTCATTCTCTAATGCTTGCATACTCACGCCAGAAACTCTTACTTGCAACTTACCACCAGGCAAAATCTGGTTAACCTTACACTCCGAAGCCTGAGCCGGACAACCTAATACTCCTTGAATGCTTGGAGGGTTGGCCAAAAAACCTGAGGAAACACTAAAATTAAAAAAAGAAAGGCCCAACACAAAACCTACAAGTAAAAGTGGTTGTATGTATGAACCGCGCGTCAAAAAAAGGTGTAATTTCCTCATAGACGATTAGTAAAAAATGATAAGCTCGCGTACAAATACATTACTCGTTAAAACATTTGTACCCAAACTAATCCCTTGCCCTAATACCTATCATGCTGCGCCGAGCCGCTAGCGGCATACACGGCGCAGCATGACAAAGTGAACTAGGCGCCGTTTGTAGCACCAACGTTGCTGAAGTAGTTTGCCACCACGTTAGCTAGGAAGTAAGCCAAGATAATGATGACCAAACCGATGATAGCGTTTACAACAGTGTTTTTACCTTTCTTTGCGCGATCTTCATTACCAGCAGAGGTAATGTACAAGAAACCACCAAAGATCATAAAGAGCACGTCGATAGCTAAGGTTATACCTAGAATCCAGTTGATAACTGTGAGGATCAAGCTGTTGACGTCCGTGACGTTGTTACAGTTCAAACCATTTAGTTTAGAACAGATTCCACTGGATCCTCCTCCTGGCAAAGCCGAAGCTTGTGCAATAGCAGGACCAGCAACCAAAGCGACTACTAACATAAACTGCAACACTGCGGTCCAGTTTATTTTTTTAACAATTTGTTTCAAGTCTTATTCACCCCCTCTCCACTTCTTGAGAGTTAACTCTCGTTATTTCAACTTAAAGTACTTACAGTATACCATATAATTTATCCCTCAGAAAATAACACACTCTTGTATGCATTTGCATACAAGAGTGTGTGTATAAAATATTCAAAATAACCACCGAAATTTTATACTCCTCCAGTGACACCAACATTGCTGAAATAGTTTGCCACCACGTTAGCTAGGAAGTAAGCCAAGATAATTATGACCAAACCGATGATAGCGTTTATGATTGTATTTTTTCCCTTGGTAGCCCGATCTTCATTACCAGCAGAGGTAATGTACAAGAAACCGCCAAAGATGATAAACAATACATCGAGCGCTAACGTAATACTAAGAACCCAATTAATGACAGTGAGGATGAGCAAATTTACATCCTTTACGTCATTACAGTTCAAGCCATTCAGCTTATCACAAATACCCCCCTGTCCTCCTCCTGGCAAAGCCGAAGCTTGTGCAATAGCAGGACCAGCAACCAAAGCGACTACTAACATAAACTGCAACACTGCGGTCCAGTTTATTTTTTTAACAATTTGTTTCAAGTCTTATATACCTTTCACGTACCAAGAGCCACCTCTTAGTGCGCCATTACATTACAGTTAGTATACCATACACTATCGAGGCAATAATGGCCATGGGGCTACACACACTTTTGAGTAATACCTAAAACACACTCCCTGTTGTAGCCAAGCGCACTACTACAGTAACAATTGCATAGGCAAACAAGACTAAGCCTAAACCAATAATTGCCCACTTGATTGTTTTCTTTCCACTTTCTGCTTTTTTATCATCACCGCTTGAGGTCATGTACTGATAACCACCAATAACGATGAACAAAATAGCCAACGCGCCTGCCAACCCAAACCCAATTCTGGTTGCTCTCTGAATTGCCTCACCCGGTGTATAACAATTCGCCGCTAAGGGTCCTGGAGTACCCCCTCCAAAATCTATAAAATTTTGTGACAACTGACCACACTCCGCAGCCGGCTGAGTGGTAGTGGTGGTTTGGTTTACGCATGGCCCTTGTTGACTTACGGTTGGCACCAGCGCATGCCAAGTTTCCGGCCCCACTGCACCCTCTGTACAATTTAAGGGAATACTTTGTTGAAACCTCTGAACGGCTACCCGCGTTGCTTCATCGAAGCTGGGGTTAGCGGCGTCCAAAGGAGGCGTGGCAAAGTTACGCGTATTCATTTCCCATTTCACATATTGTACGCATTGATTACTGTCCCCAACTTTTATTTGTGGGTATCCGGCACAGGTATAGGGATTAGTCGCGGCAAATGCGGGAGCTGCTAACAAAAGACTTAATCCGAGAGTAGCCACTAATACTTTGCATTTATATATAAACATGCCTTTATAAAACTCTTATTTTCTTCCAATCAAACTCTGCACCATAGCAATGACAGAGAACGACATGAGAGCAACCACAAGACCAAGCACAGCCCACTGTATAGTTTGCTTTCCTGCCGTCACCGCTTTCTCATTACCGGCTGAAGTTACCATGCGCACCGCACCAATTATTATAAACAATACCGACAAGGAACCAACCATGATAAGCAAAAACCGAATAAGCGCAACTATTAACTCGCCTAAACTGTTATAACTAATTGGGTTTACAATCTGCCCCTCAGTTACTACCGGAGCACTGGCGACTTGCGCGATAGCCGCATGAGGAAAAAATACCCCCAACGCAGCTACTACAAACAAACTTGCAAAGGCTATCTGCTTTGTATATTTCATAAGCAAATTATTGTGGCTTAATAAGGTCATTTGAATGGTTGTTAGGGTCAGTAAAGCTACCAGGGTCTTTCAGTATATTTCCGCCTTGGGAGTAGCCAACGACCACAAAGATAGTTTGTACCAACACGTAAGAAACGAGGATGACCGCAAGACCTATGAGAGAATTGGTCACCGCTTTTTTACCAGCGGCCTGCCCCGAAGGATTACCCGCCGAAGTAACCATTAAAAAGCCACCATACACCACTCCTCCGGTAGCCACTACGGCCGCACCAGAAAACAAGTATGTCACCAACCGTGCTGCGGTACTGAATAAATCTCCCAGTTTACAACCACTGGCAGCATCGCCGGTAGTCTCGTTGCCGCACGTCACTAAAGCTGCCTGTGCGTGCGGGGCTACCCGCAACAGCACCCCGCTCATAAGCGTGACGGCTACTGTAGACAAAACAATGGCATACAAAAAGTGTCTCATAAGCAATAGGTAAAAAATAATTTAAGGACGCGGAATAGTAATTGCTCCAGCCTGACTTAATGCCTGGCCTAATGCTGTGCCGGCATCTATACCCCGAAGAGTCACATCGTCCAGCATTTTGGAAATAAGCGCGTCCACCTTTCTTTGATCAGGTCGATAAAAATTCTTCGCAGTTAAATTCGCATGAGCAAACACCCCAATATCTGGATCTTGTGTCTGCAATTCAATCAAGTCTTTACGACTCGAGGGTAACTTATGCGCAGCATAATACTGATCAAGAGCCGCTTTGTCGCTAATAGTCTTCAAAAACTCCCAAGCACCATCCGTACTCTTACTCTGCTTGCTCACTACATAACCCCAATAATTAGCAAAATTAACTTCCGGATTATCTAAGTCCGGCTGGGGTACCGGAGCCACATCAAAGTTCAGGTTAGAAGCTTTTTGCTGGATAAGCTGACGTGCATACGAATAGTCAATTATCATTGCAGCCCGGCCATTAGCAAACGCGTCTATAGAATAGTCGCTCTTGGTATTCCAGGTATAGTTGCGACTAACAGGATTTGAAAAGCCAGTATAAAAATTTATAGCATCAACTGCGGGCTGACTACTCACCCCGCTCGGGGCGGGTTGACCGAATAAAGGAGAACTTCCATCAGGCGACCAAGACTGTCCCCCTTTTTGCAATTGGAACAAATAAAACAGGTCTTCCGCTCGATGAATCTGACCTCCGGGAGCGGTACTAGAAAGACCCAGTGCTACCCCACTTCGATTAAAATAGCCCAATTGACTCTGACGTGTGAGCTTCTGTGTATCTCGTTGTAGCTCATCCCAGGTTTTTGGGGGGGTTGCTATTCCAGCAGAACCTAAAAGGTCTTTATTATAGTACAAAGCTAAACTATCTACATAGTTTGCAGTACCGTATATCTTTCTGTCTCGCACAAAGTCATTCACCACTACATCCACAAAAGCATTCTTGTAGTCTGTATAGTTCCATAAGGCCGCCGGAGCTGGCACAACCTTATCTAAATATTTCGGCAACCACGCATTATTAACTGTGAAAACGTCTGGACCTTGGCCAGAGGCGAGCGCGTTTATCAAATCTTCTTCGTACGTCTCTACTGGTTTCACCACAAAAGAAACAGTGGAGCTTGGGTGCTTCTTCTGATAATACGCCAATAAAGGCTGGAACTGGCTGCTATCCTCAAAGACTGACCACACCACCAGATTTACTGGCTTTGCACTTGGCGCGGCTCCACACCCTGAGAACACCAAAGCTATCAAAGCAAAGATGCTTATTTTTCCTAGCAAATTAGTTTTCAATTTTAATTTCATATACAGAGCAATTATGTACTAACAATAGTATAGCAAAAAATACCCCCGACTCCGAGTCGGGGGTACAAATCAAGCAATTGTCTACAAAGCTAGACTTTTTATATATTCTCTGAGTTCGTCTCGTAAATCGTCATGTAGCAAACCAAACTCAATCACTGTTTTAAGATACTCTAACTTATTACCGCAATCATGATACTTGCCGTTCTTAATCTCTATTGCGTGCACCGCTTTACTTTGTTCCAATAAAATATTGATACCGTCTGTATAATAGAGCTCTTGTCCTGCTACTTTATTTTTTTCCATTCGATACATTGCCTCTTGTATAGCGCCAATCATTTCAGGGCCAAATAAGAAGCCAGAAACCACTGCAAAATCAGAATCAATAACCCCAGGGCCAGGCTTCTCCACCATGCGCTCAACCTGCATAACCCCCTCAGCCACGCTATGACCATCAACATAGCCGTATCGTTTATAATCATCAGGAGAACTTCGGCGCACACTACTTAGTACTGCGCTTCCACCATATTGCTCGTAAGCAGCGACTAGTTGTTGACATCGAGTCGGCGTAGCTGTAATAAAATCATCGGCCCATAAAAACAAAAATGGATCGTCACCAATAAAGCTGCGCGCGTTCCAGATGGGTGTTCCATTACCATACGGCCCTTTCTGACGGATGTAGATAAAATTTGCCAAATTAGCAATGCGGCGAACTTCATCCGCCTGCTCGTGTTTACCTGCCTCTTCTAAACGCTTTTCTAACTCAAAAGGATAATCAAAGTGGTCTTCTATACTGCGCTTATGCCAGCCCGTCACTATGGCCACCTCTTCAATACCTGCCGACACTACATCTTCTACTACATATTGAATAATAGGCTTATCTACTAAAGGGAGCATCTCTTTAGGCATTGCCTTGGTTGCAGGTAAAAAGCGAGTACCAAACCCCGCTGCCGCTATAACCGCTTTTCTTACTTTTTGAGCCATATAAAATAGTTAATTCTCATATATATGATGTACTATGCACGAAAGACTGTCAAAGCGCACAAAGCCCCCATATACTATATAATATTGACAAGTAACTAAATTCCACCAATGAATCCACGGACGAAAAATATACTCCATTCGTTCCTTCACAACACGTACCTTCACATATTTTTACTCACCCTTATTATCGCCTGCGCACAATGGTATAATCGAAATATTTTCGGAGACCCAGATGCGCAATACCACCTCACCGTTGCCAAACTGATGCCACTGTGGCCCACCTCAACCGAATTCTTCTGGCTTCCGTTCACCAGCTGGGGAAGTGCGTACGCAGACCAACACTACTTATTCCATCTACTGCTCAAACCATTTGCTCTGCTTAATAGCGGGCAAACAGTTATACTATTTGGATTCCTGATAAACATTCTGGGTTTTAACTGGCTACTCAAACAAGTTACCGGTACAAACCGAGTCCCCTGGCTTTGGCTCTACACGCTCGGATCCGCCGATTTACTTACCCGAGTAAGTCTCATAAAAGCGGAAGCAACCGGTATGGTGTTCCTATATTTACTTACCGGGTTACTTATCAAACGAAAATGGTCATGGCTTTTACCCGTTATGACCCTCTATACGCTTTGGTACGGGGGGAGTACAGTTTTCTTGGTCATACTGGCTGCATACTGTGCAGTAGAATTTTTTCGCACAAGGACCATTTTACTTAAACCCATATATTGGACCCTTGGCGGACTCTTACTAGGACTCTTACTAGGTCCCTACAGGGCAACCCTCCCCGCGCTCTTGTATGACCAAATAACTCGGGCCGGCCTGCTCAGAGAAATACCAGGAGGAAATGAATGGTATAGCCAGCCCGCGGCGTTCCTACCGGACAATATTCTTGTCTTCTTGCCCTGGATAGCAAGCTTGTTTTTTCTTATAAAAGAAAAAAAATATGCAACTCGAACTCTCTGGTTTATATCTCTCAGCAGTTGCACGCTCTTTCTTCTCGCGCTTTACTCAAACCGCATAACACTCTATTGGATTCCGTACGGACTTCTACTGACGGCTTCCATGCTTCCTCACCCCGTGGAGCAAGCATGGAAAAAATTATATACATCCACCGACCAAAAACTCAGAAAAATACTTATAGTAGCGTTATTAATCTTCGCTTGCCTGCGAGGAGTACAGAATTTTTTCAACATAACCTCAACCATTCATCGAATTGGCCTACCAATCGCCCGACTACGGAATGCGGCAAACTGGCTCAATACCCACACACAACCCGGTGATGTCATTACCAATGTGTCATGGCATATATTCCCCGAGCTTTTCTACTGGAACACAAAAAACAGATACATCGCTGGCGAAGACCCTGCTTTTCTTTGGATTGCCGACTCTTCTCGATACACCATATGGAGCCAATTGGAGACACCTCTTTCACCCCAGGAGCTAGCAACGAGTATGACTGCATTCAATAGCAGCTGGCTTATTGCACCAAAAAGCCTTTACCAAAATTTACCCAAAAATTCCTATGTAGAGCAGGTGTATGAAGACAATGCTGTCCATATTATCCACCTAATCAAATAAAGCCTAAGAAGTTTTAGGCCTATATTGAATACTCTCAGCCAAATGCTCTGAGTTTATATGTTCAAATCCGGATAAATCCGCTATTGTCCGCGCAACTTTCAAAATTCTATGAATACTTCTACCAGAAAGTGCATATTTATCAGCTGCGGCAGAAAGTAAACTACTTTCAGTTTGGCCCAAAGCACAATACGTGCGTATTTCAACTACATTCATGTCGCTGTTGCTTTTGGCCTCACCGAGCCGTTGTGCTTGTACTCTACGAGCAGCAGATACTCGAGCCGCAACCTGCTCAGACCGTTCGGAGCGAGTCACGGTATTTAATTTTTCATAAGACAAGCGAGGCACATTAATATGTATATCAATTCTATCCAATAATGGGCCAGAAAGTTTCTTTTGATAATTATACACTTGCGTTGGTGTACACATACATCGCTTATCACCATCTCCAAAGTAACCGCAGGGGCAAGGGTTTTGAGCAGCTACAAGCATAAATTTAGCCGGAAACGTAAAGGTGTTTTTCGAACGAGAAACTGTAACAACACCGTCTTCAAGCGGCTGCCGCAAGGCTTCTAATACATTGCGAGGGAACTCAGGGAGCTCATCTAAAAACAAAACACCTCTGTGCGCCAAGCTAATTTCTCCCGGCCGAGGGACACTGCCTCCTCCAACCAACGCAACACTCGATGTGGTGTGATGAGGACTTCGTACGGGACGAGTCGTAACTACTCCCTTTGGGGGCAGCTGTCCCGCAATACTATATATCCTGGTCAGATCCAAACACTCCAGCAAAGAAAGTGGAGGAAGTATTCCCGCCATTGCCCGGGCCAATAAAGTCTTGCCCGAACCAGGAGGACCTGACATAAGCACATTATGACCACCACTTGAGGCAATTTCCAAAGCTCGTTTAGCCATTTCCTGGCCTGCTATGTCCGCAAGATCAAGACCTCCCGAAGCCACCTGTAAAAATGATTCTACGGATACGGTGGGAACGGGCTGCATAAGACGCGTACCAAGTACGTGCAATAAAACTTGTTCGAGGTTTTGACACGCAAAGACGGCAACACCATTCACGAGCGCCGCCTCAGATGCGTTTGATTCCGGAACAAAGAGAGCCTTAACTCCCATACTTGCTGCTTTCAACGCGATGGGCAATATCCCAGAAACTGGACGAACTGCCCCGTTTAATGCGAGCTCGCCTACAAACCACGAATCCTCCAAGGATAATACATACTGCTCCGAAGCTCCTACTATTGCAAGAGCAATTGGCAAATCAAACAAGGTCCCAATTTTCGGAGTATCAGCAGGAGCGAGATTAACAGATACTCTCGTTTGAGGATACTTGCACCCACTGTTCTTTAAGGCACTCCGCACCCTTTCTTTACTTTCTTGCACGGCTGCATCGGGCAATCCAACTATAATCGTAGCCGGTAGGCCGTTCGCAACATCAGCCTCTACCGTAATTGGCGCTGCTTCTAATCCCACTATTGTTGCAGTTGTTATATGGGCAACCATGAATGCTCAGGAAATATTCTTAGCGTGATTTCGGAGCGAAGACAAACAAATAATACATATACCTAAAACTATCCAAACATCTCCAAGGTTAAAATATCCGTTACCGAAATGGATAAAATCCCGCACATACCCAAAATATACTCTATCAAAAATATTAGCAATGGCACCCACGCATACCATTAACCACGCAAAATTTATTACTGTACTATGTTCGCTCCAATTACCTATCATAAATCGCACCAAGGCGATTAAAACAACTCCATATATACCATATATAAAAACGAGCGGCACCTTAAGGCTAAAGGCAAAGTCGTAATTTCGAAACTCAGAGAAGCTAAAACCCACGAGGGTCCCATCTCCACACGCATGGGCAAAGCAGACAAAGCGAGTTGCCATGTCGACGCTCAATAGAATAACCAAAGCGAACAAAAAAACAGGCACCGTCCCTGCGTGAGACGATATGCCTGTTATAGTATTGGCATAATTGCCTAAACCAAAACCAATTACTTTTTTTTTAACGATTGGCATAGGAAATACTCATCATAGTTGCAAACGCTCTAAATAGCCCTGTCTGCATACGGATTCGCTTCGAGTCGTTCAGGAGGTATGTCCGCACCATCATCCCCCACCCCATACGTACCAGCATCAATTTTTTGCAAGGCAGTTTCAATTTTCAATAAATCCGCTTTAATAAGAGCAATAACATCCTGATTTGCTTCGTCTAGGGGCAACTCACCTGCAGCGTCCTCACCTTCCCCCAATTCTGTATGAGGCGCGACGCCAGCCACCTCTTCCTGCAGTCTCTTTTGATCTGCAAGCAGTCGTTGTCGCATTTGTTCAATAAATTCTTGTGTAAGCATATATGTAGTATATCATATTGATTTCTTTTTTCTCGCATAGAGTCAAGTTTAATTCACTTCATGCAAGAAAAAACCACAAAAAAAACGAACCTAGATATGACAAAAGGCCCCTGCAAGGGAACCACGTTAAATAAAGTGTTCCGCAGAGGCCTATAGCCCCTAAAGCTTGAATCACTTTACGCGCGGTATTAAACTACTAAGCATTTGGTAGCTTAACACCGTGCGTAAGGCAATATTTTCGTCACTTTGAGGTTTTCTCAACTGTAAACAGATGAGATAGCGTCTGACATTCAAGTCTGTGCCAAACTGGACCTTAAGCTCCTCTTCTGGTGGGCTTCCACCTAAAATAAATTGTTCTTTTGATTTTTTGATTTTTGTTTGATGTGTTCACCTAAAATTTTGTTAGGAAAACTAGAACCTACATTTTTGTTTTTATTTTGTACAATCAGCTCGGACTTGACGAGCTATGACGAAGAGCTAAAGGAGAACTGAGCATAATGAGTAGAATAAAGAATTTGGAATAATGAATTTTGAAAAATTCTTTATTTATAATTCTGAATTCTAATTTTCGCGCAGGTTTCCTTCTTCCAATCTTATCCCTTATGTTGGGATTGGCACGTATTGATTTGTTAATGTGCTATTTAACTTACATAGTAATTGTAATTTTTAGCATCATTTATGTCAATGCAATGGTGTGTATAGAGTCTTATTTGCGCATATATCTAAGGAGAATACTTTTGAAAAAATTAAAATATCACTTCATCCACATTTTATGGTATGCAATCCACATGTGGATAAGTAGGCTACTTATATCAATTTATCTTGCTCCACGCTCAACAGGCGCTCGCACACCTGCGCTTCAGCTTCTAACAACGCCATAGATACTTCAAACTTCTGTGCAGTTTTCCCGAAAGGTCGAAGGCTTTGTACAAACCCCAAAGCTTGAAACGTTAAATTCGCCTCATCAACCGAGTTAAAAAACTTCTGCGCCAATGCAACAGTAAACGGATGACTCATATCAGTATTAGGTAAACCCACATATACGACACGTTTTGCATCTAGCTTCAAAGCATTAAAACCAGCAAGAGCCGCATGCGCAATCAAAACTATTGATTTAGTGCTAAAAGCAAAATTGCGCAATACCTTATTGACACCTCCATGAACCCCAACTGCTATAATAGCCTGCTTTTGCGAGAAGCGAGCATAGTACGCATCGTAATACGCCTTTAGCGTACGCTGGTCGGGAAATACATAATACGCTAATTCACCCGTCATTGATTGCAATAACGCTGCACCCCTCTCAGCTTCGCTGGTATACACCGCCACTGTGGGATTCACCACAAGCGGAGTACTTATGGAAGCCATTAAAACAGGAGGGGTCGTACCCATGGAAACCCTTTCAGCTATATACCTCAAACACTGCCCACTTCGCACATCGGTTGTGTACACGATCTTGCGAGCACCACGCAATATATTCTGCTGAGTGAGCGCAAGGTTGAGTGGTCGACTAATAAATACACACCGACCGTCACCAATTTCTATCCACCTCAATTCATCTATTGGGGTTTCTCTCTGAAAAAACGTTTCAACGTTCTGCACTATTCTTGTAAAATTTTTATCGCTTGCGAGAGCGGAGAGTCTTCCGAGGCGCTGTGCGTAGTTGTTGCCAGCCTGTATAAGCTGATTTTCTACAAAAGGACTTACATCTGCCTGAGCAACTATGCCCTGCGCTACACCATGGTGTTTTTTGAGCAATAACAACACAGACGCGTAAAACAGATCTGTAGCCACTACCGCCTCTTGCAACTCTATTGCCTTACTCACATCTCCAAAGCCCGTTTCCGGATTATAAATTTGACGCAATTGATGGATAATACCCTGCCAACTCAACATGTGCCCACTTTGCTGCTCAACCCATTGGATGTACTTATCAGTTTCACAGATCCATATGGATTTACCTGGAGGGATGCCTGCAATGCTTCTGTAATCTACGACTACTACTCCTGCAGCTTGCGGAAAAGGACGGACTTCAGAAAAGCGCTTCTTAAAATCTACCCCAAGCAAAGACCAATTAATTTCAGCCAGCAAGGGCGTAGCCGTAGTCTGATTTGCTTGCCAAACAAGGATTTTTAGTAACGCCAGCACCTCACGTTCATGCAAAGCACCCACCGATGACTCCGCCTGCTCAATCGCTTGGCTAGAAACTGCTTCAGCAATACCTAAAAATGGAGTAGCGTAACCCTTTTTTGCCACCTCCAGCACTTGTTCCCTACTGGAGAGTGCCACTACCCAAGCCTCGCGATCATCAGCAAGCGCTTTCCAAGGCACCTCAAACGCATTATGAACCGAAAACACAGATGACGCGGTTTCAAAAATAGGCAATGTCTCCTCGGAAATACCTATATGTCCGACTTCTTCGAGTTGCGTGAACACTACACCGTCTAATTGCTCCGCATAGGTATCGGTGAAAAAAATTGCCCACGCATACCCTCGTTGTTGCGCAATTTTCGCCACTCGCGTTCGAGTGCCTTCTGCCAAAGACCAAAATATAGCCACTAACGCACGTAAAACCCCCACCGTAGCTTGTGCATCGGACAACGCCCGATGAGCGGAACCATGATGAATGGCCAGAGCGTGCGAAAGATTCTCTAAATTATAACTATGGTACGTAGGTAAGAAAATCTGGGCCAACTCCAACGTATCGAGTACACCAACTTTCACTTCAACCCCAAAACCTTCCAAAAATCGCTTGTCCAAACCAACCCCGTGCCCCACAAGCATTGTTCCACGCAATAAAGCCTGAACCTCAGGAAGTACTTGTTCTTTTGAAGGGGCGGACTGTAAATCGAATTCTGTAATTCCAGTCAGACCTTGAATACGAGCATGTAAAGTAGCTTTCGGTTTAATGAGGCTATCCCACTCCTTAAGAACTACCATCTTACCCGACTGTATCTCAAACAAAACAATACCAATTTCAACAACCTCATCCACTAGAGGATCAAAACCGGTGAGCTCTAAGTCCACGCTAGCATATAAGGTTTTTTCTTGTTTCATATACAGTATTGTACCGGTACTCCCATTAACCTGGCAAACTAAAGCACTCTCCTAATGGAGAGTGCTTAAAAAAGACAAAAATGCTATTCAACGTCTGCAGACTCAGGAACCAATGCGACCCCATTCTTCGCCTGCTCTCGAACCGCCGCTACCACCTTTTGCAACACGGTAGGATTTTCTTTTAAGAAGTTTTTGGCGTTCTCTCGACCAACGCCAAGTTTTACGTCTTCGAATAGATATGTATTACCATTTTTCTGTAAAGCGCCTAACAGCACTCCCGTATCCAGCGCGTCACCGGCGGTAGAGATTCCCCAATTACCAGGCTGATACATAACGTCAAATTCAGCGACTTTAAAGGGCGCCGCGACTTTGTTTTTAACGACTTTTACTTTTACCCTATTTCCTACCACAACCTCACCACTTTTAATCTGCGCTATCCTTCTTACATCCATTCTAATAGACGCATAAAATTTGAGCGCATTTCCACCAGTCGTCGTTTCTGGATTCCCAAACATCACCCCAATTTTCATACGTATTTGGTTTATAAATATGACAGTGGTTTTAGATTTGGAAATAATACCCGTAAGTTTCCGCAACGCCTGACTCATAAGCCTCGCTTGCAAGCCCATATGGCTATCACCCATCTCTCCTTCAATTTCTGCCCGGGGGGTCAGGGCAGCTACAGAATCCACCACTATCAAATCCACTGCGCTACTTCTCACTAACGTTTCAACGATATCAAGCGCTTGCTCTCCCGAGTCAGGTTGGGATACAAGCAAATCGTTTACATTTACTCCTAAATTACGGGCAAACTCCGGATCAAGAGCATGCTCCGCGTCTATAAAAGCAGCTAAACCACCTTCCTTTTGCGCTTCTGCAATCATATGCAACGTTAAAGTAGTTTTCCCAGAACTTTCAGGACCATACACCTCAATAATCCTCCCGCGGGGAATTCCACCCACCCCAAGGGCCAAATCCAAACTAATACTCCCCGTTGGATAGCTTTCTACATTTAACGCTCGGGAATCTGAGAGCTTCATAATACTCCCTTCACCAAACTTATCTCGAATTTGATCAAGGGCACTTTCTACAGCTTTTACCCGGCCACCCGCAGGAGCGGAGCCCACTTTGGGTTTAGTTGCTTTAGGCATAGATTATTCCTTTCAAAAAAATTTAATATTATTTAGTAATCATGGACGAATGTCCTTGTATCAAACCAGAAAACGGAATATCGGTCAAAACCTCTCCTACTTTACCAAGCTGGCCAATATCGCGACCATTTAACCGCACACGGGTACCCCCTGCATTATTTGTAGTCAAAAGAATGCGATCGTTTGCAGCGAAATATGACTCTCCGGGCACTACAGGCAAAGTCCTACCTGCGAGCAGCACAAAAGCATCTACCCCACTCTCAACCGTTACCCCCAATACGACTGAAGGAACAGAAGGTCCAGAACCAAATTTAGCCGCCGGATTATCTGATACCAAGAAAGTAATAGTCTGTTTGTTGGCCTTACCAAACCTACTACGCGCCATTACCTGCAAAGTCTGAGCGCCTGATAAAAAGCTGATTGTTCCGGAGAAAGTACCATCACTCCCAGCAAACACTGTCTGGTTATTAAACGAAACTTCACTTCCAGGACTTGCCTTCCCAGCAACATCTACCATACCGGTTGGGTATACGTCCCCTGGCACAGGCTTGTGTACGACCAAATCCGGCACCCCACCTACCATCCATATTTGAAAAGCCAAAAAAAGCAGCAAGACAAGCACGCAGGCAAGCCCCCCCAAGAAAGCAACCCGTTTAGTTATACCCCCAACAAGCACTACCGCCCAACCCTCATTCTGTAAATGAGCCGCTCGCTCCATACAAAGCACTCGTTCTCTATTAAACTGGGAAATTAGCTCAGATGACTCTACAGCGTACAATTGGGCCAGCGACTTTAAGAAGCCAGCCACATATACTGGCTCCGGCAGTGAAGTAAAATCACCCGTTTCCAAGGCTTGCAAATACTTAGGAATAATGCCGGTACGTTCAGCCGCTTCTTCAAACGAAAAACCAAGCTCTGCCCGTATAGCACGCAAGTATTCACCCAATGTTTCAGAAGATAATTTTTTTATCTCAAATTCCATGCCAACCTCTGTTAATCAAAGAACCAACTACGCACACCATGCGTTAGTTAAACCTGTCATAACCCGTACCCATCTCTTCTTCTTCACCACCCGCGGGCGTCTCTTGAGCTCCATACACTTCGCGCGGCTTCGCCCCTTCGCCTGGCCCCACAACCCCTCGCTCTTCCAATAAATCAAGGAGTCGAGCTGCTCGAGCATAACCAACTTTTAACCTCCGTTGCAGAAACGAAGCAGAAGCTTTACCAGCACGCAGAACCTCTTGCTGTGCCGCCTCTAATAAATCGTCTTCACTGTCACCACCTGCCTCAAAACCTGGAATTGAAAAACCTACTTTAGGCTTTTGCGTTACGTCGTCACTATATATTACTGCACCTGCTTGCTGCTTAAAGAAGTCAGTAACCTTGCGAACTTCTTTCTCCCCAATATACGAACCTTGTATACGCCTTGGTTTGTTTGATTCGGCAGATACAAATAACATATCTCCATTACCGAGCAACTGTTCTGCACCGCTCGAGTCCAAGATAGTCCGACTATCAATTTGGCTCGCCACTGCGAATGCAACCCGGGAAGTTATGTTTGCCTTAATCAAACCCGTAATAATATCCACACTTGGGCGCTGCGTCGCTAACACCAGGTGGATACCAACCGCGCGAGCCATCTGGGCCAACCGAACAATCGCAGCTTCAATATCCGCCTGAGCCACCGCCATCAAATCCGCCAACTCATCTACCACAATTACAATGTAGGATAATGCCAAGGGAGCAACACTATTGTACTCAGCTATGTTGCGCTTTTGCGCTTCAGCAAGAAGCTTATATCTACGGTCCATCTCGCTTACCGCCCACTTAAGCGCATTGACCGCTTTATCAGGTTCAACTATGGGAGGGGTAAGTAAATGTGGTATACCGTTATACAAAGTCATTTCCACGCGCTTCGGATCCACCATAATTAACTTAACATCTTGTGGAGTATTTCTATACAACAAACTAATTATGAGCGCATTCAAGGCAACGCTCTTGCCAGTACCAGTAGATCCAGCAATGAGCAAATGAGGCATTTTTGCAATATCAGTAATCTGCGCCTTGCCAGCGACATCTCTTCCAAGAGCAAACGCTAGCCGACTTGGGTGATTAATAAAATCGCTTGTTTGCAACACCTCTCTCAAACTTACAATACGACTTGATTTATTCGGAACTTCAATACCCACCAAAGCCTTTCCAGGTATGGGCAGCTCCATCCGAATAGCATGAGCAGCAAGAGCCAAGGCTAAGTCACTTTTCAAACCGGCTATCTGAGAAAGTTTTACTCCTGTATTTGGACGTAACGTATACTGTGTAACTGTTGGGCCCACATTTACCTCTCCCATCTCCACTTCTATGCCAAAATCAGCTAAGGTTTTATGAATAATAGCTATATTGGCCTCGATATTCCCACTGTCGACAGAAGTTTTGTGGTCGTCAAGCAAATCAAATGGGGGTAATTTCCAATCCTTCCGCTCCTCCAACACGACTGCGTCTGGCAATTTAATATCAGCTACGCCCTTGTTAGTATTTACCACTGGCATCGTCTTCACGGCTTGTTTAGCTGGAGTCATTGCCGCCGTCTCTACCGGCACTTGAACAAAATCAGCGCTGCCGGGGCTGTTTATTTTTATAGGCGCAACCTGAGGCTGAACGCCTGCAGGCATCACAGGCTGGGTTCGGCTTTTTATGAAAAGAGGAATATTGAGAAGAACGAGTACGCCCGATATCAAACACGCCACTAAAACCAAGGTAGCAGCGGAAAAACCGAGCAACGAATAGAGAGGGGTCGCAATCATCCAACCAAGCAAACCAGCGCCTCCGCCCAGTAACGCAAGGTCTAGGAAAGGCTGGTTTGCCATATATTGAGCAATCCCGTGCCACAATCCAACTAGCGCCAAGAAACTCAATAAAGCACCCAGAACAGTTCGCTTACCCCATCCTAGTTCACTCAAGGTCGAAGCTCGTGGCCACCCTAATAATATAGCGAGCAATAAGAGACCAATAGGCACTAAATAACCAAAAAAGCCAAATAATATAAATAAAAATTTGGACCAGTATTCACCTACTACACCTGCTGCATCCAATAAACTCATGCCAGACAGGGCGACCAAAACCAGCAAACCAATAACCATAAGAGCTCGCCTCGTATCGTCACTCAAATGGACGTGAAATAGACTAAAAAGGCTACGGGTTGATTTTTTCTTTGTTTCTTCTTTCTTCTTTTTTGCCATGCAAATTACACTTAGGAGACTAATATGATTGTAGCATGGTAGAAAACCTAAAAAAAGCACCCCCCGCCAACGGCGGGGGGTGCTTACCATAGCTTAGTACTATATTCCTTTGACTTTAATCTTCTTTGTCTTGGCTTTAGCTGCTTTTGGTACTACAACAGTTAGAATACCATCTTTTAAATCAGCCTCAATGTGTTCACTATCAATATCGACAGGCACAATCACGCTTCTGCTAAAGTTACCCCAGTAACACTCTTGGTAAAAATAATCGTCTTCAGACACCGTCTCTTCTCGCTTGCGAGCACCTTTTATGGTTACCATATCGTTTGCTACGGTAATATCCATATCTTCTGGCCTTACACCAGCAATAGTAGACTTAATAATGACATTATCTTTAGTTTGATACATGTCTATATTAAGTTGACCCTCAAAATCGGACAACCACTCTTCATGGTTTTGTTCCTGCACAGCAATTGGCTCCGCAGGAGCTGCAGGGGCAGCCTGAATAACTACTTCTTCTTCGGCAATCATATCTTCATCTTCCAAAAGTAAATCTGGGTCTGCCAACTCTTCCATTTCCTCATCTGTAGCAGCGACAGATGACTGGTTTGCCCCATCATCTACTAAATTGCCGCCCATAATTTTTCCAAAAAATGATCTGTCTTTCTTAGGCATACACACGTCACTAGTTAAATCTGTTGTTTCCATCTTAGCCCATGTACCAAAAGCCGTCAAACCATACAATAAAGCTTAAGCAAGACTAATTTACATGAAACAAACCTGCCAGAAACCCCCCTATGTGAGAAAGCTGGGCAGGCACTAACACCTGAAGAAAATCTGAACGAGTTGCATTATTTTGGCTTGAACCCAATAGCATGGCAGCTACGCGAGCGCTCCACTCCTCGTGTGGAACATGCACTAACGAAGTTACATATCCGCCCGCCTCTAAATACAAAAGGTTTAAATCTTCTTGTCCGGGTAACGTATGGGTAACTACCAGGGGTAAACCGAACTGCCCGGCTTCCGCTACACTCAGTCCTCCGGGCTTCGTCATAAACACGTCTGCAATTTGATACAAGTCAGACATGGGATCGTAAAACGAAACTGGTATGAGCCATGACCGACTTTTGGAAGCTTCTTGCAACTCAGCCAATACTTCTACACTGCGACCACACGCAACGACAACTCGCACATCTACCTGTTCCTGGGAGAGACGAGCAACGACATCCTCGCACAGTTTCAACAAATCCTTTGGCAGCCTTACACCCAAGCTCCCACTTCCAATCAAAAGCACCCGTGCCTCCAGCGGAATGGAAAACTGCTGTCGAAGATCAGCTCGCCGTTCCAGCGGCAGCGGAGGCAGTGCAAACCCAACTCGGAAAATTCGCTCTGGGGATACTCCCAAGCGTGCCAAATTCTCCGCTTGCGAATCTATGTTCGTTAAATAAAAATCTGCTCGCGGATACACCCATCCTCGATGAAAATGATAGTCGCTAAATGCAACACCCCACATACCGGTATATCGCCGCGCTTTTTTTAAAACACTCAACACTGCGGACGGAGAAGTTTGAGTCGTGAGCACAACATCGGGTGCTACCTCAGTGATTATTTTTTCAATTTCTGTTTTCTGAAGCCACGCCACTGGTAATCGCAATGGCATCATGGTAAACCAAAAGCCCCAGAGGTACAAAAATTTCCAAAGCCAAGGCGCGTGCGTATTAACCCATACGTGTACTCGTAAAAAATATTTTACCGCTGGGCTCGGGTTTGATTTCAACACTTCGCGAAGTTCTATCTGCGCCCCCGCCTGTGCTAGCCAGTAACTAATATTTTCTGCAATACGCTTATGCCCAATAGTATGAGCAGTATAGAGTACCAAAATTTTTTTACCGAGCAATGCTTTCTCCATGTGTATGTTGTTCTAAAAATAATTTTCTTTGCACCAGCTCTCGCACAATCAAATCCAAAGTTTTTGTTCGACGCGGTAGCATACTCATATCTTCTCGTTCCGCATCTCGTTGCACAGAAGGATAGCTAAAGTCTATCACCACCTCTCCAAATTTTAAACCCGCATACTTGCAATCGACGAGCGGACTATAGACACAATCCCACGCGTCGCTCACCTGCTGTGTGCCTGGATAGTTTAAAAAATAACTTGCAGCTCTTTTATTCAAAACACGTGGTCCAAAAAAATAATCAAACTCTTGGCCAAGCACAGTGCTACACATAGCGTTACCAGTCGCCTCCCACGATACTTGCCATGATGGATAGCTGGCCATATCTGCCCGTCGGGGAATAATCAAATCAGCAGCACCTTCCAAAACCGGCTGCGTGATTATTTTCAAGAACTTTCCGATTTCTATTTTCTCCGGCTCCGACCACACCAAAGCACTTGGACCCTCCTCGGGTACCAATGCAAGAGCCGCACTCAGTGCGGCTCTTCGGGTAGCTCCCGTATTTTGATTTTCCATTTGCATAGTCTGCACACCTGTCTGCCTTGCTAAGGGTTCGGATAATGAGTCAGTGACCACGACCACGTGAGGAGTCACACTTCGAACGCTTCGTAAAAATTCTTGGGCGCACATTATGCGGGCCTTAAAAACATTTTCTGACATTTGCGCACGCACTGCACTCGGCTGCCAGGCGGTAAAAACTGCTACAGGAAAAGTTTCCATATACTTTTATATCGCGGAATGTTGTTTTAAAAATTCTACTACCGTAGAGCTTACGATAGACCATGCTAAATTCAAAAATTGTGGCGCAGTCCCTTCGCCTACTCGGGGATTGAAACCTGTTGGGTATGGCTGGACAAAACTCTGCACTGCCACAACCTCTCCCGCAGCATTCAGCACTGGTGCGCCAGATGTGCTTCTGAGGGCACCTCCGGTGGTCTCCATAAACCGAACCGCGGCGCTCTCCTGGGCTTTAGAGTTTATGAATCGAGTCACCATTCCGTCAAGCGGCAACTGCGGTACCGGCAGGCTACTTGCCTCTAACACAATCACGCCCTCTTCCACTCGGGTCGGCAAATAATAAAATGCCTGACCGAGCTTACACACAGAGTCTCCTGGGTTGCACTCTTCACCTGCGAATTTAGGTGAAGTTACTACACCCAAGTCAGCTATGTTGGATACTTTTAAGAGGGCCAAATCCACGGAAGCGTGCTCATATACTTGTTCCACGGCCAGTTTCACTTCCCCAACTCGAAATTCATGAGCTACAATCCATTGTTTTTGAGGGGCAAGTTTGCCTAGCTTTTTTCTTTTCTGTTTATCATTCAAAACAGACTCTTGTTCTATCAAAAGTCGCTCGGCCTCGTAGGCCTTAAGTTCATGGTCGTGAATCTCCGCTACCCGTTTCACCTCAACGCTGGACGCCGCAACCAACACATATCCTGTTTGCCCCAACACGATTGCCGTACTACATGTGCTTTCAGCTTCTCCGTCGAAGTACCGTATGGACGTGATAAACGGTTTCGTAAATTCACTCGCATTCTTGATTGCCGTGCTAAACATATATTATTACTTTCTGGTTAGTTACTAAAAAAGCGGACAAACCGCTCACCTTTAAAATTGTGTTTTGGTGGAACACTACGATAGAGTTCCATGAACCAATCGCCACGCACTGACGTGACAGCTGGCGAAGAAAGGTGGCGGACCCGCTCAGCGGGTCCATCGCCACGCTTAGCGTGGCTGAGCCACGTCGTTCGAGAACGACGTGGCGGAGAGGGAGGGATTCGAACCCTCGGCACCCTTGCGAGCACAACGGTTTTCGAGACCGTCCCATTCGACCACTCTGGCACCTCTCCTTATTTCTCAGTTCGCGTTTTGTGTGTATGCCTGTGCCTAGAACTAACCCAACTCGACGACGAGCTACCGTGCAACAGGATGTGCAACGCGTATGTACTATACCGACAAACTACGGTGCGAGTCAACGGTTATAAAAAGTCCTTCTGTGCACCGGACTAAGACCCAACCGTTTGATTTGAGCAAAGTGAAATTTCGTTCCATACCCCTTGTGTTGCGCGAATCCATAGCCAGAAAATTTTTCATCGAGTCGTGTCATCAACTCATCACGGTAGACCTTCGCAAGTATGGAAGCCGCGGCGATACAAAACACCGAGCCGTCTCCCCGAATGACTGACTCTTGCGTACCAAGGTAATGCGGTAATAAAAAATTTCCATCAATCAACAAAAAAGTTTTTTCTGAGCCAACTCCAAGTTGCATGTGAATCTTCTGCGCGGCTAACTCAGCAGCACGCTTTGTTGCTTGTAAAATATTTATCTTATCAATCACCGAGGCATGGACTACTCCCACACTCCAAGCTACCGCTGACTGTTTAATATGGAACGCGAGCTCAGTTCGAATACGAGCGGACAGTTGCTTGCTGTCATTGACGAGCGTGCTCCATGTAGGCCGATGCCGAAAAAAATTCTCATCAAAGGCCGCCACCCCTGCAACTACAGGACCCGCTAAACTACCACGTCCAACTTCATCGCACCCCAACACATATATAATGGGGTCTTTTAAAATTTGCTTTTCACGTTTCGTGGACAACATGCAAAATTTACTTCACGGTTACACGCATACGCGGGTAACAGGTTATCCCTAGAATCAAAAAATGCGTTGAACTCACTTGCGTGATATGCATCTCAAATTGTCCCTCAAAAATCATCAAACCGTCCTGGAAAGTTTCAAGCTCACCCTTCATACGATACACCCCATCCTCCACCTCAACTTCCAGTTCATTAAACGCAACCCGTTTCATGGGGTGTAACAAATAGGTGATGAGCGTCTGCTTACTCAATTCATCCTCTGCCAAATCTACTACTGTTAGACTGTCGTCCAAGCTACTTTGCCAGAAATCTAGGTTTCCCGTATTTATCGCTTCTGCAAAACTCTCAAACCATCGCCGCAAACTAAACCTGGGTTCGGTTGCCACATCTCTATCAAAATACATAGTCAGTTCCATGCACCTATTTTATATGAAACAAGACAAAAAAAATAGAAGCAGGTGACGAACCTGCTTCTATATAGAAGACTTACCGAGAAACACGGACATTCAATGCATTCAGCTCACACAATGATGATTGCATGATAGAGCGGATTGAGCCTTTGATCTGCTCCAAGTAAGCGAAAGGTAGCCTTGCGCCCCGTGAAGCGTTCTGCAAGTTCAACCCACTTGGCTACAGATTTAAAGTTGAGCGGAACATTCACACGGTCCGTACCCAATGCCGTGAAGACGTTATTATAAAACCAGTCCACTACGGTTGTCACGTGGCGGTGCAGCTCATGCTCCGTCCCAACCCCTGTCACTGACTCAAGAATGACTACGCGCCGCTTGGCCACGCGACAACACTCTTCGAGCAACAACTCGGGGTTATCGCTATGGTGTAGCACCGTACACAATGTCACCACATCGTAGGCATGCCGCGCAGCATGAAGATAATCGTTCTCCACGAACAAGAATGGGAGCTGTCTAGCCACGGTATCCGTCCGCCAATCTATCGAGTCTGCCAAACCAACTTGGTAACCAGACTCGACCAGCACTCGACCGAAATCACCACTACCACAACCCACGTCCACAACAGAACAACCAGGGTGCAAGTAAGGTTTTAATTGTTTGAACATTAATCTGCAACGTTCGTCCAAGCGCTGTGGCCAATGCTCGTAGACCCCTAAGCCGCGTAGCTTTGCAATGAGCCCTCGCTCCCAACTTAATAAGTCAATCACGCGCACCTCACACAGCTCGGTACTAAAAAAATGATCAGCCTGGCCGTACGGAACATGCAAAGCTCCGAGCATTCCAACAATGAGATGTCTCAAACAGTTAACGGCATCAAAGTCGTTTAGGGCGACCTCTAAGGCTAACCGCAATCTCTCAATCTTTTCTGCCGACATAATTCCTCCTTGCCAAAACAGTGGTATACAACCGTTATACAATAAGTCATCACATTTTTATGACATACCATACAACAAAGCATCATACCATGTTCAATATATATTGTCAATACATATTGATGACAGATACAGATTTAAGCTCCAAAAAGCTACCGTGGTATACTAATTTTATGAATCTGCAGGAGAACTTAACTGATTTGGGTCTATCTAAAAACGAAGCGCAAGTATACCTTGCGCTTCTAGGGCTTGGACTCACCCAAGCTGGACCTATTATAAAAAGAGTAAAGTTGCACCGCATGTTGGTGTACAACGCCCTACAGTCTTTAATAGATAAAGGGTTGGCATCAGAAGTTAAAAAAAAGAACGTTAAGCTATTTCAACCAGGCGATCCCTCGGTCTTACTCGAACGGACTGAGCAGCTCCGCAATGTGGCCAAGAGCGTTTTGCCAGACTTAAAAAAACTCCAACAAAGTAAATCGAACGTAGTAAACGTCCGCACATTAATCGGCCACGAAGGCTTGGTTACTAATTTAGAACAAATTATAGAATCGGCGACTCGTCAAAAAGACCGGACTATGCGCATTATGGGGGGCGCACGAGACACAGACGCATATGAGGCATTTGGAACATGGTACCCTGAGTATGTACATTTACTCCAAGAGAAAGACGTTAAAAAAATAATGCTTTCCCCCGAACCATACTCTAGCACTTTCCGTAAACGGTACTTATCCGAGGGAAACACGGAAATGAAAACCCTAAAACAAGGACTTTCCTCCCCCACTTACACCCGCATAACCGAAGAGATGGTGTCAATAGAAATGTATCAGCCACAAATAGTCACTATCCAAATACTTAATAAGGTAATAGCTAGATCCTATCTCGATGCATTTGATTTGCTCTGGAAATCTGCCGGACCAAGTGAAAAAGGAACAAATTAAAAATCCCCACAGGGGATTTTTAATTTGGTCGGGACGCCGGGAATTGAACCCGGTCTACACGAACCCGAATCGTGCGTACGACCGGCATACTCCGTCCCGATAATTCAGAACTCGTCTATTGTAGCAAAGTTAATAATACATCCGCTAGGGCCATATTTATAACACCTCGGATAATTACCACCATTGAGAGTTCCAACATGCAAAGCGCCACAGGGGCGTTTTTATATTGGTGGACCTCAGGGGATTTGGTCATCCACGGCTATTCTCGTATTCCTTCGGTCGATTCGAATGACGCCTAACGCCACCCCGCCACTATTTCATCCTGCAAGTATTCGGATGAAATTCCCGTGGTACGGGACCGTTCTTTTCGAATCCCCTTCCGTTTCTCTTCCAACATAAAAACGCCACAGGGGCGTTTTTATGTTGGTGGACCTCAGGGGATTCGAACCCCTCACCTCTTCCATGCCATGGAAGCGCTCTACCAAATGAGCTAGAGGCCCAATTGCCGCATTATTGTAATGGAAAACCACTTATGCAGTCAATGCTTATTTGGCCGGATTTTGTGTTTTAAGTACCTGAGTCTTTTGCTGCTGAGTTTGTTGCAGCAGCTGACGCCAGCTGTCTGCTTCTCTTTGAAATGCCGGAATAATACCAATTATATTCAATAACCACCCGACCAACACTACGGCGATGGCTACGCCAACTACAGAACCCAAGCCACTCATTGCGCCGTGTAATAAAGACCTCCACCAAGGAAGACCCTGTCCGACCTTTATTACATTACCATTCAAAGTCTCGAGATATTGTTTTAATTCTGGATCTAACATTTTTATTTCTTTAGAACTTAGTATTAATATAGTAGCAAATTTATTTCTTTAAAAATGTTAAGCTATGTTTATAAGTACAGCCTGCTTTTTTCTGCCCTTGCTGGTTGCTATTTCACCCGCACCTTTGGTCTCCTCACCAGGAATCGAACCTGGATCTAGACGTTAGTCCCGACTCGGAGTCGGGGTCGTTCCCCGCCCGCCTGACTCGTCTGGTGACCTCGATAGGAATCGAACCTATATCGGCGCGTTAGGAGTGCGCTGCTCTATCCATTGAGCTACAAGGCCGTCAGGCGAGTTAGGCGAGTATCAATTTTATCCAAGGGAATCTGCAAAATCCTGTAGCAATTGTATCATACCTGTATGGAAAGGTTTAAAAAAACCGTCTCACAACTATATCCCTGGCTTCTCAAGCCTGAAACTATCAAAAAAGCAACCACTGCCTTTATTTTTTGTTTTATTTTTTGTACGGCGGTGTCGATATATTTCAATATACGAACCCCACTAAACCAGAACTTCGCCTATTTTCTTGGTGAGAAAAAAGATTTTAGCATAAACTTTCTTTATTTAAGCGATATATTTAGTATTCTTGCTCTATCCATCTTGTGTTTACACGTGCACAAATTCAATAAAGAGCCAAACATATATTTACCCAGCTTTTTCCCCACTCTGATTATTATTCTTTCAGTCTTCTCATATTTCTCAAATTTTATAAAGTTAACAATTCCTACCATATCTATATTTTACTTGCTATATATAGCTAAAGGTATTGTTTTACATGAAACGGTAAAACAAAGCGGAACCAGTATAAAAAACTTTATTCTGCGAGTAATCTGGATATTTGGCTTATTTGAAGCATTTGTATCAATTATTCAATTTTCTTTCCAGTCACCGCTCGGCATGAGGTTGTTAGGAGAACCAACTTTTGGCCCATATCTGTGGCAAATAGCTAAAGTTGAGGCTCTGGGACAAATATTTGCCCGCCCGTATGGCACATTTTCTCACCCCAACATCTTGTCCGCTTTCTTGGTGCTTACTTTGATAATAGGTTTCTACTATTATTACTCCCAAGCTGCTCAAACAAAAAAAGCCTGGGCTCATCTAATCTTAGTTCAAATAACGGTTATTGGCTTATTTCTAAGCTTTTCTCGAGCGGCGTGGCTAGCGGCAGCTCTTGCCACAGGCTTTTTTCATGTTTTCACATGGAACATATTAAAATCGCAAAAGCGAGTTCAGCTTTTTCGGATTTTCATTGTAAGCGCCGCCTTGGGTTGTATACTATTGGCAATATACCAGCCTTTTGTAGGACAACGAGGAAATGTTTTCGATAAGGCCTACCAGGAGAGAATAAGCTATAACCGGGCTGCAGTATCAATGATTAGCAAAAATCCCATATTTGGTCTTGGCCCAGGCGAATCCGTGCTTCACATGGAACAGTTTTTAACACCAAACTCAAAACCGTGGGAGGTACAGCCAATACACAATTACTATTTACTATTGGCTGCAGAAATTGGGTTGCCGGCAGCTTTGTTGTTCTCGCTCTACCTTGGCTTCACCCTTAAACGGCTAGTTTTTCATCAAGGCAAGCTTACAGATAAAAACACGCTTACACATGCTCTGCTTTTATCTGGCTTGGCCGGATGCGCCATTCTTATGTTTTTTGATCATTATTTCTATACAATCCAAGCCTCAACGCTCTTATTTTGGATTTGGTTAGGCTTATCTGCCTCAACAACAGAATACCCAGCTAATAAAACAAGGACTACCTAGTCCTTGTGATACTCTTTGCCTTCCATAATTGTACAGGCACGATATATTTGTTCTTCTAGTAGCACCCTCGCGAAATTGTGCGTAAAAGTGAGGGGGCTCAATGAAACAAGATGATTCGCAGCCTGTCTGAGGCTTTTATCAATCCCAGCCCCGCTGCCAATAACGCATACAATTTCTCTGTTTATAGAGATGAGCCTACTTAGGAATTGAGAAAAATCAACTGAGCCTCTTGTAACACCCTTCTCGTCTAGGACAATAATAATTGCATCCTTGGGTATGCGCCTCAAAACCGTTTCCGCTTCTTCTGCCCGCGCCCGCTCTATGTCTCCAGTTGTTTTATATGAAACTTCTTTTAGCTCTTCTATGGTTATTTTGGCGTAGAGGCGAAGTCTTTTTAAATACTCTTTTTCTAAATCAATAAAAGCTTTCTCTTTAAACTTTCCCAGACAAATAATTTTTAGCTTAAACATATGTAAATTGTATATTTAGTTTATTTTCTCCTCCTTTAGTATAGTTGGTCGTTTCACATAAAACAAAAAGTTGTGGGGTTTACTAAAACAGACCATGTCCGTTACAATATTAACGTACTTACTCCTAAAATAATCGTCAATACGACTGGCTTGCCCTACGAATCCGCCAGCTGGCGAGTAATAGGGCCCGTAGTAAAGTGGTATTACACGGCATTCGCATTGCTGAGGCGGGGGTTCGATTCCCCCCGGGTCCACCAACAAAAATTCTCACTGCTTAGTGAGAATTTTTGTTGGTCGGATAAAAGCGGGGGGAATCGAAAAGAACGGTCCCGTACCACGGGAATTTCATCCGAACACTTGCAGGATGAAATAGTGGCGGGGTCGCGTTAGGTGAGGCTTGATGCGACTGCAAGGAGTAGAAAGTCCACCGTGGGTGACCGATTCTTTAAATTGAAATCCACCAAATTAAAAACATCTCACCAATCAGTGAGATGTTTTTAATACTGCAGAATATCCTACCAATGAAACAGTCGAGCAAACATACGTTCTAAGTAATGCTGTTGTTCGTTAGTATAATAGACAGCTAACAAGCCAACTAAATACACTACATTCAAAATAATTACTCGTATGAGGTCTTTGCTTATTACGTTATATTCCGAATCCCATGCGGGATTTGAGGATAAGGCTGTGCTGGAGACGTTTGCTTTACGATTTTTCTTAGACATAAGTATTCCTTTCAACCACTAATACCATATCAAATCGCCCATTTGAACGCAAGGCCACAAAATGATACAATAGCGCCACAAGGGCAAAAGAAATAACTATACATTGAATGCCATTTTTGGCTTAAGAAAGCGGAAATTATGGAAAAAATAAATGATTCAGATGCAGCAAATGCCGAAACCGTTGTTGGTCCCTCAGTTAAAATCCAGGGGGATTTAAATTCCGAAGGCAACATCCGCATCGAAGGCCAAGTAAACGGTAAAGTAAAAACTACCCAAAACGTACATGTTGGCAAATCCGCAAAAATTACGGCGGACATCCTCGCCGGAAATTCAACCATTGCAGGAGAAGTGTTGGGCAACATTAAAGTATCTGGAAGTCTTATTTTACAATCAACCGCAAAGGTCACGGGCGATATCTCGTGTGGGGTACTTCGAGTGGAGGATGGGGCTCTATTTACAGGTAAATGCAGCATGGGCACTACAACCGACAAGGCTAAACACACACCAGAACCTGAACCAGAAAACTAAACGAAGCCAATTCCTAATTTCTAATTCCTAATTTCTAATTGATATCCAGTGGTGGACTGTCATTAGATATTAAAAATTAGTCATTAGGAATTTTCCTTATGTACTACTACATCCTTGATCCAGGGAAAATGTCACTGCCAAAATTTGAACAAGTGCAAGTGGAGCTTCAAGGACTCTTGCATGAATTTAATATATCTGGAGAATTTGCGCGCATTACCACCCTACGAACTATTGCCGACTTAGTAGATGTAGCTGCAACCCGTGGTGCGACCACTGTTGTGGTTTGCGGCAATGACGATACATTAAATCAAGTACTTGCAGCTGTAGGCCAAAGAGATTTTTTGGTGGGCTTTATTCCGCTTGACCCAGCCAATTCTTACTTAGCAACAATTTTAGGGCTTCCTGATTTAATTACATCGGTAAAGACAGTTGCGGCAAGAAGAATAGTTACGATTGATACTGCCACTATTAATCAATTATCTTTTATCAGCTTTGTAGAGTTTGGGGTCACAAGCAACAACTTTAGCCAAGTAGGACCGTGGAAAACTTTTCGCCTGCTTTCAAAATCCCCCACGAAGTGGACATTGAAGATTGACAACTCGTACACGCTGAGCATCCAGGGCTTAGGTGGGCTGGTTATAAACAGCCGAAGCACCTCCTCAAAGCAAGAAAAGCTTGCCAATCCGACCGATGGTTTTTTGGATGTACTGGTCATGGAAGAAATTAGCAAAGTAGATATATTTAAATACAAAGAACTCATTGCCCAAGGGCGACTCGAAGAGCTGCCGAATCCAACAATAATAAAATGTAAAACTGTTGAGCTTGTAGAACCGCGGGGTTCCACAGTGACTATGTTTGGCAGACCCGTAGCAAAATTTCCGGCAATCATATCCATGACTGGCAAAAAACAACGAATGATAGTAGGAAAACAAAGAACCTTTTAAAGGCAGAAGTTAGAATTATGAATTATGAATCCTCAACTCCTTCCTACGGAAGGAGTTGAGTCATTTAATTCTGCATTCTACATTCTGACTTCTGCATTCTCGTGGGGTTGCCAAGCAAAGGATAAATCAGTACAATGAGATGTATATCTATTAGAAATTTGGCCCTATTTTCACATGAATCTTTCTAGTCTGTCCTCAGAACTTAATTTATCCATCCAAGAACTCCGAACCAAAGCGGCTGCGGCAGGCTTTTTTATATCACCCCGGGCGAATAAACTGGACAATTCCTTAGCTAAACAAATTTTAGACAAACTGAAACAGCAACCCAGAAACACCCCCACCCCTCAGCCTGCAGCGAACACAGTAGTAGAGTTGCCTTCTTTTATCAAAGTACGGGAATTTGCCTTACTATTAAACCGACCGGTTGTAGAAGTCATAAAAGTTCTCATACAAAATGGCGTCATGGCCACCATTAACGAAGAGATAGACTACGACACCGCAGCCATTATTGCTCAAGATTTAGGATTTGAAGTTCAAGCGCAAGCTACAGAAAATAAAGCCAACGCAGGCTTGGGCCTCCTTCACGAAATACTTACGGGAGAGCAACCGAAGGACATGACACAACGCCCACCGATAGTGGCCGTAATGGGTCATGTGGACCACGGAAAGACCACCTTACTTGACGCCATTAGGCAAGCAAATGTGGTAGGAGGTGAATCCGGCGGAATTACTCAACACATTGGCGCGTACCAAGTGAAACACAACGGCAAGCTCATAACTTTTCTCGATACTCCTGGTCATGAAGCGTTCTCTGAAATGCGCGCCCGCGGTGCAAACGTTACCGATTTAATTGTATTAGTAGTGGCAGCGGACGATGGCGTACGACCCCAAACTGTTGAAGTTATTAATCGTGCTAAGTTTTCAGACGTTCCCATTATTGTTGCTATAAACAAAGTAGATAAGGAAAACGCCAACCCCATGCGCGTTAAGCAAGAGTTGGCTGGTCTTGGTGTTGTGACTGAGGACTGGGGCGGTAAAACCATAGCAGTAGAAGTTTCCGCCAAACAACGCAAAGGAATAGAAGCATTACTAGACATGATTTTGCTTTCCGCTGAGGTAGAAAATTTTCAAGCTAACCCGAGCGGTAAAACGGTTGGAACGGTTATCGAGTCTCACACTGAAAGTGGCAAGGGTCCTGTGGCAAGCGTTATTATCCAAAACGGAACTCTGGAAATTGGAGACATCATCGTAGCAGGAAGTGGGTACGGTAGAGTAAAAAGCCTGGAAGACGAGTACGGCAAAAAGGTAAAAAACGCCACACCTTCTACTCCAGTGGAAATTGCCGGTTTCTCTATTGCACCCCAAGCTGGGGATATTTTACGCAAACTCGACTCAATCGAAAAAGCGAAAGAAATTTCAGATTTTTCACTGAAACAACAAAGGAGCCACACCCTCCGTTCTAAAAAACAGCTCCAAGGTGACATGACTAGCAAGTCTTTGAACCTCATTATTAAAGCCGATGTAGCAGGCTCACTAGAAGCTATCGAGCAGTCTCTTGGCAAACTTAAGAACGATGAGGTTACCTTAAATATTATTAGTAAAGGGGTAGGAGAAGTAAACGAGTCAGATGTATTACTTGCTTCTAGCAGCAACGCCGCAATTATTGCTTTCCGCTCAAAGACCAACCCTAAGGCAATCAACCTCGCAAAACAGAAACAAGTCAGCGTAGACACCTACGAAGTTATTTACGAACTACTCGAGGACATCACTACTGCGGTAGTAAAACTCTTCACACCTGAATACGAACGCACCTCATTTGGCAAAGGTCAAATACTCGCTATTTTCCGTACGGAAAAGAACCAGATGATTATCGGAGGCAAAGTTGCGTCTGGAGAAATACGAAAGAATAAACAAGTAGCAGTGTGGCGCGGTGAGGTTGAAGTAGGCCACGGAGAAATTCTTGAACTGCAAGAGAGCAAAATTGCCACCAAAGAAGTAGCGAGCGGTCGAGAATTTGGCATGAAAATAAAAATAGCCAGCAGACTACAAGTAGGCGATGTGTTAGAGTCCTACGAAGAAACGCTTAAACAGAAAACCCTTTAACAAAGCAGAAGTCAGAATTTAGAATGCAGAAGTAAAGAGCTTATTCTCAATTCTAAATTCATGATTCTGCATTCTACGTTTATCTCATGCCCACCGACCAAAAAGAGCCACGACTACGCGTAACGCGTCTACAAAGCCTCATCCAGGAATTACTCGGTAAAATATTACCCGAGTATTTAAGCGATGCGAAAGCATTGGTCACCGTAAGCCAGGTAGAGGTAAGTGGCGACTTACGCCATGCAAAGGTGTGGCTTTCAGTATTGGGTGGCAATGACGACGCCGTCTTTAAAACCTTGGAAAAAAACATGTACCAAATTCAGGGGGATTTAAACCGTGAGCTGCCCATGAAGATGATTCCCCGACTCCAGTTTCAGCTGGATACAAGCCCTCGGTACGCAGAACATATTTCCGAACTCATCAATCGCATACACACTGATGACCACGCCGACACCATTTAACACCAATATACTTACGGCCGATAGCTTAGCCGCCCTCACACTGCTTCAAGGTAAGCAGCGTGTTTTTTTGACAACCCACGAACGAACCGATGGTGATGATTTAGGAACCGTGTTAGCCCTCGGACACGCCTTGAAAAGCCAAGGCAAACACGTAACTATAGGCATACGAGGCGGTGTTCCGAGCTCGCTTATGTTTCTCCCCGGAAGTACCCTCGTAACCGAAGACGCACCCCCTGCAGATACAGAAGTTATTATTGTCTCCGGCTGTTCTAGCCTAACACGCACCGGCCTACCACTTGAGTCTTTTAACGCGCCAATTATAAATTTCGACCACCACCCCGACAATACACGGTTCGGCACAGTAAACCTTGTAGACGCCAGCATGTCTTCCGTTGCTGAGCTTGCCTATCATTTTTGTAGAATTGTAAATTGGCCTGTTGAAAACGAAATGGCCGTATGTTTACTCACAGGAATGATGAGCGACACAGGATCATTCCTACATAGCAACACCCAGCCTTCTACACTCTATGCGGCATCCAATCTCATGAATAAGGGTGCGCGGACAACTACCATTGCCAATAACACATTTAAAGGAAAAACGCTCCCGGCTCTGAAAGCATGGGGTAGGGCGCTTGCCAATACGTGGTACGACACAGAGAAAAGCATGGTCTGCAGCATTATAACCAACCAGGACCTGCAAGAACTAAACCATCCACCCCAAAGCGCATTTGAAGGTATAGTGGAGACTATTAATAAAATCCCCGAAGCCCGGTTTGCTTTATTTCTAAAACAAGACGGCCCTATTGTTAAAGGAAGCCTGCGAAGTGATCCACACAAACCACTCGGAGGACTCGATGTGGGCAGTTTAGCAAGATTGCTTGGCGGAGGAGGCCACCGGAACGCTGCAGGCTTCTCTTTCGAAGGCACACTGGTAAAACAAGACAATAAGTGGCTTATCACCCACCCCGCTCTTAAACCCATATAAAAATCCCGACCATAAGTCGGGATTTTTATATTGGTGCCCATTTTTCTCGTCCCCTAATAACCATAAAACTACAGCCATATAATGACTGTAGTTTTATGGTGCCCAGGAGAGGACTCGAACCTCCACGGGATTGCTCCCACATCCACCTCAAGGATGCGTGTATACCAAATTCCACCACCTGGGCCCTATTGAATTAGCTCACCAATTATAACTAAAGTTGGCTTAATGTTCAAGCTTTAGACTTGCTAAAGAGAAGAGTATTTGTTACACTACTTTCGTTCTTCTCGAAGCCTCAAACAGGTCTAAAACATATCCCGAAAGGCTATATAGGGACGGTTAGCTTCCGACTTCGCGTAAAGCTACGTCGGACAAGCAGTGCAAAAAGAACATATTTACTGCACGGCTCGCCCTACGAAACTCATAGTGTAGTAGGGACGGTTAGCTCAGTTGGTAGAGCGCTTCGTTTACACCGAAGATGTCACAGGTTCGAGTCCTGTACCGTCCACCACTTCTTCTCCGCCAGCTGGCGGATACGAAGTGCAAGCATAATACTTAGAATTCTACAGTCTAAGAGTTTAATCGCTTTGCTGCCTGAGCGAAGAAGTGTCCTTCGAAGCTTTAGCGCAGTAGGACCGGACAACAAACTGCGACGAGCCTCGGTAGCTCAATGGTAGAGCGAAGCCCTGAAGAGGCTTGCGTTGTCAGTTCGATTCTGACCCGAGGCACCACAGTATTTCAGATAAAACTTTTACACTTGGGCCGAAGCTTTGTGAGGTTAAGCGTAAAAGTTAGAGGAGCAGTTGTGGAAGCGCAAAGCTTTTGACCTTAGTCAAAACCGAGTGGCTGGAACAAACTGCGACGAGCGGGTATGGTTCAATGGTAGAACTCCTCCTTGCCAAGGAGGGGATAGGGGTTCGATTCCCCTTACCCGCTCCAAAAGAAAAGACATCATAGAATGATGTCTTTTCTTTTGGAGAAAATCTGGTAAGGCGAATCGAAAGGAACCATCCTCCGGTGTACACCGGAGGAATTTCATCTGAATACTTGGAGGATGAAATAGTGGCGAGGTCGCGTTAGATGAGACTTGACGCGACTCTTAAGGAGCTAAAAGTCCATCGTGGGCGACCGATTCCCCGCTCCAGCTATAGTTAGAGTATTGAGAAGAACCAAATGAGAGAGGGCCCGCGTTAGGCGTTATACGAATCAATCCGCCAGCCGGCGGAGAGATGAGTATAGCCGTGGGCGGGTCGATTCGCCTTACCCATTAACCCATAACGAGTAACCAGCCTTACCCTACTATGTAACACTTTAGTCCACCCGACGATTAAAATGGTAAGAACTAGTGCATCTAGTGTTTTCAATACAGAAAAAACAATAATACCTTATAAATAAGCGATATTGCCAAAAATTAGATAAGTCTAGCTAAAAAAGTCAAACACCCGTTGCTCTTGACAGCCTTTTTGACGCCCAAGCTTGGCTGAAAAAACAAATCTCCCCATAAATAAAGCAAAATATGCCTTATAAGCATTGACCAAAACCCCATATTTTGCGATAATATATTCAGATAAGTTCTGCGAAAGCAGGATTTTTTGTTTGCCTCTCAGAGGCTATATAGAGCTTATCCTAGCTGTAATGTACAGCTACTTACTTAACTAGGAAGAAAGGGTTTTGAACACAATGACAACTCCTATCTCCCATGTAGAGCATAAAGGTGCTGCCATACTTATGTTTGTTGCAGCCTTGGTGTTTAGCTTTCCAGAGAGTTCTCTGGCTGCTAGCCCTGCCCTTACTGGAAACCAGAGTTTAGTCTTTGAGCTCAAACAAAACGCTTTAGAGAATATCAAGCCTTCTTCATTAACTATAGAAGAAGTTAAACAAAACGACATTCTTATTAAAAAGCTCCGAGCTTATTTAGAAGCTAAAAATTCCCCGCTCGCAATATATGCTGATCAAATTGTGGAACAGCCACAATGGCCTCGTGCCTTGGCTATCAGCTGGCAGGAAAGCCAGTTTGGTAAGTACTGCCACAGCAACAACTGTAGCGGTATTGGTGGTAGCCCAAGCCAAAAGTCTTGGCGCAAATATGAAACCAAGTTAGATTGGTTTAAAGACATGTCTGCGCTTATGGAAAAGCCTATATATAGCAAAAAGTACACCGACTGTAAAAAGATGAATGGTGTATACAACGCAGGAAGCAAAAATTGGGAATGGTCTTGTATCCAGAAGAGTAAAGAACTTCTCAACCTTATTGCCGACGCCGAACAAGAACGCATTGCGTTAGTAAGCCAAGGAAGTGGTTATACCAACACCCAGCTTGCTATAGCTCAGTAAAATATACCGTTTAACCTCCCCCCAACCGGTGGGAGGTTTTTTATACACCTTCGATTATGAAAAAATACACACTGATTTTGTCAGTGTGTATTTTTTGGTGCCCGAGGAGGGACTCGAACCCTCAATCCTTTCGGCACAACATTTTAAGTGTCGCGTGTATACCAGTTCCACCACTCGGGCCTAAATTAAATTTTACTCCGGGTTTGATTTTTACCTCTATGAGTCGACTGTAAACTATGGCAGTTCGGGCACAGTATGCGCAAGTTCTCTAAACGATTATCTGAATGATTACCGTTTATATGGTCAAGCTCTACCGGCACTCGTCCATCTATAGATTTCTCTGCCCACCCGCACAATTCGCAACGAGCAATTTTTAGCCCGGCCGTAAATAGCCGTAGCTTTAATTTATGACTTTGAAAAGGTGTGCCTCTTTGGAGTATTTGTTCCAGCGAGACTCTCTCCACACCAACTCCACGAAGGCCTTTGTTCCAAAGTTTGCCGGTAAAATGTGCTGTACTCAAACCTTGTTGAGTTATCGCCGTTTGGACTTGCTGATAATTCCCACCAGCAGGTATTAAGCCAAGTAACTTGATTACCTGGCGCAAGCTCCTAGATTGCTCAACTGCTTCTTGCAAATTTTGATTCGTCCACTTCCTTGACCTCATACTTTATTGTACCCAAAAGGTACACGTCAGTAAAAGGTTCACGGAAAAAAATTTGGAGGTGCGAGCGGGATTCGAACCCGCGCATGGCGGTTTTGCAGACCGCAGTGTTACCACTTCACCATCGCACCATATCTACTGCTGGTAGGCCTACATCGAGCCCCTACCACTTAGCCATTTTAATAAAAAAGCCAAAAATAAGCAATGTTTGTGGAAAATAATGCATATTTGAAAGATATTTATTCTATACGATATACTTGACATTATGTCAACATACTTGTAAAATATACTTATCCGACTTAGAGCTTACTGAATTTGGCAAAAATCATGCAATTTGCCGCATAACTGTGAGTTCTAAGCAAAACCCGGAACCACTATCGACATCACCGCCCTAGTTGCATCGTAAGCAAGTATGGGCATCTCTTTCACAATTTGAATTCGAGGGAAACAAAATGAAGCGAAGAATTTTCACTTTTGCGCTCGCGCTCACTTTTGCGCTCGCGCTCGTCGCACCATTCGCCACTTTCGCCCAAAACGGCGCAGGTCAACCATCAACGTTCAACGTTGAGAACCTCAGTCGTCACCCCGTTGCTGACGGTGAAACTTTGATCGGACAAACGGGCACCAGCAAGTTGCAAAACGAACAAAACTGGCGCCAGCTTGCCGATTGGAACTCTCAAGTCAAAGACCCGGGGCGATTCAAGGTTTTTGTTAACGGCCAAAAGAAGGCAGTGAGCTTCGAAGAAGCGATGACATTCGTCAATGAAGCGCCGATTTTCTTTTACTGGAAACGACCCGAGGTCTTTCGCGGTCTTAACGAACTCGGCTTCCAGGTCGGCAACAATCAAACGACAATCGTCAACAAGCCGGCAGAGACTGCAGAGTCGCTTATCCTGCCGCCAAAGCAAGAAGTCAGTAACGCGTACAGCTCAGCTTCAACCTGGCTACTCGGACTGCTATTGCTGGTTTTGCTCGTAGCGTTTGCAATCTGGGCGTATGCTCAGTATCTCAAACGACGACGCGGAAATGCGGCAAATGGAGGGCCGCGAATGGAGCCGAACCCAGTAACAAACGCCAACGTTGCAATCGTTTTCGCCCAGCACGCCGCAAACGAGTACAATTCTGGTCGAGGTGGTTTTGCCATCCCGGCTGAAAGGTTCCAGATTGACCGCAGCACACTCCGCCGATGGATTGGCGTAGGACCCATTAATGTGTCCTACAACGGCCGGCCGGCACAATTACGACACCTCAACCACGAAACCGTCTACACTGCGGACGTTGTCCTGCCAAACGAACAACGCCAAAACCGTATGATGCTCCAGGCGTGCGGCAATGACCTCACTTATGGATCAATGTCCTACCTCCCTGGCGTTGGCTTCCGACTTTACTCGCCGGAAGAAATCGTGGTTCCCACTGAAATCATCGAGGTCCCAACCGAGGCACAACCGCAAATCAGCCGCGCCGACATCGAGCAGACAATGAGGACCGTGTTGGCGGAAATGACCAAGGCCGAGCCGGAGCAAAACACCGATCTCATCATCCGCAGAAAATCGGATGGCGCGCATACCATCACGGCAGGCGCCTTTGGCCCCTATAACTTCGGCGACCTGACGAAAGCAGGCCTGAGCATCGAGCCTATCATTGGCGATGGAAAGGTTGTCGGCTTCACGATTAACGGACTGCCGAGCAGTCTAGTGTTTCGTGAAAATACAATCAACATCCTCCCACCGGCAGATTCGATGGATGGCGACGAAAAGAAAGCTCTTTCAGCAAGTGCCGGGGCGGGCCTTTTGACGGCAGGCACCAAGCAGTAATTCGCTTCAATAAAGCAATCAGGCCAGACGTGGACTCAATATCCATTGTTCTGGCCTGATTTATTTTTGGAAAAAACTACAACGCAAAAGGCGCTTCACGTGAAGCGCCTTTTCTTTTTTATAGGAATAACTGTTTATTCAGCAGCGACTTCTTCAGTCTTCGCTTCTTCTTTCTCTTCTAACTTTTCTATCTCTTCTTTTTCTTCTGTCTTAGCTACAGCCTTCGCAGGTTTTTCTTCTAAAGCTTTGAGGGACAAGCCTAAGCGGTGATCAGCAGGTTCAATGGAAATAATCTTGAACGACTTTACTTCACCAACCTTGAGAATGTTCTCTGGGTCTTTGATGGCTTCGTGAGACAGTTCAGCCAAGTGAGCCAAGCCTTGAATTTCCGGAGAAAGTTCTACAAATACGCCAAACGGCATTATTTTAGTGACTTTTCCTTCTACAACCTGACCAATCTTGTACTGCTTTACTGCTTCTAACCATGGATCTGGCTGGAGTTGCTTTACAGACAAGGACACACGGCCTTTATCTATAGCAATAATCTTTGCCTGCACTTCCTGACCAACTCGGAACAAGTCTTTCGGGTTTTCTACACGCTGCCAGGCAAGTTCGGAAATATGAGCCAAGCCTTCCAGCTCACCAAACTTCACAAAAATACCAAAGTCTACCACACCGGTGACCATACCTACTACAACGTCGCCCATTTTAAGTTTCTGCAAGTGCTCTTCGGTTTTCTTCTCAGATACCGCTTTTTCACTCACAATCAACTTCTCTTCTTCTGGGTCAGCAGTAATGATTTGTACTGCAAACGACTGGCCAACATAGCTCTGGAGTGCGGAAAGAATCTTGGTCTTGTCGCCATCTTCTACGCGAGGATAGTGTTCCAAGTTCAACTGAGACACTGGCAAGAAACCAAGTACGCCGTTTATCTCAATCATCAAACCACCTTTGTTCGCACCCAAAATCTTAGTGCTCACAATTTCGCGGTCTTCCATCTTAGTCTTCAAGGTCTGCCATACCCGCTCGTGTCCGGCCTGACGAAGTGACAGCTCAATGTTGCCATCTTTATTCTCCGATTCAACCACGGAAGCGAAAATAGTATCGCCTACCTTAAGCGAAGCTAAGGTAGCCTGGTCATCATAGAGCTCACGCCCACGAACCACGCCCACGCCGTAGCCCACTAAGTCCACATATACTTCGTTCTTACCAACGGAAAGCAAAGTGCCTTCTACAATATCGCCCACTTTGAGCACGCGAATTTCTGCGCCACTCTCAAGTAAGCCGGTCATGGAGTCTGCCTTGGACGCCACAGCCTCGTTTATGCTTGTCTGAGCAGTATTTACTGCTTGGACTTGGTCTGCATCTGCCATTATAACTGTTCCTTTATGTAAAAGTTTGAAAGAATAACCCTTTATTTAGAACCGTTAGGCACTAAAAAACCACGCCATACTGAGGGCCTGGAAGAATGTAGGATTATACTCATACAATTACTCATTAAACGACACCTATCTTGAGCCTTACAAGGGATTACTAATTAAATAAACGTCTGGTGTCGTGCCCTGTAAGCCAATACAGTATACAAAAAAGGGAGCTCTTTGGCAAGCCCTAAGCGATGCTTAAAATAGCGAATAATCACCTCCTACTCTTTTGCCTTTCAGGCCATAAAATGTTAAAATTATGCATATTAATTGGATTAAAACGAATTCGTAGTTATTTGTAGATTCGCATGAATTCGCCCGGCCTTCGTAGCCGTAACTCAAACAATTTTTACCCTTTAACAGCCACTCCAACCTTGCACGCCAAATATTATATTGACGATACTTCGGCGGAGTAGGCTAGATTCGGATCGCGTTATGCATATTCAATACCTTGGCCTTTCTTGCTTTAAGTTTATTACCAAAGACGCAACGGTAGTAACCGACCCCTACGGTAAAGAGTCTGGACTGACTCCACCCCGGGGTAATACTGATATTATTGTACTCGCGGAAAACACAAACGACCTCTACAGCAGCACAAGCTCTTTCTCCGGCACACCGTTCTTAATTGATAGCCCGGGCGAATACGACAAGAGCGGCGTCACCGTAACCGGCATCCCGCTCAAGCAAGAATCAGGTTACGTGACTATTTTCTTAATAGAAAGCGAAGACCTCAAAATACTAAACCTGGCGCATATTAAAGACTTCAACATCAAAGAAAGCGAGCTAGAAGACCTTGGTGAAATAGATATTCTCATTCTTCCCGTGGGCGGGCATACCGTACTCGGCGCCAGCGATGCAGCAAAAGTAGTAAACCAAATTGAACCAAACATAGTCATCCCCTCTCACTACACCGCTACCGGCATAAAACTAGAGCTTGACCCCATAGACCGGTTCATAAAAGAAATGGGCAATAAACACGAAGAACTAGAAAAACTAATAATCAAAAAGAAAGACATTACTAATTCCGAGGAAACACGGTTGGTAGTGCTAACGGCATAAATAAAAACGTATGAAAACCATACATCGCATTCAACAACTTCCAGAAGCAAAGCGCGAGCAACTTATGTGGGTAGTGGTAGCCACCGCTCTGGTGCTCCTACTCTTTATTTGGATAGGAACCAGTTATATCCCGAAGCCAGACCGCACAAACGGTAATTTCTTTACCGCAGTAAAAAACGAGGTAAACAAAGCCCGAGCGAATAACCCCAGCATTAACAAGTAGTAGATACCACCGTACATATGGCAAAAATCGAACGAGATGTAGCTCACTCAAACAACGTCGGACTCATACGCCCCCGGTCTCTCGAAACCGAAATGCAAGAGTCGTACTTAGACTACGCCATGACGGTTATTGTTTCGCGTGCTTTACCCGATGTACGCGACGGCTTAAAGCCAGTGAATCGTCGCATTTTATACGCCATGCGCAGCATGGGCCTCCGTGCTTCCGCCAAAACAACTAAGTCTGCCAAAATTGTTGGTGAGGTGCTTGGTAAATACCACCCCCATGGCGACACCTCTGTATATGACGCCATGGTGCACATGGTGCAAGAGTTTTCCATGCGCTACCCGCTGGTAAAAGGTCAAGGTAACTTTGGCTCCATGGACGGTGATGGTGCAGCTGCCTACAGGTACACTGAAGCAAAGCTCACCCCCATAGCCGAAGAATTACTCGTTGATATAGAAAAAGAAACCGTTGACTGGCGAGATAACTTTGACGCAACTGAAAAAGAACCTGTTGTGCTACCTGGTAAATTACCGAATGTTCTCCTCAACGGTACCCTTGGCATTGCGGTGGGTATGGCTACCGATTTAGCCCCTCACAACCTTACCGAGGTGACTAACGCCATTATCCATTTGATAGAAAACCCACACGCAACCATAGAGGACATTACCGATATTATAAAAGGGCCCGATTTTCCTACCGGCGGTATTATTTATGACGTTGCTGCCATTAAAAACGCCTATGCCACTGGCCGCGGAGGCGTGGTTGTTCGGGGCAAAACTGAAATTGAAGAAACCAAGACTGGCGCTTTCCGAATTGTTATCTCAGAAATCCCCTACCGAGTAAACAAGGCAACCATGCTAGAACGCATGGCAGACCTGGTGCGAGATAAAAAACTCGAAGGCATAAAGGACATTCGAGACGAGTCAGATAAAGACGGTGTCCGTGTCGTGGTGGATTTAAAAAAAGATGCTTTAGCAAATAAAATTCTGAACCAGCTGTTTTCTTATACCCAGCTCCAAGATACCTACCATTTCAACATGACCTCCCTGGTGGACGGCTTAGAGCCACACGTGCTCAACCTGAAAACCATGCTCGAGGAGTTTATTAAGCATCGTCAAATTATTATTCGTCGTCGCACAGAATACGACTTACGGAAAGCCAAGGAACGCGCTCATATCTTGGAAGGGTTAAAGATTGCGCTGGATCATATAGATGAAATAATCAACACTATTCGCAAGAGCCCCACCAAAGAAGAAGCTCATGCGAACTTGATGAAAAAGTTTAAACTTTCTGAGCTCCAAGCAACAGCTATTTTAGAAATTCGTTTGCAGACTCTTGCTGGTTTAGAACGAAAAAAAATTGAAGACGAGCTTGCAGAAAAGCGCAAACTCATTGCCAAACTTGAAGACCTGCTTGCTCACCCAAAGAAAATACTCGGCATCGTCAAAGACGAAACCATTGAAATGCGCGACAAGTACGGCGACGAACGCCGCACGCAGGTGGTGAAACACGCGGTAGGTACGTTTGCTGCGGAAGACCTTATTCCGGAGAACCAGATGATAGTAACCATTACCAAGTCTGGGTACGTGAAGCGACTACTTCCTGACACCTACAAACAGCAAACCCGGGGTGGCAAAGGTGTTATTGGTCAGAGCCTGAAAGAAGAAGACGTGGTAGAAAAACTAATTTCTGCCAATACCCACGACGACATTCTCTTCTTTACCAACAAGGGTCGCGTATTCCAGACGAAAGTCTACGAACTCCCTGAAGGTTCTCGAACCAGCAAAGGCCAAGCACTGGTAAACTTCCTACAACTGGGCAATGGAGAGACCACCACAGCTGTACTCATCTTAGGTAAAAAAGACGAAGCCAAATTCCTCGTTATGGCCACTAAAAAAGGCCTCATCAAAAAAGTCGCTCGCGAAGAGTTTGCCAAAGTCCGCAGAAGCGGCATGATAGCCATAGGCATTAAAGACGGTGACGAACTCAAGTGGGTTGAAACAACCGCCGGAGACGACCAAATAATGCTTTCTACAGAGAACGGACAGGCCATTCGCTTTAATGAGAAAGACGTACGCGCCATGGGTCGCACCGCCGCCGGCGTAGGTGGCATGCGGGTGAAGAAAGATGACAACATTATTTCCATGGACGTCATTCGCAAAAACCTGGACGTGAAAACTCAAGAAGTGTTAGTCATAACCGAACTTGGTTTAGGAAAGAAAACCCCATTAGCAGACTATAAACTTCAAAAGCGGTCTGGTAGCGGCATAAAGACGGTCAAGATTAGTCCCCGGACTGGTAAAATTGTAGCCATGTACATCCTAGATGCAAAAGAAGAACATGACTTGGTTATAATCTCTCGCCAAGGCCAAACTATTCGCACGGCACTCAATGCCATCTCAACGCTCGGCCGAGCTACCCAAGGTGTCCGCGTTATGAAACTCGACACCGGCGACTCAGTAGCCAGCGCCACAATAATATAGCTCTAGAAAATAAAAAAGCCGCTCCGACACGGCTTTTTTATTTTGCAAATTTAAGAGAGCAATGCTCTTAAATTCGTAGACATTATGGACTTTAAGTTAGCCATAAGCTCGACATTGTCTTCATTTAAATTCTTTAGCTCTGCAGTAGCGAGCGCAAAGATTAAATAGTCTAGGGCAGAAATAATATTTTTACTGTCCCTATTGGCTAGAACTACCCTGTCATAAAAAGGATGATCAGAGTTCCAACGAACTATAATAATCTTACCCTCTTGGTAAGTCTCATATAGGGTACCCTCTCGGCCCATAGACGCTGTCTCAAAACGCACTCCAAGCCCCTTTGGAGACACTTGCAGGTCTTTGAAATTTTTACGTTCATGAGGCAATCTATCGCCCCTTAAAATTCGAGGATCAGCAGAACCCTTTCGAGAAGAGCGTTTTTCTACTTGAACATCAGGAGTAATCAGAAGTTTTGCCTTCTGGGCAATCACCTGTTCAGATTCTTGATGATCTACAATATTGGCACCTTCTGTTTTCTTGTTTCTCAGCAACCACGTGCGAATAGAAGCAATCTGACCTCCAATTTCTTGTTTTAAAAAATCGGTTATTGCTTGATTAGGCGTTACTCCGTCTTTTGAAAATCGCACCCCCATCTCACTATCCAAAGTCGCACTAAAATATAGTTCGGCCCTGAGTCTATTGAAGTCGTTATGCTTTGTTAAAACATTTAATGTTTGGGCCATCGCGACCTCTCTGTTATTGCGCATAACATAAAAGCCCTGATTGGCTATATTCATTTTCTTTTCTTTTTCTAACTCATCATTAACTTCGGGAAGCACAGCGATTTTAACTCTGATCTTTTCTTTATTTGGATTTCCAGGCAATTCATAAGTCTCGTCGCTATATATTCTAACCCCCGGATTATCTAACATTAAAGGATCCACAATTTCCACCTTCTTACCATTCACGTAGAATTCTATTTTAGACTCTATGAATCTTCGATAAATCCTCCCAATATCCCTGGAGAGCTTGTTGGCAAATTGAGACACATTGGTAGTCGAAAGCCTGTCGACTTTCGATAATATAACAATGGTACCATGCTCACCGGCCAACCTAGAAAAATCAACCTTTTCTTGCTGATTCGCCTTGCGCAGTACTTTAACGAACTGGTTACTTTCTATTACCTCGTCTAAATCTTGAGAGCTGTAAAAATACTCTTCTTCGTCTTTTCGAGTAATCACTTCAAGCTTACGGGCCATAGAAATAGACGCCGTGCATAAACCCATACCGAATTTACCCAAGTCGGCCACCTCGTCGCGATCTGTTATAGACCCAAGCTTTAAGGCTTCATCTAAGACAGCTTCGCTCATACCCATACCGTTATCCCCTATAATAACCCTAAGATTCCGCTGCTCGTGCTCAACGATAATATTAATCGTTCTAGCTTGCGCGTCGATTGAATTGTCGATAATATCCTCAATAGCAGCATAGCTATCGTAGCCGGTATTGCGCAGTGAAGTGACAAGCTTCGCGGCGTTAGGCTGGTTTGGACGTAATTGGTCCATATATTCCTTTCTTTTCGATATCTAAGTTGATACCAAAAAATAAATAACACCCCTGGTAGGTGTTTAAGCAAATCAAATACAGTCGGAGAGTGTATTTGGTTTCTGTAATCGATATTGACAAGCAATACCAATACTCCACCAAGGTCATTTTAATAGTAGACGATGTCTGGTAAGATTGTCAATAATAAAACCACCTAACTAGGTGGTTTTATTATGGTGGGCGTGCATGGACTCGAACCATGGACCCTCAAGGTATAAGCTTGATGCTCTAACCAGCTGAGCTACACGCCCCCTACTTCGCTAAAGCTACGTAGGGCAAGCCTACTTAGTAAAGCTGCAATGGACGAATCTCGTCCGACATAGCCTTGGCGACGTCGGAAGCTACACGCCCACGCTGAGCGTGGGCACAGAAGCGCTGAGCGCTTCGCCCGTAGAGAAATTATAGCCGAATATCCAGATTTTCAGCAACTGTACGAATCGAGGCCAAATCCGTATACTTTAATCATGTTATCTATAGTTGCAACACCAATTGGAAACCTGGGAGATACAACCTTCCGGGCAGTAGAAGTACTGCGCGAGGCAGATTTTATCATTGCCGAAAACCCACTCCATACTGCCAAGCTACTTAAACACTTTGAAATACCCAAGAAGGAGTTGGTGCAGTTTGCCGACCATAATGAACAAAAAGCGCTACCCAAGATTCTCGACAGACTCGAACAAGAACACGGGGCACTGGTCAGCGATGCGGGCACGCCGGGCATTTCCGATCCAGGCTTTCGACTCGTCCGAGCCTGTGTCGAAAAAAGCATCCAAATACAAAACATTCCTGGCGCAAGCGCAATCATTACGGCACTTGCTGGTTCAGGACTTCCTACGGATCGTTTTCTTTTTGTAGGTTTCCTACCTAAAACTGAACCCAAGCTTTTGCAAGCATTGGAGTCGGGACTGCAGACCGGAAGCACATTAGTTATTTACGAGTCCCCTCAGCGCATTGGCAAAACAGTTGAAACCATCACAAAAACCTACCCCCATGCTCAAGTTGTTGTTGCTCGAGAGCTCACGAAAATGCATGAAGAGTTTATTCGTGGTAGCGCTGCGGAAGTAACAACGCTACTTAAAAAACGTGCCTCCATAAAGGGTGAACTAGTCCTCCTCGTTTCTTTTAAATAAAATTCAATCATTTACTTATTTTGAAACTTACTCGCAATTGCGAGTTAGTTTCAAAATTATGCTATAATTTACAAAAGAAAAACTTATAAAAGTCGTTTCTATGTATGGAACAAACATCACTACATAAGCTATTGGGCAAGCTTCCGACGGATCAATCCCAAAACATTGAAGCGATTCTCACATCCGAAAAAACAAAAGACATCGCAAGTACCATATTGTTACTGATTGGCGCAGCCGGCATTATAGGCATGACACTCACCATGCCTAATAGCCTGAAACTGCTTGCTCCATTTTTGCATAAGAGATATAAAAAACCTCTTCGCTCAAACGAGCAACGAGAAAAAGTGTTGCAATCCTACTATTACCTCAAACGCAGTGGACAAATACAAATAGAAGAGACCGAACATGGCATATGGGCAAAGTTAACCGAAAAAGGAAAGAAAAAGTTCCAAAAGATCACTAGCGATATCCACGCAATTCAACGACCACCCCTATGGCCTGGCACCTGGTGGCTGGTAGCCGCGGATATACCGACCAAAGATTTTAAAATAGCGGCAGATATGTTTAGAGTAAAGCTGCGCGAACTAAAATTTTATCCGCTACAACGCACACTCTGGATTCATCCATTTGATCCGAGAAAGGAGCTAGAATATATCAGCAACCACTATGATATCGGCAAATTTATTACTGTGATGGAAATTAAACGGATAGACAAACAAGACGAGGCAGTTCTAAAGAAATACTTTACTGAAAAGGGTTTGCTAAAGTAATTTGAAACTCACTCGCAATTGCTAGTAAGTTTCAAATGAGAGCAAGAGGAGTAGCAGCGACCATGAAACCATTAGCAAGAGAACAACTTAGGAAAATATATAAGAAAGTTAAACACTTACGTCTACCTCCCAAACTGGAAGAAGCAGAATTTGAGACGCTTACCTACTACAGCTGGCTTGATCAGTCAGATATGTGCCTATTTGTGGTTTATGATTTTCGTGGAACTCCCACAGGACTCCGGCTTGAAGTGGTTCAGCCACCAGTTGGCGCGCTCCGTCTAGGCTTTTGTGAATTTTGCCATAAACACCGGAAGCAAAGCGACGTGTACTTTGTAGCCTGCGAAACTAGAAAGCAGCCCAAAGGAGTAGAATATCAATCTCGCGGCACCTGGATGTGCTCCGGGTTTGAAAAATGTAACCGCGACATGAAAAACGATACCCGCATTCATGAGTTTTTCGAACGAATCCTAGAAATCGCATAACTCTTGGCAGAGACGCCAAACTTCTCTATCATAATTCTACATTTCACGTTTCCTGTATTCTTAATTCATAATTCTTAATTCCGCGCTTCGCACATGTCCGGACACAGTAAATGGTCACAAATTAAGCGAACCAAAGGAGTAAAGGACGCCAAACGAGGCGTGCTGTTTTCCAAGTTGTCTAAAAAAATAACCCTTGCCGCTAAGTCCGGCCACAGTGACCCAGCGCTCAACTTTCAACTACGTACGGAAATAGAAGCAGCCCGCGCGGAAGGCATGCCGAACGATAACATTGACCGAGCCATAAAGAAAGCATCAGACAAAGACTCGGTCCAAATGACCGAAGCTATTTACGAAGGGTACGGACCTTACGGCACTGCGTTTCTGGTAGAAGTAGCGACCGACAACACTAACCGGGCAGTCCAACACATTAAACATGCGTTTAGTAAACACGAAGGGTCGCTCGGAGCCATGGGAAGTGTAGCCTGGCAGTTTGAGACAAAAGGACAGATTCTCGTTGAGAATAATTCCCAATTTCTAATTTCTAATTCCCAAAATAAAACACCCAGCATGGCTGAGTTAGAATTAATAGCGATAGATGCGGGGGCGGATGATGTGCGGGAGTCAGAAGAGGGCTTGGAAGTGTACACAAAACCGGAACTACTCCAAAGCGTTAGGACTACGCTAGCGGAAGCAGGGGCAAGCATTGCGCAAGCACAAATAATAAAAGAGTCGTCTCAGGGTGTAAATTTAACCGAAGAACAGAAACCAAAAGTAGACGCACTATTCGCTGAACTAGAAGATAACGAAGACGTAGTGGCTGTGCACACCAGCGCAAATTTATAAGACCAAATTTGCTAAATATCTAATGTCTAATATCTAATTTCTAATGCAATGCCAAAGATGCCTCTCATTAGGAATTAGGAATTAGGAATTAGACATTTCTTCATGATTATACTTGGCATTGATCCCGGAACCGCTACAACAGGCTTCGGGTTGATTGAAAAAGACAAAAAAGGTGCGTGGAGCGCTGTTGAGTTCGGCGTTATTACTACCGATAAAAAACTAGACGACTCAGAGCGGTTAAAGATACTTGCAACAGACTTGCACGATATTATTAAAAAATACAAACCGGTTGCGGCCGGAGTAGAAAAACTCTATTTTGAGACTAACGTTAAAACAGCCATTACCGTTGCGCAAGCTCGTGGCGCCATATTGCTTACACTTGCGCAACACGCTATCCCCATACACGAATTCACCCCCCTACAGGTAAAAAGCACTTTAACTGGTTACGGCAGTGCAGACAAAAAACAAATGCAGTTTATGGTTAAACACACCTTTGGGCTCAAAACAGTACCTAAGCCTGACGATGCAGCTGACGCATTGGCCATAGCCCTTTGTTGCGCCAACTCTATTCGCCGGCCCCGCTAGCAAAAAGACTAGACAGACCAGCTTATTCCTGCTAGACTATGCCAACAGTAGTTATTCTAGTTACTGGAATTATTTATTAACTTCTTTTCGTGTAAACGAAAAGCAAGGAGAAATATATGAGCGAAGCAGAAGAAATAAAGCCAACAACAGAAGGCGAAGAAGTTGTAGTAAATGAAACAACCGCCACCCCTGAAGCTCCTAAAGCTGAATAAGCTAGACTTCTCAAAATAAAGCCCTCCGAGAATTACTCGGAGGGCTTTATTTCAACTATCTAAATAATTCGTACAAACTTTCTTTTTCCAACCTGCAGGAGCAGGTTGTTTGTTTTTTGAATTTGAATTTCTTTATCGCTCATCACTTGTTGTTGGTCTATTTTCACACCCCCCTGCTCAATCAATCGGCGCGCTTCACCTTTGGAAGAAACAAGATTGGTCTCTACCAATAACTCTACTAACTTATACGTACCGGGCGTAACTTTTATTTCCGGAATGTCGCTCGGTAGTTCTTTATTACTGAACTGAGCAATGAACGCAGCCTTGGCCTCATCTGCTTTTTTACCGCCATGATATTGGCTGACAATTTGCCAGGCCAATTGTAACTTTTGATCACGTGGGTTCGTTGTATCTCTCAGGAACGTTTTTACTTCCTTTAAAGGAACAAGGGTTGCAAGCTCAAAGTAACGCACAATAAGCTCGTCACGGAGAGACATAACCTTGCCAAACATATCTGCTGGTTCATCTACCAAGTTTATAACATTCCCCCAAGAGCTGGACATCTTTCTCCCGTCGGTTCCTTCCAGTAAATCAAAAGTCATAATATCTTGGGACTCTTGGCCATATAAAGGCTGGATACTCCGACCTGCCAATAAATTAAAGCGCTGGTCAGTGCCCCCAAGCTCTACATCTGCCTTCACAGCCACGCTATCATAGCCCTGCATGAGCGGGTACATGAGCTCTCGCAAGCTGACTCGCTTACCCGCATCCATGCGTTTCTTGATAAGCTCACGAGACGAAAACTCGTGCAAGCCAAAAGCATCGGCCATTTTACCAATCTCCAAAAACCCTAGCTTCTTAAGCCACTTGGAATTGTAGTGCATTTCCGCCTTGGATTTGTCTATAATCTTACCCGCCTGCGCAAAATAAGATTTCATATTACTTGCCACCTGCGCCTCTGTGAGCATGGGCCGCTCAGATTCTTTATCAGAAGTGTCTCCAATTAATCCAGTAAAATCACCGCAAATAAATACCACCTGATGTCCAAGCTCCTGAAACGCACGCAGCTTCCAGAGCACCACAGCGCGGCCAATATGGATATTGGGGCTCGTAGGGTCAATACCCAACTTAATCCGCAGCTTCTTTTTGCCTCGAACCCGTGCGGCCAAGTGCCCTGCATCAATACTTTCCGCTACCCCCCGACTCAACAGCTCCTCAATTTTTTCTTCTTTATTCATAAAAAATATAGTGTAAGTAATGTATTGTAGAATTGCAGAAAACTCAAAATCTACACTAAGAGTATACCATTTTCGGCTTATTTCAAGCCACTCCGAAAGGGGTTCCCGCAGAACCTAAAAGTCAGTATAATTACCCCATGCCCAGTAGCAAGCAAATGCTTATATTGGGGTAAAATATTATTCGCTAAAAAATAATCCAGCACATACAAGTACCGACCTCCACGACAGTGTGTGCAGAAAATCTACTGGAATGCGTATTTACAATTTTGAAACTGCTTCAAAAAAATCGACTAAATATTTTAAGCGGCTTCACAAAGGCTTAAAAAATATCTTCAGCAACAAACGCTTACTCGTCAGCTGGTTTTTCCGTTTGTTTGCCGTCGGCGTAACCGTAATGGCAGCTCTGTTTGTGTACCTCAGCTTTACTCTTCCTGACCCAAATACACTTCTGGAACGCACGGTGCCCGAGTCAACTAAAATATATGATCGAAATAACCAACTTCTCTACGAAGTTCATGGGGAAGTGAAGCGCACGTTGGTGCAGCTTGATGCTATTTCTGACTACGCAAAACACGCAACCGTTGCTGTCGAAGACAAAGATTTTTATTCCCACAGTGGATTTTCTATTCGCGGAATTTTCCGATCTATATGGAAAGATATCAAAACCGGCAGCGCGCAACAAGGCGGCAGTACCATTACGCAACAATTTGTTAAAAACGCTCTTTTAACCAAAGACAAGCAACTTATTCGCAAAGTAAAAGAACTTGTGCTCTCAGTAGAGTTAGAAGCCCGATATACCAAAGACCAAATCTTGCAACTGTACTTAAATGAGATTCCCTACGGTAGAAATGCATACGGCATAGAAGCTGCGAGCCAAGCATACTTTGGCAAACACGCCAACGAGCTAAGCTTAGGCGAGGCCGCGTACCTAGCCGGACTACCGCAGTCTACCACCTACTATAACCCTTTGGGTCCGCACCGAGATGCACTTGACCGTAGACAACAAACCATCTTGGGCCTCATGGAAACTCAAGGCTACATTACAAAAGAACAAAAAGAGTCAGCCCTGCAAGAAAAGGTTGCTTTTACCCCGTTACAAAACAACCTTAAGGCACCCCACTTTGTGTTGTATGTCCAAGATTACTTAGCTAAAAAATACGGAGAATTAAGTCTCGAACAAGGTGGGCTTAAAGTCTATACTACCCTGGATTCGAAACTTCAAGATATAGCGGAAAGCGTAGTGAAAGAGCAGGCAGATAAAAACGAAAAAGAGTCCAAAGCTTACAATGCAGGGTTTGTGGCAATTGACCCAAAAACCGGACAAATCTTGGCCATGGTAGGTAGTCGGGACTTTTTCGGCAAGAGTGCTCCAGCGGGTTGCAACCCCGGAAAAGACTGTCTCTTTGACCCCAGCGTAAACGTAGCACTCACTCCGCAACAGCCAGGTAGCAGCTTCAAACCCTATGTATACCTGACAGCTTTTAAAGAAGGCCAAGGCTATGCACCTGCCAGTCTCCTCATGGATGTAAAAACAAACTTTGGCCGCAACGGCGACTCTGACTACGTCCCACAAAATTACAACGGCGGCTTTAATGGTCCTGTCTCCATACGTAAAGCCTTGGCCGGAAGCTTAAATATCCCCGCAGTAAAAATGCTCGCGCTAGTAGGGGTTGAAAACGCCACGCAAACAGCACGGGACCTAGGTATAACCAGCCCGCTTAAAAACTGCGGGCTCTCCCTCGTATTGGGTGGATGTGAAGTAACCCTACTCGACCACACCGCAAGCTACGCAACACTGGCCAATGGTGGCATCAAAAACCCTGCAACCCCTATATTGAAGGTTGAAGACAAATCAGGTAACACCCTAGAAGAGTTTACCGAGAAAAGCAGCCGAGTAGTAGACGCGCAAGCGGTGTATGAGCTAACCAGTATTATGACCGACAATAATGCTCGAAGTTATATCTTTGGCGTGAGTAACTTCCTTACCCTGCCGGATAGACAACTCGCATGTAAAACAGGAACTACAAACCGCTGGCGCGATGGCTGGAGTATGTGCTTTACTCCCAGCATTGCAGTGGGGGCATGGGTTGGCAATAGCAACAATAAAGAAATGAAGGCGGCCACAGCAGACGGCTCACGCGTTGCGGCGCCTATTACTAACAAATTCCTTAAGCAAGCCCTGCAAGGCACTCCGGTAGAACAATTCCCAACCCCGGATGGGATAAGTAAAGTTATTGTAGATGCAGTCTCCGGCAAACTTCCAACAGAATTTAGCCCTGAAACTAAAGAGGAAGTGTTTGCCAGTTACTCAGTACCCAAAGACTACGACGACGTACATATCGGAGTCAGAATAGACCGAACGAACGGGCTTCCAGCAAACAATCTCACCCCTCCAGAAAACATTGACCTACATACCTATACGGTATTCCGCAGTGAAAGACCGGATAACGCTGCCTGGGAAACACCCGTTCGAGAATGGATGCTGTCAAAACAAATGCCCCTACCCCCAGAAGGAAGCATTATTACTAATCCAACACCTACCCCAAACACGGGAGAGGACCCAAAGGCTTCTATTACGAGCCCAGCAGAAGGTGCGGTAATAACTCAGAGCATATTTACTGTGCAAGTCGAAGCAAGTAGCCCGGTAGGTATCACTCGCGTAGACTTGCTCATTGATGGACAGCTAGTAGAAAGCAAAGCAGCTGCGCCGTATAACTTTATGGTAGGCCGCCAACCCACCGACGGCCCCAAAACAATTGCCATACATCTGATAGATAAAAATGGCAAAACTGTCGATCAGTCTGTGCCTGTTATTTTCGCCGTCAACGCCCCAATCACTATCATAAAGCCAAGCTCAAATACAACTCAGAGTGGGCAAATTAGCATAGCAGCGGTGAGTGGCCAAGACTTGGGAACCCTTAGTTTCTATGCCAACAATATAGTCATAGCAACTGCAGACGGGCTCCAAAACCCCGATGGTTCCTATATCTATAGTACAGAATGGACGCCCGCAAGTAACGGCACATACAAGCTACAAGCTAAAAGTAATAACACAGGCAGTGAAAAAATTAGCATCGTATACAAAAAATAAAAAGTCTGCCGCTGTAAATATAAAACTCGTCCCACTATGGACGAGTTTTATATTTCAGCAGAAAGTCCGCTACTTTTCATTTTCCGCAAACAAAGCCTCAATATCCTTTGTATAATTTATGTTTGTAGTTTTGATAAGGCGTATAAAAAACTTGCCTGCTAACTCTCCTAATTCATCTTCTAAACGCTGGTCTAGTTTATACGGAGAAATCCAAATACTTGACTGCCATTTCTTAAATCCAAGCGCCTTTAGCCGATTGCGGAGGAAGGTTCGAACTTGGCGCTGTCGTTCGGGTATATCAAAAATAACCATTTTCCAGACTCCATCGCGCTGTGGAAAACGTGTGGTGAGCAGAGCAGCACCGTCTGGAGTGAGCGCAAGCTGTGTGCGAGCAGGGTTGGCATACACCAGTAGCCCTTGTTGTACCAATCGAAAAATTGTATCGTACACGACTTTCCGATTTTTCGCTGTTGTTGCCTGACTCACCAGCAACTGCTGCACGGGACAAAACCCATTCGATCGAGACACTTCTGCCAAAATAGTTACACTAAAAGTAGTATGTGTACGAGCCATGTAAATGCAGAATCAAGAATATGGAATTAAGAATTACGGAAAGACCCCGTTCTTAATTCGTGATTCTTAATTCATAATTCTTAATTCTTAAGCCTAAGCACCACTCGTCGTCCAGAACCCTGACCCTGGCTGCTCGAATCAACATCAGAATAATTATCTTGAATGAGGGCATGAATAAACCGCCGCTCGTAATTGGGCATAGGCATAAGCCCTACCGGTCGACCTGTGCGGCGAAGCTGAACAATAGCCTGCTGCACAGTTTCTTTTAAGTACCACTCACGTTTTCGATTAAAATCATCGATGTCTAGAGAAAAACGCAAAAACTGACCTGGAAACTTCCTGTTTACAATAGACTGTACAACCTGTTCTAAACAATGAAGCGTCTCACCCTGACGCCCAATGAGTATGTATGGGTCCTCAACTACTACAACATTAAAAACCAAACCCTTAGTAATAGTCTCTTCCGGCTCAACCGACACCTGAAAACCCATCGCCTTCAGCAGGCTCACAATCACTTCTTGCGTAGCTTGTATAATTTCAGGGTTCATGGGAGTTCGCTTCTAGTCTATGACTTAATTTCTAGCTCTTGTTTGCTGTCTGATTGCCTCATTATATAGTATTGCTGGGCAACGGCAAAGAGGGTGGTGACAACCCAGTACAGCGGCAGTCCTGCCGGTAAATTCCATGCTATAAACACGCTAAACAGAGGCAAAAAATAGGTTGTTTGCCATTGAATTGCCTTAGCGGTAGCATCGGTCGGTTTAGTTTTATTTTGCGACTGCATTAAGCGCGACTGCCAAAACTGAAGAAGGCCCGCTAAAATAGCCAAGCTTGCGCTAGGTTTGGCCAAGTTCATAAAACCCAAAAAATATGGGTTAATGCTGCCTGGGTTGGAAACTATATGGTATAACCCATTTAAATTACCGTTCAATGCGGTATTAAAAACTTGATATAGTGCAATCAAAACAGGAAGCTGAATCAAAAGTGGCAGACAAGACCCCAAGGGGTTTACTTTATGCTCCCGATACAGCTCCATAATCGCCTTAGACTGCGCTTCTTTATCGTCCTTGTGCCGAGCTTTAATCTCGTCGAGTTTTGGCTGGAGCTTTGCCATGGCCCCTTGACTCTTCAATTGCTTATGCATAGTGGGAGCCAAAACCAAACGCACCGCAAGCGTAATTGCGATTATAACTAAACCAACATCATGCCCGGGTATGCTGTTGTAGCCCCAAACGAGCAGGTTTAGCAGAGGACGGTAGATAGCCTCATGATACGCGGATAAAAATATATTCATAATAAATAGTACTAATCATTAATCGTTAATCCTTTCCCGCGCAGCGGGACCCGCCTTGGGCGGGAACCATAATCGTGGTTGATTCTGGCCAAAGATTAAAAATAAATAATTAACGATTGACCTCTGGTGCGCTACGGCACCGGGTCAATGCTTGGTTTTTGCCAAGGATGACAACGAGCCACTCGTCGCGTCGCAAGCGCCAAACCGGAAAAAACTCCGTATTTTATAATAGCCTGTTTTGCATACTCACTACAACTCGGATAAAACTTGCACCACCCATGCGGATGAGCGGCGGCAAACCAGCCATGATCAGGTGAAAGTGTTCTTTGGTACGCGGTAAGCAGAAGAATCAGCAGACGAACAAGCATAAAGTGTACATTATGACTTTAATAGCCGACATTTCAATAAATGTTGCTCTAACGCGGTCCGGATATCACTATTGACCATTCGAGCTGCAGCAGGGCGAGCAACAAGCAAATAGTCTCCGGGGGCTAACCGAGAAAGATTGACCCGCATAAAGTCTCGAGCAACTCGTTTTATCTGATTACGACGCACCGCAGACTTTGCAACTTTAGTAGAGATAGAAATAGTTACTCGCGGAGATGTCGAGGCATTGAGAAATCGCACAGTAAAAATTTGACCAAAAAAAGAACGCCCTGCGGTAAAAACACGTTGGACGTCTCGGGTATGGGCGAGGCGATTTTGTTTAGCAAACATAGGCTATTACAAATAAATCCTTAATCGTTTATCTCTAATCCTTTCCCGCACAGCGGGACCCGCCTGGGGCGGGAACCGAATTCAGTTGGTCAAAGATAAAGGATGAAAGATTAAGGATGTATTACTTTATACAGTAGTAAGACGCTTTCGGCCTTTGGCACGACGACGAGCTATTACAGCCTGACCGCCTTTAGTTTGCATTTTCTTACGAAAACCATGTACCTTGGCTCTGCGTTTAACCTTTGGTTGATAGGTGCGTTTCATATCGGTAAGCTGCTCCTAAGAAAATCCCGGAACAAAACAATAAATTAATGCCTTTATATACCAACTAATACTTCCAACAGTATACCGATTTTAACAACAGACGTCAATACTATACACTAAAACAGCAACGCGCGCGTAGATACGTTGTATAATGGTTGTATGCAAAAAAGGCAATTCAAAATTACCATATTCACAGGCACTCTCACGCTCTCACTCGTAGCGTGCATTGCCTTGTCTCAAATTCAGCCAGCTCTGCAAGCCTTTACGGAAACCTACTCAGTACCAACCGGTATAGTTGCGGGCATTGCTGTAGGAGGAACCATTGAGCCAACACCCACCAATACGCTCTACGCTGAATTACAGCAGCAACAGATTGCGTTGGATAAAAAAAATGCAGAACTCGAAGCTGAACGTAGATATTTAGAACAAAGTAAAACTACAAAAAACACTATTCTCTATATACTCATAATTCTGCTCGGTATATTGGTTGTGGTTAATTTTTATTTTGATATTAAACGATACCGCTCCAGTTTTAAGCAAGAACTGCACACATGAGGTCTATAACAAGTGTATTAGTATTGTTTCTACTTTTCTGCGTAGCAACAACAGCTCTAGCGGGAACACTAACCAATCGAAGTGACACGTTAGGAACGTCCGCTATTGGTGTCGAGTCAAGCCACCGAATTACCTTTAAACCAAGTTCAACCATTCCTAGTTCGGGCACTATAACTATAACTCCAACTCCGAGCTTATTTAGTGTTCACCCCCGACTCGACTATCGTGATGTAGACATTCTCGTAAATGGAGTAGAACAACACACCGCCCCTACTCCGGGCTCTGGAAATGGAAGCGCCCTTGGCGTCGTAGCCACCGGAGGAAGCAATGGCAGCATTGTCCTCACACTCAACGACACAGACACCATAATCTCTGGTAGTACGGTAGACATTCTCGTTGGTTCTATTGCCGTCTACGAAGCAGCTGGCCTTTTTGGTATTACCAACCCTAACACAATTGGTAGCTATCCTATTACCATAGAGACGGCCACGGCCTCCAATACACCCCTCGATACAAGCGTTATCGGAGTAGTAACCACAATCCCCGTAGGAATAACTGGCACGTTTAATGGCAATGTTGTGGCCAATCCCACCTTTAGCCCGAACCCCGGCACATATGCAAACAGTATTGCAGTAACCCTGTCTACGACCACCCCTGGAGCCACGTTGTATTACACAACCGATGGTAGCACTCCGACCGCAGGAAGCGCAGTATACTCCGGCGCGCTTACTATAAACCAAAGTACTGTAATACAAGCCCTTGCAACCGCCCCAGGTTACGCAGATAGCGCCGTAAGTAGTGCCACGTACATTATCACCACCACTGGCGGTAGTGGCGGAGGCGGAGGCGGAGGCAGCGGCCCCGTTGTTATCCCCCCCTTCACCCCACAAGCTGGGGAAACTATTATAGACGGCGGGGTTGGAGGACTCGCCTATGGGGGTTGTAGTAATGGAAGCACTATTACTCTCACCATACCAGCCGGAGCTTGGAATGGCGCAGGATATGTTGCCCTCTCCTGTCTCCCCTATAGCACTTTTGAGAATAAAAATGGCGCTGCAAGTGGCGATGCTATAGCAGATACTATATTTGGAATATCGGTTACGGACAGCAATCACAGGCCTATTTATACAAGCCAGTCTCCCATAGCAGCTGTAATCACATATACCCAGGGACAGTATCTCGGATTTTCAGACCCTTTCACCACCCAACAATTCAACAACTCTCGCTGGAACGAGCTTACATATATTCAAAATCAAAATACTCCCACGGTATTCAGTGCAGCCTTTACTACTATTGGTTCACTTGCCGTAATCGGATCGGCCAAAAACCAAAACTGTTCAGACAGAAAAGCGGATTTAAATTGCGATATGCATGTAGACTTAGTCGACTTTAGCATTCTCCTCTATTGGTGGAACAGTAAACAATCGGGTATACGAGCAGATATTAACAAAGATGGTATAGTAAATTTAATTGACTTTAGCATTCTCCTCTATTGGTGGACAGGCTAAGCCCTACACTATGCGTATACGAACTATTTCAATCAGCATACTTGTGGCGAGTGGCATCGCACTAGTAAGCCCGACGCACGGAGCCCGTGCCGCAAATACAGACTTGCATATCTCCGGACCAAAAAGCGTAGCCCTAGGCCAAACTTTTTCTGTTCGACTCATCATGAGCAGTGCCAGCTCAATTAATGCAATGAGCGGAAACGTGCAATATTCTGGCGAGCTCTTAGGCGTTCAAGGAGTCAGCTACAATAGGTCCATATTCAAACTCTGGCAACAAACTCCTAATAACAGCCCCCAAACAAACCAGGTAGTATTTGCAGGCGGACTCCCCAACCCAGGCTTTAGTGGTGAAAACGGAGAAATTATTCAAATAACCTTTAAAGCTCGAGCGCTCGGCACTGCGACGGTGCAGCTACTCAACAACTCACAGGTGCTTCTCAACGATGGACAAGGGAGCAGAGCAGAATGGTCAGCTACTCCCTACACGGTTCAAATAAACAAACCAGAAACAGAGCCTACTCCACCACCCGCCGAGCCCTCCCCAGTCGCGAAAGACACGACACCACCCACCAATCTTGAACTCTTGATTGGCCACGATAGCCATTTATTTGAAGGTAATTGGTTTGCAGTATTTCGCGCTGAAGACTTGGAAAGCGGCATAGATCATTACGAACTGGCCGAGGTAGACAATAGCCAAACCTATCCTGTCGACACCGACTGGAGAAAAGTAACCAGTCCATACCAACTCTTAAAGCAGGAGCAAGGCACTAAAGTATTCTTAAAAGCTGTTGATAAGTCAGGCAACATAAGTACAATCAGCAGAGAGCATAAGCCCACACTCATATCCTTCCCTAGACCAGACTGGCGTCTCTTGCTCATATTAGCGGTCATACTTGCTCTAGGACTTATCCTGCCTATCTTTGTCTACCATAGAAAAAAACTAGAGGCCTCTGTACAAAAGTAGTTTTTTCTGCTACAATATATTTAAACCTGACTCAACTCAAGAAATAAAGATTAAATAAAAAAGCATGAAGTTCCTCCAGAGGGTAAGAAAAGTTAGTTACAGAAATCTTATAAGCAAATTTGTTATTGGCACCTTAGTACTCAGTGGTATTCTCATTGCCCCACACCATGCCGATGCTGCTCAGGTCACTTCATTTTCTGACACGTTGACCAGGCTTAAGGCAAGCACCAACGCTAACCACGAAATATTTTTTGTGTCCCCAACAGGCATAGCCTCAACCGGCAACATGACGCTTACCTTTACTGGTTTCTCTAACGCAACTGTGAACGCCATACTTTTTAGCGATGTTGACTTTGCTACTGGCAGCACCGCTGTTTGTACAAGCGCTGTTTACACTGAGCAAACTCTGGTTGCCTCTGGCGCCACCTCTGCCCAATGGAATGTGGCCACCGCCAGCCAAGTTATGACCATTACTTCCGGAGGTGCTTCAGCCACATTGACGGCTAACAAATGTGTTCGCATACGTATTGGAACCAACGCGACCAACCAAACAACTGGTGTAAACCAAATCCAAAACAATACGGCCGGCACAGCTACTATCGCTGTCGGTGGTGGATTTGGAGACACTGGCACTATCGCTATACCTATTATCTCAAACGACCAGGTTACCATAAGCGCTACTGTAGACCCAACTATAACATTCTCTATTTCGCAAACCACAGTAAGCTTTGGCTCCCTTTCTGCTGCCACTGGTCGCTGGGCCACAAACGCCGGTGGCGCAAACGCCTCCGCAGCCACCGACCCTACAGCAGCCAACACCGCACATACCCTGACTGTTGGGACCAATGCAAGCAGTGGGTATACAGTCACATATAACGGCGCCCTTCTCACAAGCGGCGCAAACACTATAGCAGCTGCTACTATCACTGGGGACAGCGATGGAACTGTAAACTCCAACCAATTTGCACTCTGCGGAAAAGGCACTTCTGGTAGCCCAACAGTTGCCTCTGGATATGTTTGTGGTACCAACAGCGACTATAACTTTGTAGCCGGCACAACAACAACGCTCGCGAGCGCAACTGCCCCCGCCAGCAGCGATGTGGTAAGCGTCGCCTATCTTGCCAACATTGCCAGCTCAAAACCGGCTGGTACATACACAACCACCCTCACTTACGTTGCCACGGGAAACTTTTAACCACTTTTAATAACCGTGTCAAAAACACACTCATTTTATAAAATTTTTACTATCAGCAGCCTTTTGCTGATAGTTTTTATTACACTCCCCAGCACCGCTACTGCAACTACCATGTCACCGGTGCGCCTAGAACTCACAGCAAACCCGGGTGAAACTGTACAAACATCGGTCAAAGTCATAAACGAAACCCAAAACTCTCAGGTACTGTACACAGCAACGCTAAACTTCGAACCAAAAGGAGATGAAAGCGGAGAGCCCAACTTTATATCCACCAAAGACGGACTCGCTGCATGGACCAAAGCACCGAACTCCATTACACTAGGCCCAAAAGAACAAAAAACTATACCAGTCAGCATACAAATCCCCGCCGACACCGAACCAGGGGGGTACTTTGGTGCAGTATTTACCTCCAGCACCCCACCCAAAGAGAACGGGAGTGGAAGTGTAATGTTAACGGAACGCGTAGGCAGTCTTATATTGCTACGGGTCAATGGCGACCTAGCCGATTCCGGGGATATTCTTGAATTTAACACCAAAGACAAGTCCTACTGGCACACCTATTTGCCGATTAATTTATTCTACCGCTTTCAAAATAGCGGCCTAGACCGTGTCAGACCCCTGGGGGATGTGCTTATAAAAAACTGGTTTGGTAGAACTACCAAAATATTTGAAGCAAACCCAGAAGGCGGCAACGTACTGCCAAAGAGTATTCGTCGGTTTAATATCAGCTGGAATAATGCTGATACGCAGGACGATCCAGCAGCGCTGAGCGGTTTCTGGAGCAAAGTACGTTACCAAATACAGCACTTCGCCCTTGGCCCTTACACAATTCAGCTCAACTTAGCCTACGGGACAGGCTCATTGCACGCCGCAACTGCATCGGTAAAAGTTTTTATGTTCCCCTGGCAGCTTGTGTTGGTAAGCACCATTAGCATTCTGCTGGCGTTCTTTATATCCCGTTTCTGTATTCGTCGTTACAACCGCTGGATAATAGGCAAAGCATCCAAAGCAAAAAGATAGACCTTCTCACATATACCCCACAATCAACGTGGGGTATTTTTTACATCCATGATAAAATTAACTATATGCGAAGCTTGAAGAAATTATTTTTATACATAAGTGTAGCGCTTGTAAGCGTCCTACCTTTTCCCACTCTTGCGGAAACGCTTTCGAGTTCAAATTATTCCGTAGAAAATCCCTCTGTGGACGTGGGCGGCCAGCTCTCCAACTCAACCAACTATACTTCCCGCGACTCTATCGGAGGCAGCAACGACTCAGCCGCCACTTCTACAAACTACAAAATATTCCCTGGGTTTATGCAGCACGCCTACCCTGGCGTCCCCGCTCAACCAACGCTTACAAACACCGGTGGCGTGCTCTATAACGCATTAGATTTTATTATGGCCACAGGAGCAGGCCAACAAACAGATACTGTCTATGCTATAGCTATTTCCAGCGACAGCTTTACCACTACTAACTTTATACAGGCAGACGACACCGTAGGTAGCACTGCCGTATGGCAAAGCTATATTTCCTGGGGTTCAGGCACGGGACAACGCGTAACTGGCTTAGTTCCCAACACAACCTATCAAATAAAAGTAAAAGCCCGCTATGCAGCAGACACTGAGACCGCTTATTCTCTAACTGCAAGCGCAACAACAGGCGGCCCCACACTCACCGTATCATTCAGTGGAGTAAACTCGGGCACAGTTGTCGCCGGAGCCACAACGACAGTAACCAGCGCGGCCAACTCCATAACCTATGGATCGCTCACACCGAGCGTGACCGCTGTTGCAGCCCAGACAATTACCGTAAGCACCAATGCCACAGGCGGTTATACCACCACACTGCAACAAGACGGCAATCTTCGAAACAATAACGGCGATGCTATTAGCGCCACCACCGGATCCAACGCTTCCCCTGCGGCTTGGCCAACCGGCATTACCGCGGGCTATTTTGGCTATCATACAACCGATAGCAGCCTCTGCACTGGTACCACCAGCCGTTTTTCCAGTAACAATACCTACGCTGCCGCAACTACGACACCTGCTGAAATTGCCTGCTCAACAACTACGGCAGCCAACGAGCAAACTTCTATCGTATACAAAGTCGAGGTGGGCACCTTACAAGATGCGGGAACCTACCAAAATATAATTACCTATATTACTACAGCTCAGTTCTAAAATATGCGCATTCATCGCCTACAACACATTCTAGCGCTTGGATTCTTGGTTATGGCCCTCTTGGGCCTTGCCCACAAAAAAACTAATGCCCAGGAGCAAGAATTAATCGTGCAAGGCGTCCGAGTTTCGCCGTTTATCTTTGAACAAAGCTTAGAAAAAGGTCATTCTTTTAAAGGCGAAGTTACGCTCAGCAACACGACCAACTCCCCTATAACCTTAGCCCTGGCAATACAAGATTTTATTCCCGCGGGAAGACATGGAGAGGTGCGTTTTTTACCTACCAACGAGCAGTCAGATGTTCACTTTTCACTCACCGATTGGGTACAAATCACAACTCAGCCGAACTACACTCTCGCTCCTGGAGCTACCACCAAAACCGGCTTTACGGTAACAGCGCCTGTGGACGCCGACGACAGCACACACTACGGAGGAATTGTGTTTTCGTTCAATAATGGTAAAACAGAAAATGGAACGGCAGTCATTCAAAGCGTGGGCGCCCTCCTCATTGTAAAAATTGGCCACTCAAATGGCCAAGGCACTATCCAAAGCTTTACCACCCCAAAACACCTCTATACAAACAGCTACGTCCCCTTCACTGTAGATTTTAATAATACGGGCAATACCCACTTGAGCCCAAAAGGTAAAATTGAAATATACAATGCTTTCAAAAAGCTTGTAGGCGTGGCATATATAAACAAAGATGCTCAAATTAGCCTCCCAAACACCGTCCGACAATTTGACAGCGACTACCAAGGCGGCTTTATGCTGGGTAAATACACAGCCAGCTTAACTATGTATTTCGGCAACCCCAAGCTAGAAGCTCGAAGCGTAGTGCAGTTTTGGGTCATACCGTGGAAGCCAATAATTAAAGCAATAAGCCTGACCATTCTCTGTGTTGCACTGCTCACTCTGGCTATTATCCGCTATAATACTTGGGTCATTAAAAAAGCTCGAAAAAAATGAAGTCTCTAAATAAAATATGTACCCTTCTCGGACTCGGGCTACTTTGCGCAATAGTACCACTACAGGCCCAGGCCTTAACTGCGTCCCCGATTAAAGTTGAACTCAACACAGACCCCGGTAAAACTACTACCTCCCAGTTCAAGCTATATAACGAGGGCAAAACTACCGAAACATTTTATATTCTCGCCCAAAACTTTGAAGCAAAAGGTGAGGACGGCACACCAACACTAGTGTCGGGCACTGACGGTCTTGCGGGCTGGATAGAACCAATAAATTCGGTTACGATCGGGCCAAAAGAATATAAAACCATACCACTTGCCATAACAGTGCCAAAATCCGCGGAGCCAGGAGGCTACTTTGCCGCCATACTTTCTTCTACAGTACCACCCGTAAGCAAGGGCAACCAAAACGTGCTCTTAGAAGGCCAAGTAGGGACCCTAGTTCTTTTACAGGTAAATGGAGACTTTCAACAAGGGGCGCACATTTTAGAGTTTGGCACTAGCTCAAAGTCTAGCTGGTTTACTTCGCTCCCCGTTGAGTTCTATTATCGCTTTCAAAACGCCGGGGCAAGTTACGAAAAGCCCATCGGAGACCTGCAAATTAAAAATATTTTCGGCGGTACAACCAAAACCATCCCCACCAACTCCGATCGGGGCAACGTGCTCCCCAAAAGTATCAGAAGATTTACTACTACGTGGTTTGGCGCCGAAGAAAACGGCAAATTCCCTAAGGGCTTTTTTAACCAGGTCAGATACGAATGGAATAACTTCGCACTGGGAAGATATACCGCCAATCTAAACTTGATTTACGGTAATAGTACGGACCAAACCGCCTTTGCTCACACCGCAGTCTGGATCTTCCCTTGGCAGCTTATACTGACCGTACTTGTCACCGCTATAGTAGTATTTGGCTTATCTATAAGCATTGCAGCCCTCATAATTTTACGTATACTAAAAAAGCGGCGTAAATAAAGGCATAATTACAAAAACGATAAAAGAGCTCACCATGAGCTCTTTTAATTTTAAACAACATATAAAAGCCGCATATTTAAGCCAAGCCAACTTTGATATAGCACTCCTCCAGGAATACCCATAACCTACCAAAACAACTTAAAATCAATCTTATTTAAGCGCTTTATATCTATTGACTTTAGCAAAAATATGTGCTAAAATACTTATATGTTTTGTTAGGTTATGTGAGCAAAATATCTTACTATTACCTACCAAAAATCTTAGGTCGAAACAAAAAACTCAACAAAAATTAAAAAACTCTTATATAAGCGGTATTCATTCTATACCGGCCAAAATAAGACAAAAAAATAAAATGCCACAAAATCAAATGCCTGAGCTTCTTACACTCAAAGAAGCATGTGAGTTACTACGCGTACATGCAAATACCCTACGAAACTGGGAACGCGACGGTAAACTCCAAACTATTCGTATTGGTGCCCGCCGAGATCGACGCTTTACCAAAGCAAGTCTTGAGCAGTTTTTCCAAACGAGCAACCAAGTTATAGCCGCCTAAATTCTAGGTTGGTTTTATTTGTGCTCAAAATCAAAAAATTCAAACCAAAGCAACCACCGATGCACAGATGTCTCAGATAACGCTGATTGAAGCCAAAATTCGCTTTCAATCTACGTAATACATCTAATCTGCGCACCTGCGGTCAAACAAAAATCAAAGGTGTACCCACCCAAACTGAAATTTAAATTTACTTTTCGGAAGCATACTAAGTCGTATGCTCTTTTGGCGTTAATCGCCACTGCACTCAGCTGGGTACCCATCAATACAAACGTCGCGCAAGCAACTGTGCCAAAATATGTAAACTTCCAAGGCAAACTTACAAAAGTTTCCGACGGCACCAACGTTACCAATGGTAGCTATGCTTTTGAATTTAAATTATACGACGCCAGCACAAGCGGGACTTTACTTTGGACAGAAACCTACGACCAACCAAGTGGCGCATGTACCAAACTTGTGGTAACGAGCGGCGTCTTCAATGCCAAGCTTGGATCCTGTGCCTCCTTGTCTGGCATAGATTTTACTGGGGGTTCCATATACCTCAGCGTAAACTTTGCTCCAACAGGCGTAAGCTACGATGGTGAAATGTCACCTCGGAAGCAACTCGTTGCCGCACCCTTTGCCCTGGTCGCCAACAGCGTATCCGGCGACGGACCCGTTAATACGGTAAACTCTTCTGCTACGGCCTTAACCGTAGCCAAGTCCGGAAGTAACTATGGCCTCCAAGTTGATACCAGCGCTGGCTCAGCTGCTACAGGTCTTAAAATAACCTCCGCAGCAGCAGCGAGCGGTA
>CAZKVS010000005.1:0-51978 GCA_964556325.1 uncultured Candidatus Saccharibacteria bacterium
ATGCCTGACGGAGAGATACATAACAGAGTTTGGAATTTGGTCAGGCGTATTGCTCTTAAAACAAATCTTCCTCCTGCATAAACATGCAACCAGCAGACTTATTAAAACGTATTGATATAGTAGCCGAACAGGTGGCCCAATTGCGACCGTTTTTATTGTTGGAGTCAAAACAGGTTGAACTGGCTCGTTTGGAAACACGCATGCAAGCAGAGGATTTTTGGGCAGACCAGCAAACGGCTCAACGCGAGTCGCAAAGTTATACTCGCTTACAAGAGTACATTTCGTTTTGGACAGAGTTTGAGACAAAGCTAGGGGAAGCCAGGCAGTTAGTGGAACAGAATACGGATGAGTCTGACGAAACCATGGCCTATTTAGAACGAGAGGTGGCGGGTTTGGAAAAAGCATTCCACGAGCAGCGGATTGTTGCATTGCTGTCTAAGCGCTATGATGACCATTCAGCGGTGGTGGCCATTCACGCAGGTGCCGGAGGGACTGACGCGCAAGACTGGGCGGAGATGCTCTTACGTATGTATTTACGGTATTGTGACGAGCGAGGTTTTTCTGTGGATATGATTGAAACGAGTCGCGGTGGTGAGGCTGGTATTAAGTCCGTCCTATTTGAGGTGCGTGGTGTGAACGCATACGGGTATTTGAAATGTGAAGGGGGAGTGCATCGTTTAGTACGATTGAGTCCTTTTAACCCCAGTCATACTCGAGAAACAAGTTTTGCTTTAGTCGAAGTATTACCATTACTCGATGAATCTGAAAGCGTAGGTTTGGACCCCAAAGACTTAAAAATTGAAGCAAATACCTCATCTGGACATGGGGGACAAAGTGTAAATACCACCTACAGTGCTATTCGTATAACCCATATTCCAACTGGTATTCGAGTGAATATTCAGAACGAGCGAAGTCAGCATCAAAACAAGGAATTAGCGCTTAAGATATTGGCTGCCCGGGTGCAGAAAGTGGAAGAGGAGAAGCTAGAGGCGGAGAAGAAGCAATTACGGGGCGAATTTAAATCTGCAGAGTGGGGTAATCAAATTCGGAGTTACGTGCTGCATCCTTACAAAATGGTTAAAGACCATAGAACTAACTATGAAACAAGCGACCCCGATAGTGTATTAAATGGTCGTTTAGATGAGTTTATTGAGCGCTTTTTAGAACAAAATACAGGCAAACCTACAAGTATTGGCTAAATTCTGATATACTTATTAGGCATGGCCCAGTAGAGCTTCTTTGTAAGTTTCATACTGGCTTGAATATTTTTGAGTTTAGATTTAATAGCCTCTCGTGTTATTTTGATAAGCATGCAGAGTAGCGTAACTTGAGGCCAGATACAAAGAAGTCTTACGGGGATGATTCGTTTTGAAGAAGTAATCAAATATTACGGTAACACCAAAGCTCTTTCGAAGATTAATTTAGAAATTAATCATGGAGAGTTTGTTTCCATTGTAGGACTTTCTGGTGCCGGAAAGTCAACTTTGTTAAAGTTAGTTACGGGCGAAGAACGAGCGGACGAGGGGAGAGTACTGATAGATGATATTGATATTGCGAAAGTAAAGAAAAAGGATTTGCCGTACCTCCGTCGAAAGATTGGCATGGTGTTCCAAGATATTAAACTGCTTCCCAAACGAACAGCCTACGAAAACGTAGCTTTTGCCATGGAAGTGAGCGGACACAGACGCGATAGGATTGAAAAAGAAGTTCCTAAAATTCTAGAACTCGTTGGGTTGTTGCACAAGCGAGAAAACTTTCCCCATCAAATGTCCGGTGGAGAGAGGCAGCGTATAGCCATAGCTCGAAGCCTCGCTCATAGACCTGCGTTGTTAATGGCGGATGAGCCAACAGGTAACTTGGATGAGGTAAATGCGGCAGAAGTGCTAGACCTGCTGTTGAAGATCAATCAATTAGGTACTACAGTTATTCTCGCTACGCACGCAGCGGATTTGGTGAACAAGATAAAGAAACGCGTTATAACGGTAGAAGGTGGGCGCGTTGTACTTGAGCAAGAAAAAGGAAGGTATAAACTATAAGATAGTTTAATTCCCGATATCTAATTACTAATTTCTAATGGAAATTCAGCATTGGACATTGAATTGGAAATTAGGTATTGGGAATTAGAAATTGAAATGAGTCGTCATGCTTGATTCCGTTAGTTTCTTCAGAGTAATAAAAACCGGCTTCGTCAATTTTTGGCGCAATTTATGGCTGTCCGCTGCCGCTACCATGGTGGTGGTTATTACATTGGTCATATTCTGTGTGCTGACATTGTTGTTTGGCGCAACCAAATATTCCGTTGAGGCTATAAAAGATCGGGTAGATGTGAGCGTGTACTTTAAGGCGGGCACGCCTGAAACTCGTATAAACGATCTCAGGCAAGAGCTGCGCAACAATCCCAAAGTGCGTGAGGCACAATATGTTTCCGCAGAACAAGCGTTGGCCAACTTTAAGGATAAGCACGCCAATGATCCTTTAATATTAGAGTCGTTGGTTGAGTTGGCAGATAACCCATTACCCGCCACCATACAGATTAAGGCAACCGTTTTGGAGGACTATCCGGAAATTGCCCGCCAATTGAACGACGGGCCATTTAAGAACGATATTACCAAAGTTAACTTCGAAGACAATCGTTTGTTAATCGAGCGATTGGGTAAGGTTTTGCGTATTATAGTTAGTACGGGGATTGTGCTTGTTTCGGTGTTTTCACTTATTGCAGTATTGGTTATATTTAACACCATTACTTTAACCATATATAACAGGCGTGAAGAAGTGGAGATTATGCGCTTGGTTGGTGCGACTAACTGGTATATCCGGGGTCCATTTATTATTGAGGCTACCTTATATTCGCTCGTTGCTACGGTCATCACCACGACTTTGGTGGCCGTGCTCTATGCAAAATTAATACCAGCGGCGACAGAGTTTTTGACTGGTACAGCTGCAGCTGACTTGCTCCACAGTAGGTTTTTCAGCGTTCCGGTGGTTGGCTTGGCCTTGCTTATCATTGCGCTTACGTTGAGTATTTTTTCCAGCTCTTTGGCCATTCGCCGATATTTAAAAGTCTAAGTAATAGCTTCAAGGGCTTCGTAAGCTTCCGTAGCTTTTTAGGGAAATAACCCTGCTACAAGCTATAGAAGCTATTGAAGCTACAGAAGCTCAATTTTATGAAAGTATTATTTGTAAAGGATGTTGCCGGTCAAGGCCGAAGAGGGGAGCTGAAAGAGGTGAGTGAGGGCTATGCCCTCAATTTTTTAGTTAAGAGGGGATTTGCAACTATCGCAACAGAAAAAGTGCAAAAGGAGTACGAAAACAAGGCTAAAGTTGCAGGTGAGGTTGCGCAGAAGCAGGAAGCTCGGGTGTTAGCTCAGAAGATAGATATAGAAAAGCGTACGTTTGAACTTCGCGCTAAAACAGGCGCGGATGGTAAATTATTTGGCGCCATACGGGAAAAAGACATCGCAGAAGCGGTCTCTTTAAAAGTAGGTTTCGAGATAGATAAGCACAGTATAGTCTTGGCGTCTCCAATCAAAAACTTGGGGACACATGAGGCTGTTTTGGAATTATCTAAAACAACATCCGCAAAAATAAAGTTACAGGTATTATCTAATTAATAATAGGGGAGTTATGACTAAAAAGCTCAGTAGAGATACGAAAAATTTAAAAACCAAATTCATATTTATCTCAGGGGGTGTTATTTCAAGTGTGGGCAAAGGTGTAACGACTTCTAGCATTGCCGCTTTATTACAAGCGCGGGGTTATAAAGTGGCCCCGGTAAAGTGCGATCCTTATTTAAATTTGGATGCGGGTACCATTAGACCACAAGAACACGGCGAGGTGTTCGTTACGGATGATGGCGTGGAAACTGATCAGGACATTGGAAACTATGAGCGCTTTCTTAAGACGCGATTAAGTAAGGCAAATTATGTTACAAATGGACAGATATATAACCGTATTATTACCAAAGAGCGTAATTTTGAATATGATGGCGAAGACGTTGAAATAGTTCCGCATGTTCCAGAGGAAATCATAGCCCGGTTAGAGCAGGCAGCAGAAGAACGCCAAGCAGATTTTGTAATTTGCGAAATTGGTGGAACAGTAGGGGAGTATCAAAATATTTTGTTTATTGAGGCGAACCGTATTATGAAGTACCGAGATAAACGAGACGTTATTCATGTGCACGTCGGGTATCTTCCAACACCTTCGTCTGTAGGGGAAATGAAATCGAAACCTGTACAGACTTCGGTGCGATTACTAAACTCCAGTGGTTTGCAGCCCAATTTTTTGATTGCTCGGGCAGATACAGAAATTGACGAGCACCGAAAAGCATTACTATCTTGGATTTGTAACATGGACGCGGATAAAATAATCGCAGCGCCTAACGTAAAAAGCATATACCAACTACCTTTATTTTTTGAGAAGCAACACCTGGGCGATAAAATTCTAGAAACATTCGGTTTGCCTAAGCGTAAAGCAGAATTAAAGGAATGGGTAGCACTTGAACGTCATATTTCGACTAGCGCAGCGCATGGTAGGGTTATAAAAGTTGCTGTTGTTGGTAAATACTTTAGTGCTGACGCGTCGAAATTGTCTGACGTATATATATCTGTCCTAGAGTCATTAAAGCACGCAGCGTGGCAGGCTGGCGCGAAGCTTGAGTTGGGTTGGATATCAAGCCATGAGATTGAGAAAAACGGCGCGGCAAAAGAGCTAAGGCGTTATGATGGGGTAGTTGTCCCAGGTGGTTTCGGGAGTAGGGGAACAGAAGGAATGATAGAAGCGATAAAATATGCGCGCGAACATGCTATTCCATACTTTGGTTTATGTTATGGTATGCAAATGGCAGCGATTGAGTTCGCCAGAAATGTTGTGGGCTTTAAAGGCGCCAATACTACTGAGATAGATAAAAAGACTCCTTATCCGATTATTGCAATAATGCCTGATCAGGAAAAGAAGCTGTTGAATCGTGAATATGGTGCAAGCATGCGGCTTGGTGGTTGGGACTGTTTATTGGTACGCGGTTCAATTGCAGAGAAAGCCTATAGCAAAGCTGGGTGGATCAAAGCAACTGGTAAGCCGCTCATCCGCGAGCGCCATAGGCATCGCTACGAGTTTAATAACACATACCGTCAGGAGCTAGAAAAGGCTGGGTTACGAATCTCGGGCACCTCTCCGGACGGCCAGTTGGTGGAGATTATCGAACTACCCGGCCATCCTTTCTTCGTAGGTACGCAATACCATCCAGAGTTTTTGTCTTCGCCCCTTAAGCCTCATCCGCTCTTTAGTGCGTTTGTGAAGGCATTGCTAAAGAAGTAGAGTATATTTTTTCCCCTTGGAATAAGATAAAACCCTCAGATTTGAAATCTGGGGGTTTTAAAATGTAACGGTACTACTATTTCGCAGGGGTAGCAGGAGCAACAGGGGCTACGCTGACAAAGCGGGTCATGCGGAGGCTGCCATGGAACTTGCGAACCATCTTGCGTTGGAATTTGACCACACCGTCTATGACAGCGTACAAAGTAGAGTCTCCACCTATGCGTACATTTTCACCTGGGTGAAATTTGGTGCCGCGCTGCTTTACGATGATCTCACCTTTGCGAACTCTTTGATTACCGAATACTTTAACGCCGAGCCGTTTTGAAACTGAATCTCGGCCGAGGGCGGTACTTCCACCGGCTTTTTTATGTGCCATAAAATCTAAGCTTCTGGAGCTTCAATAGCTTCTTAAGCAGTCAGGATTCCTGGTATTATCCTGGTTTCGATAATACTATGGAAGCTAATGCAGCTATGGAAGCTAATGCAGCTATTACTGTTTTTCAAAAATCACTATTTCCCGGGCTACTACCTGATCTTTCCGATCGTATATAATACTGCCGCGGGGGGTAATCCTAAGAAATGGCATAAGTAAGCCAATTTCTTGAGGTATAACACTGTTGATATTATACCCACTAGAGGTGGCAAAGTCAAGGTTTGGGAACATAACATACTCCGTACTGGACTTCCGGTAGGCGGGGAGACACATGACTATTTTGCTACCTGTTTCTAAGAAAGAATTGAAGTTCAAAAATGTTTGCGTATAGAGCTCCGACAAGTCCTCGAAGTTTTTAGTGATTTCGTGGCTGGTAGGGAACTGTCCATAAACTGGGCCAAGAGTGCCTTCGGTTACTACTCCCGTAATTTTTCCAAAAGCCTTTAGCTTGGTAAGACTTTCTACAACCTTACTTACTTCGCGAGCGTCGGCGACTTCCACATGGAACTTGCCCTTGGCAATTTTGTAGCGATTACGAAACCATTCTAAGTTTTTTTCACTGCCTACAATGGCCTGTCGGTCTATGTCCGTACCAAGCATCTTAAAGTCAAGCAAAGCCCCTTCTTGGATAAACGTACCGATGCCGCAGAAAGGGTCGAGGAGGGCTTCATTGGGTTTGGCACCCGAAAGGTTAAGCATGACCTGGGCAACTTTAGGTGGAATCATGCCTCGACGGTCATCCCGGCTGGGTCTCTGGTAGTCTCGGCGGCCGTAGTCTTCAAAGTCTTGTACGCTTAACGTTTTGGCGACGTATACTTTGTCCTTACCGGCCAGGGCGCAAATCTCCGCCCCTTTTACTATGAGTTGGTTATGGGTAACAACTACTGAAGCGAGCGCAAGTGAATTAAACTCTGGCAACACTAATCGTATGCTCGCGCCAGTGTCTTGCATGGCTCGCTTAATAAACATGCCAAGTTTCTTTGGTTCGCCAAAGGCTCGCACTTCAGGGTCGAGAAGGTAGACGCTTACTCCAAACTGTATTTTACCGGTGGCGGACTTTAGGAAATCAGTTTTGAGCTTACTTGGTTTAAAGTAGTTTTGTAGGCAAAAGTTTATAGAGTCTTGTTCGCGTTTTTTTACAACGTCCACAATCTTTAGTATCTTTATAGTACCACCTAAGTGTTTCTGAAATCGTTCGACATCGATAGCTTTGTCTGTTTCTACTATGAGCAATTCAAACGACGCTTCCACTATTTTAATAGGGGATTGTAAGGTTTTAAAATAAGCTAATAGCTCGGCCAATGATAGGGTATAAACCCGTCCGAGCACGAACGCGTATGTCATATGAGTCTATGAAGTCTTATGTACGTGAGCATCGACAGTCTTTTATAACCGCCGGACTTTGTGTCGCAGTTTTTGGCATCGGATATGGAACGGGTAGTAGTTGGCATGTGTCCAACGGTAAAAATAATACCCCTCTTCCGATAAAACAAAATAATTATACCACAAAACCAGCCTCTTTGCCACCTCCAGCACAGACAGCCGAAGGCGAGCAAACGGCAGCTGTGGCGACCCCTGAGGTTAAGGGTGCACAAAGTTTAGAAGTAATTCCAAAAGTTACCCCAACTGCGAGTGCTACCAGTAGTGGCCCGACGGCCAAACCTTCAACCTCTGCGGACTGTTTTGTTAAAGGCAATGTGTCGAAAGATAGCAAAATCTATCACGTGCTCGGCGGCTCGTTCTATAACAGGGTGAAGCCTGAGCAGTGCTTTCAAACCGAAGCAGAAGCTCAAGCAGCGGGGTTTAGAAAATCTACTCGGTAATAACGTAACTACGCGATGGGAATCTACCGGAAGATGCCCATCGTTTTTTTTAACCAGAACAGGGGAGTGTGAGGGTGTTTTGAAATGTCTGATGCTCTTCCCCTTCGTCCTACGATTTTATCCACGCATGTTCGTTGCGGTTCAGGATTATAAGTCTGTGTGTATAGAGGTTGTAGAATATTTTTTTATTTGAGGAGTACGGGGAGTTGGTCAGGTAGATTGCTGGACATCCTTATATGTGAGGGAATAGCCTAAAACGCAATATCCTACACGTCGCACAATGTATGTTGTACGACTCATGATATATACAACCTGAGAGCGGGTCTAGATTTCTTGTCCTTTACCATTTCGCTTACTATGCATTTAGTTGTGTTCCCTATTCTCTGTGCGGCGTGCTTAAAGCTTCTTTCTTTGTTGATGATTATATATTTTTGCCCGCTCTTCGTGCGTTCTATGATGTGTAAATTATGACGGACGTCTTTTATAAAAAGTAATATTCTTTATAGATGCTCAGCATAAATAAAAGCTGAGGAGTAGCTACTCCTCAGCTTTTATTCTAGAGCTGCGTATTGTTTATTTTTGGATTAGGTTTAAGTGGAGGTGTGGACCGGTCCCTAGGGCCGTATTCACGTTTGTGCCACAGTTGGGAGAGGTCTGCTTGGACTCGTTGAGTATTCTAAAGAGCCCGCTGTCGTTTACTGCCTTGCAAAGTGCGTCCCACGTGGTGTTGCCGGAGAGTCCTATGTCGACACAGGTACCATATTTTTCATGACAGTCGGATGAGTGTTGCGGTTTACCGTTTGGTCGCAGGTCGAAGGAGTCGTTTACCTTAAATTTGAGACCGGCAGTTGTGGTAAGTTGTTTTAATTGTCGTAGAGCTTCTAATAGTACGGAACAGGTTTTGTTGTTGTCATATTGTTCAAATTCACTTCTTGGAATGTCTACAATTTGACCACCCGGGCAAGAGCCGACTACGGGGCCCCCTGGGCCGGTGCTGCCACCTGGGGGTAGTCGGTGACCATCTTCTATGGGTGCGACAAACCAATCTTGTTGGGCAATTTGCTGCGGGCTAATATTTTTTACAGTGAGAAGACTGGGGTTAATTTGCTTGAGGAGTAAAAAGCCTGTCAGGAGTACGGCTATGCCAAGGAGCGAGCTTGCTATCCAGGCTTTGGCGGTACTCACCTTGGATTCACTGCCCCCGGAAAAAATATACATGTAACCGGCGAAAATAATCATCAAGACAGCGGCAATGGAAGATATAACCAGCGCGTATTTGTAGAGACTGTTAACGCACGTAAAGAGGTCGGTGTTATTTGCGGTCCCTGAGCCTTGCGTGGGCGTGCAAGGTAAGCCCACAGCTGCCGCATGCGCAGCAATTGGAACTATAGTAAGAATTAGTGTGCACAGGCCTATTGCAAGTAGTCGTTTTATTTTGGTAGACATTTTATTTTGTATATAATGACACGTTATTAAACTTCCAGCTCGTACCATTCTGTACGAGTTCAAAATCTATAATTTGATGTCCCGAAGCTTTTGCATTGCTCGGGTTTGAGAGGTCGTATATGAGCGTGTAGACACTTGCGGTGTATAACTTTGCATTTTGGTTGTAGTAAAAAGCCATCTGGGCTGTGCTATCGGCCACTGCATATTGTCTATAGCCTAGTTTAGTATTTTGTTCTAGTTGTTGTACGTATGCTTGTAGTGCTACTTGTCCTTTAGTTGTAAAGTAGTCAGAAAGTGCAAGTACGTCGGCGTAATCATCGTATCCGTAGGTTTGGATAGTGCCAGCCATATTGCCTATAAGGAGTGATAGACGTTGACGCTCCTCGTAGGATAATTTTTTAGTACTATCAATGAACTTATTTGGATCAGCAGTAAATTTTGGCAATGGTACAGACGACGGATTGTCTCCCCCAACCTGTGATTGTGTAGAAATAGGGTTGCCGGTGCGGGGTGGGTTTGTAGCTCCTCCGGGTTGTGTGCCCGATGTGTTTGGGGTTTTAAATGCAAAATAAAATACAAGTCCCCCGCCAATGAGGGCAATAAGTATGGCGCCTATAAGGATTGTTGTTTTAGACATATGATTTAATTAATTTCCACTGCTCGCTTTACAAACATTGTATTTTGCCATGGCATCCGCGCCATAAGCCCGAGCAGCAGGGCCGCTGCCATTATAGGCTATGAATGCGGCTTCTAAGTCACCGCTATTTCTAGAAAGACTTCCGGCTAGCATTTTGGCAGATATACTCATATCTGTGTCCGGATTGAGAAGCTCCGCAACGGTATACCAGTGGCCGAACATTTGTCTGGCCGGTGTATTTGGGTCGGGCCATCTTCCAAAACGATGTGTCAGTGGAAAAATGGTGACCTGCGTGAGGCCTATTCCATGGGAGTGATTCCAATCAAGACCATGTTTTGGAGGATTGCTTGCGCTAAAATTTTCACCTTGCGTGGCTCCCCCATCGTGGCCAATTGAATCTGCTCTATTACCGATTGATTCTTTTCTTACAATTGTGTCCAAAATACATGGATCAAGGTTAAATTGTTGAGAATATTTATTTATCAAATCTTTCCATTGGCCAATATCAATTGGCTTTCCAAATCCCCCATTACCTGGTCCGCCGGTGTAGGGTTTGGTGTAGTCTTTGGCCACGAACCATTCTTGTTGCGCAATTTGTGCGGGGCTAATATTTTTAATAATTAGCAAACTCGGGTTAATTTGTTTGAGCAGCAAAAAGCCCGTAAGGAGCACCGCTATGCCTAAAAGTGCGCTGGCTATCCACGACTTGGCCGTGCTTACTTTTTTATCGCTTCCACCAGAGAAAATATACATGTAGCCAGCAAATATAATCATCATAACCGCGGCAATTGCGGATATGACAAGGGCATACTTATAGAGGTTATTCACGCAGGTGAACAAGTCTGTATTATTTGCTGTACCCGAGCCTTGTGTTGGCGTACATGGTAAACCTATAGCTGCTGCGTGCACAGAGAGTGGGATAGTAATAAGACTAAACGCACAGATGCTGCCCGCAATGAGCTTTTTAATTTTTGTGGACATGACTATCTTTTTAATGTTTTAGTAAACTTTATTTTAAGAACGTTCGTGGGTCGTAAGTGTAGCCGTAGGGCACAGAATAAGTGCCATATACCTTTGAGTATTTACCTTGCGATATGCCAAAGCCTTCGCAATCAAAGACAGTAAAGTGAAGGTGATAGCCTCTATGTGGTCCATAGAGTAGTCGGGTGGTGTTTCCGGTGTTACCTTCGTACCCTACTAAGTCTCCTTGTTTTACCGTTTGTCCCGCTTTAATTTGGTAGGAACGCATATGGCCATACAGTGTAACTACACATCGGTTTCCCGTAGCAGTAGAGATATTGTGTTTGATAGTACACCAGTTGCCATAGGCAGCTTCTCCGCTGCCGCAGTTGGTGACTTGTCCGTCGGCTGCTGCATAAATTGGCTCACCTGCCGGTGCAGCTATGTCGAGCCCGTTGTGGAAACTATACCCAAGCGCTTTAAAGCCCGTGTTGCCATATGCTTGTGTGAGAACTCCATCCATAGGCATGGCCAAGCTGCCCTTACTAGGTTTAATAGTTCTATCGCCAAGTTTTTTTCGAACTTGTTCGTCTAAATCATTAATCTCTGCTTCAAGGCTGGCTTGGTCTGCCTGGCTTGTGGTGAGTAGTTTTTGATAGGTTTTTTCTACCCCCTTAGTTTTATCCAATAGTCTTTGCCTGTCCTGTCTCTGTTGGGTGAGGTTGCCCTGCGTAAGTTTGAGCTGGTCTTTTAAGTCTTCTTGTTTTTGCAGTTCAACTTTCAAGTCAGTTTGTTGGAGTTCGAGTTTATTTTTGACACTCTTAATACTTTGGACAATTTGATACACTTTGTCCTGCACTGTATTGGTGTATTGCAATTGGTCAAGGAAATTCGAAAAATCTGCTGTTCCAAGCATGAGTTGAATAAACGAGCTGTTGTCAGTTTGTTGTAGTTCTAGGAGTAACTGCCGTAGCACGTTTTTATTGTCCTCGATTTCAGTCTTCCGGCGGTCTATTTGTCTCTGTAGCTCACCTATTTGTAAGTTTGTGTCTTCAATTTGAGTTTCTTTTGCTTGTATTTGTAACTCAGTAGATTTAATTTGTGTATCGAACAAAAAGACTTCGTTTTTTAACGAGGCAGCTTGCTTTCGGGTTGTACCAATTTGGTTTTGATAAGTATTAATTTGTTTATTAATGCTATCGAGCTTCTCTTGGAGTTGGTTTTTTTTGAACTTGATTTCATCAACGTCGGCAGTTTGTGCGAGTACGGCCGGCTGTAAATTGGAAAAAAGCAACATGAGTTGCGCGAGTATTGTTATTGCAAATTTGAGCCAGTATTTTCTCATAGTCTGTGCATAAATTATACCATATATGCAAAACAATCCCGCTTTATAGTCGGGATTGTTTTAATGCGTATTTAAGGTATAAGTGAGCTGGCTTTTTGCACCCTGTCTATGAGCGCTTCTTTACCCAGGCCTTGCGCGAGTACGCTCGCCACTTCAAAGGGTCCTGGGCTAGCTGCTTGGCCCGTGAGGGCTACGCGGAGTGGCCATAAAACCGACCCAGTGTCGTACGCATTCTCCTTAATGTATGAAAGCAATATGGTTTCTAGGCTGTTTTTATTGGCTAAAATGCTCGTATCTTGTTTCGCTAATAAATCCACCACCAGTTGTAGTTTTTCTTTTGCATCAGCAAGAGTACTTTTTTTCCAAGACAGTAGTTCGTAATTGAATGTTGGCTCTGCAAAGAAATATCCTGTACGTTCGGCTATTTCAGATAGTTTTTTGAGCCGCTCTTGCTCAAGACCTGCTATTGCTACTAAATATTGCTCGGTAGCAGGAATATTGTTGAACTGTTTTATTGTTAGATTGTCACCGGACTGTTCAAGATGTCCCGCTTCGGTCCAATATGGAATAAGCAAGTTAGTAAGCTCTGCCGTGCTCATCTGCCGTATGTAGTGGCTGTTAATCCAATCAAGTTTTTGGATGTCGAAGACTGCCCCTGCTTTATTAACTTTTGTTAGATCAAATTCAGTTATCAGCTTCTCCATGGTGAAGAACTCGTCTTCGGTTTTTGGGTTCCAGCCCAGAAATGCCAGGAAGTTAACGAGTCCTTCTTTGAGATAGCCTTTTTTGAAATAGCTTTCAACTGAAACGTCACCTTGCCTTTTACTGAGCTTTGTCTTGTCAGGATTCAATACCAGCGGAAGATGTGCAAATTGCGGTGGTTGCCAACCAAACGCTTCGTACAGCAATAGATGTTTTGGTGTAGATGGGATCCATTCGTCTGTGCGTGTCACGTGAGTTATTTCCATTGCATGATCGTCAATAACTACCGCCAAGTGATACGTTGGAAAACCGTCTGACTTAAGAAGTATTTGATCATCGAGTAGGCTATTGTCGTAGGAAATGTCGCCGAAGACAAGATCGTGTATCATTGTCTTGCCTTCTGTGGGCACGACAAGCCGCACCACAGGGTTCCTGCCTTCGCTGTGGCAGCGATCTGTTTCTGCTTGAACCTGCTCCTTTGTTAAGGCTCGGCAGTGCCGGTCGTACATCGGAGGTTTTTTGAGTGCTACTTGTTCCTTGCGAAGCTCATCTAATCGTTGCTCGCTACAAAAACAATAGTAGGCTTTGTTCTTTTCAATTAACTCAAGTGCGTGTTTTTGGTAGAGTGGAAGACGTTGTGATTGCAGATATGGGCCGTACTCCCCTTTTTCAGCAACGACCCCACTTGCGTCTAAGTAATATCCTTCGTCTGGCTCAATGCCAAGTTGCTTCATTACTGTAAGTAAGTTCTCAACTGCTCCCTCAACAAGTCGTGCTCTATCAGTATCTTCTATACGTAATATAAATGTGCCATTGTTGTGTTTCGCGTAGAGGTATCCGAAGAGCGCAGTGCGGATGTTTCCAATGTGCACATACCCGGTAGGACTAGGAGCAAACCGTGTTCGCACTTGCTTTTGTGACAAATTTTCAGTTTTTCCTGATGTTTGAGCCATAAATATATAAATCTAGTACTTATAGTGTATCAATTTTAGTCGCGCACGTCTACGCGATTAATTTTATAGGCAATGAGCGAGAGTATGAGTCCAATGGTTGCGTTGTAAATTCTTTTATACCTGTATGGCTGCGTGATAAGCCTAAATAGCCACTCTAAACCAAGCTGTCTAATTAAACGTGGCGGAGCTTTTTTGGTTCCTGCTACGTAGTCGAAGGTGGCACCTAGCCCAATGGCCAGTTTTACATCGGGTAAGTGTTTTAAGTTTTCCAATATCCATTGTTCCTGCCGTATAGGTCCCCAGGCTACAAAAAGATATTTTGATTGCGTGCGTTTTATATCTTCTAGTAGTTCCAGGGTTCCTGGATAATTTGCGTTGGAAAGTCCTACAACGGCAAGTCTGGGATATTTATTTTTTAGTATCTTGGCAACAGTGTTGGTTGTGTTGCCGTACCCTCCGAGTAAAAAAATGGAGTCTCCCCTACTTTCAGCGAGCCTAATTAAGTCCCAAAAAAAATCTGCGCCAACAATTTTTTCCGGAATAGTTTTATATATGCTTTTTGGGTTCAAAAGTATTTGAGCGCCCGTGGAAACCATTTGCCAGGTTGCATGCAGACCTCGTAATAGCTTTGAGCTGGTTTTGATAAGTGGTTGATTTAAAAAAGTTTCCGCCCACAGCATGCCCACTCCATCTGGAATGGATATATCTGCTTCGTTGAGCATGTTCTGTACTTCGGGCTTATGCAAACTCGCGTATAAAAACTCAGAGTATGGGGTAACTATGCTCGTTTGCACGCCCTCGTTAAGACGGTCCTTGAGAGTTTCTAGCACCTGTGTTTTAGTTGCTTGAGTCACGCGCAAGCCTGCAATGGTAATAGATTTTAGCATAATTTAGTATCTTTTCGGTAAATAATTCGTAGCTCTGCCGTGATTTGTCATCCCGAGCGAGTGCACCCGAGTCGAGGGATCCCTCCACTCCCTCAGATGCATTCGGTCGGTCGGGATGACAGAAGTGATTTATTCTATGCAGGTATTAAATGACTTTACTTGGTTGTTGTAGGCAGAAACTATTTGTTTGGTTTTTGTTACCAATGTGTTTATGCTCTGCACGATAGCGTTGTATTGGGGTACGAGATTATTGTATGTATTGATGTCGTTTTTCTGTTTAGCCTGGTTCATGCTTGTTTGTACCTGCTGCAACTGAACCTGTAAGTTTTGTACCTGCGTTTCGTTGGTGGTAATTTGCGTTTTAAGAGTTTGGTCAATGCGCGGACAGTCCGTAAGTGGTCTGCCAAACTCCTGCACAGCGAACCACACCTGCTTTCCGTTGAGAGTGCCGCGTTCAGTTGCGACACCAATCTCGGTGTATTTTTCATTTAAGATATTTGCTCTGTGTCCTGGGCTGTTCATCCAACCTTGTACAAGATCTGCACTGTCGGCAAAATCTCCCTCAGCCAAGTTTTCGCCTACAATAACATAAGTGTAGCCTGTCGCTTCTATTACATCTGCCGGACCTTTGCCTGATGGTGAAGTGTGCTCAAAATATTGGAGATTGACCATGTCTAAAATTTTTCGGTGTGCAGCGAGCGCAAGTTTGGCATTTGTGGTGAGCAGCTTTTTTCCATTTTTAACCCGTTCTTCGTTGGTGAGGCTCGTGACCGCCTGGGCGCTCAAGCCTGTGGGTTTTGCCGTGCTCTGCCCGGTCAGTTTTTTGAGAGGCTCGGGAAAGAAATTTTCAGCACTTACATCTTCCAGCAGATTGGTCGCCTCAGTCTGAGCGTTTTTGTCTGAGTGTTGGGCACGGTATAAGACTTGGGTATACCACAACCCAATACCCACTCCCCCGACGATAAGTATGAAAAGAAGAATACGTTTCATATGGATATATCTCCTTGTAGTATACCAAATTTAGTGATTTCAATCCGATGGGCAACTTGAGGAATACCTGGTATACTTAAGCCATGATTCTGGATAATAAACTAGACACTATTAGGGCTCGTGGGCAAAAAACTAAGCAGTTTTTGCACTCCCCTGCCCATTTATTAGCTGACGAGCTTTCTGTAAAGTTCAACGATAAAAAACATTTTGGGTTTTATTTGAAACTTGCGCTGGCTCATAATCATGATTTTTTGCGGAAAATTGCGACCGAGGTATTTGAGAGCAAAACAGCCAAGAATCCCGCTAAACTGTTTGTATTCTTAGTTAAGAAAGCTGGCACGAATACATAATTTCCAATTTCTAATATCTAATTTCCAAAGCAACCTTAAATTCTTAATTTAGAATTTCACTTTGGACATTTATTAGAAATTAGTAATTGGAAATTGGAAATTTTTATCCTTATGGTTCTACCTATTACAAAATTACCTGCGAAAGTACTGCGGCGGCCTGTTGTCGATGTTACCTTTCCATTGTCTAAAGAAGTGCGTCGTTTGCTGAAAGATATGGTGGACACGGTTATTAAGGCTGATGGTATAGGATTGGCAGCACCTCAGGTGGGTAAAGATTTAAACCTCGCCCTTATTTTCTTAGAGCATGCAGGGATTCCCCTTCTGCCTATTATCAACCCTGTTATTGTGTCCCGTTCAAAAGAAACAAAGACTATTGAGGAAGGGTGCTTGTCGCTTCCGGGTGTATTCGGCAAAGTGACCCGGCCCAAAAAAGTGACGGTGGAATATTATGACGTGCATGGTAAAAAACAAACGTTAACTGACGATGATTGGATTGCCCGCGTGGCCCAACACGAAATTGATCATCTACTAGCTACGTTAATTGTAGACAAGTTTGATGCGGTAACTCAGGGCGAGGAGCTGCTGGCAGTGTATAAAGAATAAAAGATACCAATATACTAATGGGTACTAATTATGCGAATTAATACTAATTCGTACTTAGTACATATTAGTATCCATTAGTATCATTAGTACGAATTTGTATATTGGTATCTGTTATTATGAAGTTTATAAAGGATATATTATTTTTCGATCTTGAAACCACCAATCAAGACATTGAGCGGGATGTCGTTCTTCAAATTGGCGCTGTCCTACTGGACAAAGACAATCTTTTAGAAAAGAGTCTGTTTAATGTATACATACGTAATAGTTTGCTCGAAGGAACTTTGAAGGAGCACGCAAAAATGCTGGGAGTCCATGTGGAAGAGCTTAAACAAGCCCCGAAACCCATGGAGGTTGCAAAAAGTTTTGTGTCACAGTTTGGCTTGGACGTAACCTTGGCGGTTCAAACTCCGCTGCGTTTGTTTCAGCTCAGGCAACTGTTTAAAAAGCAAACGGTGTACTTTCCCTATGATCTTTCGGCTATTGACCAATGGACGCTGCAGTATATGTACGCCGCCCGAATGGGACTTAAAAAAATCCCGAGTTTACACACACTTGGCGAGCAGTTTAACTTGTACATAGAACACCCGCAGGATGCCTACGAACGTGTTAAGTTAGAGGCAGGAATATTTCGTAAAATTTGCAATGAAGTTCAATAAAGCACGTAATAGGAATATTGAATTACAAATCACGTAATTCATACTTCTTTATTCTTAATTCCTAATTCGACATTTATAAGTATGTTTACAAAAGATTTATTAGTTATTGACACAGAAACTACGGGCTTGGACATTGAGAAACATAGTTTAATACAAATTGCCGCTTTGCGTCTTGATGGCTCAACCTTAGCCGAAGTGGATCGGTATTCCACTTATATACAATTGGCACCCGAAGCCTGGGAGTTGCAAGACCCGAAAGCTTTAGCAGTACACAAGATATCATTCGATACCCTGAAGGATGCCCCCACACTCCAAAGTGTTTTACAGGAATTGGAGAGCAGGTTTAATCCGGAAGATGTTTTGCTCACTGCCTATAACTTGCCTTTTGACTCCGGCTTTTTGTATGAGGCGTACCGACGTTTAGGTAAAAGAATGCCATACGATTTTCATGGAGTGGACATATGGGCTTTTGCCTACCACTATTGGTGCAATGTAGAGCACACGCTTAACCCGCAAAAACGGTTAGGGTTTGGCTTATCTGACGTGGCAGCCTTATTGGGCGTTACTACCACCGGCGCATTCCACGATGCGTTAACGGACTGCGAAGTTGAAGCCGAAGTACTACGTAGACTGTTGGCCCGTATCTCTTAGCTCAACCCCCTTTTCCATTACCGTGTAATTCTTTTCTGTCATTCCCGCGCAGGCGGGAATGACAAAGGTTTGTTTTGAATTAGAAATTAGATATTAGGAATTAGACATTATACCTATGCGCATAGTTTTTTTAGGAACTTCCGATGTCGGTCTGCCAACATTAGAGAAGCTGGTGCAGCATTATCAAGTAGTTGGTGTTTTAACGAGTCCAGATGCACCTGTGGGGCGTAAACAAGTTTTAACTCCCTCCCCTATTGCTCTACGTGCGCAGGAGCTAGGGTTGTTTGTGTTAAAGCCGGAGAAGGTAAGGGGCAACCCAGAAGTGTTAGAAGAATTAGAAAAATTAGAAGCAGATATATACGTAGTAGTCTCGTACGGTAAAATACTACCGAAAGAGCTTATTGACGCTCCCCCACTGAAAACTCTCAACATTCATTTTTCTTTATTGCCGCAGTACCGTGGTGCTGCACCTATTCAGGCAGCGCTTAAAAACGGCGAGACCGTTACAGGGACAACCATTTTTGTATTAGACGAACTATTAGACCACGGGCCTATTTTGGCGCAGGTGCAGGAATCTATTATGCCCGACGATACGTTTGTCACGCTTGCTCAGCGAATGGCAGACATATCCGCGCACAAGTTAATTGAAATTTTGCCATTGTATCAAAGCGGCACACTCGTACCCCAGGAACAAAATCATGAGCTCGCCACCAAAGCGCCCATGCTTAAAAAGGAAGACGGCAAAATAGACTGGTCCAAAACTGCGCAAGAAATTTATAACCAGTGGCGCGCTTATCAGCCTTGGCCTGGTGTGTATACCACCTGGAACGGTAAGCTATTAAAAATAGTTACATGCGTAGCACGAGTGGACAGTGAACAGTGGACAGTGAACAGTAAGTCAGGAACTGTATTATCAGATGGTACTATCATCTGCGGTCAAAATACCTACCTCCGCATTCATACTCTTCAGCCCGAGGGCAAGCAATCCATGGATATAAAATCTTTCTTGAACGGAAATACGAATTTTATCAGCAGCATTCTGGAGTAATTTTGTGCATTTTTGGACAATTCTGTTCAATTCTGCACAGTGCCTTCTACCAACCGCCGCCGCCTCCCCCACCTCCACCGCCGCCAGATGATCCGCCTCCCCCACCTCCCGAACTAGAACCAGGTGGAGTGGAAGATGATGATATAGCGCTCGAGAAGGAGTTGCTGAACTCCCCCATGGAGCGTGCGTTAAAGTATGCGCCGGTGTACCAGAGTGGTATGTATCCAGTTTGGCCTTCTGGGCCAATTTTTTTAAATACGTTTGCAAACTGCTCTGCCCACTTTTGCTCTACCCCGAGTGCGAGTGCGTATGGTAATAGTTTTTCAAACAGCTGCGGAGTCTGCTCGGGAGGGTTGTGAAAGTTGAGTCTATCTTTTTCTGCCACTGACATATACAACTTAAAACCTTCTATTTCTTCGTAGAGCTTTTGACCTTCGGGAGTTCGTTTTCTGAGTAGGTTGTAAAATAAAATATCAACGGCTAGGCATAGTATTGCCGCAAATGCTATGGCATACGGTGGCGCTTGGAGTACAGTCGCGACAATTACAACCAGTGCTGAAAGCAAAAAACCTATTACAAAGTACTTTGTGTTATGTATAAAATATGTACCGTGACCAAGTTGTTCCGCTAACGCTGCACGTTGTGCGGCCTGAGCTTTTTGTAAAATTTTGTACTCAGCATTGTTGAGTGTTACGTTTTCACCCTCTGTAAAGAGTGCGTCGTATACTGCTTGTTCGTCCGGACTGGCTCCCTTACCCGAATGTGTTTTACTTATAACGTACCGAGAGTCATCGTTGGTAATGTGTACGTATCCTTTTACTGCGAGGGAAAGGGTGGCTGCGGTAAACGCATTCATACGATAGCCCATTTTGTGCACATAAAAAATTCCGGCGGGTGAGAGTTTTTGTGGAGCTTCGTACTGCGGGACTACCGTACCCTTTTTGGGATCAACTCCATATTTTTGCCAGGTTCGAATATAGTACGCGACAAGCAAAAGTAGTAATATGCCCGAGGCCAGTATCCCCCGGTTATCGGTTAAAAACCACTTTACTGTTTGGGTTGTAGTCGGTTCGGCGATATACCCTTTTGGCCAGCCCACCACTATGGTTAAGCCTTCTTGTGGGTTGAGGGGCTTGGAAGATTTAAAACTAATTACCCCTTCTGAAGTGGAAGCGCTAAAATCTTGCGCTTTGGAACCTGCAGGGCCGGTGTAACCGGATGTTGTTACGGCGTTCAGCGGAATAGTTTTCGGCAGTGTTACTTCTGCGGAAGCTTGCGCAATAGGAAAAACCCACCCGTTTCCGGTTACATTCCAGTAGAGCTCGTCATGGTCAGCAAAGAAGCCCAGTTCACGGGTGACCGTATAAGTGAATCTATACTCATGAAGCCCTGTGGGGATAGTGACAGTGGCATCCCCAAAGTATATCCGTTTACCGTTGCTTCTGTTCTCTATATGATAGGCCTCAGCTTTATTGCCTCGTTGGATGCTGGCAACCTGAAAGTCCACTCGAATTTTATTACCGTAACGGTCAGTGTAGGAGGTGGGAAAGTCTCGGTATATGCCATGCTTTATTTCATCGCCGTCTGCATATACGGTAATGTCTTCTTCCACGCCAAGGGAGCCGTCCTCATGCACTGTCAGTTTGCTGGAAAAATTTTGAATGTATGCAAGTTGGGCGGAGGGATTTTGCGCCACTACCTGGGTGGGGTTTGCAATAGTAATTGCAGCCAGAAAGGCACACGTGCTTATGTGAAGTATATATTTCATATACTTTATTTCAAATACTTTTGCTTGTTACGAAGATGGGTGTCGTAGTCCGCGGCGTAGTGGACTTCCCCATTAGTTTGTTCGTGCAAAAAATACAAATAGTTTGTTTTAATTGGATGTAGCACAGCGTAGAGGCTCGAGTATGACACATTCGCAATGGGCCCTGGTGGAAGGCCGGCGTATTTGTAGGTGTTATAGGGAGAGTCCACTTTTGTTTGATCCAGGGTGGGGCTGGCAAGTCCGGCTTTGGTTACAAAATTTACGGTTGCATCACTCTGCAGTGGCATGCCTTGTTGTAGCCGGTTGAGGAAAATACCCGCAACCGTTCTTCGCTCTTCGAGGAGTCGGTCGGAGGTTGCGGACTCGCCTGCCCTGCCTGTCTCCTTCTCTAGAATGGATGCAAGAGTAACAATATCAAGTACAGTTAGTCCGGGTGCAACGCGAGTGCCGATTGTATAGTTTTCGTAGCCTGGAAGTATAAAGTACCCTGCTTTTTGTACGGAGTCGCCGCTGGCCTGGTTGAATTTACTTGTAAACGTTTGTAATAGTTCATCTAGCACTTCGGCCGTGGTTGCGGTCTTGGCAAATCTGTAGGTGTCCGGGAATAAAAAACCTTGCAAATCGAGCTTGCTTGGTTTGTCCGCCAGTACTTCGTAATCGGAAGACGCAACACGTTGTTCAGCTGTTCGATAGTCTACGACCTTGCCTAGGCCTTGTTTTTCTAGAGTGGTGTAAAATTCTTGATTTGTTTTGCCCTCAATAAGAGTAACTTTTACTTCTTCAAATTTTTTTTGTGATGCAGCTCGTTCTCGTTCGCGCTGTGCTGAGGCTTTGCTCCGAAATGACGAAATAAGGCTCCAGAAAGTGAAGCCTATAGTGCATATAAGTATAATGCTAATCCACGCTTTTACTGTATTACTCATTACCGAGGATGCTAATATTTACTCTTCGTTTTCTACTGCCATCGCATTCTACAAAAAGAATGCTTTGTCGGTCGCCTAAAACTAACGACCCGGAAGTAACGGGTACTGTTTCAGAGCCTCCGAGCAAAAATGCTTTCACATGTGCATGCCCGTTGCTCCGTTCAGTAGGTGTAACGTTTTGCCTTAGTTCAAATATGTCATGGTTATAATTTATGTCTTGAGGGACGAGTCTGAATATGGTACGCAAAATATCCTGCATGAGTAGTGGTTCAAAATGATTGAGTTTGATGCTGGCCGTCGTGTGGGGCACAGAAACAGTAACAACACCTTCCTTAATACCAGACTCTACCACAGCACGCGCAACCTGCTCAGTTATATTAATAATTTCAAATTGTTGGTTGGTTTGTATAGAGAGTGATGTATTGAGTACTTTCATGTGTATATATGTAACGAATGCGTTGTTTGTATACTAGCATACACCAGCCCATATTAGGTATGCGCAGTAGGATTATTTTGTTGCTCTTTTACCAAATCCATTACTTTTGTTTGAGGTAAAGTGCTGTGAATGGGTAGTTTGAAGTAGAACGTCGATCCCATGTTAACCCCTGGGCTTTTGGCACCGATAAGACCTTCGTGGTTTTCTACTACTACTTTTGCAACATAGAGACCTATACCAATGCCCGTTGCGTGGGTTACAGAATCTTTGCCGCGGGAATATTTTTCAAATAAAGCCGGTATTACTTCCGGGGCAATACCTTTGCCGGAATCGCTCACTAACACAGAAACGTACGTATCGTCTGCCTCGACTTGTACTTTTACTTCGCCTTTCGGGGTATATTTTATGGCGTTGTCTATAAAGTTATTTATAACCTGCCGCAGCTTTTCTTTGTCTGCCAGCACTTCCGGTATGGGCATGATGGGTGGAATGTAGGTAAGCGTGAGTTTTTTAAAACCTGCTTGTGGGATAAGCTGCTCCACAGTGAACTTAGCCAGTTGATCTACATGCACCGGTTCAAACAAGAACTCCATTTTGCCACGTTCAATACGAGAAGCATTGAGTAAGTCGTCGATGAGAGAAATGAGCGCGTTGTTGGTAATTTCTGTTTTGGCAATAGCTTCTTTCACTCCGTCGGATAATTCGCCATAGTCCCCTGTTTTAATAGCTGCTAAGTACCACTTAATCGTTGCCGGGGGTGTGCGCAATTGGTGAGAAGTCAGGGTAATAAAGTCTGCCCGTGCCTGGTCTAAGTTTTTAAGCTGTGCGTTTGCGCCTTCCAATTCCGTGGAGAGGGCCTCCAGCTGTACTCTTTGTGCGACTTCCTTGAGCACACTCTGCACGAGTAAGATACCAAAAACCAGCACCGCAATAAATTCGCTTAAACGAAAAATAAGCACCGGCAACTCTTTAGATATAACCACTTCAAATAGCGTTACCACTGCGAGTACAAAAACCAAAATTTCGGTAGAAACAACTTTGATGCTAAAGAAGCCATGACGGATGACGGCGTATCCTGTGCACGCAATGAATGGAAATATGAATAGTGCTCCGAGAGGCACGAAGCGAGCGTTGTTGAGAAAAGCCGGGAAAATGAAGTTAAAGACCAATATAAGGAGGAACGTCAGTAAAACTCCATACAAAATACTTAAGAGTCTTTTCTTTTCTTCTCCAGCAGCTGCGTGAACTTTTTTAATAAGCAAACTGGCTCCCCCGACAACGAGGCCAAAAATGGTAGCGGAGAAAAATACTATGCCAGGCCCGTTAGCGACTTTCGCGATGCGTCCATTTTCTATGAGTTCTACATGAGAAAATACAAACGGCGTCAAAGTAAGGAGGGCACTTATGGCAACGAGCGGAATGAGCGCACGTAGGTAGGATTTTGGATATAAAACTTTCTCATTAGGGAAGACATAAAACAGTTGTAGCAAGCTAAATGCGTGCCAAACTGCAAAGAAAATAGCAACTCGAAGCGCCCAAAAAGCCCATATAGAACTGCCGATGTTGTAGTTAATGTAGTTCAGTGTTCCCCACGCTACAGTCATACAACAAAAAAACAAGAAAGCACGGTTCGTTGCACTTTTCCTATTGCTAAAGTAGGCCATAAAGCCCAAAATGAGCGTGGCTGCGACCACTATCCCGACAGAGAACAAGTCTAAATTTTGAGGCAGGTTCCAATTCATAGGCTATGCTATATCGATTTTCGGAATTTTTTTTCGGGCATACGCAGTAGGTGGATTCGCTTCGCCTACACGTATGAGCATGCGAGCTTGCTCCGTAGGAGCGGCAAAAATAGAAGCAATGCTCTGAGCCGCATCGGCTATGAGCTTCTGTTGAGCTGGGGAAAGTTCTGGTAAATGATTGGCGACAAGGCGTTGGTTAAGATATAACACACCCGCCACGGGCTGGACGCTTAATCCTAGCTGGGTTGCGGTAAGCCAGACCCGTTGCAGCACCGAACCTAAGCGAAGGTAGCTTTCCGGTGTGTCGTCTGGTGTACTAAATAAAATAAATGCGCTTGCTTGCTTGTAGATTTTAGCGTTTTCGCTTCCAATGAATTTGGACAAACCAAGAGCATTCAAGATTTTGGCGATGGGCCAGAAGCTATAGAGCTTGAAAATAACTACTTGAGGCGGTAAGAGTTCCATGGTTTTAACATAGAGCCCACTCTTTTGTTCTCTGTCTTGCGCGCTTGTCCACCGAATCATGTGAAAAAAATAATCGTGCAGGGGCTTGAACTGGAGCATTATTTGCTCCGCCACACTGACAGCGTGGGCGAGTTGTGTTTTGCCGGAGTCAGACTGCTCTGCGGTAAGTGTGATACCCTCTCCCTTGTCCTCAAGTAAAGCCTCCAATTCTCTTGCAGTAAGAGCTCTTTTAAAATACGGTTTTCGGTTGGTGTGCCTTTTTTCAATTACATGAACGAGAGGATTGACAAACGCATTCGGCGTAAAGCTCATGCGCGCAATGAGGTTTGTATCTGAGGCGTCCGGCAATGTTTGTATGGAGGCTTGCAGTTGAAATTTGCCGGCTAGAAGCCGGATATTCTCTAAGAGTGCCCCATGGGCAATGTACGATCCTCGCTGTTCGTAGTTAAAAATTGGGTTGTCGTTATCCGGTAAATTATATAAAAAAAGTGTCTGGTCTTTTTCTGACCACACAAAACGCCACGGTTGAGAATTGTCACCGGATGGCGTTTGGACCGCTTCTTCAAGTATGTGCGAGACTGTCTCTTGGGATACCATGAGCTACATTAACATTTTTGGTTTTTTACCATGTATATACAGCATACCACGTTTGAATATCTGAGGCGGGATGGCCTGTATATGAGTCACTGGAATTATTTTTGGACATGCTGCTTCTCCTATGGTGCCAAACAGTTTCCTGTATTCAATACTGACTTTGAGCATAGTTGCTGTAATGGCTTTTTCAATTTTCGCAATGACCTGTTTGGTCGCTGGTTTTTTTACTTCAACGTATATTTCCCACGTTTCTTTGGTGTGGGTCTTTGAGTAATAGTGCCGAGTAAAATAGCTTTGAGTTACCACGTCCTTAATACCCGGGGCTTGCAGGGCGCTTTGAATGTTACTTGGGTAAATGTTTATCGCATAATAGCTCACTGCCACATCGGTTCGGCCATTATGGGACACGAAAGGAAGTTTGGTGTTTTTAATCTGGAGAAATTGCGCATGAGGTACATATGGTTTAAGCGCGTGCGCTATTTCAAGGCCAGTCAATACACGTCCCTGGTCGTGAATATTGTACCGAATAAGCGGTATGCCCGTGGGTGCAGTCAACAGTAGCTCCCCTGCATGGCTTTCTATATGTATGTGGTTGGGGTTCCACTGGTACAGGGCGGGTGCGGTGTGTGCAGTACCTCCGAGCACTCTGGTGCGTATTTCCGGGTGTGTGGCAAATACTTGTTGTGCCAATACGCTTACAGGTGTCTCAAAGCCAATTTGACCGGCATCTGCACTGCCATATACATTGGCGACTTGTAGAAGTTTCGGCTGGGTTGGTGCATGTATAGTACGAATAAACGCCGCTCGAAATGATTCCGAAATAGCTTCACCGGCCAAAAGCAGTCTGAAACGATTATTAAACTGGATATGTTGTTGCTTACAATACTGCAGCGCATCCATAATAAAAGCTGGAAAACCTATCAGTACGACATTTTGGTATTCACCCGCACTATGCTTGAATATGCTTGCAATATCTTTTTTCTCAATGCCTGGAGTGGCGACAGTAATACGCCATCCATGTTTTTCCGCTAGTAATTTACAAGCGTTGGCTTCCATGCTCCCCGCTACCCATATGCCCATACCAAAGGCAACGATGACTAATGTTCGCTCAGTTTTTTTAAAACCAAAGTAATTCTGAAAAATGACTTGGCGGTCGAGTGCAACTTTATATTCTTGGTCAAAGTTTCGGAGCCAATACGTGGGTGTGCCGCTTGAGCCTGAGCTCGCGTGCATAATGGGCGCCAGGTGTCCGCCTGTGCTCAGTGCTGCAAACTTCTGTTTTGTTATGTATGACTTCTTGTCTAAAATGGGGGCGAATTGCAGCACATCCTCACTTGTTCGGATACGTGACTGCTCGGGCCCGAGGAGCGCTTTATAGGCGGGTACTGAGCGGGCGGCCTTGGCGTATAGCTCATACACCCAAGGTTTTGGACTTACAGTTTTCATACTAGCTTTGGGGCTGGCTAAAGATAGCTTTCATGTGCTCGGCTTTCGCTTGCCTGCCCGCCACATGATCAGCGTCAGTGTAATGCGGTATAAGTGCTGCGTCCAGGCCGTATTCATATCGGCCGGAGGGTAGTTCGGCTTTATTGGCAATGGCTCGGATGGCAAACGCGATGCCAGCTCCGGCCATGGCAGCGGTCGGCCCAAGTTGCGGCACTGCGGGAATGGTTCGACCAATTTGCATAATCGCTTCTTGCATTCGGTCTGTAAGAAAATCCGGACCCACAATTTTTGTTGCAATCCGTAGCCAGTCTTGAAATGGCATATGGCTCATAATTTCGCCTGTGACTCCGGGGACAAGTCCATGAAAGAACTCCCGTTCGGGTTCTAAGTCAAACCGTTCTATGTCGAGGATAACGCTGTCACCGTTGTCGGTAGCCATTACTACCGGTATACCTGCTTTCCGACATAGCTCCCTCGCTTGGAACTTAAGTACTAAGTTATCCATCTCGTCTACAAATACATCAAGTTTTGGTTGAGTAATAAATTGTTCTAAGTTTTCGGCTGTTACCCCTTCTCGCCAAAGTTCTAGCTGCGCGTCGGGGTCTAGTTCCCAGACATATCGGGCTGTAATATCGGTTTTGTTGTGGCCGACGTCGGGAAGTCCAGCACTAATGCGGTTGAGGTTTGTAATTTCTAAATCGTCAAAATCAGCAATTTTAAGGCGTTGTGAGCCCCCGCTCGAAACCAACGCTCGAATAGCCGAAGAGCCTACGGATAAACCGACTATACCCACATGGCATGCGCGGTAGCGCATTTGTTCCTCGGCAGTAATAATTGTTCTATTTCGAGCAGTGCGTAGTTTGAAGTAGGTTGCTTCGTCCACTGTCCGCATAACGACATTTCGCCAGGGATAATACACAAACCGCTCCGGTACCTGAGTATTTTTTACAAATGCTTCCAATAGTGCGGGCCTTGCGGGGTCTTCTCTGCGCAATGCAGGATGCTCAATACTAAACAATTCTTTGACAGCGCTTGTATAAGCGTCCATTACAGGCACATCTGCGGGTAGTTCAGCTTGACTGAGAACTTGAGGTGCTTTGATTGGTTCGTTCATATGTATAATCAAGAATATAGTTAGCTTTGTTGAAGAGCTGCAATAAGTTTTTCTAACTCTGGTTGCAAGCTCCTATCTTCAACGACTGTTCGCATGTACTTGCGAATAAAGCGATAGTGTTCCTGCGTCTTGGTGGATAATTTCGTTTTTACACCGAGCAGGTCCACTGCTTGCGCAAGTACTGTCATTTCTATAGCGAGTAAAATGTAAGCATTTTTAACCACAGTATGGGCTAAGAGGGCTGCATCTGTGCCCATGCTCACTAGGTCTTGGTTGTCTGCGTTGGTAGGAATAGAGTGTACAGTATGAGGGAACGCTGCGGTTTGACTGTGGGCAGCAGTGGATGTTGCAACAAATTGAAGCCCTTGCAAAGCCAACGTAAGCCCCGGAGTTTTTAAATTGAGAAAAGGAGGAAATGACTGATTGGTGTGTTCGTTGAGGAAAAAATTAATTCTACGTTCAGTCAGCATAGTAAGCTTAACGAGAGGAATTTTTAATTGATCCAGCGCCACTGCGATATACTCACCATGAAAATTCCCACCATGTAAAAATGATTGAGATGTAGGTTCGAAAATTGGATTGTCCGTCACTGCGTTCAGTTCGACTTCAACAATATTCTGAGCGTGCTTCAAAGAGTCATGTAAGGGTCCAACGATTTGGGGAATACACCGAAGCGAGTACACCTGTTGAATAACTTCGCCGAGTTGGGTAACCTCTGTAGCGTTTAGGTCTGCCTGAATCTCTGCCCGGTTTCTAATAAGTTTGGAATCTTTTATAATGCCTCTTAACCGTCGGGCTATTTCTATCTGTCCCGGGTGTGGCCTGAGCGCATGCAGACGTGGGTCGAGGCTATCGCCGTACGCCCCCACTAGTTCTAGGGCAAGAGCCCCGTTGGATACCGCAAAGTCCAATATACGTTGCGTATGCCATACTATGTCCGCCCCAATAGCGGCCATCACGGCAGTACCGTTAATAAGAGACAGGCCCTCTTTAGGTTGGAGGTTGTAAGCTTTTATGCGAGCGGCTTTGAGGGCCTGAGTAGCTGGTATAGGGCCGTTTTTGCTGTAAGCACTCCCCTCGCCTATGAGGCCTAAGGCAATGTGAGCCAGCTGCACTAAGTCACCGCTTGTACCAACAGCGCCATGTTCGTAGACCACCGGGGTAACGTGTGCGTTTATACAGGCGCATAAGTGTTGTATAAGCGCTGGCGTGACGGCTGAGTTACCTTTACAAAGCATATTTAGCCGGATTATCATAGCGCCTCTCACAAAATGCTCCGGTATAGGAGCGCCGGCGCCTGCAGCATGGCTTCGGATAAGGTTGTATTGTAAGTTAATGAGTTCGGACTTGGGCAAAATACGATTGGCCAAAGGTCCAAACCCGGTATTTACCCCATAGACTGGCTGGGATTGAGCCCGAGTCATAAGGGATGCGTGCTGATTTTTTAAAGACCGGAAAACCTTGGGTGATACTAAAGCCTTTGCTTTTTTATTTTTTACCAGTGTTTGTAAACTTTGTACGGTGAGCCGTGTGCCATCAATCTGTGTACTCGCTTCTGACATGGGGTTGCAGAAATTTAATAATATATTCGGTTTTTGGCCAAAAGGCTTTTTCGGAACCCTTGACGTATGCTAGAATTATTATAGAACATCTAATGAAATACTAACAGAGTCTATGATTGACGAGCCAAAGCGTATTTTAGTGGTGGAGGATGAGGGGGCTATGAGAGATATAGTAACCCATAAACTTCAAGCTCATGGCTTTTTAGTAACCCAGGCTGTAGATGGTAAAGAAGGTCTTGAGGCATTTAATAGGGATAAGCCGGATTTAGTGCTATTAGATCTTATGATGCCGGAAGTCGATGGTTTTACGGTGCTCGAGACCATCCGGCAGAACAGCGACGAAAAACTAGCCAATACCCCAGTTATTATCCTATCCAATATTTGGAACGATAAAGATATAGTTCGTGTGCGGGGTTTAAAAATTTCTGACTATATGGTCAAGGCTTACTTCACAACTGACGAAATCTTAAATCGAGTTAATACTATTCTCGGTTTGTAGCGCATCTGCCGCTAGTCAAAAGTCTATCAAGTCAAAAGTCTTCAAGTCAGGAAAATAGAATCTGTTGCGTTGTATTTAGACTTTATGGACTTGAAACTTGATGACTTTAGACTCCGTGTTTGAAGACTTAAAAAAATACTCCCCAATGGGGGAGTATTTTTATATCCAATCTTAGAGGATGGAGTCTTTTGCTTGCTTTGCAAGGCGGAACTTCACAACAGTCTTGGCTGGGATTTGGATAGTTTCACCAGTGGCTGGGTTGCGGCCTGCGCGAGCATCACGGCGCTTCTTTACGAGTTTGCCAAGTCCTGGGATGGTGAATTCACCTTGCTTCTTGGTTTCTACGTATGCGAGCTGAACGAGGGTCTCAAGCATTTCGCTTACTTCTTTGCGGGTCTTGCCAAGTTTCTCAGCAAGAGTCTGGAGTAACTCTGTCTTAGTCATGTTTTTTTCGCCTTGCGGCCATTTTAATGAATAGTCCGTACAATGGGACTCACAGAACCAGAATAACAAAAACCCCTGTAAAATCAAGGGGTTTTGTAAGGTTATTTGAATAAACCTGAGGAAAACTTTATTATTGCTTTATTTATGAGGGATTTTTTGGCTCATCCCAGGTATATGGTTGCCGTTTTATATGCTCAGAAAGGAGCTTTGACCGAGTAAACGGCCAATGATGCAAGAAAAATTTAATTCCTGGTTGCAACGAAGCAAGAACAAATAATACAGACGTAACAAAGACAATGCCATCGTATTGCCAGCGGGCAACGTCATCTTCACGCAAGTGAATCCACATAGCGAACTCGTCAAAGGCGAGGCCAAGTCCAATACCATAGAGTAACGCGATGAGAAACTTCGCTCGAGGTCCACTGAAAACTAAACCAAGAAACCCAGATAATGCAAGCACAAAAAAGCCATAGGCAAAATGGTGTACATGCAGACCCGGTGCCCACTGCACGTAGTACCAGGGCCAGTACACACTTATAATACGGGCGGTAGCGAACGTAAGCATGCAGGAGAATGCAATGGGGAAAACTAACACTACATAGAGTCCCCGCTCGTGCTTCTCAAGTTTTTCCTGAATTCGATTTTGAATGTTTTGTATAAGTCCCATGGGATTTTGATAGAAATAATTTTATTTTGATAAAAGCGACGGGAGCATGGCTTCTGGTGGAGTTAAGCCCATGAGCTCTAGCACTGTTGGCGCGACATTCGCTAAAGTGCCTTCTAATTGTAATGTGAGCCCCGTAGCAGTGATAAAACATGGGACTGGGTTAATGGTATGCGCAGTGTGTTTAATACCTGTTATAGGGTCTATGTTCATTTCGGCATTTCCATGGTCAGCGGTGATAACTACGACTCCCCCCCTGCTTACAGTTGCCGGTACGAGCCTGCTTAGTTCTGTATCAATTGCTTCTATGGCTTGTACTGTTGCCGCAAAGTTTGCCGTGTGGCCTACTACATCGGCATTGGCGTAATTAATTACTATTAAATCTTGGGTTGTTAGCTGTTCTAGAACTGCGTCAGTTATCTCCTTTGCTTTCATTTCGGGTGCCAGATCGTGAGTTTTTATATCTTTCCGGCTATTTATCATGACTCGAGACTCCCCTTCATGTGGGGTTTCCACCCCGCCATTGAAGAAGTAAGTCACATGAGCGTACTTTTCTGTTTCCGCAATATGTAGTTGGGTCTTTCCATGCTTGGCGACCTCACTGGCCAAAGTGGTTTGAATAGGCTCCGGCGGAAAGGCAACATGAGCAGGTACGGCAGAGTCATACTCAGTCATAGTTGCAAAATAACAATTCTGGTCTGCCGTTCGTTCATGGAGTCGTTTAGAAAGCTGGCGTGCTCGGTCCGCTCGAAAATTGAAAAAGAAAATGCCGTCGTTTGTGCCAATTGACATGCCTTGTCCAGACGCATCTAAAAACACGGCCGGCTCTAAGTGCTCGTCAAAATGTCCTTCCGCGTGGAGTTCGGCTATGTATTCAGATGGTTTTTTAAGCTGGCAGACGTTCCCTTTGCATAGAAACAGTGCGTCTTCAGCTTTAGCAACGCGGTCCCAGTTATTGTCCCGGTCCATACCAAAATACCTTCCCCCTACGCTCGCTATAACGCCTACCCCTTCCGTCTCTAATACGTCTTCTAAATCTCTTAAATACTGCGCTGCGCTTTGAGGTGGTACATCCCGACCATCCGTAAATGCATGAATAGCTATACGGTCTATCCCTGCTGCTTTAGCGGCTTTGATAAATGCATGCAGGTGCTCTTGGTGCGAGTGTACACCGCCTGGGCTAATCATTCCCAAAATATGCAGGGTAGAATTATGGGTTTTCACATGGGCAAATAATTCTTGGAACACAGAGTTGTCTGCAAAGGTATTGTTGCGTATAGCTTTGTTAATACGGACTAGGTCATTGTCCATTATTTTTCCGAGACCGATGGTGGTATGGCCAATTTCAGAACTACCAATTTGCCCTTCAGGCAAACCAAGGCTCTCCCCGCTTGCGCTCAATAAAGCATGGGGATACTTCTCCCACATGGAGTCAATAAATGGCGTATGGGCTTCTGCTATAGCATTATGAGTTTTTTCTTCTCGGTATCCAAAACCATCAAGAATTACGAGTACCACTGGTTTATAGTTTAAAGAGTCATTAGTCATTAGTCTTTAGTTAATTCAGTCTTAGGGTTTAGTTTGCTAATAAATACTGTAAGCATTTTAGAGATTTCATTCGCTAAAGTAAAACCATTCTCGAATTGCTCTTCATTTAAGTACATAAGTCGTTTGGCTAAATAAAGCATGGATCTCACTTCAGCAGCTGAGCCTTTGGCTATAAAAAGGAAATATTTAAGTTCTTTATCTGTATTCCTGTCAAAACCTTCGGCAACATTATTGCTGATACTAAGCGCGGCCCGAAGTAATTGGTCTTTAAAGCTGTAGTCTCTGCAGTCTTTCAAGTATGTATAAAGTAAAACTGCAAGAGTTTGTGCTTTTTGCCAAGCTATGATGTCTTCAAATCTGATAATCTGCATATTTGTCTTCCTGCAGTGACTAACGACTAGAAAACTAACGACTTGTGTTTATTCGTATCGCAAAGCCTCAATAGGATCTAGTTTTGCTGCACGCCTGGCAGGAAACACACCAAAGAGTAGGCCGATGCCGCCTGACACACCCATACCCAGCGCAATGCCACTGAGCGGGACGCTAAAGGCCCAGGGTAGGCCATAGGCAGTAGCGCCCTTACTTATAGCAAAAGACACGAGCGCGCCAAAGCCAATGCCCAGAATGCCGCCCACAATAGTCAGTAGTACTGCCTCGACCAGGAATTCGGATAAAATATCTGCTGGTTTGGCACCCAACGCCTTTTTTAAACCAATCTCACTTATGCGTTCGGTGACAACTACATACATGATGTTCATAATACCCACACCACCTACTAGCAAGCTAATGGCCGCAATGGCTATAAGTAAGAAAGTGATGCCTTGCAGAATGGTGTTAAAGGTGTCTAAACTTTGCGCTTGGTTTTGGACGTTAAAATCATCTTTTGCGGGGTCGGTTATGTCATGATTGTGTCGCAAGATGAGACGTATATCCACAGCTACAGGCGCAGTCTGGTTTGCATCTTTCGCTTGTGCGACCATATAGAGTAAATGGTCTATGCCGAGTAGCTTTTTTTGTGCTGTGACGAGTGGAATATAGACTTGCTGGTCGTCGTTAGAAAAACCAAAGCTTCCACGTTGTTCGTAGACGCCTATCACCACAAAGTTAAGGTTGGATACCCGTATGGTTTTGCCAATAGGGTCATCGTTGCCAAACAAGTCTTGGGCAATGTCATGACCAAGGATAGCCACCTGGTCTGCGGCTAAGTCTTCTTGTTTGCTATATGGCCTACCGCTGGCTAATTTACCCTTGTCTATGACAAACCGGTCAGCATCTGAGCCAAAAATGAAAGCGTTTTTGTTGGTTTGCTTATAGCCGACAACTTTTTGACCTATTACAGCGCCGTAGACCCCTAGAATTTCGGGTAAACGTTTAATATCGTCGGCATCTCGGTTTTTAAGGGTAGTAATTTGTACTGCTTGGCTCGCTCCGTTCCCGCCACTTGCCGCTCCTACCCCGCCGGCAGCTCGCGCTTTTGTTGTCGGGGGGATTTTTGTTTCTATGTAAATGGTATTGCTGCCAAACTGGTCAATTTGATAGTTAATATAACTGCGAAAACCCTCTCCAGCGGAAAGCACAATTATAACTGTCGCAATACCAATCACAATCCCAAGCGTCGTAAGCATGGTTCTGGCTGGGTTGATGGTTAGCCCTCGAATGGCTTGTTTGAGAGTTCTATTCATATCGTAAGGCCTCGATTGGATTAAGTTTTGCGGCTTTGCGTGCAGGGTAGTAACCAAATATAACCCCAACCGCGACCGAGACACCGACTGCCATAAGCACTGAGGTAAGAGAAACTACAAAGTCCCACGTATAGCCAGCATACCGCGCACCAAGCGCAACCAAGTATGCCAAAAATGACCCAAGAATAATACCGACTATACCACCGATGAGCGTAACTGTACCAGACTCAAGTAAAAATTGGTTTCGAATATTGCTATTGGTGGCTCCCACCGCTTTACGCAAGCCAATTTCGCGAGTACGCTCCGCTACGGTAACCAACATAATGTTCATTATACCTATACCACCTACCACAAGGCTTATAGCAGCCATGGCGGCGAGGAATAACCGCAAGGCATCGGTTATACCGCCGATGAGCTTAATTGCGTCTGCGAGGTCGCGTACGGAAAAGTCTACGTCATCGTTGGTATGAATGCGGTGGCGCTCTTTGAGTAGTTCGGTAATAGCGGCTATGGTAGGTTTTACATTTACGGTCTCGTCTACCCGAGCACGTATGAATTGCAAGTAATTTATACCCAAGATTTGTTTCTGACCAATAACCAAAGGAATAAACACCTGGTCGTCTTGGTTTTGAAAGGCCACTGTCCCCTGTTTCTTGGTGTAGCCAATAATTTCGAACGGCACGTTTTTAATTTTCACTACTTTACCTATAGGATCTGCGTCTGCAAATAGCTCTTCCTTGACGTCCCACCCAAGCACTATCACATTTGCGCCACCCTTTTCTTCGCGCTCGTCAAAAAAACGTCCACCAGCTATCGGTGTAGTTTGTACATTGGGTAAACTGGCTTGGGTGGCAGTAAAAAAAGTATCAACGCTTTGTCCGTTCCAAGCCACAGCGCTACTTCCCCGCACAAATGCGGCAGCGGCAGCGACGTGTGGTATTTCGGTTTGAATGGCTCGCGCGTCGTCCACGGTAAGTGTAGTAATTTGAATGCCGAACACAGCCGCGGGCGGGCCCGTGTCGTTTGATTTACCGGGTAATATGCCCACAAGGTTCGTTCCAAGTGAGGTAAGTTGAGAAAAAACCAAACTTTGCGCTCCGGCACCCAGAGAAATAATGGTAATAACTCCGGCAACGCCAATTACTATACCAAGTATAGTCAAAAATGACCGTCCCTTGCGGGAAAGTAAGCCTTTTATAACTAGTTTAATTTCAGAATAAAAATTCATGAGGCATTGACCAAAATTGAACAAAATTGTTCAGAATTGACCATAATTTAAAATACGTTATTTTTTAGCTCTCTGATTGCGTAGCGCAGAATTTTTAGAAGACACCATTATGGCGGTTAGCTCCCGCGCTTCTTGCAACAGGTCCGCAATTAAGGCATTTTTAATAATCTTTGACTCATCAATCATTTCAAGCCAGAACACGGTTTCGTCCGCCTCCTCTATTACAATACCAAGCTTAGCAATAAAATCTTTAGCGGATTTTGGTTTACAGGCGGCTCTGTAGTTTGCGGCTTCCGATGTTGCCGATCTAAAAATTTGCCGGCCAATAAATTTACCGAGAGAATCTTTTTCCAAAATTGCTGCTCACTTCATTATTCTGATTGCAAAAGCTTTAGTTCTCTTCTGTAAATCTTCGGGGGTCATAAATTTTGTTCAATTCTGGTCAATTTTATTTAATTTTGAACAATTACTTCACTAACTCTCCTTCCGCCTTAGCAATGGTTCGGTTGTGTATCTTAATGTTTTCCACCAAAAGTCCATCCTTAAGTTTAATGAGACGCTTTGCGTGCTCAGCTGTGTCCATTTCGTGAGTGACGAGGATAATTGTCTTGCCCTCATCATTTAAGCGCTGGAGAATGTGCATAACGGTGTTCCCGCTCTTAGAGTCTAGGTTGCCGGTTGGTTCGTCGGCAAATATAACTGCCGGGTCGCCTACTAGTGCCCGCGCAATGGCTACGCGTTGTTTTTCTCCACCGGAAATTTGGTTGGTAAAAAACTCCATGCGGTGCCCCAGCCCAACGGACTCCAGTGCCTTCCGGGCAAGTTCATCTTGGTTTTTCTTTTTCCCATAGACCAGCGGCAGCTTTACGTTATCGAGCACAGAAGTTCGTGCAAGGAGGTTAAAAGATTGGAAGACAAACCCCACGCGTTCGTTACGAATAATAGCCAGTTCTTCATCGGTAAAACCGGTCGTGTTCTTTCCTTCAAACTCATATACCCCGGAAGATGGCCGGTCCAAAAAACCCAAAATATGCATGAGGGTAGATTTGCCGCTACCAGAGGGGCCCATTATGGATACAAACTCTCCCGCGTCAATTTTAAAAGAGACACCATGAAGCACAGGCGTTTCTACGCCGTCGTTTTCGTAAGTCTTTTTTAAGTCCTTTATTTCAATTAAATTCATATTGTAATCCGAATGATACAAATTAACATCCGAATGTTCCGAATTCGAAGCATTCGGATACAATTCGTAGGTTGGGATTATTAGTCACTTTGTCTGAGCTCTGCTATTACTAAATATCTTTTTAATGCGGTCCCTATCGGGTACGATGTTTGCACAGTAAGGAGCCGTTTACCTCCCGTGTCCTGACTCAGCCATTGAATTTCTGTAGGAGCCGCTACTTGAATTTTCTTTGCAATGTAGGTGTAAATATACCCGTCTTTGTCCACCACTTTTATTTCGCTGCCTATTTTCAGTTTAGGTAAGAGTGCGAGCACGGTTTTATAACTCCCAGAGCTCCATGCATAATCGGACGAATGACCAAAAATAAACATGTTCCCCACTTTACCCGGCAACGCCGTACCGGGATAGTGCACTACTCCGCTTTTTAGCAGTTCCTGAAAGTGTTTTTCGTCTTTTTGTGTAGCGTACTGAATGGGTGCGGTCACGCCCAAGCTTGGAATGGCTAATGTATTTGGCTGCCAGGCACCTTTGGAAGCATCTACAATTTCCGTAAGGCTAATGGACTTGAGCACAGCTTTTTGGTCCGGTGTAGAAGCGGCAAACTTAATGCGTGCCCATATGTATGGTGCGTTCATAGCAAATACAGCCACGAGCACAGCCAGAAAAAAAACCGCCATGGGTAGGAGTGCTTTTTTGATGTGCTGTCGCTTGTTCATATATATAGGGTAGCACAGCGAGAACCATCTCGCCTAGGTGTCTGATACTTAAAAACCCCGACTCTGAGTCGGGGTTTTGTATGGTTTTGAGTTATACCATTTTGAATTTCTTGTATGCAAACCCACTCACTAAAAGTCCGAACAAGAGTGGAATAAGCAAGCTTGTGATACCTGCTCCGGTTCGTGGAAGCTCGGTTACTGCGCCAAGTACTTGAGGGTCAGCTGGAGGAGTAATGCCAGATGTAGGTACGTTGGTAGTAGTTGTAGAGTCACCTAACACTTGACCAGGCGCTCCGCCAGAGCCGCCTCCGCTTACAAAACTTGGGTTGATTGCACCGCCACCTCCGCCACCGCCACCAGAACCACCACCGGCCCCGCCTCCACCCGCGCCTTGGCTCTGGAAGTTACCAAAGTCTTTGTCGGTCACGGCGTTGCCACCGGAGATTATAACGGTATACTTCAAAGCATTTACGTCAGTAGGTAAAGTTTGAAGCCAAGTTGGCTGAGTAACTTCACGAACGGTGTAAGTACCGTCTGCAAGACCGCTAAAGAGGTATGGTGAAGCTGTTGTTTTGGACACTTCGCCATTGTCTAGAACACTGTTGTCGTTTTGGTCCAAGTAGACTACCCACCCGGAAAGGGACGACTCGCCGTTGTCCAATGCGCCGTTGTTGTTTGCATCGTTAAATACAATACCAGTTATGGAGCCTGTAGGGCCGTTTCCACCGCCGCCACCCTGTTCACCACCACCTCCGCCTGGGGTCTGGTGGTTGCCAAATTTTTTACCGGTTACGTCAAAGTCAGTTACAAACACGACATGCTTACCAAAAGACTGAATGGCTGGGTAGGTTTGAGTCCAACCTGCTTGGCCGACTTCTCGTACTACATACATACCCGGAGCAATGCTGGAGAAGGAGTAATTGCCACTTTGGTCTGTAGTAGTACTTGGCTCGCTTTGGTCTTTGATCCCGTTGTCATTAGTGTCTAAGTAAATATTCCAACCAGACAAGCCATTTTCACCTTCATCTTGCACGCCGTCACCGTCTAAGTCGTTCCATTTTTGACCTGAAATTTTGAAAGTACCTTCAACACACGATGCGTTGTCTATAGTTGTGGTAGTCTGGGCTGTAGTAGAAACAGTAACAGGGTTGTTGTTTACCGTAATGCCAAAGCTGGCCGTTGCAGCGTTCGTCACGCTACACACCGGTGGCACGAGCTGCAAGCTTTGTATTGCGTCTACATCAAAACCATCAGCAGTGGGTTCAAATATGTTTTCATCCGAAGTATCCGTCAGTTTCAAGTAATGTGCCGAAGGGTTTGCGCCTAAGTCTACACTGCCATCTCGAACAACTACTCCCACGTCGTTCCAGGTGCTATTGTCATTGCTTACAGAGACTTTTATTTGCTCATCCGGATAGTTGTCGCCACCGGTGACTTCAAACACCTTTACGTCAGGACCCGTACCGTTGTATATGGGGTGCTCAAAGGCGACTACGAGTTGTCCGCCGGTTGGCTGATCAGTAAAACCAAGAGAAAAGAATTTACCAATAAAATCTGGAAGTGGATTATCGTACAAGTTTCCGGCAGTTTGGGCAACACCCAAAGCCTGGGCAGGGTCGCTGCGATCGAGTGCCACAGGGTCAACTAGGTTTGCCAATTTACCCTGAGCAAACGATACAACTGTTTTTGCCCATTGGTTCATGGCAAGTGCAGCGTCTAAAGTCGCCATAAAATGCACAGAGCCGCTTGTTCCGGCAGATTGAGAGCCCAAGGACCAGGTTATAACTTTTGTACCGTTGTCGTACACACCGCCGTTGTCTGCAGAAGCAGCTACGTAGGTGGTGCCGGTTGGAAGTTGGTCAGTAATGGTTACGTCAGCAGAGCCTTCGCCAACTACGCCCCACGTAATCGTGTAGCTTAGTTTGCCGGTTTGAGAGTCGTATGTTCCGTTTTTTTCTAAAGTAATGTTAGTACAAGACTTGTATGTAGCATCTACTGCTTCTAGGTCATAGCCGTCCCCTGTTGCATCGTGTATGGCAAAATTGGTCGCGTCGGTTATGCGGATAAACTTAATCCAAGGTAAGCCGGTTCCGGAAAAATCAAACGTAGATATACCAGTACCAAAGTCTAAACCGCTTGCAGTTCCAACGTTTATCCAAGTGGTGTTGTCTTGGCTAACTGCTACATCTGCCCGTTCTTCTGGATAGGTATCACGGCCGTTGGTAACTTCATGAATAGCAAGGTCAACGCCAGGCACATCTATAACATATTGGTTAAAACCAAGCGTAACAGTCCCCTGTTTTCCAAGAGAAAAGAATGAGCTGTCGGAAACGCCAAGTGCGTTGGCTGGGTTAGTTCGGGTTCCGTCAGTAATAGGGTCGCCGTTGTTTAGTGTTCCTTGCACGCTGCTCGTGACAGTTTCTGCATGTGCTGGACCGCTTACACATGGACCGCTAATTATGTCTGGCAGGGCTGCAAAAGCCTGTGGTGCTGGCGGCGGGGTTGGGTTAGGGTCTACCGGTGGGGTGTCTAGCACTACATCGGTTTGAATGGCGGTTTGGTCTGTCGTTTCGTCGGCTAAGCCTACCCGTGGGGTGGCCATGCTGAGCGTAAGACATACCAAAGCAAACACGGCGAGAAGCTTTCCCAACGTGTTTGTGCGAACGGCGCTAAATATGAACATAGGACTCAAGTATAATGACTAAAAAATAATAAAATAAACATGCCCCTCATATATATGAGGATAGCTAATTATTATACTACTTTCTTGACAAACCAGCAATAAACCTGCAAATGGCTTAGTTAAAAGTAAAATTTCTTCATAATTAAAAGAAGGTGCACGTGAGCTACGCTGGTATAGACCAGTGAATAACTCGTGTGCACCCGCTTGTGTTTGGCTAGAACGGCCAAAAGCGCCATGCAGCAACAAGGGTTGCGCCAAGCCCAAGCAGTCCTAGGGCATACTTCACAACTTTTCCTTTGTTGCGATCTTTTTGGTCGCCTTCAAATAGCGTTTGCATAAGATTTCCTCCTTCCTTTGGACACCGGTTAAGGCGAACTTAGCCGGATAAAGTGTGAGCGCTTACTCGCCCATGGTATACCAGAGTCGCATTATAAAGTCCAGCCAGGCAAATAAAGCAAAAGGCCGGCACATAGTTAATGGGCAACTATGTCCGACCTTTTGGGTTTGTCTGATGCTACCACTTCCTCCCCCAGCGGTAGCCAATTGCGAACGAGTTTCGAAAGCGGCGCGTGGTGTTGCCGCGACCCCAAACGGCATCGCTGGCAAGCCAACTAGCGTAGACTTCAGACGCATCGTTGAGCTTATAAGCGGTCTCGATATCGTAAAATACGAGACCACTTACACCGCGGCCAAGTCCGAATGGGTTGTTGTCCGCGCCGACCTCGAACCGATGTCGGACTTGTAGCCGTTCGAATCCAGGAAACGGCTTCGCATACCCGATTGACGCTTTGCCAACGACGCCACCCGGAGGACTGGAAGCTCTCGCCTTGGTGTAGATTTTAAGGTCCGCACCAAGTGTGAGCGTTCGCCCTTTAAGGTTTACTGACCCAGACTTGCCGAAGCTTGCCTGGTCAATATCCCCGCCTCGGACGAAGAACCGGGTAAAGCCAGCATTCCACCCCCATTTCGACCAGGTCAGCCCTAAGTCGCCCTCTTGGTTGAACTTGCGTCCAACCGAGTTCCATGAGGCAACCGTGAAGTCGCCCAGCTTGGTGGAGCGAGTGTAAGTCACAACCAAGCGAGGTGCAGGGTCGGTGGCGAATATCTCTCCAACCACGCCGCCGTGGTATTTATCCACGGCCTGGATTTCAATCGTGATTGCGTTCTTTGGAGTGGCGATGGGTTTAGGAGTCGGCTTGGGAACCGGGGTTGGTGTGGGTGTAGGCACAAATTGCAAATCATCGTCTTTGATGATGCAGCAACCGGTCTTGACGATGCCTTTGTTGATGGTCTCTTCGATCACGCGGTGGATCGAATTACCAACGAGTTGCCCTTGCGCCAGGGCATTGGTCGCAGTAAGAAGCAGCGCGAAGGCTGCTAGTGTTATCAGACGTGTCATTGTTGCCTCCTGGGCGTTGTGCTGGTGACCAAGGTCAACCAGCGGGTTTCGAGTTCTATGAAAAACTGTGATTGCAGAATTAACATATTATAGTATAAATACAACAATATGTCAATATATATGCAAAGTACAAATAGGTCCTTTTACTTAATATTGCTTTATTTAAAAGAGTTTCTTTAAATCAACTTTTCTGACAACAGAAACAAGCCTACATGGGCATACAAAAAGACCGACGTGTGGGGTTACGTCGGTCTTTTAAATTGGTTGATACCTGATGTTATGTGCGCACTTCTTCTGCGGTGGAAACGTGGAAATGCCCACGCACAGAAGATGAGGCATAAGCCATTTACCAGCAGCTCTTGCCACCGTGGGATGACGCCATGCTCGGGCATGTAGTTCCAGAAACCTAAAACAGTTCCCAGATTTATACCATCGCTGCATGGCTCGCAAAGTGGCCACCAGCCACTATGACCGTGGCTAATTACATTTCCTTGCTGGTCAAATAGCTCGCGCCCGTGGGTCATAAAGTCTACCAGCATGTGCAGGTAGACTGCGGTGATGAAGAGTGCCGCGTAGTGCGTGAGCTCTTTCTTATACTTTCGAACGAGTTTCAAAAGTATAAGACTGAGGTAGGCCCACACAATAACGGAATGCGCTCCGTGTTTTAGCTCGGTAAAAAACGGTGTAAAATCATTCCACGCTTTTTTCTCATACACGTTTATGGCTGCACCAACAAAAAGAGGTAAGTCCCCTATCATTGCCCCCACAGCAATAACGAGTTGGGTGCGCCACTGATGAAAGCGCTTCGCGTCATAACGCACTTCATATGCTTCCATTACCTCCACGGTAAGGAGGCATACAACTACTGCCTGAAGTGCGTGGTCAGGTGTATACATTTCGTAGCCTCCTTTTGGCTTTTAGTTATGGTTTTAGATTGCCCGTGAGAAGCAACCCAAGAGTAACGACTGACATTGCCACGGCTGCGGCAACGTAAATAAAAGCTAAAGCTGGAGCCAGCCGTGCTGGCCCAAACTCAAAACTCCATAATTTGTGTGGCATAGTTTCCTCTCCATGGAATGCCTGCTTCTGGATTGAAGCCTATTATTTTAACAAGAATTTTCATTAAATAACATTGACTACAGCACTAATTTATTGTATAGTATTGTCTTCCAAACAAACCCTCAACATAAACGCAGAATCATCGAATGGAGGAAAACGATGAACATTAACAGCTTAAAGAAATGCTTATGGCTTAGTTTGGTTTTGACTATTGCAGGGACCATTGGTCTTGCTGCTTATAATTACCGGACTGAGAATCGTAAGCGTGAGGAACGATATTATAAACATCTTCCCCTACTAGACCCTAAATTAAGGGTCGAATTAGGCGAAGAACTTTCCCAGGCTCTGTGCGCGAACTTGCCGGGGTCGTACAACATGGCCATACTGGAGCGCAAGGCTCACCTTTACAGGCAAGCAATGGAGCGTAATGCCAACCTCGATAGGCAAGTAATTCCTGCTGAACTAGTGGAACGCACCAAGGCATTGCGCTCGCCTCAGGCAATTGACGATGGACTCCTGCAATTGCACCAAACGCTCATACAGTTAGGGCGACTTAACATGGGTTACCTTGAAGCGCAGAGACAGATGGCACTGTATGGCCCATTCGATTATACGTCTGATTCAATGGCAAGGTATCTTGCCGGTGAAATAGACTGGAAGCAAATTTGGTTGTGGGGAGTGTACTTGTGCATAATTGCGAGCTTGCTTAGCGCGCTCGTAAACTGCATAAGGGCTTCAGAGCTCCGCATTACCCCTTTATTACTCTTCTTTCTGCCAGAGTTTTTTCTGATTAACGCTGGTGGAATAGGCTTTGTGCCTGGGTTTATAAACAGATATAAGCCAGAAGAAGTAAAGCGAAGAGCATGGCGTAACGCCATGGGGTTCTTTAGCGCTTTATTTTCTTTTCTTGGAGTGGGCGGCAAAACATTTGCTCAAGAACGAGAAAACAGAGAAGAGGCGATGAAGGCTCCAATGGCATTAGTCGTGGCTACCCCGGCGCGCAACAACACGTGGGAGACCACTTGTTCTGCAAGTACTGGTAATCAGCTACACCCAGACCTGGACGCTGCAATTTTTTATGCAGCGCCTGTGGCTACAGTTTCTTGCACGCAACAGAACGGTCGCGCGCTGCTTGGACTGCTTTATTGGCGAGGACTGAGTGCAGTCCCCGGGTCGTCTCGGCATGAGGTTGGCTTGAGTGCAGGACTTAAGCTTCGTCATGGCCCAGTTCAATCAACGTTTACCCTGGTATACGTAAATCCCGAACCGATTGGACAAGTCGGTAAGGGCGATGCGTTGCTTCTTACTCTACGGCAAGAAGTAGTTGAACAGAAGGTGCGAGGGCTAAAACTCTCGCCATTTGTAACAACTACCTATGCCACGCCGATTAAGGGAAATTCACCAGGCCGCGGCTGGATTCTGGGAACTGGCTCTGGCTACAATTTTCAACTCAATTCAGCTTGGTCAGTTGGTGGCCAAGTCAAAATCATTCGCGACTTTGGAGCCTTCGGGTTTCCAAAAGCGTTTCTGGGTTATGCCTCAACGGGCTTAATCCGAGACCTCGGCAGCGGGGTTACGCTTACACTACCAAGTGTAGTTGCGAGCACGCCGTTTACGGCGGGCTCTAACCGAGGCACTTATGTAACTGTAGGTGCAAGTATTTCAAAAAGCTGGAAGTAAGCTGTAAGTAGTCGAAGAGGGTCGACTGTTTACAGAAAAAGGCGGAACAGATATGCATCTGTCCCGCCTTTTACATTTCTCAACACTCTAATTCTTTGTTTTTATTATACATTTGTCTTTCCTAAGCGCGTGTACAAATACATTCGTGTAGTATATACTGGGCAAAATCAAACTTGGGAAACGGTCGTAGCCTAGAACTTCAGCCCTAGGCTAAAGGCTAATCTTAGTGTAATAAGGAGGACTAACGCCATGGGGATCTACGACTCAAGTTAGCGTTGACAGACGACAGCGCGAATTGGTTAGAAGCCCACAAAGATGCTCTAAAAAATGAGTATAGCGTTGTGACGTTTCTAACTCTATCCGTGCTGAAAATTGCAAGTCGGTGAATTTGATGCCTTTGTGGTTGACGGTTCAATAGACCAAGACCACGATGGCTATCAATTTGCCTGTGAACTTGCCGCTCTCGGGAAGAAAGTAGTGCTCGTGAGTGGTCGTCGATATTCACTTCCAGCCGGTCTGCTGTATTTGGATAAAGATGTCTATTCCGCAAAGGCACTACTCTCGCTCGTGCACAGCTTGTTTGCATAATCCGTCGCGGCCACACTTCACCTGTGGTCGCGATTTTGTTTTATATAATCGCAAATGCGCGGATGGGTGAACCGTCGCTGTCTTTTATTTTGAGGGGGATGCCATAAAAGCCAAATGAGCGGTCGTCTGGCAGTTCTTCCAAGTTTATTAAATCAGTAAAAGTTAAAACTCCACGCTCGAGAAGCTTGCGTTCCATGTCCACACTCAGCGTGGCCTTGTTGCCTACTACCACAAAAGAAGTGTTTGCCGTAAATATTTTTTCAAAAAGTTCTAAATCCACTTCCCCACTTCGAAAAACTAATCCAATGTTTTTCGGAAACTCACTATCTACCGTAACCACCTGAGCTTCGCCAATGAATTTCTCTAATGGCAGCTCATCTAATGTAACCCCATTTTCGTGCATATGTGCGGGTGCGTCCACATGTGTACCCGTGTGCGAACCAAAACTGAGCAAGTTAAGCTTCCACCCATGCTTTTTAATGGTTTGCACCTGCTTTATTTTTACTTCGGGGTCTCCTTTATACACCTTCATCCCCGCTTCAATTGTTTGAGTAAGGTCAATAATTTTCATGAGTGTAGTATAAAGAAAAAGCGGAAGTGAGACTAGATTTCTTAAAAAATGATCCGGCGCTAAGGGTATTAGTGCCGGATATCTATGTAGTTATGATAGAAACTTATCCTTGAGTTTCCAGTAACCCTTTCTGGTCAGGGGTTTCCCGCCCAGTCGTTTTTCATGTTTCAGTATAATTGTCTCAACAGCGTTATGGCACTGCCCACAAAGTAGCACGATATTATTTGTGCAACCGAACCACCGCCGAGGCAACCAATGGTGCTGCGTAAGCCACCGGTACTCGCCGCATTTGCGACAATATCCTTGGGACAAAAAACACCTCCTTAAAGCCACCCGGTGTATATTTAAACCTTTGCGCTCGCATATAGTTCTAGCACACCTATTCTAAAATATACCAATGCTACCATTGGTATACTCCTAGCGAGCCATTTTGTCGAATATGGGGCAAAGTGAGTGGTGTTAAAAGGCGCCTTTGCCATCTACATTTCTAGTAATTCCAAAAGTCGGTTTTTGGTTTTCCAAAACCATTCAAGATTGTGCTGCTCTTCATGATAATACGGCAAGTGATGCACGGCTTTTAAAATGTGCATTATATGTTCTACTTGCAGCACTTCGTTATACGAGAAATCCCCCAGCCCATGGCCATCTAGAAATGACGTTAATATCCGCTTTCGTCTTTCTTCTCTTGGTCCAAGTTCGTTTAAGTGACTTCCTGAATATGTAAGGTCGGCTAGGTCTGCTACCCAACTGGTGGCCCGTGCATCATCCCAGTCTATAAGCACTGTGCCCATCTGCTCGTTCCATACACAGTTGTTAGGCGCCGGGTCAGTATGGCAGAGCACTGGTTTAAGTTTTGGTTTAAGAGAGTGTAGTGTTTCCAACTTAGCGCAAACGAGAGGCGCTATGTTTTTTGGAAAGTCAGTTTCTAGCCCTTCCACTTTACTTAAAATACGTTGCACTTCTTTGCTGTTGTATACGACAAAATCGTCGTTGCTATTTTCCAGAACAAGGGGGATATTCCCAAAAGCCGGAAATGTAATAGCGTGAACGTTTTGCAGCAGTTGGCCGAGCTCTGTATGAAACTCTTCCAAGGTAGTTTTCCCACTAAGAATGGCGTCCCGACTACTTGTATTTTCGATATACTCAAAAATACTAAAGCCGTATGCGAACAAAGTCGAGTCTGCTGTAGCGTACAACAACTTAGCGTGCGGAATAGATTGCTTGGTTAAAGCTTTTTCTACCCATACTAACTTTTCTATATGGCTTTCTTTTCTACTCTTCGGCGCACGGAAAAGTATGAAACCGTTATTGGTTTTCACTTTATACACCCGATTGCTTTCCCCTTGGGGTATGTCTACTACCTGTTGGGTAGAATATCCAAGCGCACCAAAAATCGCTTTTGAAATATTGGATTGACTTTCCATAGTTAGTTACTAAAATATTTTTTACTTTTCAGTTGCTCTGGCAAATAACTTTTTTCGTCGTATATTTCGTAGCTTGCGCTATAACCCTCTTCTTCCATGAGTTTAGTGGGGGCATTGCGAATGTGCAGAGGTATGGCCAAGTTACCGTGGATGCGAACGTCTCCTTGCGCCGCACGGAGTGCATCATAGGCGGCGCGGTCTTTTTTACAGTTGGCAAGGTATGCTACGCCGTGAGCGAGGTTTATAGCACATTCCGGGTAACCAATGCTCTGGCACGCAGCAAATACCGCATTAGCTACTACCAACGCAGTAGGCTGAGCCAAGCCTATATCTTCACTCGCAAACACTACCATACGGCGAGCAATGAACAATGGATCTTCTCCTGCTTCTACCATACGCGCTAAGTAGTAGAGCGCTGCGTCGGCTTGGCTTGCACGCATGCTTTTTATGAACGCGCTTATGGTGTTGTAGTGTTCGTCTCCGGCTTTGTCGTACCGTAAGGTTTTGGACTGCAGTGTTTCTTTCAGCGTCTCAACAGTTATTTTACTATACAGCTTGAGCGTATTATCCAGCATGGTTATGGCTTGGCGTGCGTCACCGTTGGCCATTTGGGTGAGCCAGGTAATGGCGTCATCGTCCGGCCCCTCTCCTTGTGAGGAGAGGCTGGGTGAGGTCATAGTAGATTTTGAGGGCTTGTCAGAGGTTTCTACGACCCCCTCTAGCTCCCCCTCATGAGGGGGAGGACCAGACCAATGCATCATAGAAACTGCGCGGAAGATAACTTCGCGAACTTGGTCGCTAGAAAGTTCCTTGAGCGTAAACACGCGGCAGCGGGAAAGGAGTGCAGGAATAACTTCAAAACTTGGGTTCTCAGTAGTTGCGCCTATGAGCGTGAGTTGTCCGCTTTCTACGTAAGGTAATAAAAAGTCTTGTTGGGCTTTGTTGAACCGGTGTATCTCGTCGAGGAAAAGTATCTTATGAATAGTAGAGTTAGAACCACCTCCCTCCGCTGACGCGGAGTACTCCTCCTTAACAGGAGGAGAGAAATGCGCGTTCTCCTTCCCTGTTAAGGGAAGGTGGATCCGCCTTGCGGAGACGGAAGGGTCCCTTGGTTGAGCTATAATCTTTTTTATATCTTCCTTACCCGCAGAGACAGCGGAGAGTTCATGAAAGTCTGCACCTAAGGCGTTTGCGTATATGCGTGCAAGGGTGGTCTTCCCTACTCCGGGCGGGCCCCACAGTAAAAAACTGAACAAGTGTTTTTGTTCAATGGCGTTACGCAAAGGTTTACCAGGGCCAACTAAATGCTCCTGGCCAATATACTCCTCTAACGTTTGTGGCCTGAGTTTTGCGGCTAAAGGTTCCATGCAGTGAGGTGGAATTATGAATTAAGAAGTATGAATCAAAATGAGGAAAGGCTGTACTATCGTATACCTCATTATACCACCCCTAGACAAAAGTGTATAAAATTGCTAAATTGCAGGGTATTTCTACATCGCCACAGGAGGAACATCAAAGTGAACGGCAATTCTGTTTCTGCGGTTTTTAAGGAGGCTGGCCTACAGCCATTTAAGCACAAAAGCTTTGCGGAAGGCACTTACATAAGTAGGAACTTCTCGGGCTTTGTGCTTGTCGTAACGCCTAAACGGTTAAAGTTAAAGGGTGCTTCAGGGAAGCAGACCTTTCTTAACTTCAGTTTTCGAAAATACTCTGGTCAACAAGGAGTCCCTACCCAGACTTTATTCGAGTTCGGGAATTTGGCACCAACAATCGAACCCGAAATATTAAAGCACTGGGCCGCGGAGTTGGTTAAAATTTTGCAGCATCGAAAAAAATGCAGAATATGCACTAGCCGACCTTACTTAATTCCAGTAATTTTGGAAAATCGTAAGCTCGGCTCTCTCCACTGTTCGGCTCGCCGACATTGAGTCACGTCATTCACTTAAACACAAAGCCCCGAATAGTTGTTACGGGGCTTTGTTATTTTTTTTATATAGCAGCTAAGTCTACTATTTCATCTATACGGACCTTGGAGACGAAGTCGGGAATGTGGGAGACCATTATGAGGCCGCCTTCGTACTGGTCGAGCGCTTCGGCTATAACCGGCAAGTGGCGGAAGTTTATGTGGTTGGTTGGCTCGTCCAGTATGAGTAAGCCGGGCTTCATAAGTACCAGCTGTGCGTAAGCCAGCAAACCTTTTTGCCCTTCGGATAAAGTTTCTATAGGGTTCGCCAATACCTTGCCGTCGAGCAAGAAACTAGCAGCGACTGCGCGGAGCTTTTGCTCGTCCTGTTCTTTCATTACGTTAAGGAGTGCGTCAAAGGCCGGTTGTTTATAATCAAAATTTGAAAAGTCTTGTTTGTAGTAACCAATAAGAATATCGTCCGGTATGGCTACACCTGCGGCTTTGCGGTTAGCAATGGCATCCAATAAAGTGCTTTTACCTATGCCATTGGGACCGGAGAAAAGTACGTGCATCCCCCGCCGTACTGCAAGCACGCGCTCTTTGCTTACCGGCTCACCGTTTACAATGGCGGAAACCGAGGTGATGTTTGCTACGATGCCGTTGAAAAATGGGTCGTACTGTTGGGTAGGGATAGTAAACGGACGAATAGTTTTATCTTCCCGGCGGACTTCCACTTTGGTTTCCTCTGCTTCTTCGGCTGACTCACGCATGCGCTTGGCTACGGCACGAAGTTTGCCACCCTTGTGGGCAAACTGTTCCGACTGCGCTTTAAGCTTTTTTATTTCTTGTTCAGCTCGGGCATTCTGCAAGTTTTCCCGTTCTATACGCTTGGCTATTTCTTCTACCACGTCGTAGTAGTTGCCCGTGTACTGTTCTATTTTCTTGGTGTGAGAGTCCAAATACAGCACGCCGTCAGTAAAGGCGTTTAAAAAGTCCGCGTCGTGGGAAATAACCAAACAAGTTTTTTCGTACATCATTAAAAAACCGGTCAGGTGCTCAATGCCTGCTTGGTCAAGGTTGTTGGTAGGTTCGTCCAGTAAGAGTATGTCCGGGTTTTGAATAATGGCATAAGCCAAAAGCAAGCGTGCTTGCTGCCCGCCGGAAAATTCTCGCACTTTCCGGTCTAACGGCAAGTCTACGTTTACCACATCGAACACGTTGGCTATGAGCTTGTCCAGGTTATACTTCTTTTCGGTAAAAGCAGTGGCAAAGTAATCCCGGACCGTTAAGTCCAACATGTCTTGCGGAATAACCTGTTTGGCAATGCCAATGGTGGCGTCCCGTGGAGTGAGCGAAATGGAACCTTCGGTGGGTTTAATCTCCCCGGTTATGAGTTTAAACAACGTAGACTTACCAGCGCCATTCTGACCCATAAGTGCAATACGGCTTCCCTCTCGCAAAGAAAAAGACGCCTCATCAAGTAGTAACTTGTGAGCGCTATATTCAAAACTTACATCGCTAAAACGTACAATAACTTCTCCGGCCATGGGAATAGGAAATAGTAATTAGTAAACAGTAATTAGAAAAGATAAAATAAAAGCCCTTAAAGGGCAACCTGTATAGCAGAAGTATACAAAAAATAGGCCAAAAATGCAAGTTTATTGGGACAATAAAAACTGAGTGAAATCTTTAAATTCTTTTTGATATTTTTTTAAATTGGTTAGCTTTATGGCCTTGCTTCTGTGAGTATTTGGCTCGCTACCTTGGCACATAAGACGCACGCCTCCGTCAAACCGATACTCCGCAATAATCCTACACTGGTAAGAAGTTTTTCTACTGCGATAAAATTGCTCAAGTAAACGTAAGACTTTTTCTGTATACAAAAAGTTTGAACGCATAACAGCATCTCTCAAACGTACCAGATGGTTTGGTATGTCCACTTTGTCTTTAGTTTTATGTCGAAAGGCCATTATTTTATCTTGCACTCGTACGCCTGCGGGAGAAAGAATATCAACCCATGGGCCCGCAATACCCCATCCCATATGACCCTCACAAGAACCGGTGGTATGTATGTTCAAAGCATGCAGAGCACTCACCGTTTGCAGAATACCTGCATCAATTGGCTTACCCAGACCGTCGGTTACCGTGGTAGCCCACTGCTCTGCTATTTTAAACTTTGTTGCATTCATGGGTTAAGTATATCATTTGCAAAAACACAAACACCTCAACCGAGGTGTTTGTGTTCCGTAACAACCGTAAAAAGATTTTGGTGGGGGCGCTGTTTGTTTTACAAACAAAACTAGTATAGCAAGCACGGGCTTGAGACCATAGTGGATAAGTATATATTAAGCTCTGTTGCCGACCCGAGTTTGGGTAGTTCGCCCCGCCCGTCCGACAAAACCGTTCACGAGCGATAGAACTATGCTAAAGAGTACTGCCCACCAAAAGCCACGAACATGGAAACCTGGAACTATCTTTGCGGCCAATAAAACTAGCAGACCGTTTATAACCAATGTAAATAAACCAAGTGTTAAAATGTTCACCGGTAAGGTCAGCAAAATTAAAATAGGTTTTAATATCGCGTTTATAAGTCCCAGTACTATAACCAGCACAAACGCCACCCCAAGCCCGTCTATTTGTATGCCGGGAAGAACGTACCCAGCCACAAGTACTGTGAGCCCGGCAATAAGCCAATTGAGTAACAAATTAAGCATAAAAGTTATTTTAATACCTTTTACTACTTTTTGACGGCCGTCAAAAAGTAGTACTCGCACATTACCTGCTTATGGTTCTTTTCGAACTACTACAATAGTACAGTTAGACACGAGTGCGGCAATGGCGCCTACTGCAGCCAGTACCGGCGCTAAGGCCATGCCAACCACGCCGAACGTAAGTGGGAGCTCGACCAGCGTTTTACCATCCTCGCCTTTAATAATTATTCGGCGGATATTTCCTTGGTGGATGAGTTCCTTAATTTTGGCAATAAGGCTATCCCCGTTCACCTGAAATTCTTCTGTATGTTCCTGTTGTGTATGTTCTGACATATAGTTATCTCTCCTTTTGCACTAAATGTGCTTTTTTAAATCGAACCGTAAACACTGGTTCGTATGGGTCATCATTTTCGTCTTTTACCTCGACTGTTTCCCCAGACATAAGGGTGTTCAGGGCCAAGTCTGACAATAGCTCATTATCGGTCTTTACATGCATCTTGTAGGCGTCTAGTTTGGCAAACTCCCCTGCTGAGTCTTCCTTAATTTGCGTTTCAATCTGCTTCTTTTTCGCTTTTAGTGCCTCTAGTTTTTCCAGTACATCGCGGTACTCCATGTTGGTTTCCAACTCGTCTTTGTACATGCGAGTAATTTCTTTGGCTTTTCGTTTTGTCTCTTTTATGCGATTGAAAACTTCTTGTACGTTGGGCATGGTCTATTCTGGATTAAAAATATTATTATGTAGGCGCCTGCTCTGACGCTTCGCTATTTCGCTTATAGATTATACCATGGTGACCACGAAAAAAGTCCCGCCATTGGCGGGACTTATATATATTACTCCCACTCTAACTCCGGTCTAAACTCGGACGCAATATATTTGCGCGACCTGCCCTTCATGACCCACCCCAGCCATACTCGTATAAACTCCCAATGACCTCCTCCGCTCCAGTCTGCTGGTTGACGAAACATTTTCCAAACTATGCGCCACGGTGCAACAAACTCAGCTTTTTGTATTTCGTCATCTGCAAAGTGGAAGTCTTCTTGCGAGCCGGTAAAGAAATAATAAAAAATCTGGGCAAATTGTCGGTGCGTTTTCTTTGTGTTACTTTGACGCATACTACCTTTCAGCAAGCTTCGGTACGTTATCGT
>CAZKVS010000005.1:52078-66181 GCA_964556325.1 uncultured Candidatus Saccharibacteria bacterium
TCCTCTACAAATTCTCGCACTGCGGTGTCTATTGCTGTATGCCCTGCTATAATATGACCGCCTATACGAGCATCCCACAGCCCAGGGCTCACATCTTTATGCTCAGAGCGTTTGTGTATTAAAAAGCGACCATGTGTGTCTATTACATACACATGCACGGTACGGTGCCAAAGTCTATTTTCATGCACAAACCACCTCGGCTTCTGTATGCCTATAGTTTGGTTGGCGCTATTTACTACTTCAAATAACTCTTCCATATGGTAAAACCTCAGCATTTTGAGGACCATATATAGTACCGCGGTACATTTCCTACGTCAACAGGGTAAACGAACAAAAAGAGCTCAGCATGCGCTGAGCTCTTAGATTGAGTACTAGAAAAAAACTAGAACTGCCAGGTGCGTCCGCCGCCCTGATCGTTGCCGCCACGGTCATTTCCACCGCGACCGCCACCGAATCCGCCACGATCGCCACCGCGACCGCCACCGAATCCGCCACGTCCACCACCAAAACCACCGCGACCGCCTGCTGGGCGTTCTTCACGAGGACGAGCCTCGTTTACAGTGATGGTGCGACCATCAAGCTCTTTACCATTCCAGAGCTCAATTGCAGCCTGAGCTGCCTCTTCGGTATCCATTTCTACGAAACCGAAACCGCGAGATCGACCAGTCATTTTGTCAGTTACGACACTGGCTTCTTTTACATTACCGGCTTGGGCAAAGGCCTGAGTCAAACCGTCTTGGGTGGTATTGTAAGACAATCCACCAACATACAACTTCGTTGCCATTTTTTGGCTTCCTAACAGAGCCAGAGCTCATCTTGGACCCTAGCATACAATGCTTATAAAAGTCTCTCGTACTTACTTAACGCGGGCTCTGTTTAGAAGACCAAACTTTCGGTAAGACGCATAAACTTAAGATGATACAGCAAGTATACCACACCGCGGGTGTAATAGCAATGAGCACAATAGCGCCCAAATAAGGCTTTTTATGACTAATTGAAGCTCCCCGCCTGAATATCCCACAGCTTTTGGTAGACCCCCTGCTTCACTTTAATGAGCTCTGCGTGCTTCCCGTCCTCTATCACCTTACCTTTATCCAGAACTAAAATGCGGTCCATTTGCATAATAGTAGAAAGGCGGTGGGCTATAACAAGTACTGTCTTATTCTTCATCAGATGCTTTAACGCGTCCTGAATGAGCATTTCTGACTCTGAATCTAAACTCGATGTCGCTTCATCGAGTAATAAAATAGGGGCATCTTTCAGAATGGCTCGGGCAATGGCCACGCGCTGTCGTTCTCCTCCTGAGAGCTTTATACCTCGTTCGCCAACAAGTGTCTCGTATCCATCTGACGACTTTGTTATAAACTCATGAGCATGGGCAAGCTTGGCTGCTGTCACTACCTCTGCTTCAGAGGCATCGGGCTTACCGTACCTGATATTATCCAACAAACTTCGATGGAAAAGTATCGGCTCTTGGGGCACAAAGGCGATAGCATGTCTTAGTGAATCTTGTGTTACCTGGGTAATATCTTGACCATCAATACTAATATTTCCTGAGGTTAGATCATACAAACGCAAGAGCAATTTTGTAATAGTGGTTTTTCCTCCTCCAGACGTACCAACAAGCGCAATTTTTTGCTTTGCGGGAATAGCAACCGTAAAGCGCGATAATACTTTGGACTTGTCGCCGTACCCAAACGATGCGTTGTGGAATGCGATTGACCCACTATGCACTACCAAAGGTGTAGCGTTGGGCGCATCCGATACTTCATTGGGCCGCAGAATAATTTCGGTCATCTCATTTGCGTCGGCAAGCGACTGGGTTATAGCCTTAATTTGCCGGCCTAGGCTCCACAGCTGACCATTGAGTTGGCTCACATACAACTGTATAAGTGCCATATCTCCCACGGTTAATAAACCTCGACGCCAAAGCTGCAAGGCTACAAGGAATATGCCTATTTCTAAAATTACAACCAGTACGGCCTGCCCCGCTTCTAGTCGAAAAGCGGCGCGCCATTGTTTTATGAGAATAGCTCGAAAATGGTTAACCTTTTGTTCGAAAATATTATCTTCTTTTTGAGAAGAAGCGAACATTTTAATGGTGGTAAAATTGCTGACAGTATCGGCGAGCCAGCCTGATACCTTACTATCTGTTTCGGCTTTTTCTAAGTCAATCGGCCGCTTCCATCGCACCATGTATAGTACAAAGCAAATATATATAAGTACCCAAACTAAAAAAATTAACGCTATATCCGTGCGGAAAAAAGCGATGGCAAAGATAATTATAATGACGCGCAATATAGTCTGCCCTAGTCCACTGGTTAGTTGGTCAACTAGTGATTCGTAAGAGCTGTCGTATCTATTTGCCCGTTTTACCAGACTGCCGCTGAGCTGGCTACTCAAGTAGCCAAATGACTGTCGGTGCAGCTGCTTAAAGCTGGTGAGCCACAAATCACGTTTTGCATTGGACTGGTAAATCATTTCTGCCCAGCCAGCGATGCGACGTAAAATGACGGAAGTGAGTCCCAAGCCTAAAAGCTCCAACATAACTCGAAGTGCAATCTCGTACCCTGTGGTGCTGCCGGCAAAAATGTTGAGCAATCGCCTGTAGAGCCATGGTCGGTAGACTTCTATACCTAAAGCCGCCCACGTACCAGCAAATGTTACCAGTAGGTAGGGCCAGTAAGGACGCGTATGTCGCCAAAAGATGGCCAAGGTGTGTTTGGTCAGCGAGTTCTTTTCTATATTATTCATATGTTTGTGTCTACGTTAACAAGCGAGGACCCTTTTTGGTAATCGCAATGGTATGTTCAAAGTGTGCAGACAGTCCCCCGTCTTCTGTGCGAATAGTCCAGTCGTCTTCTTCAAAATAAATATGAAACCCGCCGGTACACAGCATGGGCTCAATAGCCAATACCATGCCATCTACAAGCTTGGGCCCTGTACCTGCTTTTCCATAATTGGGCACTGACGGGTCTTCGTGTACTTCGTAACCCACTCCGTGCCCCACCAAGTCTCGTACTACCGAAAAACCATTGGACTCTGCATACTTTTGCACAGCACTGGCAATATCGCCAATTCTATTCCCGACCACTGCTTGTTGTATACCTAGCTCAAGCGAGCGCTGAGTTACGTCAATGAGTTTTTTTGCCTTTTCCGTAATAGTGCCTACCGGAACGGTAATAGCAGTATCGGTATAGAGGCTTTTATACTCCATACCAATGTCCAGACCAATAATATCGCCTACCTCTAGTACTTCCGTACTGCTGGGAACGCCATGCACCACAATGTCATTGCGAGAAGTACAGAGAGCGGCCGGAAACGGGTTGTCTTTTTCGCCATAGCCAATAAAGCTTGGTCGTCCGCCAATTTTCCGAATTTCTTGCTCTGCATAATCGCTCAGTGCTTGTGTCGTAACTCCAGGTTTCACTAAGGCTGCTGTCCTATGCAAAATACCTCGCAGGAGCTTGCCTCCTTCGGCTATGTGTTCAATTTCTGTTGCTGTTTTAATCTGGCCTGGCATGAATGCAGAATTATGAATAATGAATTACGGACGCAAGATTACGTTATTCAAAATTCGTAATTCTTAATTCGCGTCTAGTTTTTTGAGTAATGTCTCAACGGCAAGCGAGACCTTAAGTGAAACTTCTTTGACTGTTCCCATACCGCTTATTTTTTTAAACGGATAGAGGGACTTGTATATTGGTTGAGATTTAACTAAGTTTGCTTGTGAAAAATGCCGACGTTTTTTTATAGCCTCAAGAGAATCGTCTGCTCGTTTTTTATCACCAAAGTACCCTTTTCGTTGCGTGTTTCTTCGGAGTGTCTCTTTCCAGGGAATGGTTACGTATAGGCTGATAATTCGTGTGCGTCCCATTTTCTGCATAAATCGGGCTACATAACGCACTTCATCCGGCATCTTGGGGTGACCAGCAAAAATAATACCTTGTGCTTTAGGGACTCTCCGTATAGCATTTGTAACAAGTTTGCGGTAAATTTTTGTCGGGTTCATAACCCCCACATCCACTGAGCGGCGAAAGATAGCGTCAATTTTTGGGTCTTGGCGTCGCTGTAGCTCTTGCTCCACACCCATGTCAATAACTGCCAAGTTGTATTTTTTTGCAAGCAGTGCGGACTGGGTAGCCTTACCGGCTCCCAAGTCCCCCAGGAAGAAAATGTTTAGCGGCTCGCGTGCGGGCGTCGGTTTCTGTGTAGTTGTTCGCGCGCGCAAAGCCATAGAGCTAATTTTTTAACACCTCGTTAAGTGCTTGGGTCACTTCTTCTATCGGCGGACGTCCGTCTAGGCGGTAAAACTTAGTCATGGTTTCAAGGTAGTCCAGTACGGGAGTAGTTTCTACTTCAAACTGGTCCAAACGTCGAGTAATTATTTCGTCGGTATCGTCTACGCGATGTTCAATCTCTGCGCGATGGTGCAACCGCTCTACAGAATCTTCTCGAGGGACATCGAGGAAAATGGTGGCCATGTTTTTCCGGCCCATGCCTCGGAGCAATCCCATAATATAGTTGGCCTGGCTAATGCGGCGAGGAAACCCATCAAAAATAATACCTTTGCCCTTTGGTACGTCGTCCACATGGGCTTCAATTACCGGGTACATGTCCTGATCGCTCAGAAAGACCCCGGTATTTACTAAGTCTACAATGCGTTTACCAATGTCTGAACCTTTGGCTATTTCGGCTCGCAAAATGCCGCCCATTTCCCAATAAAAAAAGTCAAGACGTTCTGCGAGAGCCTTGGCTTGAGTACCTTTACCGGCACCGGAGCGACCTATAAAAAATATTACGTCTGGTTTTTCCATAATTTAAGTTAAGAATAGCGAACTTTTCCACTTTTGGCAAACGTCACGGGTCTGGTACACTTAAAGCAAAAGGAAGCCCTAATTCTATAGGCGAAATTTAATTTTTATCACGAAACAAAAATAGAAATATAAATGGAGAATTTATTTTTTGAACTAACCCTTGTTCTGGTCTTGGCGGGTGGCTGCGCGCTCGCCATTAACTATTTCAAACAACCGAGTATAGTAGCCTACATAGTCGCTGGCCTTATGCTGGGTCCACTTGGCTACTGGCGTTTACAACAAGGCGAAACATGGCATGCACTTTCCGAAATAGGTATAACGCTAGTTCTATTCATGGTTGGGCTGGAGCTCGATATCTCGGAGCTTAAAAAAATCGGCCGCAAGGCGCTCGTCGCTGGTACCGCACAAGTACTCATTACTATTAGTTTTGCCTTTATTACCACCGTAGCCTTTGGGTTTTCGATTATTGTCGCAGCGTATGTGGCGCTCGGCCTCACTCTTTCATCCACTATTATCGTGGTTAAGCTGCTCTCCGAAAAGAAAGAGTTACAAAGCCTTTCGGGCAGGCTATCTTTGGGCATACTGCTAATTCAAGACTTAGTAGTGTTGGTGGTCCTAATGGCCTTGTCCGGCAGCGGGGAGCAGTCCGCTGCTGCTTCTGCACCCATATGGGAGCAAATCGGCCTAACCCTCGGCAAGGGCATCTTGTTGGCCATGCTTATCGCTGGGATTAGTACCTACATATTCCCTCGGCTGCTCAAAGTAATTGGCAAATCAGACGAGCTGTTGTTAATTTTTTCCCTGGCTTGGGCCCTCGGCTTTGCCACGTTTGTCCAGCTTCCTATGGTTGGCTTCTCCCTCGAAATAGGCGGCTTTTTAGCTGGCCTGGCCCTTTCTCGAAGCAGTGTACATCATGAAATATCCGCACGCATTCGCAGCTTGCGTGATTTTTTTACCATGATATTTTTCATTGTCTTAGGTAGCCAGCTGCGGTTTGACGGACTTACGAGCTTACTCTTGCCAGCTGTACTGCTCTCACTGTTCGTTATTGTGGGTAAACCGCTTATAACATTGGTCATTTTGTCCAAGCTCGGCTACAAATCAAGAACTGCTTTTCTCACGGGCATTACCATGGGGCAAGTTTCAGAGTTTAGTCTTATTCTCATGGCGCTCGCCGCCAAACTGGGTCATGTCTCGGAGGCTACTATTACACTTCTTACTTTGGTCGCCATCATTACTATCGCAACGTCTTCTTTTTCCATAGTTCGAGCAGAATATATATATAATTGGTTCGCCGAAGCACTTGATTGGTTTGATACGAAAAATGGAAGTGCTGAAAAGTTTCAACATGAAAGCGACCTGCGAAACCATGTGGTGTTATTGGGTACCCACCGGACGGGCGGCGAACTAGCAGAAAGCTTTATAAAGCACCGTCAAAAATTTATTATAGTTGACTTCAATCCAGACGTAGCAGAGCATTACTCACGACTCGGTGTGCCCGTCATTTGCGGCGATGCATCAGACCCTTATATTCAAGAACTTGCCGGATTTGCCCACGCAAAACTTATCGTTTCCACCTTGCCCAACCTCAGCGATAACCTCAGCGTAGTAGAAACTATACGAAACAAAAAGTTGAAAGCTAAGCTTATAATAATGGCGCAAACGGCTCCTGATGCAAAAATACTGTACAAGCATAACGTAGACTATGTGCTTCTCCCCCACTACATCAACGGACTGCACTTGGCCCGTATTCTCAAGCATCCCCACCCTCATAGCCACCTCGTATCGCTGCGCAAACAACACCTCAAAGCCCTCGGCGCCTAAACTTGTATATAAGAATAAATAGTACCTACTACTTTTTGACGGCCGTCAAAAAGTAGTAACTTAGTTAATTTTAAATCTACCCAGATGATTCGAGACAAGGAATCGTTAACTAAATCTGGTCAAGTTTTAACCTATTTGCTCGCAGCTAAATCTCTTGCGAGCGACGTGTTAAGTTACCCTACTTTGCAGAAGGCAGTATACCCTGAGTATAACCAATATCGACGAAACCAAAACTTCGACGCGCTGCTTCGACGTTTATTAAAGCAAGGCTGGATTAAAACAGAGTATAAAGAAACGAAACAAATAATTTCTTTAACGCATAAAGGAGAACTGGAAAGTTTGGTCAAGAAAATGCATGTAGAGACTTCTCCAAAATCATGGGACGGCAAGTGGCGCATAGTTATGTTCGATATTCCTGAAGGTGCACGCAATGTCCGCAATAAACTTCGATATATGCTCCAGACCGTCGGCTACAAAGCCTTACAAGCCAGTGTGTATGTGTACCCATATCCGCTCTCAAATGCTGGGCTAACGTATTTAAAACAATCCGGGCTCATGCGCTACATACGAATTATCAGGGCCGATTTCGAAGACGATGCAGATCTTCGAAAGTTGTTTAAGTTAAAATTGTAATTACTACTTTTTGACGGCCGTCAAAAAGTAGTGGTACTCATTATTTCGGCTTTTTTGCCCTTTAAACTCTCTTGAGAGGTGGGTGGCGCTATGATACTATCTCTATATGAAACTCTACAATACGCTGACAAAGAAAGTTGAGGAATTGGAAGTAGGAACTGGTGAGCCCGTGCGCATGTATACCTGCGGTCCGACGGTTTACAATTACGCTCACATAGGCAATTTTCGGTCGTATTTGTTTGCCGATAGTGTTTATCGCGCCCTCAAATATACCGGTCATGCGGTTGACTGGGTTATGAACCTCACTGACGTAGACGACAAAACCATTCGAGATACCATTAAAGAATTTGGTCCGGAAGCTACTGTCGCAGATCTCCGAAAGTTTACAGACAAATATATAGATATTTTTCTTGCAGAGCTCGCGCAGGTAAATATAGATGCGAACAATATCCGCATTATCCGCGTGGCCGATGTTATACCGCAGATCCAAGAGTTTGTTCTACAGCTCATGGAAAAAGGCTACGCCTACCAAACGGACGACGGCGTGTTTTTCAGCATTGAAAAATACCAAGCCGACTTTGGCGACTACGGCGAGTTAGTTGGGCAAAGCTTTTTAGAAGGTAAGAAAGTTGGCGCGCGGGTTAAAGTAGACGACTACGAAAAAGAAAACCTGAGCGACTTTGCTTTATGGAAAAAACACACACAGGAAGACGCGAATATTTACTGGGAGCACTCCACGCTCGGCAAGGGTAGGCCGGGTTGGCACATTGAATGCTCTGTCATAAACGATATCGCCTTTAACCATCAACCGACCGACATTCACACCGGCGGTGTGGACCTTGTATTCCCCCACCACACCAACGAAATAGCTCAAAGCCAGCCATTCTATAAACCTTTCACCAAGTACTGGGCGCACTGCGAACACTTGCAGGTGGACAACAAAAAGATGGCCAAGCGAGATGGCAACTTTTACACGCTTAAGGACTTGAGCGACAAAGATCCTCTCTACCCTACAGCATTCCGGTACTTGTCTTTGCAAACGGACTTCAGGAAGACGAGTAACTTTACCTTTGAAAGTTTAAATGCAGCGAGAACTGCGTTGGAACGATTGTACAAACACGCAGATGCATTGCAGATACACAATAGGACAGATAAGTCTGATAAGACAGATACGACCAAGAGCCAAGAAGGTGTTGTGAGCGGCAAAATTCAAGAGGTAATGCAAGATGATTTGAACACGCCGAAGGCTCTGGCAATACTGTGGGAGGCGCTTTCTAACAATGAACTGTCCGACTCCGACAAGTCGGCTCTATTAATGGAAATTGATAGCGTATTAGGACTGGGAATTGAAAAGCGACCAGAGATTAGCACTTCAACAATTCCAGAAGAAATAAAAAACCTCGCTACTTTGCGAGATGAAGCTCGGGCGAATAAAGACTTTGCAAAATCCGACCAACTCCGCATTCAAATAGAAGCTGCGGGTTACGAAGTGCTCGATACCAAAGATGGCACGCAAGTTAAACTAAAATAAACGTATATACGACAAAGGACCAGCTACATCAATTGCTGGTCCTTTTGCTTTAGAGATTAAATGCCTTGAACATGCATTTTCTCAAATTTCCCCTTCTTATATTTCCTCACCTACGCTTATGCGGGCAAGGAACCTTGCTCGCTTGACTACGCTGACCAATAGGAACAAAAGTCTCCTGATAGTCATTGCTGTCTTGAGCTTGTTTTTCAGCCTCACTTTCAGTGGTGCAGTCATCGTAGGTGACTTTACCATTAGCCTGCGTGTGCTTGACTCGGTGGGTCTTCCACCATTCGTGGGCAGGTCTTGATTGAGTCTGCTCATATGCATGACTATCAGTTGCGTGGACAGCGGCGGGCGTAACAAATCCCGCTAACGACAAAAGCATAATCAGCACTGAAACGGTCAGTGCAGAACGAACATACGTCATCTTTCTGTTCTCCAATTGTTGTTTATTTTTCACCATTTGCCGAATTTGTATCTATTACATCGTGTTAGGCATCGGCAATCTTCCTAAAACGACTTACTACCATACAGTAAAATGGCTTGTATGTCAATACTCAGAGCACACAGACTACCCACACCTTGCTCACAGGGCCGAGAAAATCCCTTTATTTTTAAAGGGTTGTGGGTGAGAAGGGTTATGCTACAATCCATATACAAAGCTTGGACACTATTTGAGAAACCCATATGGACAAAGTCACTGTTGCCGCACTCGATAAACTCCCTCCACAAAACCTAGAGGCTGAAGCTTCCGTTTTAGGCTCTTTGCTGCTGGATAAAGACGCCATTATTCGCATTGCGGATATTATTATTACCGAGGACTTTTATGATTCGCGCCACAAAGTAGTGTATGGCGCCATTTTGGAGTTGTTTGAAAAAAGTGTTTCCATAGACATTCTGACTCTCGGAAACCTACTCGAAGAAACTAAAATGCTCGAGCGCGCCGGTGGCCACGCGTATATTTCGAGTTTGGTAAACGCAGTCCCAACTGCAGCTCATGTGGTGCACTACGCCAACATTGTCCGAAAAAAGGGTACGCTCAGGCGCCTAATAGATAGCGCAACTGATATTACTCGGCTGGCCTACAAAGAGGAAGGCGAAGTAGAAGATATTTTAGACGTAGCCGAACAGCGTCTGTTTGGTGTTTCCCAAAAGCACTTAAAACAAAACTTTATACAAATTAGCACTATTTTACACGAAACTTTTGAACGCATAGACGAGCTCCACAAAGACAGCGGGAAGCTTCGTGGTGTTCCGAGTGGGTTTATTGATTTAGATAAAATGCTTGGCGGTTTGCAAAAGTCGGACCTAGTCATCCTTGCAGCTCGGCCTTCCATGGGTAAAACCTCTTTAGCCTTAGATATCATTCGCCACGTAGGCGTAGAAGAACGTAAGCCGGTGGCTATTTTCTCACTTGAAATGAGTAAAGACCAGCTGGTGGACCGTTTGCTCAGCGCTCAGAGCGGGGTGAATTTGTTTAAAATTCGCTCTGGCCAGCTCAACGACAACGACTTTGAACTTCTCGGGGAGGCAATGGGTGCGCTCTCTGAAGCGCCCATATACATAGACGACGCATCCGGTGCAAACATTATGGAAGTTCGTACCAAAGCTCGCCGGTTACAAACGGAACACGGCATAAGTCTCCTGGTTATAGACTACTTACAGCTTATGCAGGGTCGCAGTTCTAGCGGTTCAGACAATCGCGTACAAGAAGTAAGTGAAATATCCCGAAACTTAAAAATACTTGCCCGCGAACTCAATGTGCCAGTACTCGCCTTGTCCCAGCTGTCCCGTGGTGTAGAAAACCGACCGGACAAAGTGCCACAACTTTCAGACTTGCGTGAATCGGGGTCTATTGAACAAGATGCCGACGTGGTTATGTTTATTTACCGAGAAGATATGTATAAAGGCCGGGAATCACGCAGGCCAAACGTGGCAGAAATACACATTAAAAAACACCGTAACGGACCTGTGGGTGAAATTGACCTCTACTTTGACGGAGAAAAAGCCAGCTTCAAAAACCTGGACCGCACATTCAACATGAGCCCTCAAGCTGTTATGTCTTCAGTCGCTGCGACTGAAGAGGGCTAAGGGCTAAGGGCTAAGTAATTAGGGTATAGTAATAACATGTCCGAAATAAAATCCTATAAAGACCTTGTAGCTTGGCAAAAAGGAATGGAGTTAGTTAAAGAGATTTATAGAATAACAAAGCTCATGCCAAAAACTGAGATGTATATTCTTGTCTCTCAAATGCTAAGAGCGGCAATCTCTATTCCATCAAATATTGCTGAGGGTTTTAAAAGAAACCACAGGAGTGAATACAAGCAATTTCTTGGCATCGCAAACGCCTCTGCTGGAGAATTGGAAACTCAAATTCTAATCGCAAAAGAAGAATATAACCAGATAGACTTTGGCAAAGCAGAATTACTAGTAGTTGAAATACAAAAGATACTGCATACCATTGTCTTGAAACTTAGCCCTTAGCCCTATCAACTAGATCCTAATATATGACTTCTCTTCCATCATCCCTCCAACGCGCTATTAACGAATTTGCCAAACTTCCGGGTATTGGTCCCCGCTCTGCTCAACGACTAGTTTTTTATATGCTTAAACGAGATGCAGTAGAGCTCGATGCTTTTTCCCAAGCAGTAGAAAAACTCAAGGAAGGCGTGGTATTTTGTTCCACCTGTCATATAATGACGGACACAGACCCTTGTTCTACCTGTTCCAATAGTCGTCGTGATCAAAGTTTGATTTGCGTGGTAGAAGAGTCCATGGACGCCATTGCTATAGATAAGCCCGGTAGCTTTACCGGTGTATTTCACATTTTGGGCGGAGTGTTAAATCCTATGGAAGGCATTGGACCAGATAAATTGAAAATCCAAAGTTTACTGACGCGCATCCCCACTCAAAACGTGATGGAGATTATTATTGCCACCAACCCCACGCTAGAGGGTGAAACAACGGCCATGCATGTGTCCCGTGTGGTAAAGAATCAATTCCCCGACCTTAAGCTTACCCGCATTGCTCGCGGCCTACCTATGGGAGGTGACCTGGAATATGCCGATGAGATTACACTCTCAAGAGCTATGGAAGGAAGAAGAGACTATTAAATGCAATTCCTAATATCTAATTTCTAATTAGTAATGCGAATACCGTATTCGTATGGAAAAAAGAAAGTTTGATTTAGAGGAACGAACAAGCTTGTTTGGGGAAGCCGTAATTGATTTCGCAAAGCTTATCCCAAGAAGCGTCATAACATTGCCGCTTATTAGCCAGCTTGTAAGGGCCGGAACAAGCGTAGGGGCAAATTATCGGGAAGCAGACTGTGCAGAATCACGTAAGGACTTTGAACATAAAATAGCTATAAGTAAAAAGGAAGCAAACGAGTCTCGTTATTGGGTACGCATGATAGTTCGCGCGGCACCACAATTAGCCGATGAAGCAAAACCGCTCTGGATAGAAGCGAGTGAGCTGCAATTAATATTTGTCAGTATTATCAAAAAATCGAAAACAAATGGCGTGCTCTAGTTCCCTATTAGAAATTAGAAATTTGTAATTAGACATTTAAAAAGACTCCTCTGGGAGTCTTTTTTGGACTATATCTTGGTAATCTGTACTTCGGTGTAAGCTTGGCGGTGGCCAATCTTGCGGCGGTATTTAGACTTGGCTTTATATTTAAGCACTTCTATTTTACGGCCACGACCTTGCTTGGTTATAACTGCTTCCACAGTTGCGCCTGCAATGTATGGCTTGCCTACTTTGTACGCTGTGCCTTCTGCTGTGAAAAGCACTTTATCAAAGGTAAGTTTGTCGCCTTTTACGCCTGCGAGTTTTTCTACCTGAAGTGTGTCACCTTTGGCAGCCAAGTATTGCTTACCGCCGGTTTCGAATACTACGTTCATGGGATTGGAATAATGAATTTTGAATAAGGAATAATGAAGAGCTACAAGAAAACCCCTCAAATAACTTGCATTAGTGTAACAAAAACGCTTATATTAGTCAACTTTTACCTGAACGGTCTTATGTTTTGTATAAACTCGGGTTAAGACGCCCAAAATACCAACCATTACGCCAATTAGTAAGAAAAGGGCCACAAGTTTGCCTAAACTCTGTAAAAATACTGCTATAAAGCCAAAGGCCGCGGAAACAAGATATAAAAATATGACTGCCCGCTTTTGGGTCATGCCCGCATCCAGTAGGAGAAAATGTAGATGCCGTCGGTCTGCGGTAAAGGGGCTTTGGCCTCGCCATAATCTTCGCACAATGGCCCAGGCAACATCGAGTATGGGTATGCCCATAACGAGCACGGCCGTGGCAATTTTCGCCCCACTTAAGACGGAAAGAACTGCAAGGAAAAACCCTACAAAGGTACTCCCCCCCTCCCCGAGAAATATAGAAGCCGGATGAAAAGCATAGACGAGGTACCCCAAGAGTGCCCCCACAAAAACAATGGCCAAAGTGGCAGTAACTGGTTGGTTAATTTTTGCAGTCAGGGAAAGCGCGAACAATACCAATCCCCCAATAAGTGCAATACCGGAAGCAAGCCCGTCCAGTCCGTCTAAAATTTTTGTGGTGTAGGTCATACCCATAATCCATAACCAAACAAAAATACCCGATAGCGGTATGCCGAGCGGGTGATATCCAAGGCTAATTATTCCACCAAAAGGGTTAGTTAAAAAAGTGATACCTACCCCAACACCGGAAAAGACTACACATAACGCTGCGGTAGCTGGAAAAATCCATGTCTGTTTGGCGGAAAGTTCGTACCGGTCATCAAAGTATCCGCCAATCATCAGAACCAAAGCACCCAGTAGCATACCAACTCCAAACCGCATCGGGACCGCATTAAAATCCCACTGGCCAAACGCTGCATAGACTATTGCACACAGAACTACAGCGGTAAACACTGCAAGTCCACCCATAAGAGGCATGGGCTTTGTGTGGATTTTTCGCTCTCTCCCGGGTTTGTCAATACACTGTAACCATACGGCCAAACGCTTAACGAGCGGAGTGAGTACTAACGATAACGCTGCCGCAAGAATGAAGTAGAAAATGTAAGACATAGCAAATTACTAATTACTAATTTCTAATTACTAATCTCCGCACAAGCTGCCAAGGCAGCTTCCATTAGAAATTAGGTATTAGAAATTAGACATTTAACCCTTTGGTGTTGCTCATTTCTTTCATGTGCAACCCCGTACTCTCCCCTTTTCGAGTTTTTGGCGTTACCCAAAACTCCATGTACCAGCCCATCATGAGTCTCGTTTGGGCTTCAATGGCCGGAATACTACCAAA
>CAZKVS010000006.1:0-56876 GCA_964556325.1 uncultured Candidatus Saccharibacteria bacterium
TGTGATATACTAAATACAAAGCTATTTTTTAAACTCACATGCCTGAAATACAAACTTCATCTAAAGCAAAACCGCTGCTGGCCTTGGTAGTGGTTTTAGTGCTTGCCTTTGTGGCGCTGTACGCCTTTTTTCCTAAGTTCCGCGCAAGCCTGCCATTTTCTAAGCAAGGTGCCGAGCCAACGCAAACAGTAGTTCCTACGGCTGAGCTGCCTAAAAATTTTCCTGCTAACTTGCCCTTAGCGAAGGCGTCAGTTGTGTTACATAACTTTGAAACGACGAACGATAAAGGTGCAACGCAGTCTGTCCGAAAGTGGGAAAGTATAGAGACGCCAGATCATGTAAAAGCAACTTACGCAGAGTTCTTTGCGAAAAATGGTTGGGAAATAGTCACGCAGGTAGACCAGCCAACACTACACATTTTAGCCGCCCGACATGATAGAGAATTTATTTCGGTCTCTATTCACCCTGCTCCTACGGGCGCGGGTTCTTTAATTGAAGTGACTGTTAAATAGGGGAGTGCAGATCTAAATTAGTTTTATATTTATGGTACGTTTTTTAAATTTAAAACAATCGGCGAAAGTTGTTCAGTCTATTTTGGCCAATGAAGGCTTCCGTCTGAGTTTGTTTGGGTTCGCATTATTGGCCCTATTCGTGCTGAGTGGGCAAAAACAAATTGCTATTGCGCAGGATTCAGGCTGTCCACCGAGACATTCAATAACGGTAGATGGAACGTGGACAAGCCCCGACTTTGGTCCTTTTTGTAATTATGGAAGCGTTCAGTGTGAAGCAGGCTACCATTTGTCGGGCTGTAGTGTGCCTACGCAGACCGGTCCAGGCACATGCTCAGTGAGCTGTGTGTGTACCGCTGATAATTACTCGTGTGGGGAGCCACCACCACCCGGCCCAAACCCACCACCTCCACCACCAGATAATGAACCTCCACCACCACCGACTCCGATTGATCGAGTGCCAACGGGCAACTTTGAAGCGGCCTCGTGCGACTCGTTTTCTGGCTGGGCTTTTGACCCTGATACTCCAAGTCAGTCTATAGCGGTGCATGTGTATAAAGATGGCCCTCCGGGTGTTTTTTCCGGCGGGTTTACTGCAAACATATCCAGGCCAGATGTGAACGCAGCTTTTGGCATAACCGGTAACCATGGGTTTGTTATAAGTCCTGTACCGGATCAGTTTAAGGACGGTTTACCGCATTCTGTCTATATATACGCCATTAACACGGACCCAAATGGTCAAAACGTGCTGATCGGCGGTTCTCCTAAGAGTATTCCTGCCTGTCCTACTCCTCCGGTATGTCCTCCGAGCAATGCATATTCTGTTGCCCTTGCTGATGCAGTTGTTCGAGCCGGACAAACAACTACTGCGTTTGCTCCGAGTGGTTGGGTGGGTGGAACTTTTAGTTCTTCCAATACAGGCGTGGCTACTGTAGCAACTTCTTTGAATAATGGTACGGGCTCAGTTCGAGGCATAAGTCCTGGACAAGCGGACATTAGTGGCGTCGGGTGGACGGCATCTAACGGTGCAACGGGGTGTGCTATAGGTCCTACGACTGTTACCGTTACTGCTGCAGTGACCGGTACGCTTTCGGCGACTGCGCCCAATATTTGTTCACCCGCTACCGCAGGGACTAGTACCGTAACTGCCAGCGCAAACACCTATGCCGAGGTACGGGTAGACAATGCAGAAGGACTTCCTAACAATACTTTCTTTTTTGCAGTCTCTGCATTTGAAACGAAGACTGTGCAAACTGGAGCTTGGGCCAAAGCCGGCACCGTGTTTCGGCTTGTCGCGCCGTTTGATAACAATGTTGAACTGACTTTAAAAGTGGTGGGCTCGACATCTAATTGTCCGGCAAATAACCCGACTGTGGATTTGAAGATAATAAATCAAGACGGAACGCTTACCGATGGTCCGGTTACTATTCCAATTGGCACTGCTACGCGGTTGCAATGGGTAAGTCAGAACACTACGAGCTGTCGGGCAGTATGGACTACAAGCACCGCTACTGCGGGCGCACAAGCTACGCAGCCTTTGTTTACTGCTACAACGTTTACTATTACTTGTACCGGGACCAACGGTCAGGAAGTAAGCGATAGCGTGACGGTAAACGTAAAGGACACGCCTGCAAGCGGGGTAGATATTTCTATTAGCAAGATTGCCGATAAAATCTGTGCGACTCGAACTGACAGTGTGACCTTTACTATTACCGCAACCAATAATGGTCCCGATCAAGCCACCAATGTGGTGCTGGTGGATGCGTTTGATTCACCTCCATTCCAGTATTCCGAAGCAAACGTTTCTCAAGGTTTGTACGATAACACTCAAGGTGGAGCATGGAAAGTAGGCACGCTCAATGCGGGTGCAACTGCTACGTTGACCTTAGTTTTGAAACCCACGTTTGGTAATTTAGGCATGGCAAGCAATACCGTCAGTCTCCGCTCTGTAACCCAATCGGAGAATAATTCGAATAACAACCAAGCGCAGGCGTTTGTAGAAATAAAGAACTCTTGCACTATAAACCCGCCACCACCACCTCCGAATGATAAGTCTGTGGATATAAGTGTTACGACGGGCACAGATACAGAATGTGTAACTCTCAACGGTGAAGTTGTGTATACTACTCGCGTTAAAAACCTGGGGCTTGATGCGGCAACGGCAGTAACGGTTGGTGTTATCAAGGCAGGAAATGGACTTACGTATAAGTCTGCCAATCCAAGTCAGGGTGCCTTTAGCTACGCAAATAGTTCTGGGGGGACGTGGACAGTGGGCGCTCTTGCGTCCGGTGCCGAAGCAACGCTCCAGTTTGTTGCGACCGGTACAAGTCTGGGGACTGCAGGCTTCACGTTTGCGGCGGGTTCTGTAGTGCCGACAGATGTGGACGTGAGTAACAATCAGGCAAGCAAGTCTATAAACATATCTCAAAATTGTGCCGGACCTGGAACTCCGAGTGGAGTTATTTCGGCAGATCCAAACCCTTGTCTTATTGCAGAAAATCAAAACACCTGTACGAGCAACGTCACCTGGAACACACAGAATGTAACCAAAGCTTTAGTGTTTGTGTCATTGAATGGCGGTCCAGAAAGTCTGTTCGGCAATAGCGTGAGTTGCGCAAATGCCGATTGTCCTGCCGGGTTTATTACGACTCAACCTGACTACTATGACTTTAACTTATACGATTATAGCTCCGGTAGTCGGGGTGTATTGCTCGATACAGTACGGGTGACCGGTAAACGTGCCGTAGTGCCGCCAACAGATAAACCTCCAGTGGGTAGTTTTGATGCTGTAAACTGTACCGCTATGAGCGGCTGGGCGTTTGATCCAGACTCACCAAGTGCGTCTATTCAAGTACATGTCTATCGCGACGGGGCTGCTGGTGCAGGCGGAATACTTGTGGGTGGATATGCTACCACTGTGTTGCGTCAAGATGTGAACGATGCGTATCAGTTGACGGGTACCCACGGATTTAGCATTAGTCCTATACCTGCGGAACTTAAAGACGGGCAGAGTCATATGGTATATATCTATGCTATTAATACTAACTCTGCAGGCTCCAATCCATTGTTGTCTGGTTCGCCAAAGCCCGTATCTTGTCCGCCGCCTGTGGCAGTGTGTCCGGATGTGGGGCAAAGCTACGTAGTGGCAGCGGATGCAGTTGTGGCCGTGGGGGATGCTACGCAAGTCTTTGCACCTAACGGTTGGTCGGCAGGGGATTTTGTATCAAGTAATACATCTATTGCTAAAATAACCAACCCACTCGCCACGAGTGCTACCGTGGCGGCGGTCAAAAAAGGTATTGTAAGTATTTTTGGAAGTGGCTGGACTGCTCCAAATGGTGCGACGAACTGCAGTCTCGGTCCGATTGATATAACCATTGTTACAAATCCAACGGGTCAGTTGAGTGCCACACCGGCTACATATTGTGCCCCCGGCACAACTGGTGTGACGACCATTACAGCCACGGCCAATGTGTATATAGAAGTGCGCATAGACGGCGCTGCGGGCCTACCTGACGACACACTACTCTTTACTGTGCCTGCTTTTGCTACCAGAGTTGTTACGACAGGCCCCTGGATAAAGCAAGGGACAATCATTCGTCTCGTGGCAGTGCAGGATGGAAACGTGGAAGTGGCTCGTCAAGTTGTGCAGCTGACAGAAAAATGTCCGCCTCCTGGCAGCCCGACGGTGGATTTAAAAATAGAAAACCCTGATGGAACCACCACTGATGGTCCGGTGACCATTTTGGTTGGGACTTCTGTGCCTTTGGTCTGGACGAGTCAAAACACCATTGAGTGTCACGCAGCGTGGACCTCTAGTTCGGCAGTGTCCGGACGGCAGCAGGTAGGGCCATTGCCCACGAGCACGGTATTTACCATTATGTGTACTAACGCGGCAGGTGACCAGGTATCGGACAGTGTCATTGTAAATGTGAGGGATTTACCTGTTACAGGTGCGGATTTGTCGGTGAGCAAGGTGGCAAGCGCTTTGTGCGTAAATCCAGGTAAGCCTTTGAGTTTTAGCATTTTATTAACCAATAATGGTCCTGATAATGCCAACAACGCACTGGTCACAGAAAATTGGTCGGGACTTGTAAGTTTTGCCAGTGCGTCTCCGTCGCAAGGTCAATTTAACAGTAGTACGCATGTGTGGACAGTTGGCGCCTTAAATGCCGGCCAGAGCGCTACGTTGAACATCGTGTTTACCGCGAACGCAACGGGTCCAGGCACAAATGTAGTTGCAGTCAATGTATCTGGCCAACAGGATGGAAATAGTGCAAACAATATTTCTTCGGTACCGTTTGTAGTGGTCAGTGATTGCGGTCCCACTAACCAACCGCCTACGGTAGATTTAAAGATTAATGGCACCGATGGGACAGTAACGGTGAATAACGGCGATACCGCTACTTTGAGTTGGACGAGTGTAAACGCAACTGAGTGTCACGCTCAGGATGGTTGGACAAACAGTACTGCAACTTCCGGTTCCATTCAGAGTAACCCCGTAACTGCCAATAGAAGTTATGCTATTGTGTGTACTGGTCCCGGCGGTCAAGCGCAAGATATAGTGGCAGTGGCAGTTGCCGGTGGCCCCGGGGGCGGATCTCCTCCTGGCGGCGGTGGACCTGGGTCCGATATTTACAACACCTCTACTGGTGCGGCAAATGGACTGGTGGTTTCTTGTGGCAGACTACTTGTTGCGTGGGACAAGCCGAGCACTGCGGTAGATGGGTTTAGATTGTATTACTTTAATGCTGACATTGGTAACTGGATTCGTTTTATGGAAGTTCCGCTTGGTTCAGCTGATGTGCTACCTGGTGGAAGGTATGGTTTAGAGTTTACCCCACCGGTGCAGCAAAAGTTGTTCCGATATCGAGTGTACAGCTATCTTGGCGCGCAAGAGTATGTACCAGGAGCAGATGCGGCTGGGTCACCTATTGCGGCAGATTATCCATGCGACTCAGATTTAAGTCCTTCAAACAAAGACATTATTAAAATCCGCGGGATTGTTATGGATAATAATCCATTGCAAGGCCAAGATCCGCGTCCCAATCGGCACCCGAATATTAGTGATGCAACTCCGTTAGTGGAAGGCGATAAGTTGGAGTTTGCGGTGAATCTGGTTAACGGCGGACAAAAAGAGATTACTACTCCTATTACTGTAGATGACGTGCTTATGAACTTAGTACCAGCACGTCTTACTACAGTGCCACTGGACGGGTTCGATATTGCTCTATCGTGCCAGACTGCGGCGGTAAAGCAGTGTACTGCAGATATAAAGTATTATCCTTTGAATAGCAGGCTGGCAATTATAGTAAAGCCAATCGCCGGTCAAGGTTTGGCTGCCTTGGGTAAAGAAGCCTGGATCATTACCTTCACTGCTAAGGCTCAGGCTGCACCTGAGTTACGGGGTAAGCCGTTTCGAGTACAGAATAAAGCCTATGTAAATGGTTTAACCACCGATTTGCTTATTACCCCTAAAATTTTGGTTCTGCCCATTGGCGCGCCAACAATTCAAGAAATACAATAGTCAGTAGTATGCTGTAAGTAGTAGAGTTGTAAGTACATAATCAGGAATATGCCCAGTAGAGCTTCTTTGCAAGTTTTCTTCTGGCTCGCGGTATTATTAAATAAATGCACAGGCTCACTTTTTTACTAGAAACTCATGAGTGTAAGTAAAAACTTGAGGCCAGATGCAAAGAAGTCTTACTTGGTATGAGAATGCGTTTGATACATGAAGAAAAAGAAGTTGAAGAGCCAGTTGTAGACTCTGAGCTCGGTATAGTTGAGGTAAGTAACGCCGAACTACTTGCCAGCAACAAGCGCTTGGTTCGAGTGGCGTACTATTCTGCTACTGTGTCGGTTTTGGTGATGATTGCTTTTGTGTGGTTGAGTAACTACGACTCCCTTGCGTTGGATAGAAGAATGAGTCTCATGCAGGCAGAAGCAACCCGCCAGGTAGATGCTCGCTTGGCCACGCTCTCTGCGGGTGCCGTGAATCCCAAGCCTCAGCCCAAATATGCTGATATACAAGTGCCGTCAAACGCTCCTCGTTTGGGCGACGCGAATGCCAAAGTAACTATAGTCGAGTTTGCGGATTTTCAGTGTCCGTACTGCGGTAAGTTTCAGCAAGAGGTATACCCGTTTATTAAACAAGAGTATGTGGACACAGGTAAGGCTTCATTTGTCTATTTAGATTTTACCTTTTTGGGTGAGGAATCTGAGTCTGCCGCCCAAGCAGCAAAGTGTGCAGGTGAACAAGGAAAGTTTTGGGAGTTCCACGATAAGTTACTTGAGAGTCAAAAAGGAGAAAATCAGAATGCTTTTGTGGTCTCTAAATTGAAAGGGTTTGCTCGGGGCATTGTGCCTAATACCTTTGTTTTTAACCAATGTCTGGATTCCAAAAAATATACTCAAGCTGTAGCCGATGAGACAGCGTTAGGCCGTGCGGCGGGCATAGTGGCAACCCCAACTGTCTTAGTAAATGGGAAGCTAGTGGTAGGGGCGTTGCCGTATGCTGCGTTTAAGCAAGAGATTGAGGCTGCGCTGGCGAAGTAATAGTAGAGACTTATCGATATCGGGAGATTTGTGGAGACTCGGCGGATAGTGGAATATATTTATTTGCGTCAGTCTCAACCGGTTTCAATGAGTATCTATAAGTATCCAGAGTATTTATGCTTCACGTAAGTTTTTTTGCGGCTTTTATAGCAGGAATGCTGAGCGTGCTTCCTGCATGTGGGCCGGCACTTTTGCCGGCCTTTTTTGCCTATTCATTTACCCAACCTCGGCGACTAGTATTGGCGACTGTATTGTTTGCTTTGAGCTTTGGCTTAGTATTTATTCCGTTTGGTTTAGGGGTCGCATGGTTGGCCCAGCTTTTGAGTGCTGAACATGTTGCCTTAACTCGAATGGTGGGAGTGGTGCTTATAGTTTTTGCGTTTGGTTCTTTGGCGGGGTGGGCTATTCCGCATAGGGAACCTGCGCAGAAAGTTCAGAAAACAGCCGGTGTATGGCGCGCGGTGGTACTTGGGTTAACCTTTGGGTTTACGGCAAGTAGCTGTATTGCGCCGGTATTGGGTGCCATTATTACTGCCTCAGTTGGAGAGGGGAATCCGGCGAGTGCGTTTGTACTTCTCGCGTGGTTTGTGGCAGGTATGTTTACTCCATTGCTGGTGCTATCGTATCTTATACAGCGATATGGTCAGAAGAGGTTGCAAAAATTGTTCCGATGGGGCTTCGAAGTAACTATTGGAAGGAAGATATACAGGTTGTATTGGGCACAAGTCTGCGCTGCTTTGCTTTTCGGAGGACTAGGCCTCTTGTATGTATTAAATATACCTACTACCTGGTTGGGAGGGTTGACCTCGGGTGGGTTGCAGGATTGGTTTTTTAGGATGAACCAGCGATTACTTGGGTACTAGTGGGGCTTCGAGTCGGAAATTGATGTGCGGGATGGTATACTAAATATATGCCCGGTAGAGCTTCCTTGTAAGTTTTTTCTGGCATAACTATTTTTTCCATAAACGTACGGGTCTGATTTCATTGCATAATTTTTTGCTGCAAATGAAACTCGGGGCCTGTTACAAGGAAGTCTTACCGGGTATGAACATGCTCCGTATGTTGTTGGCAGTTGTTCTGCTGAGCGCAGTACTGCCTACGCTTGTTTTTGCACACCCCAACGGTACTTCCTGGGAGCAGGTTTTTAACCAGTATAAAGTGGATGTAGGATATGACCCGTCGAGTTTTGTAGTAGGCCAGCCGGTGCGTTTGGATTTTAACGTTACGAGGGAGCAAGGTGGTCAGGATGTAGACTTTGCAGACGTATGGGTGCGAGTGATCCAAGGCGGGACTACTGTATTTGCTACAGGTGTCCATAAACCATCTATTGGTCGTGCGGGCATGACCTTTACCTTTCCGGCAGCAGGTGCGTATTCTTTAGATGTTCGGTTTGAAAAAGCAGGGGAGTCTATAGTGGATGCAACTTTTCCTATGACTGTAAACCCGTTAGCGGTTCCAAAAAAGTCTGTTCAGCCGCTCGTGGTGCTCGCGTGGGCTGGGTGGCCAGTCGCCTTTGTTCTAAGTTTTTATTTTATATATAAAAGAAAATCTAAATAGTCTACACGTATGGATAAAAAATATATTGTTGGTTTAGTGTTTGCTGTAGTCTTGCTGGGCTCTGCGGGGGCCGTTGCAGTGCGCGTGGTGCTACATGGAAGGTCGTCCGTGCCAGTAAAAGGTTTAACGAGCAGCGCTTCTGGGCCGACTTCGAATAATGAACCTAAAACGACTCCAGCCGTAGAGCAACCGCTCGGAGACTTTGTATTGCCGGTAGAGAAGACTGTTGCTTCGGTGAGTTTGGCAGACGTGCCCAAAGCTATAACTAGCTTGCTCGGAGACACGAAGGATGCGCGGGCATATAGTGTAGAGTATGCCAATGGTAGTAAAGGGTACCGTGTAGAACGGGACATTGCACAAAGTCTGACTCAAGTTTCGAGTCGGTGGCAAACTGCTATCCAAACCGCGGATATTTCTGCGCGGAGTAAGGTGTCTGAGGATCAGGCGTTGTATCAAACTCAAAGTGGCGGATATAAAATATTGGTCACTCTTTCCCGCTTAACTACTACTGCCACCGGTCAGTCCGTTGCTGCAATTCCACAATAAACGTTCCACAATTTGATGGGCATCTCCCCGGAGATATCTATCAAGTTCGTTGCAAATTACCTCTTAAATAAAAGAGTTTATTGAATATATTGACATTTATACAAGTATATACTATAGTATAGGGTCACCTGCTGACCTTTCTAGATGAATACTTTACGCGGCGCAGACGTGCGCAATGATTCGTAAAATATTTGTCCAGGAAGACAAGATAACCTCAACCCTTCCGCACATTTACGTGTACTTTTCTATATCCCAGGAGGATATATTTTAGAGAGATTATTGTTTAGTATTGCGGATGGTTTATTTTTGGCCTTGAGTGCAATTGCATGCAAGCTGTCCGAGAAAAGTAAGAGTGTAAAAGCCTTAAACTTTTACTTTGTTACTTTTCTCGGCAGGTATCTGTGTGTTCCCAACAGCGGGAACTTGCAGTGCGGCCAAAACCAATCAACCGCGACGCTTTAATCGGCGGCGCGATTTTTTTCAACTTCCAAACCTTTTACAAGGAGAATTATGCTGTCAATGAAAAAATTCGTGACCGCGATGTTTGCTATCGCGGTTTTGTTATCAACAATGGCGACTTTTGCCTCAGCGCAAGCGACGGAAGAACAGGCGCAAGAACAAGTGCAGCGGCTCGACGACCATTTTGCTTCAAAGGCGGTGGTGCAACAGCAGTCGTTTGCGATTACGCAATCTGCCGCGGCCAAGGCAAAGATCATTATCACCGGCGGCCCCTCGGGGACTGTTGTCAACCAGGCATACGCTGCGACGTTTCCGAATCAAGCGCAGCCCTTATTGCTCTCGTTGGAAGGTGGAGTCGGTACGTGCCGTCTGCACAACACCTATACCGGCGAAACCTGGTCGAATGTGACTATGCCCAGAGCGTTTGCTCCCACCTTGGACGAGTCAGGAGAAACACTTCTGATTGGCGGGTACATTACCGCCGACTGCGGAAACGGAGCGCAGACAGCTTCGCTGTTTGTTCATTTGTTCAACCGGTTCGGCATGATGGCTGTGTCTGAAGGGGATACGACCAGCGGTGCAACAGGTTCCTCGAAACGTTTTTATGCGGTGAGTTTCGTTGCAAGTCGCAAGTTTACGTGGACTGCTCCTGGTGGCTCTCCGTCGAGTGGTGTATCGGACGAAATTTTCAACGTCTCGTTTCCCACTGGCGGGGTTCGCGATATTGAGACGACGTTCGGTCCGGCACCGGATCGGGGCGGCCATAAGTTTAGCACTCGTTTGGCTTTTTATGCCATTGGGTCGTCTGCGCTGTCATTCTCCCGCGATCGAACCGGAATCACGCTTACCGCATCCGAGGAAGCTGATGTTATGGCCGGTATCCTGACCTTGCAAGTCAGGTACGCGCGTTCCATTCAAACTTTCAACCTGAACGTCCCCGGCGTAACAGCCGGAGAAAAACTTCGGGTTGACTTACCCAACAACGCCGAAGCGGCCACCATTGTTGCGACTTACACCACCGACGAAGAATCGCCCTGCACCTGGGCGCGGAAGTTGCCCGCAATGCAACGCCCCTCCATGCCGGAGCGATAATTCGTCCCAACGATAACTCTCAATATTCCACCACCCTTACCCGGTGGTAAAAGCCCAGCACAAATAACACACTACTACAATTGTGTGACCTATCTGTTGCTGGGCTTTTAGGTTGCCTATTTTTAAAATATCGTCTGTAATCGTGATATAATATTACTAATTGGGAGAGAGTGTATTTTAAGAAACAAATTAGGCTATGAAAAAACAATACATTTTTTTTGCTGTACTCATGGTCGTGCTAGTGCTTGTGGGGACGAAGTTGGTTATAGATTCTCGTAGTTCAGAACAAGCAGCGGAACCGGTCGTAGAACATCAAGAGCCTGTAAATACAGTTACCAACCAACCGCCGAAAGACCAAAACTCAGTTAAAAAAGGTATACGTCGGTTTGTGTTTGCTTCCGCGGATAAAACTATTACCGGTGATGGTTCTATAACCCTTAAAGACACACTTACTTCGGTTGGTTTGAGGCTTATTACAGCACCCAAACCACCTACCGGTATGGTCTATGAGGCATACTTAGTTACGGGTACACAGCCTGCCGTGTTTATGGGTGAGTTAAAAGAAGTAACTACAAAAAGTCAAAAATACCTATGGGCGGGTCCGGGTTTGTTGGATTGGTACAAGGCAGACAAGGTTGTAGTAACCAAACGTAAGCCTGTTGATCCGCGACCGGGGCAAATTGTAGTTGAAGCCAAGATTAGTGTGGAAGAGTTTTTCACACAGCCTAAGTAGTGAGTAAGTATGGTTAAAAGGTTCTCGTTTTTGAATATATTGAGTGGTGTACTAACAAGCAAGGCAGGATTGTTTGTGGTGGCCTTTGTAGCGGCTATTTTCCTGGCTCAGGTTCCTGTGTTTGTCCACACTGTTCAAGCCGCGCCGGGAAGTCCTCAAAGTTTAACCTGCGGGGCGACTTTTAATGGCAGCAATGGAAGGTGGGACGTTACCGCAAGCTGGTCGTTTGTGCATAATCCAACGCCCTGGCCTTATGGTACAAATTATTTTTTGGGTATATCAGGACATGGGGATGGTACTATGACGGGTGTGGACGAATCAGGTACCGCCAGCTTTAGTTTTTTGGGTAGTGCTGGTCCGTTTACCGCTTCGATTACAAATTGGGAGGCACTAGAAGAAATTACCGCCGATTGTGGTGGTGGCACGCCTCCAACACCTCCGACAGTCACTTTGAGTGCGTCTCCCACGTCGGGGGTGTATCCAACGTTTGCCGGTTTAAGTTGGAGCACTACAAACAACCCTACTAGTTGTACTGCAGGAGGGGATTGGTCAGGTAGTAAATCAATTTCCGGTGGAAGCGAGACTGTGGGATACCCTTCCGCGGGCCACCATGATTACACTATTTCTTGCACTAATGATGGAGGCACTGCCAATGCCAGCGCGAGTATAGATATTAGCGCGCCGGGCCCTGCGGTAACGTTGACCGCCACGCCAAATCCGGTTACGTATAATGCAACCACGACGCTTGGCTGGAGCTCGGATTACACCTCGGAGTGTGTTGCAACCCAAGGACCTGGTTTTTCTACCGGTTCAGGTTCGCCCACTACGGGGTCAGATACCTCTACGGCTTTAACTTCCGCTGCTACTTTTACCGTTTTTTGCGATGGTCCGCAAGGTTCGGTAAGCGACACCCAAGTGGTAAATGTGCAACCGCACTGTACGAGTAGTGCGGCTGCTACGCCAACTGTTTCTATCGCAGCCGGAACTCAATATGTGTACGCATACGGAGTAGTGAACGCAACTTCCGTATCGTTTCCTACCTGGGGTGATGTAAACGCTCAAGACGACATTATTTGGTACGCCGGAACTAATATAGGCGGGGGAACATGGCGTGCGACGGTAAATTTAAATAGTCATAGCCCGGGTAACCCTGAATATGGCAACATAAATACACATGTGTATATGAGCGGGTCTGGGTACACGAACACCTGGTGTGGTACGGCCAACTTTACACTTAATTCATCTCCGGTTGTTGCGCAAATATACACTCGTGTATCCGGTACAACTCCTTGGCTTAAGAGCGTAGTAGTTGCTCCCGGAACGCAGGTGGATTATATGTGGACTTCTGCCGGTGGCTCTTCATATTCTTCTACTTACACTGCTAATCCTTTAGCGACGTATTGTGGCAGTGTGCCTCCCACGGGTGGGTGGATTGCCAATAGTAGTTCGGGTACAAGTTTAAATAATACGACTCAAGCTTGTCAAAATGGTATTGTATTCACTCTCTTGTACTCCGTGAATGGCGGCGCGGCAACGGATAGCGTGACGGTTACAGTCAATAGTACCGGTGCTATTCCTGCAGGGTCTTTAACGCTGAGTCAAACGCCAAATTGTACCGTAACCCCACCCGCTACAACGTGTGACCCGATTCCAACGGTGAATTGGATAACCACTAATACAGTATATTCTCAGGTTTTGGTGAGCGTAAATGGCGGGGCAGACTCACTCTTTAACGCGGGTTGTGCTGCGAGCGGCGGCCCACTTGATCGTACGGTGGCCTCGGGTGAAACGCATGCATTTAAGCTGTATGCGGCGCCTAACTGTTTTGATTCGCCGGGCGGCTCTTTAACCGGTGATATTACCGTACTTTGGGACTCCGCAAACGGCGCCGTACCATCCGGTTGGACGTGTATTTCTTGTAATCCTGGAGATGCGTATTACCATTATTTCCTGAGAGGGGATGCTACGGCCGGCACAACCGGGGGGAGTGATACGGGCTCTCATACTTTGACTTACCAATCGGCAACTTCGGGGGCTACCACGTTGGCTCCGTCTGGTTCAAATGCTGCGGGCGGCTCTCACGCGCATTCTTGGCCAAATTTAGCTACGACAACGGACAGCATTGTTCCCGCGTACAAGCAATTGCAACTAATCAAGCGAACCAATCCACCGTATATCCCGGCAAACGCCATAGCGTTGTTTGAGGCCTCTGTCCCGTCGGGCTGGACTCGGTATTCTAGCCTAGATGGGCTGTATCTGCGCGGAGGGGAGAATAACGCTACCGGTGGGAGTTCGACGCATGCGCATACCACCATTGCTAATGTGTCCGGTGGGCCGAGCGGTGGGAGTGCGGGCGGTAGTGGTAGTGGTAGAATTCCCGCAAGTAACTTCCATACGCATTCGCTTGATGCCACAGGTTTGAGCGCGAGCAATAATAGTCCGCCGTATGTGCAAGTGGTGTTTGGGAAAATTTCTGCAAACGGTCCGGCGCCGGCAGGTATGGTTGCTTTCTTTGATGGTAGTGTGCCCACTGGATGGTCTTGTGTTTCCTGCGCAGCCGGAGATGTGTATTATCAGCGACTATTGGTTGGGGCGGCAAACTTTGGTTCGACAGGTGGTGTGGCCACACATGATCATGGCGGTGGTTTGGTTATTACGAGCGGCGGTCCGAGTATGACCACCTCTACGGGTTCGACTTCTGGTAGCAGTCCGGCAAGTAGCAGTCATGCGCATGCTGTAACGTATACTGTGGGCTCTCAAAGCAGCTGGCCGGCTTATAAGACAATAAAGCTTGGACGATACACTGCGTTTACATTGCTCGACACCAAGAGCGTAACTGGAGTGACTGCTGCGTCTCCGGCTATTTTGATTTCCTCTAACAAAGATGTAGTTGAGGTGGATGGTGAAGATGTGCCTTTTGTCTATAATGATTCCGTGGCCACCGCGAATATTGCAGACTCTGTAGGTGAAGGTAGTATTGTTAAGTTCGCTATTCATATTCGCAACACTGGCCCGGGTATGGTGAGCAGTGATTTTGTCGTGGAGGATACTATTGCTAACCTGGTTAAAAATACAACCGACTGGGGTGCGCAAATTTATTGCAATGATACTGGTTTGACAATACCGTGTGATATTTCAGAATACGAGCTTCTGACTCCGGTACCATACGATTCTGTCACTGGCAAAATTACTTTTACCATTCAGAACAACGGAGGTAAGTTGGGGAACGGAGACTTTATTAGTTTAGTGTATTCTGCTAAAACGCAGGGCGCCACCGGTACAAGCTCTTCCATCTTCCGGTTTAAGAATGAAGCAAAAATTATCTATACGGACCCCGTGAACGGCGCAAGTTTTGTAGACTGTTCAAGCGGAGGCTCTACCTGTCCGCTGAGGACGCCGGCGGTGTTGTTCTTCCGTGATTTATCTATTCCATTCTTGCAGGAACGTTAAGCGGCTCGGGACACTAAGGGCTCGGGAACCATAACACCTCGTAATTGCAACGGCGGGGGTAATTTTGTATACTTATCACATATGTTCGGTAGAGCTTCTTCACACAGTGAGTGTTTTATAACGTGTGTGAGCGGATTTTTATCGGACTAAATTATTGAATAATTACCTCTATTTGTTCGCAAGTCAGGTAGAACAAATGCGAAGAAGTCTTACCGGGTATGTTAACCAAAGAAGAAGTAGCAAAAGTGGCTGTTTTGGCTAGGATTAGCTTGACGGAAGCTGAGGTGGAAAAGTTTCAGCATGACCTTTCCGCTGTTTTAGACTATGTGGCAGAGCTAAACCAGGTGAATATAGACGGAGTAGAAGAAGTATCACAAGTAACGGGACTGGTGAATGTGCAACGAGACGATGTAGCCGTGGTGTTTGAAGACCTGCAGGCTATAACTAGCCAAGCGCCGGAAACGAAAGATGGCTACTATAAGGTAAAAGCAATACTGTAAAGAATTTCCAATACCCAATTACTAATTTCCAATGTCAGAAAATGGATATTGGACATTTCATTGGAAATTGGGTATTAGAAATTGGAAATTTGTTGTTTTATGGATTTTGAACATTTAGAACTTCACGAATTACGGGAAAAATTAGATAAGAAAGAAATAACTTCAGTCGAACTGACTGAGTATTTTTTGGCACGTATAGAAAAGTTGAACCCTGCATTAAATGCCTTTGTTACAGTAGTTCGAGAAGAGGCTTTAGAGCAGGCCCGCAGAGCGGATGAATATATTAGTTCTCCAGGAGAAAACCCTCCCTTATGCGGAATCCCTTTTGCGGCTAAAGATTTATTTTGTACGGTAGGCATTCGAACGACTGCAAGTTCAAAAATTTTGGATCAGTACAAGCCACCCTATGACGCCACTGTCATTGCAAAGCTCAAAGAACAAAAAGCAGTCCTTGTTGGAAAAACTAATCTAGACCAATTTGCTCATGGGTCTTCCACCGAAACTTCTGCGTATGGTCCCACCAAAAACCCCTGGGATGCAACCCGTATTCCGGGTGGGTCTTCGGGTGGTAGTGCGGCCGCAGTTGCAGCAGGTCTCGTGCCGTGGGCGCTTGGTACAGAAACTGGTGGCAGCATTCGCCAGCCATCAAGCTTGTGTGGTATTTCGGGTTGGAAACCAACGTATGGTCGGGTAAGTCGACATGGGGTTATTGCCATGGCTTCGAGCTTGGATAGTCCGGGTGCGCATGCAAAATCGGTGGCAGATTTAATAACTTTGGCTAACGTTATAGCTGGCCCTGACCCCAAGGACTCTACTACGGGCGACCATCCTGTTCACTATTCACTGTCCACTGTTCACTCTCTTTCCGGTTTGCGCATTGGTATTCCCAAAGAATATTTTCCGGAGGGCCTCCAAGACGAGGTAAAGCAACGAGTCATGGAAGCAACAGAGGAACTGCGAAAGCTCGGTGCTGAATTAGTAGAAGTAGAATTGCCTCACACCAAGTACGGTTCTCTCGTATATGCTATTGTAGCGCCGGCGGAAATTGCCTCCAATTTGTCTCGGTACGACGGTATTCGATATGGTCACGTAACTAGTGACGCAAAAAATTTGTTAGAGGTGTACGAGAAATCTCGATCGGAAGGTTTTGGCGACGAAGCCAAGCGACGTATTATGACGGGTACCTATGTACTTTCTGCAGGGTATTATGATGCATATTATAAACGGGCACAAAAAGTGCGACGGCTCATTATAAACGAGTTTGCTGAAGTGTTTAAACAAGTTGATGTGCTCGTTGCTCCATCGAGCCCGACAGTAGCAAATACGCTTGGTAAGGCTGCAGATGATCCTTTGTTTGGATATATTGCAGACCAGTTGAATATTCCGTCTTCGCTCGCTGGGTTACCTGCCTTGTCTGTTCCGTGTGGTTTTGCAAAACCGCTGGAAGGAAATCAACCATCCTTAGATGGTATGCCCGTGGGTTTGCAGATAATTGGTCCGCAATGGAGTGAGCAGAAAGTGTTCGATGTTGGTCTTGCGTATCAGTCCGCTACTGAGTGGCATACGAAACATCCGAATTTGGAATAACAAATTACGATTTATGAACCAGGAAGAATACAAACCGGTAATTGGACTAGAAGTCCACATTCAACTTCGTACTAAGTCGAAGATGTTTGGGAGTGCCCGAAATGACCAGAATGCAGACCAGCCCAATATAAACATAGACGAAATTGTAACCGCTCAGCCGGGTAGTTTGCCGGTCGCAAACAAAGAAGCCATACGTTTAGCTGCAAAAATGGGGTTGGCGTTGAACTGCACGATAGATGAGTGGAGTAAGTTTGACCGTAAACATTATTTTTATCCGGATTTGCCAAAGGGTTATCAAATTTCTCAACTTGACCAGCCTATAGCCAAAGAGGGGTATATAGATATAGAAATTTCTAATTCCCAATTACCAATTCCTAATGAAAATACGGATACTCAAGGCACTATTAAGCGCACTAAGCGTATTTTGATTCAGCGGGCACATCTTGAGGAAGACGCGGGTAAAAATATTCACCCGGATGGGTTGTCATATTCGTTAGTAGATTACAACCGAGCAGGTACACCGCTTTTGGAAATAGTAACCCACCCGTGCATTGAAAGTGCTGAAGAAGCTCGGAAATACTTAGAAGAGTTGCAGCGCATTGCTCGCTATGTGGGTGCAAGTGACGCAGATATGGAGAAAGGGAGTATGCGCTGTGAGCCGAGTATTTCTGTGCGCATGCCCGGTGAAGAGGGTTTGCCACCCTATAAGTGCGAAGTCAAAAACATTAACTCTTTTAAATTTGTAGAGCAGGCCATTGCCTACGAAATTGTCCGTCAGACTGAAATGCGGAAGAATGGTCAAACTCCGAAGCAGGTAACTATGGGTTGGAATGAAAAAGAGAATGTAACCGTAGAACAGCGAAGCAAAGAAGAAGCAAATGACTATCGGTACATGCCGGAACCGGATTTGCCACCGCTACATTTTACTCAAGAGTATTTAGATGAGCTTCGGGGTGAGCTGCCGGAGTTGCCGCAGGCAAAGCGAATAAGGTTTACCAGCGAATATGGTTTGCCCGAAGCAGACGTCGAAAATTTAATCAACTGGAAAGAGCTTACTTTTTACTTTGAAAATGCAGTAAGTGAGTTAGACGCGTGGGTGGAGACATCTGCATCCGCAGGGCAAAGTTTGAATCGGGCCAAGCTTATTAAGCAGGCCGCAAATTGGTGTTTGCAGGATTTTAGTGCATTTTTGAACGCAGCCAAGCAAAACCCTGATGACTCTACGGTAACACCGGAGAACTTGGCTGAGCTTGTTACGCTCATCGAAGAGGGAAAAATCTCTAGTTCTGCTGCCAAACAAGTATTTAAGTTTATGTTTGAAAAGGGCGGAGAGCCAGATGCGATTGTCCGCGATTTAGGTTTAGAACAGGTAAGCGACGAGTCGGCCATTGGAGCAGTTATAGATCAAGTGCTCACCGTGAATGCAAAGGCGGTGGAAGACTATAAAGCTGGTCAGCAGAAGTCTTTTGGATTCTTGGTGGGACAAGCTATGAAAGAACTAAAAGGCAAGGGTAACCCACAAATGGTCAATGACCTTCTGAAGAAAAAGTTGGAATAACAAAGAGTTTCTCAGGGGCTTCTATTGGATTCACGTGCGTACCCCGTAGCATGTAAAATGCAACGTTTTTCGCTGCCGCAACGCTCAGCGTTGCGATAGTCGCGCTAAGCGCGATTGCGAAAAACGTTGTATTTGAATATCTTACGGATTTTTCCATTCACAAATAGGCTATGCGATGGCTATTGTACCGTGTGCTGTTCGTATTTTTTGAACCAGGTTTCCTGGCGTTTGGCGTATTGCTGGATAGACTTAAGCGCTTGGGTGTACATGGCCGCATAGTCTATGCGTCCACGCATGTACTCAGTGGCGAAGGTGTATTCGAGCCCAAACTCTGCTATGCGTTTCCAACTGACTCCGCTCGCGCGAAGCTTTTTTATTTCTTTGAATAACGCGTCTCGTTTGAGCCATTCTTTCAGACGTTTCTCAATTTTTTTGTATAGTTCTGCACGAGGTGGATTGAGATAGTGAATTTCAACAGGGAGCAAATAGGGCTCATGAGACGTATTGGACCTATAAGTCAGATGTGTCATATTTGGTGCTGCTTGTGGGACGGGTACTGGCTTCCCGGTTACGTGGATTATTTCTAATGCCCGAATGAGGCGGCGCGGGTTGTGCGAGTCTATTGTTTGGGCGCGTTTGGGGTCGAGTTTTTTGAGCAGCGTAAATAGTTGTTCCCGTGTTTTGGTTTCGAGTATTTTTCTGTATGCAAAATCGGGTTTTACATCCGGGATGACTTGGTTAAATAGCACGGCATCAACATAGAGTCCAGTGCCGCCGCAGATAATGGGAGTTTTCCCTCTTCGTATTATATCGGCTATGGCAAGCTCGGCATCGTGCTTGAAGTCAGTGACCGCATATTGTTTTTTAGGGGAAATGTAGTCGATACAATGGTGGGGTATACCTTTATACACAAACACCTTCGACTCCGTCTTGCTTCTTCCGCGGCCGCGGATTTTAAAGGACGTCCAATGACCGAGGACTTTACCCGTGCCAATGTCGAGATTTTTATATACCTGCCTGGAGTCAGCAGAAATAATTTCTCCGTTACATTTTCTGGCTAGTTTAACGGTGTATTCGCTTTTACCGCTCGCGGTCGGTCCAATTACCACGATAATTTTTGGCTGGTTAGTCATTATGATACAATTATAGTAGTTCTAGTCATTTTTGAGAACAAACGTATGAATAAAAAAACCGTAATCCCTATTGTTATAGTGCTTGTCATCTTATGCGGTGCGGGAATATTGGTAGCGCGGCGAAGTGCGGATATGGCCGAGGTGGCGCCTGGGCAGAATATAACCTCTCCTGCGTCGACTGTAACCGAAGATAACTCCCAACTAGCAGTGGCGACTGCAACAATTCCAGAACCGCCGGCGATGCCTACTATGCAACCTTCAGAGGTAGCAGGGCATTTTAGTGGTGAAAGCGACATAGAAGGGAGTGATGTGCAGGTGTTTGATGTTATATATGATGGCACCACGTTTAGTCTGAGTAGTCTTTCTGTTAAAAACGGGGATGTCGTTATATTTAAAAATAAATCAAAAGTTGAATTTCGACCGGCGTCTAACCCGCACCCTACCCATACAGACTATCCCGAATTTGACGCAAAGCAGCCCATAGCCGCAGGAAAATCTTATCAGTTTAAGTTTACCAAAAATGGAATCTGGAAGTTTCACGACCACTTAAACCCATCTGCGCAGGGTACTATCACCGTAACGCCGTAGCGTATATATGGTGTGTTGGGCCGGCTTACCAGAGATATTGATTCGACTTTACTACCACTTATGGAATGGCAGACACTAGGACATGAACGAATACGTGAAGTATTAAGCCGGCAACTCATGGCCGGGAGAATGTCGCAAGCCTATTTATTTGTAGGCCCCTCCGGGGTAGGCAAACACACGCTTGCCGCCGAATTTGCGCGTAAAATTTTTAAAACAGAAGAGGCTCATCAGCAACCTATTGAGTTCAGTTTTGCCCAAAGTTCTTTGGAGGAAGTGCGGGGGCTTACTCATCAGTTATCGCTTCGACCTCAATCTGGAACCACCCAAGTGGCGATTTTGGACCATGTGGAGGAAATGACCGGTGCTGCGGCGAATGCGTTGCTCAAGTCTATTGAAGAACCTTCACCTTCTACAATTTTATTGCTCATTGCAAGTCGGGACAATGCCTTGGCCACTATTCGTTCTCGTTGTCAGGTGTTTCAATTCGGTAGGCTTTCCTCTCTGCACATGCATGCATGGGCAGAGATGCGGGGTTATGGAGCAGAGCAGGAAGCAGCCCTCCTCGCTGCAGACGGTAGTCCGGGCCAGTTTTTAGTTCAAGGGCAAGCGGCACATGCACAGGCTCGCACACAGTGGGTAGTACACCGAGAGGACTTTCAAGCATTGGTGCAAGCCCCGCTCGCCGAAAGGCTGAGCTTTATAAGTCGGTGGGCAGGAGATGACGCCGAAGTAAGTAGTGCTCGTATTGCGGCATGGTTGACCATATTGTATAAACAGCCCGCTCTCTGCAAAGAAACGACTAAGTCATTATCCGTACTGCTTGAGGCATGGCGGAGATTACAAACAAATGCAAATAAAAAATTAGTACTTGAATATGTCTGTATCAACATTCTTTAGACAGCCTCGCTTACGAGCTGGGCGACGCATTGCAATGAGTCTTACCCTAGTGCTGTTGTTGGCCGCGGGTTGTAAAAGCCCTTTGGATACCAGCGTCAGTGGAGGGGGTATTGTAAAAACTGTAAACGGCGGTCAAGACTGGTCCGCTCAAAACAAGGCAGAGCCGACTATTAACTCCAAAGGCAAGCAGTCCGCACCCGCCCAATCGGCTTTGGCTTCCAGTAGTGTTACGAAATTAAGTTTTGCTCCTAATAGCTCCACAAAATTATTTGCAGCAGCGCTGGCGCAAGGACTTTTTTTCTCCGGCAACAGTGCGGATACCTGGACTCAGATTTTATCCAAGTTTAATGTGTTTGATTTTGTAGTTGACCCAACTAACGAGGATCACATATACGTTGCTGGACAGTCGACTACTCATGCGCGTGTACTAGAGACAAAAGACCACGGCAAGTCATGGCAAGAAATATTTAATGATGCCGTCAGTCAAAACTCCGCTCGGTCTATTGCTCTGAATCCGACCGACACAAAGCAGATTTTAGTAGGGCTCAATTCGGGAGATTTATTGCAAAGTAAAGATGGTGGTCAAACCTGGAGCTTAATTCAAAATTTCCAGGACTCAGTCCAACAAATTACCTGGCCAACATCGGGTTTGCTCTATGTATTGACTCGGGTAAAGGGTCTCTATTTGAGTCGAGACGGGGGCTTGACTCTTGAAAATATTAGTAAGCCGTTACAGGATTTGAGTGTATGGAGAAAGAGCTTGCCCACACCGCCTGCCCCTCCGACAGATGACCAGACAGCAGTCGTAAATACTATTTTACCTCCGAATACGGTTCAAACTTTTTATCGGCTTGCGGTGGACCCGAAGAACCCAAATATAATATATGTGACCGGTGATAATGGGGTTTTCTCCAACGCTGATGGTGGGGTATTGTGGCGCTATTTGAAATTGCCCCTGAGGCGCACTGATAATTCTGCGGTCCGGGCAGTGGGTTTGGGCGATCAGGGGGCTACCTTGTACGTTGGGGTGGCCAATACCGTTTATAAAAGTACGAATCAAGGACAGGCGTGGCAGGTTACGGCTATTGCCACCGACGCCGCAATCAACTATATTTTAGTAGACTTTAACGTACCATCCGTAGCATATATTGGTCTGACGGGTGCTCGATATTAATAGCTAATTAAAAAGAAATGAGAAATGAGTCGTGAGACGTGAGTGGTGCCACCACCCATGCTCATTCCTCAAGTCTCATTCCTAATACTTAATTTCATGTTTGAAAATTTATTGAACGAGTTTAATCCCCAATTCTCAAAGATTATTGAGCATTTGCACCACGATCTTGCCGGTATTCGGACTGGTCGGGCCAATCCTGCTTTACTCAATTCCGTACATGTGGAAGCCTATGGTATGAGCCAGCCTTTAAACCAGGTAGCCAACGTATCTGTATCAGATAGCCGTACGTTAGTGGTGACTCCGTGGGATAAGGGGTTATTGGGTGCCATCGATAAAGCTATTCAGGCAGCCAATTTGGGACTTAATCCGAGCAGCGATGGCCAAATATTGCGTATCAGTTTACCCGCGCTTAGCGAAGAGCGAAGAAAAGAGCTAGTAAAAGTGGTGAATGGTTTGGCAGAAAAGGCTCGCATTGGAATTCGTAACATTCGTGAGGACATGCTGAAGAGCGCTAAGAAGCAAGAAGCAGAGGGCGAAATTAGTAAAGACGATATGGCCCACGTCCAAAAAAAAGTTCAAGAAGTGGTAGATAAGTTAAACGAAGAAATTAAGGGTATTGTTTCCGATAAAGAAAAAGAAGTAATGACCGTGTAGATAGCTAGTTAGCAACTAGTGCGCGAGCGGTTAGCTAACTGCTAACTGCCTAATTGCTAACTCGCTAACCGGCTAACTGCTAAAATATGATTATAACTATTCTAATTACTGTTATTGTGCTCGGCCTGCTCGTGTTTGTCCACGAGCTTGGTCATTTTATTATGGCAAAACGGGCTCACATGCAAGTTGATGAGTTTGGTTTTGGCTTTCCTCCGAGGCTTGTTGGGGTGCAACGCGTGCAAGGGGTCTGGAAAGTTGTTTGGGGTCCAAAGTCTACGGTGGAACATGGGCAAACAGTCTATTCTTTAAATAGTATTCCCTTGGGTGGCTTTGTGAAAATTGTGGGAGAGAATGGCGATGATATAGAGCACCCGAATAGTTTTTCACACAAGAGTTTTTTTGCTCGTTTGAGCACCCTGCTTGCCGGGGTTATTATGAATGTCATTTTGGCCTGGGTGCTTATGTCTATTGGGTTTGCCTGGGGTGTGCCAGCTGTGGTTGAAGCCGATACGGTGCTGCAGCACGGCGCGCGTCTTTCTGCTCCTCGAGTGACTATTTTAGATGTAGAGGCGGGGAGTCCTGCCGCAGCTGCAGGACTGCATGGGGGAGATGGAATTTTGCAGATTGACGATGTGGACGTAACAAACATTGCGAGCGTGCAGTCATACGTAACCGAGCACAAAGGGCAAACGTTCCGTGTGCGCATTATGCGTGGTCAGACCGAACATGAATTTTCTGTTCAATCACGGAGCCAGCCGGGGCCGGATGAAGGCCCGACTGGGATAGCGCTGGGAATGGTGGGGCTGCTGAGATATCCATGGTATTATGCGCCCGTGATGGGTATACAGAGTGTATATGGTCAAGTCGCCAATATTTTTGTTGGATTATATAGCTTGGTGAGTGGGCACGTAACCTTTGGTCAGCTAGGCGGACCGGCTAAGATAGCCCAATTGACGGGACAAGCGAGCCAACTTGGGCTTGCGTATGTGTTACAATTTACTGCCTTTCTATCTTTAAATTTAGCAGTATTTAACGTCTTGCCCATTCCGGCTCTTGATGGGGGTCGTGTGCTTTTTCTCATTATTGAGAAAATTCGGGGGAAGAAAAACAATCAAACCATAGAAGCCTGGGTAAACTCTGTGGGGTTTATAGCCCTCTTGGTTTTAATTCTTGCTGTTTCGGTAAATGACGTGCGTAGTTTTGGTGGCGTGGGCCACGTGGTGAGTAAGCTATTTGGCAACTAATAGTAACATTGACAAAAATGACAAAATTTAAAAAAATGACAAAATTTGCACAGAGAATTCCGACATGCTAATTTTTGTCAATTTTGTTCAATTTTATTTAATTCTGTTCAATTAATTATGCGACAATCTAAATATTTTTTGAAAACGAGTAAAACTGTCTCCGAAGAAGAGACGGCGGCTTCTTCTCGACTGTTAAAGCAAGCGGGGTATGTGCGTGAATCGGTGGCGGGCCGGTATTACTTTTTACCGATTGGACAGCGTGTGCAGCAGAAGGTAATGAAAATTGTAAAGGAAGAGATGGATGCGGCCGGAGCTCAGGAGATGATTAGCCCAATTTTGCACCCGCTTGAATTGTGGCAGGAGACAAATCGAACCAACACGGCCGGGTTCGAACTTATGAAGGTAAGAGATCGACGAGGAAGTGAGTTTGCGTTGGGTGGAACGGCCGAAGAAATGTTTGTAGATTTGGTGCGCAAGTTTACGATAAGTTATCGGGACCTCCCTTTTCATATATACCAATTTTCGCCTAAGTTCCGAGATGAGCTGCGAGCTCGGGGAGGGTTGTTGCGCGTTCGAGAATTTATTATGAAAGACGGGTATTCTTTTCATGCGAATGAAGAGGATTTTAAGCTCGAGTATGAAAAAATGAAAGGTGTGTATAGTCGAATTTTTTCACGATTGGGCTTGCAGACGGATATTGTCGCTGCCGACAACGGGTACATAGGGGGGGAGTATTGCCATGAATTTATTGCCGAAAGCGAAGTTGGCGAAAGTCGGTATTTTGTAACCGAGGATGGGAGTATTGCGGCGCATGAAGATGTTGCGGTATTCAAGAAGAACCCAGCAAATGCAGATGCAGAGCAATTGCCCCTGACTACTGTAGAACAACCGGACTGGGTGCGAAACATGGATGAAAATGAAAAACATTATGGAAAGTCAAAGAACCATTTTCTAAAAAATGTTGTATATAAAAATTCTAGGACTGGGCAAATAGTTATTGCTACGGTGACTGGGGATTTGGAAGTCAATAAGACAAAATTGGAGCAAGTGACTCATATGGTGGGTCAGCTTGAAGATGCAGAGGAAGCCGATTTGGCTGCGCTTGGTACCAAGTCTGGCTACGTGCATTCATGGGGGTATGCGGGAGTGCTTACCGTTGCAGATGATGTGTTTCTGACGGCTCGTAACTTAATTGGTGGTCAAAAGACTGAAACTACCGATACTGTACAGGTGAACTATGGTCGTGACTTTACCTGCGATATTGTGGCGGATATTGCTATGGCAGGGGGTGATAGCTTGGCCTCGAATGGTCAGAAATATATTGAGAAAAAAGGAATTGAGGTGGGGAATATATTTCAGCTGGGCTATCATTATTCTTCGTTAATGAAAGGGGCGGCTTTTACCGCAGAAGACGGTACTGAAAAGCCATACTATATGGGTTGCTATGGTATTGGCATTGGCCGAACTATGGCGGCAGTGGTAGAAGCCCATCACGACGAGAAAGGAATTATGTGGCCGGACAGTGTGGCTCCTTTCCAAGTGCATCTGATTGCCCTTCCGGGAAAGGATGCGGAGACTATATTTTCTGCCGCAGATAAGCTGTATTCTGAACTTCTAGACGCAGGGGTAGAAGTATTGTACGATGATAGGACTGATGTTTCTCCTGGTGAAAAATTTGCTGATTCTGATTTGATTGGTATTCCTGTTCGGCTCGTCGTTTCTCAGAAAACGTTGGCTGAACAATCAGTGGAGTACAAACAACGCACTGCGAGCGCAGGCGAGCTTGTGCTGCTGGGCGGTATCGTACAAAAAATGCGCAGCGTCTAAATGCGTCTGTAGAATAAAAATAAAAATTTTAACTCAAAAGTAGTAGGTATAATTTTGTATGCTTTTGAGTTTTTTTATGTCTCTACCGTCTTCGTCGCTCTGATTTACTACTGAGTACTAATTACTGTTTACTAACTACTTCATTATCGTGTTTGAACCAATTTTTAAAAGATTTTCTCAAGATATTGGCATAGACTTAGGTACAGCCAATACTTTGGTGTATGTAAAAGGTAAGGGTATTGTAATTAATGAGCCATCGGTGGTGGCCATCAATAATCGAACCAAACAAATTGTGGCTATTGGCAGCGAAGCGCAGAAAATGGTTGGTCGAACCCCCGGCTATATTACCGCTACACGTCCTCTGGTGGATGGAGTTATTTCTGATTTTGAAGTGACTGAGCAAATGCTTCGGTATTTTATAGACAAGGTACATGCAGGCACGTATAGTTTTTTACGTCGTCCACGGGTAGTAATTGGTATCCCTAGTGGTGTTACTGAGGTGGAGAAGCGTGCGGTGCAGGATGCAGCTATAAACGCGGGTGCGCGAAAAGCATTTTTGGTTGAGGAGCCTATGGCAGCGGCAATTGGTGCGCGGCTTCCCGTACAGGATGCTATAGGGAGCTTGGTTGTTGATATTGGCGGTGGCACTACAGAAATTGCTGTTATTTCTTTGGGTGGTGTCGTGGTTGCTCGAAGCATTCGCGTTGCGGGTGATAAAATGAACCAGTCCATTGTGCAGCATGCTCGAGATAGGTTTAACTTACTCATTGGTGAACGTACTGCGGAAGATGTGAAAATTAAAATTGGTTCCGCAGGGGTATTGCCTGAACCTATGCAAGCACCGGCGCGAGGGCGTGATTTGCTTACGGGCTTACCGAAAGAGATTATTTTTACGGATGCAGATGCGCGGGAAGCGCTGGCACAGCCGGTTCGTAACATTGTTGATAACCTTAGGGCAGTCATAGAAGAGATCCCTCCAGAAATTGTGGCTGATATAATGCATCGAGGTGTAGTCCTTGCCGGTGGTGGTGCGTTGTTGCGAGGCTTGAGCGAGTTATTGGCTGGCGAAATAAAAATGCCTGTACAAGTGGCAGATGATCCTTTGACATGTGTAGCGCGTGGAACGGGAGTAATAGTTGAAGACTTGGAGTCTTTGAGCGATGTGCTGTTGCCCGCAGATTTTGAGAGTATGGGAAGATAGAATATAACAAGCACCAAATTACAAAATACAAATAACAAGTAAATCCCAATATATAAATTCAAAATATAAAAATAGGATACGGGCTTTGGAAATTTGGAACTTGTTTGGTACTTGTATTTTGTAATTTGGTGCTTTATTTAAAATGATATGGTTTCCTTAATTCCGAAATGGTTTCGTTACTTTGGAATAGTGTTGTTGATTGCTGTGGTTCTTGGTTTTTTTCAGATGAGAACCTGGCTTACTCGACCACTGGGCATGGTTGGTAGTGTTCTAACCGTGGTCACTTCTCCTATTCGATCAGTAGCGGTGTGGTCTAGGCAGTCAGTTGCGAGTATTGCTTCTTTGCGGGGTTTGTATGTGGAGAATGCAGAGCTTAAGCAACGGGTTGCCAGTCTTGAACAACAAGTTTCGAGTTTGCAGGGCGTGGAGTCAGAAAATGCTGTTCTTAAAGCAACGTTGGGGTTTACAGATCGTCCCCCTGTCCACATTGTTCCGTGTACGGTGGTAACACGTGATCCAGAAGGGTTAACTCAGACATTGCTGTTGTCATGCGGAAGTGCACAGGGTGTCGTGGTGGGGCAAGGGGTAGTCAGTCAGGGCTATTTAGTTGGGAAGGTTATATTAGTTGCTTCAAATAGCGCTACCGTTCGGCTCATTACTGCTCCTGCTACAGCGATTGATGTGCGAGTTGCGAGCCGACAAACGAGTGGGGTATTGCGGGGGTCCTTTGGATCAGGCTTAGAACTGGATTTTATTTCTGATACAAGCGGTGTCGTAGTGGGGGACTTGGTGACTACTGCCGGGGTGAATGCGCGCATACCTCCGGATGTGCTAGTGGGAAGCGTGGCTCATGTAGAAAAAAAATCTGGGGCACTGTTTTCTCAAATTACCATAAAGAGTCCTGTGGATTTAAGGGATATACGCTTCGTGCATGTTTTAGAACCGTAATTAATAAGAGTCTATAAGGTTGAAGGTCTTCAAGTCTAAAGTCAATAACCGTGTGGGTGAGCCCACCTTTAACGACATGGGTATTACGACTTTAGACCTGACGACTTTATGACTTTTGACTAATACCGTATGCGTTCAATCTGGTGGCCAATTGTTCTTTTGTGTGTACTGTGGGTGTGTACTGCGGTCATTTTGCCTGCTTGGTTTGGAGTTGTCTGGATACCCCGATTGGTGCTCGCGGGCTTGCTGGTGCTTGCTGCAACAGATGCCGAGTTCAAGTGGCACTGGTGTGCCCCCATTGCAGGTCTAGTTTTTGACTTTTCCACCGGAACTTTACCTGGTACGTATATGATTGGTTTTTCAATAATTTATATTTTGGTTCGCGTTAGTTTTTTTAGAATTGTACCGTCAGATAAGATTATCCCAACGCTCGGCCTTGTCTTTATTCTCGCTACTTTTTTATTAAGTGTGTGGATGTACCTAATTGGAGTGCTTGCGATCGTATTGAACTACCCCGTTGTTCCTATTAACATGTGGAATATGCCGCTGATAGAGCTGTTGCGAACTGGCGTTGGCGCGCTGGTGACTATTGGAATTTATCTCATATGGTTAGAGTTTGTACATACATTTTCTAAACCCATTCGACTTCGTCGTATGTAGAAATATAGTATATGTCAGATTATCTAGATACAATTGATATAGTGGACAGTCCTCATATGCCGCATGGAGATTTAGAGTGGGAGGAGGCTGCGTTTACACCAGTTAGTCCAACTCAAGACCCACGGAGCTTGGAAGGTACCGGCCATGCTAAATGGTGGCTGCGTATCTTACTCGCATTGAGCGTGTTGGCGTTGGTTGGTAGGTTGGGCTGGCTACAGCTTGGACAGGGTTCGGAAATGCGCGCGCTCGCTGATGGCAATCGATTGCGAGAGCGAGTGTTGCTAGCCCCGCGGGGTGAAATCCTTGACCGCAATGGGGAAGTCTTAGCTCGGAGTGCGCCAAGCTTTCGTTTGTTGGTTGTGCCGTTTGATGTACCAAAGGGTCAGTTTTCGGACAGGCTTGCGGAATTGGCAAAGGCATTAAGTTTGGACACTGCTGCCCTGACTGAATCTACAAAAAGTCTTGATCAAAAAAGTGTCCAGCCAGTGACGCTTGTGAGTAATCTCAGTAAGAATCAAGCGGTTTTATTTGAAACTCGTTCAGTAGAGTTTCCAGGCTTTCTGGTTCAAGCAGTACCGGTGAGAGAGTATACAAGTCCTTTCGCCTTTGCGCACGTGCTTGGTATAACGGGTAGCATTGGGGATTCTGACGATTATTTGAAAAATCCCTTATATTCCCCGCAGGATGTAGTGGGTAAAAACGGTCTTGAGTATTCATATGAGTCTGTATTGAAGGGCGCAAACGGTCATGATCTCGTTGAAGTTGATGCGGCCGGGTCAGTGGTAAAGAGTTTAGGTCAGCTACCAAGCAGTCCTGGCGCAACATTTCACTCTACACTTGATAAAGGCCTACAAGAGGTGCTCTATGCTCAGTATGCCGATAAACCATACATGAAGGGCGCTGCCGTTGCCTTAGATCCAAAAACTGGAGCTGTGCTCGCGTTAGTATCATTTCCTAGCTTTGACGGTAACGCATTCGCTCAAGGCATGAGTACAGCGGCGTATCAAGCATTGCTTAGTAATACTCAGTTACCCCTATTTAATCGCGTAATTGGCGCGCAACTACCTCCTGGCTCAACAGTTAAACCGATGGTTGGTATAGCAGCCTTGCAAGAGGGAGTTGTTACAGATAGAACCATTATTTATGACAAGGGCAAAATTACAGTTCCGAACCAGTTTAATCCCGCCATTAGCTATGACTTCGTAGGTTGGAAACGGACAGGCTTGGGTCCTATGACCGTGCGTTCCGCTATTGCTTCTAGCAGTGATATTTACTTTTATGTGGTTGGCGGGGGTTATCCTGGATCAGGAGTAGATGGATTAGGTATTGAGAAGTTGTCCTCATATTATAGAAAATTTAATTTAGGCAAACCTACCGGTATAGATTTGCCCGGAGAAAAGCCAGGGGTGGTTGCCGATCCGGCATGGAAAGAGTCTTTCTTTAAATCCGATCCCATACTTGGTAAATGGTACTTAGGCGACACGTATCACGTATCGATTGGTCAGGGTGATATGCTCACAACCCCTCTGCAGGTTGCTGAGTGGACCGCTACTATTGCCAACAATGGTGTAGGTATGAAGCCGCATGTGCTAGACCGGGCAGAGGACCAATCAGGTGCGACTGTGGCAGAATTTAAGCCCGAAGTGCTTATACCAAAAGTGGCGGATGATAATGTTATTTCAATTGTACAACAAGGTATGCGGCAGACAGTGCTTGCCGGCAGCGCGCAGCAGTTGCAGTCACTGCCCATCACCTCAGCGGGTAAGACCGGTACAGCCCAGTTCGATAACAACGCGAGCGAACACGCGTGGTTTACGTCTTATGCTCCGTATGAGGACCCTCAAATCGTCTTGACTGTTCTTGTTGAGGGGGGTGGAGAAGGTCATGCGGTTGCAGGGCCTATAGCAAGAGAGGTTTTAAAATGGTGGGCTGAGCATCGCTATAAATCAAGCGGAAAGTAAAAAGTGTACAGTGAACAGTGAAAATAATGATTGCGTCTGTTCACTGTACACTGTAAACTGTACTCTATGTTGATTGATGGAAAAGTAATTGCACAGTCTATATATGAAGATGTAGCTACCCGGGTCTCGCGGTTGCCCTTTAAGCCCATTTTTTGTGATGTGCTTATAGGGGAAGATCCTGCCTCTGTGCAGTATGTTCAGATGAAGGCACGAAAGGCTGAGCAATTAGGTTTTGAATTTTTACAGGCTAGTTTTCCCGGTTCTGTCTCGGAGGTCGAGGTGGTCGCTCGTATTCATGATATTTGTCGTATGCCTGAAGTGGCGGGCCTTATTGTGCAATTGCCCATACCGATTGGTTTCAACAAAGATACAATAGTGAATGCTATTAGCCTCGAAGTGGATGTTGACTGTTTGACTCAGCGTAACGCCGCATTATTTTACGCAAATCAATTGTTATTTGTACCGCCCACACCTGCCGCTATTTTGGCAGTGCTAGATAGTCTGCCACGCACGCACGCACTACCTGGTGCACGGTGTGTGGTAGTTGGCCAGGGTGAGCTCGTGGGTAAACCAATTACGCATTTACTTAAAGCTCGAGGCGCGCAGGTGGAAGTTATTACTCGCAATACGGTTCATCCCGAACTAGTCGCAGCCCAGGCAGAGGTGCTTATTACGGGCGTGGGTCAGCCGGGGTTGATTACTGCTTCGTGGGTTAAGGACGGCGCCGTAGTAATAGACGCAGGCACAGCAGAAAGTGGAGGAAGCGTAGTGGGAGATGTAGATGCGGAGAACGTGCAGCAAAAGGCGGCATTTCTATCGCCAACCCCAGGGGGTGTTGGTCCTATAACAGTCGCCAAGTTGTTTTGGAATGTGCTGCAGGTGGCAGAAGCGAAAGCCCGAGTTAGTAATAAGTAATGAGTAATAGGAATTAATACCTATTGGCTTTCCTTATTACTGATACTAAGTACTAATTACTGATTGGCGGTGGATAACCCAAGCCGTTGACACGGGGTTGTCTTACCTGTAAAATAGGTCAAAGTTACCTTATTGTAGATTGTTGATTGCAAATTGTAGATTTGCGTTCAAATTCCAATCTGTAATCCTCAATTTAAAATTTGCAATTGTATTATGTCCAAGAAATATCTATTAACCCCAGAAGGGTTAGCTAAACTGAACGAAGAATTAAAACACCTCATTGAAGTAAAGCGCAAAGAGGTTATTGAGCGTATCCGTGAAGCAGCGGCTCACGGTGATTTAAGCGAGAATGCAGATTATGCCCAAGCTCGCGAAGAGCAGTCGTTTATTGAAGGTCGTATTCAGGAAATTGAAGAAATGGTTAAGAACGCAGAAATTATCACTGCGTCTACTCAGCATAACGTTATTTCAATTGGCTCCACCGCTGTCGTAAAGGTTGCCGGACAAGATAGAAAATACACCATAGTGGGAAGCAACGAGGCTAACCCGTCCGAAGGTAAAATTTCCAACGAATCACTTGTAGGAAAGTCTTTGCTTGGTAAGCGAGTAGGCGATAAAGTGCCGGTAACCACCCCCGCAGGTGAAACTATTTACGAAATTACTGCTATTGAGTAAATCTTGAAAGAGTTCATCCGCCCGTGGTCACCACGGGCGGATTTTGTTATAATTAAAGCAAATCAGGGAATAGCGTATAGGGCTAAGGGCTAAGTAAAATACAGTACATTTTACACCCTTAACCTTACATCCTTAGCCCTTAGCACTAACATATGAGTGAACGACTAGAAGATATACGTGCTCGGCGTATCGAAAAAATTAAACATCTTGAACAGGCAGGAATAGAGGCTTATCCTTCGACGACTGCTCGTACCCATTCCAATGCGGACGCTTTGGCACATTTTAATGATCTGCAAGGTCAGCGCGTTACCTTAGTTGGTCGTATTCGAAGCATGCGCGGGATGGGTAAGATTTTGTTTGCCCATGTAGAGGATGGTACTGCCCGCGTGCAAATTTTGGTAAAACAAGAAGAGGTTGGCGATGCGCAGTTTAATTTTTTCTTAGACACCTTTGATACGGGTGATTTCGTGGAAGTTACCGGGACATTGTTTGAAACAAAAACTGGAGAGAAGACTCTCCAGGCTTCTGCATATCGGCTTCTTGCAAAAAGCCTCCTTCCATTGCCGAGTGACTATTTTGGTATAACCGATGAAGAAACGCGTTTACGTAAACGATACTTGGATATTCTGTTTGATCCCGCAACCAAAGAGCTATTTGTGCAGAAAGCAAAGTTTTGGCAAGCCTTTCGTAACTTTTTGCTGCAGCGAGACTTTGTGGAAATGTACATGCCTATTTTGGAGCCCACGACGGGGGGTGCGGAAGCTGAACCGTTTGTGACCCATCACAATGCATTGGGTCGAGATTTTTATTTGCGTATATCACTAGAGCTTCCTCTCAAGAAAATGCTTGTGGCTGGGTATGAAAAAGTATTTGAACTTGGTCGGATTTTTCGGAACGAAGGGATTAGTACGACTCATTTGCAGGACTATACGCAAATGGAATTTTATTGGGCCTATGCTGATTTTAATCAGCTCTTAGAGTTTTGGCAGGAAATGTACCAATACGTCATCCAGGAGACCTTTGGGACCTTGCAAATTACCGTAGAGGGTCAGGTGTGTGACTGGAGCGGGCAGTGGGAGCGGGTAAATTATCTAGATCTGTTTTTAAGGCATACGGACATCGATTTAGAAACTGCAACTGACGACCAACTGCGAGCCTATTGCGATACTCACAATATAACGTACGAATCTTTTGTCCGCCGTGGTCGACTCATTGATCTTATATTTAAAAAGATTCGAGTTAACTTACCAAAGGATAAGCCAATCTTTTTGATTAACCAACCTATAGAGCTAGAGCCATTGGCGAAAAAAGTACCGGGCAACCCTAAGCTAGTGCAGCGAGCGCAGCTTATTGCCTACGGAAGTGAGCTTGGAAAAGGATTTGGGGAGTTAAACGATCCACTGGATCAGCGTGCGCGTTTTGAAGAGCAGGAAAAACTCCGCCAAGCAGGTGATGTAGAAGCGCAGATGATTGATGAAGGCTATGTGGAAGCTATGGAGTATGGTATGCCTCCCGCGGCCGGCTTTGGTGTAGCAGACCGCTTGTTCTCTATGTTGGCGGGGCGTCCTATTCGCGAAACTGTGGTGTTTCCACCTATGAAAGAAGAAACAAGCGAGAAGGGGCAAGTGACCGGGAAATCTAAGGAGTCTAAAATTGCCGTAGCCGTAATAAATGAGGGTGCAAGCCTAGAAGAATGGCAGCGATTAAATACAGTGGCCCATTTGACTGCTGCGTTTGGCGCACGCGCTGGCAAACAGCTATTGCTGCAAGACGAAATTAGTACAAGTGATAGCCAGCAGATAAAGTTGAATATTCAGCATGCAATTATGCTTAAAGCTGGCAACTCGAGCGAGGAACTTAGGAAACTGGCGCAGGAAGCAAAAGAGCAGGGATTGGAAGTGACGGAGTTTACTCGCGAGATGATTGAAACCACCGATGACCGTAAAGTGATTGAGTGGACCAAGCAAAAGAACTTGGCAGATGTGGAGTATTTAGGTGTGCTAGTCTTTGGCAAGAAATCTGCTGTAGAACCCTTAACGAAAGAGTTTCCTCTTCATACATAGGTCTTATATGACCAATTGGACTAATGAGACTTATGGTATTATCTCCAGAACAAATTAACGCTAAACTGCATGCGGTCCAGGGCTGGAAATTGGATGGCGCTCGTATTGCAAAAACCTATCGGTTTGCAGATTTTGCTACTGCTTTGCAGCTCGTAAACGCCGTGGCGGTAATTGCTGAACATTATAATCACCATCCGGACATCACGCTAAAGTATGGCGAAGCTGCTTTTGCGCTTACTACCCATGATATGGGAGGGGTAACAAAAAAAGACTTAGATATGGCTATAGAGATTGAGAAGGCCGCGGTAGCATTTGTATAATTTGTATGAACACAGACCGGAAACAGCTCGTTATTGTACTCGGGGCGGTGCGAGATGAGAAGAAGCAAATATTGGTTGCGCGTCGAGTCGACGCGTCCGTGCCAGATGCATTCGGCAAGTGGGAGTTTGTAGGAGGAGCGGTAGACTTTGGAGAGGACCCGGAGACTGCTCTCGTCCGTGAAGTGGCAGAAGAATCTGGTTTGGTAGTTCGAGTGGTACGTTTATTGCCGAAAATTTTCACCCACGTGTGGAAGACTGAACGAGGTGAGAACATTCATGTACTGCTCATTACCTATGAGTGTGCGGTAGTGAGTGGTCAGCTCAATAACAACCGTGTGGCTGATGAAATAGGTGACCTGCAGTTTGTAAGTCCTACGGTGCTTCAAAAAATGGACATGCTGCCAAATGTAAGAGAAACGTTGCAATATTTATGATTATTCAGTTACTAACCGTTATACGACCTACTTTAAAGCCGTGGAGATTCTTTTCTTGACGCTTGGCGTCTTATGAGAGATACCAATATACTAATGGTACTAATGAAACGAATAAATACTAATTCTTTCTTAGCACGCATTAGTAAACATTAGTATCATTCGTACAGATTAGTATATTGGTATCTGTTATTAATTAGTATTACATATATGCTAGATATTAAATTCATTCGAGAACATCAGGATGCCGTAAAAAAGGCAATTCAAGATAAGCGCATAGACATTAACTTAGATGATTTATTGGACTTAGACGGCAAACGTCGGGACTTGCTCACGGAAGTAGAAAGCCTACAGGCAACAAAAAATCAAGTTTCTAAAGATATTCCTACGTTATCCGGCCCGGATAAGCAGGCAAAAATTTTGGAAATGCAAGAGGTGGATGGTCGCCAGACTGAACTCCAGGCAAGCTTGAGAGAAGTGTTGGTAAAATTTGATGATCTCATGTTACGGGTGCCAAATATTCCATCCCCGGAAACTCCCATTGGGAAAGATGACAGTGAAAATGTGCCATGGCGGTACTGGTCGCCGGTTGTAGGAGAAGTTGACCCTACGGAAACGGAGAAAGTTGCGCAAGTTCCAACAAAGTTCGAGTTTGAAGTGAAAGACCACATGGACCTTGCTCGAAGCTTAGATTTGATTGACACGGACGCCGGCGTGAAGACATCCGGTTTTCGTGGGTACTACTTGAAAAATGAGGCAGTACTCATGCAGTACGGCCTTATGTGGCACGCCATGGAAAAGCTCCGAAAAAAAGGTTTTACCATTATGGCTACACCGACTTTGGTCCGCGGGAGCGTCTTAACGGGGTCTGGTCATTTTCCGTTTGATACAGAAAATATTTATCAAGTAGAGAGCGCTGGACGTTTAAACAGTGGCAAGGCAGAAGAAAAGGAGCCTTTGTATTTGGCAGGGACAAGCGAACCAAGCTTGCTGGCCTATTATGCAGATCAAGTACTTGAAGAAAAAGATTTGCCTGTAAAGCTGGCTGGTATATCTACGTGCTATCGTAGTGAAATCGGGAGCTACGGCAAAGATACGAAAGGCGTGTACCGTATTCATGAGTTTATGAAAGTGGAACAGGTGGTGTTGTGCAAGGCGGACACGATAGAAGGTGATCAGTGGTTGGAAACACTTCGCGGGATTGCTGAAGAGTTGTTACAAGATTTGCAATTGCCGTACCGTGTACTCAATATTTGTACCGGTGATATGGGTGCGGGTAAGTACAAGATGTACGACGTGGAAACTTGGATGCCCGCTCGGGGTAAGTATGGGGAGACACATAGCGACTCGAACTTGACTGACTGGCAAGCGCGGAGGTTAAATATTCGCTACAAAACTGCAGACGGTAAGTTGAAACATGTATTCACGCTTAATAACACAGCGGTTGCCAGTCCGCGCATTTTAGTTGCCTTGCTTGAGAACTATCAACAAGCTGACGGCAGTGTGAAAGTTCCAGAGGTATTACAGAAGTACGTTGGTACGGATCTTATCAAGCCAAAGCAATAACCTGGAATAAGAAATAGCGTACCCAGTTTTTACTATGAGACATATTATAGAACCAGTATTGGCATTTTTTGCTCGCAAGATTGTGGCAAAGTACCAGCCAAAGATTGTGGGCATAACCGGCAGCGTGGGTAAAACCTCGACTCGAGCGGCTGTATTTGCCGTGGTGTCGGGGCGGTTTAGCGCGTATACACCTCCTAAAAACTTAAACGATAAAATTGGTTTGCCATTGGGTATTATTGGTATGGATAGTCCTGGGAAGAGTTTTGTGGGATGGGTGAAGGTTATAGTACGGGCTATTTCGTTACTGGTATTTAAGCAAAAATATCCAGAGGTTTTGGTATTGGAATATGGCATAGATAGAGTAGGGGAAATGCAGCAATTGCTGGCTATCGCTACTCCCCACGTATCGGTACTCACAAGCATCGGCTTTTCGCACTATGAGTTTTTTAACGATATTGAAACTGTTGCTCGTGAAAAAGGATACATTTTGCAAGCGCTTCAAACAGGCGGAATTGCCGTGCTGAATGGCGATGACTCGCGAGTACTAGCACAGGCCTCCGGTTTAAATAGTGCTGTTGTCACATATGGTCATGGTACTCAAACAGTGAGTCTGATAGAAAAGGTTGAGGCTTTTACCGATACTCCTGTAACTAATGTACAGATACGAACTTCTTATTTTAGTGTGTCTGCCCAGCTTTTCGCCTTGGGTGCGCCCCATGTGAGCGCGGCGCTTGCTGCTGTCGCTGTTGCGGAGGCCTTAGGGGTAGAAGAGAGCGCGATTGTGCGAGGCCTGTCCGCATATAGGCCTGTGCCGGGCCGCCTCAACGTGATTGGCGGTCTCCGGCGGTCATGGATTATAGATGATACCTACAATGCATCGCCTGACTCTATGCGCGAGGCATTGGCATTGCTTAGCCGTTTTCCCGGTTCACATAAAATAGCTGTTCTAGGTGATATGCTGGAGTTGGGTTCAGTATCGGACGCTGAGCATGTTGCTATCGGAACGCAGGTGGCAACAGTGGGAGTAAATCACTTAGTGACGGTAGGTCCGAGTGGGAAAATAATCGCTGAAGCAGCGTTGGCTGCAGGGTTACCAGAGGAACGGGTTATTAGTTTTGATACATCAGCCCAGGCAACTGTGACCGTTCAAGAGCTTATGCGTGAAGGTAGTGTGGTGTTGGTAAAAGGTAGCCAGGGGGTGCGCATGGAACGGGTTACGAAGGAGATAATGGCTGAACCCATGCGTGCAGCCGATGTCCTTTGTCGACAGTATGGTAAATGGCTACAATCATAACAGATACCAATATACCAATGAGTACCAATAATACCAATGGATACGAATAATGGTAGTGTCCCAGAACTATTATTTCCTGAATTATCGTACCAAATAACGGGCGCGCTGTTTCGTACTCACAATGCGCTGGGCCCATATGCACGTGAAAAACAGTATGGTGATTTACTTGCAACGGAATTAGGTGCAGTACATCTAAACTATATTAGAGAATGTAGAATTGGAGATAGCGGCAATATTGTAGATTTTGTAGTCGAAGGTAAGATCTTAGTAGAGTTAAAAGCTAAGCGTATACTCCAACGGGAAGATTATGAACAAGTGCAGCGGTACCTCCAGGAAAGCACATTGCGTTTAGGTCTTTTGGTGAACTTTAGAAACAAATACATTAAGCCTATAAGAATTGTGCATATAGATAACTTGCGCAAACAATATTAGTATTTATTTGTATCATTAGTATCATTCGTATATTGGTATCTATTATATTTAGGACTATCTAATGTTTAGAAATAAAAAAAAGTTACCTTCAAAAGTTAAATATCAGTCTACCCAGTTTAAGACTAAGCTTGCTCGAGCTCGGACTTATCAGCGTAATCCGGGTAGTTGGTCAAAGTTCATCCGAACTGTGCAATCCTGGCGGTGGTCTTTTCGTACGTGGCTGTTCGCCATAGTGGCCGTTATTGTGTTTTGCTTTGGTCTATACATATCCTTCTATCCAAATTGGTTTTTTGTCCGTGATATAAAAGTTGTTGGCGCTCGCATTGGCTTGGAGCAAGAACTGCGTGGTCAGGTTGATCGGTACTTGGCGCAACGTGCATTTGTTTTGCCGCATAGGAACTTACTCTTTTTAAGCCGTACAGACTTGCAGTCATATATTCTCGCGGTTAACCCCGGGGTATGGCGAGTGGACGAAGTGAAAAAAGAGTGGCCACATTCACTCGTAGTCCGAGTTGCGCCGCGAGATCCTGTCTTTACTGTTATTACCCACGAGGGGACGTGGCTTGTTTCCAATGACGGACTCACTCTTCCCAGCACTATGCAGTCGGTTAATACTTTGCTGGTTTCAGCACAAGGTCTAAAAGCCCCTGAGTTAGGAAAGAATTATTTTACCGGCAATTTGCTTGCGACGTTGGCTGCTGTTAAAAAGGATTTTGTAGGTCTTACCGGTTTGTCTGCTCCTACGCAGGTAGTACTCAAGCCTGTTGTGCTTGATACTCGAATATTAAATGTGCCTAACAGCCTTCCTGCAGCAACCTCGGCATTAAATACTGGCCTTCAGGTTGATCCGCTCGCGCCCGTTGTTTCTAGTCTCATGCCTGAGGAGGTGCTCGTAGTTGTGCCTGCTGGGGCTCAAACTTCTGCCTTTAGTATCTTGCTTCAAACAGCGGAAAGTTTTGATGACGTGTTCCGCCAGATACAGATTCTCATATCTAAGCAAACGCCTGACAGGTTGCAGCACTTGTCTTACATAGATATGCGTTTTGCAGGCAAGGCTTTTATATGTTTACAAAATACGCCTTGTGCGAAGCCGTTGGAGGCGGTCGCTCCGCTAGCGCCAACTGTTCCAGTTCCTGCCCAGAAATAAAGATTGGTCATTCAAAAAGAGCACTCGTATGAGTGCTCTTTTGTTTTGTAGATATTATTGTTTGGTTTGAATTTCCGTCTGTAGTTTTTGGACAAAGTCGGCTATAGACATACTACCTAAGTCTGCGTCGCCTCGGCCTCGTACGCTTACCATGTGCGCTTCTATTTCTTTGTCGCCAACTACAGCCATGTAGGGCACCTTGGTCTTTGCCGCTTCGCGAATTTTTTTACCAACCGACTCACTGCGTTCGTCTACTTCAATACGAGCATCGGGCAGTATTTGTTCTATTTCTTGCTTGACTTGTTGAGCGTACGCAATATGTTTGTCGCTGATAGGTAAGATAGTAACCTGCATGGGTGAAAGCCAAGTAGGAAATGCCCCAGCATAATGCTCAATGAGCACTGATAGGAAACGTTCAATAGAGCCCATAATTGCTGCGTGAACCATAACGGGAGTTTCTTTTTGGCCTTCGCTGTTCGTGTATTCAAGACCAAACCGACCCGGCATATTCATGTCTACTTGTATGGTTGCTACTTGGTGGTCTCGCCCAATCGCATCTTTACCCATAAAGTCTAATTTCGGTCCGTAAAACGCAGCCTCGCCCACGCCGTCAAATGTTTCTACGTGTTTCTCTGCGGCAAGTTCTCTTAGCATATTTTCCGCTTTCCCCCATAACTCTGGATCACCTTGGTATTTTTCCATATGCGCTGGGTCGTGCATTGATAGGCGAACTCTTAAGTTAAATCCAAAGGTGTTATAGAATTTTTGTACTATTTCCCACGCATGGGATAGCTCCTCTTTGACTTGATCAAAGCGAGCGAAGACATGGGCATCATCTTGGGTAATGGCGCGTACTCGAGATAAACCTGCTAGCTCTCCCGATTGCTCATCGCGGTACACCATGGTGGTGTTCGCATATCGTTGAGGCATCTCTCGGTAGCTCCAGGCTTTGCGTCCAAATATTTGTGTATGATGCGGACAGTTCATAGGCTTCATGGCAAATTCATGCCCTTCTCGTGTCTTAATTCGCATGAGCTCGTCGGCAAATTTGCTCCAATGACCAGACGTCTCGTACAAATCTTTTTTGGTAATGTGAGGGATTTCCACCTTCATGTAGCCTGCCGCTTTACGGAGTGACCACAAATAGTCGTCTAAAAGATTTCGAACAAGAGTACCTTTGGGGGTCCAGAGAGGCAAGCCGGCGCCGACCAACTCAGAGAAAACAAACAGATCCAACTGTGGCCCGAGGATTTTATGGTCACGTTTTTTTGCTTCCTCTATCATCTGCTCGTATTGCTCGAGTTCATCCTTTGAATTAAAGGCTAAGCCGTAGATGCGAGTGAGCATTTTATTTTTTTCATCACCGCGCCAGTATGCCCCTGCCACTTTGGCAAGCTTGAAGCTCCCAGGGTCAATGTTCTTCATGTTTTCTGCGTGTCCGCCACGGCAGAGGTCCCAGTAATCGCCGGATTTGTAGAAGCTGACTTTTTCACCGTCCTTGGTAAACTCTTCTATGAGCTCGTGCTTATACTCGTTTCCAGGGTATTCTGCCTTTGCCTCCTCAGCCGTGAGCTCTGAGCGCTCAAAACCATCCCAGGTGGGCAAAATTTTGCGCATCTGCTTTTGTATCTGGGGTAAGTCTTCGTCTGAAATAGGTGTACTAAACTCAAAGTCGAAATAGAAACCATTGTCTATGGCTGGGCCAATAGTCCGTTTTGCGTCCGGATACAGTTGCATAACTGCTGCGGCAAGTAAGTGGGCGAGTGAGTGACGTTTGTTTTGCAATTGTTCGTCGTTCATATGATTAGTAATCAGTAAATAGTAAGTAGTAAAAAGTAATAAGTAAAGATTGATAATATTCTTGCTTTGCCATTGCGAGTGCATCCGAAGCAATCTCTCATTTGCATAGTAGATTGCTACCTGATGCCCATGGCATTGCCGTGGCGGGCGGGCGTCACAGAGCTTCTCTTCGAGTCTGAGCGATGAGGCCCAGGACTCAGAGTCGAACGACCTCGCAATGACAGTGTATGTTTGGCTGATTTGCCCCAGGGCAAAACCAGCCTATCTAGTCAGGCTTCTGCGGTACTTTTCTTGCGGTAGTAATCGATTCGACATATGCAGTCCCATTACTACAATACTTCTAAGTATCGAAGTAATGTTAATATATTATTTTAAAATAAAAACCCAGATTACAAATATGAATACATTCATATCTATAATCTGGGGTCTATCCTGGTGGATGACGGTTCCGTCCCAGCGTGCTTTGGCACAAAGCACGTCCTGAGCGAAGTCGAAGGGTCGTCTTTCAAGCCAAAGCCTTTTAAAATATTAACTTGTTTCAGGCTCCGCGGGTTGGTAGTCCACATTAACACCTGAAAGGTACTACATTAATTATACCTAGGCTAAAATAAATGCGCAAATAGTAATGCCAGGCGCATTTGGAGTGTGGTCACCAAAAGATTACGCCTGGCGGGTTGGTTGAGACAATGGTGTCTCCTCCTTCGTGTGGAATATAAACATTCTTTTTGGCCTTCATCAGGTTGAGATTCGGTTTTGGATACGCCGACATCAGCTCATTGCGCCAAAGCTATGACGTTTAGACAGCGGGCTGTCTGAGGTTTGTGCCGGGCCCAGGGTCCGAACCGTCTTTAATAGCGGCCTACTCGGAGATGTTATTTAGCTGATTATAGCCGGTTAGGCAGCTTGCAGCAAATAAAAAAGGACCCACGACGTGTACAGCGCGAAAAGGTTGGCCTTTCAAAGAGCAGACGTCGTGGGCATAAAAAAGGAGGGAGGTAACTTGTAAAACTCAAGGCCAGGAGTGACACAGTGGTGTCCATTCCTGCAAAATTTACTGGGCCACAAAACTGACCTTGAGTTTGCCGATTGTCCCGACTAAGAGTCGGGACAGAAATCTGAGACGCTCAGGAGCGTGAGCCAAACTTTGTTCGTGCTCAGTGATGCCGCTCCGTGGACTGGAGGAAGTGAGTCCACTTATTAAGCGCCTCAGCGCGCAACGCTATTTTTAGCCAGCCGGTGGCGTTGCGCGGGGCAAAAGAAATCCCTTATAAATTTTGCGAACTTGGAAAGTTGCCAACGCGAGCCAGAGGCTCGTGCGAACTGTCCGGGCCCGGCTGATGGGCTCGCGTTGGCAACAGCGGTCTTGGGTGCCTCACTCACCGTCGACCGAGACGAATATCTATCGTGGTAATCCAGGTGTGCTGGAGGCCCGCTTGCTTTTCTACCATTTGCGGGTTGCGTGTGGATTACCACGATCTTGTGCGCAACTTTACATTGTCGCGCAAGGGGTACCACAGTGACTGCGGCTAGGTTGGCAAAGCTAGCCAAGCATCCGCACCAGCATTCTAGGCACAGTCACTGTGATCTTGTTGGGAGCGCGTTTGTGCGCTCAACCAAGTCCTGGAGCAGGACTACGGAGCAGCGCGGGCAGCTCCTCCGTAGTCCTGTGCGATGAGGGCTGAGTCTATCGCAAAGAGGTTTCATGGTAGCTGGGTTTGACCCCAGCAAAGCTTTTGGAAGGAGGTTTTACAAACTTCCAGCTACCATGAACTTGGTGTAGTGAGCGGCGCAAGGTCGCGCTCGAACCACGGAGTGGTTTTGTAGGAAAAAACCATAACCGCCCGGGCGATCGTAGCTCAGCATGTAATGCTAGAAGCGATGGTTTTTCCCTACAAACTTATAAAATTTGAGGAAACTAAAATTCGCAAAATTTGCGTTATGTTTCCTCGTGAAAATTTTTAAGCCAGTGACAACTACGCGGGGCGTTGTGGTGAGCTAGTTTGACCGGCGGGGAAGCCAGTCGGTTCATCTCAAGCGGTTCAAGTGGCGGCTCTATTGGGCCGCCTCAAGTGGTCGCAGGTGGGATTAACCTAGCGGTTTGTGTAGTTGTCACCGGACTATCTGCGCACAGTGTACGCCTGGTGAATTGTCTTTGTCAAATAAAAGCAAAATCGACTCCCGTAGTTTGTTCGGGGGTCGATTTTTTCTGACTTTCCTGTACACTTTTCACTGTTCACTTTCCACTATCTCATGCCCCTGTGACCTGAGCAACTTCGGGGATTTTTTTAAGCTCCAGGAAGAGGTCTTCGGAAATGCGGACCATGGTTTTGGTTTTTATAGTTTGGACCGAGTTGCCGGAGCCGAAAGTGAGAAATACCTGTGCATTACCGGGACGAGCCTCGAGTACTTCTTTTATTTTATGCAGTGATTGGTCGCCGGCCATGTGCTTCATACGAATAACTACTTGTTTATCTTTTTCTATTTCACCGAGTGCGAGGTGGTAGGTGTCGTCGTTGGGAAGCTCGATTACCGTGTCTGCAATTATGGTGAGCTCGCCATCTCGCTCGTTGAGTCTGCCGCTTATTTGGAGGACTTTATCTACGACCATAAGATGGACTACCTGGGGCATGAGTTTGGGAAACACAAGTACCTCTAAGTGACCGGTTGGGTCTTCCAAGGTGAAGAATGCCATGGGCTCATTTTTCTTGGTCATGGTACGTTTGAGTTTGGCTACCAGTCCGCCTACGGTGACGTTTTGACCGTCTAGCTCTTCTGTAAGTTCACGAATGGGTGCAACGGACTTAAGCACTGTTTTATACTGCTCCAATGGGTGGCTAGATACATACATGCCCAAGTGTTCTTTTTCCCAAATAAGTTTTTCTTCGGGGGAGGCAGGGGAGGCGTCTTTGAGTTTGAGTTTGCCCAATGGTAACGTGTTGCCAAACAGTGAGTTTGGCGCGTCCAGCTCATGTTTTGCTTTGCCGCGCATGTAGTCCAGCACGAGCTCAGTGTTGGCTATGAGTTTTCCGCGTTCTTCATAGCGGTCGAGTGCACCGCTTTTGACCAGTGCTTCCCAAGACCGTTTATTAAAGTTTTTAACGTAACATTCACCAACAAAGTCATCTAGCGTGGGAAACGCTAAATCAGGGCTAAGGGCTAAGGGGGTAGGGTCTAGTTCTGAATTTAACTTAGCCCTTAGCCCTACACGCCTATCCCTTCCTTGTTTTATTGCTTCAATTACATCACTACCTAAGTTTTTAATTGCGCCCAAGCCAAATCGGATGGTGGTATCGTTCACTACTGTAAAGTCGTCCATGCTTTCATTTACATCGGGTGGCAGTACCGCAATGCCCATGGCCTTGCATTCTTCCACTGCGGCGTAAATTTTTGTTTCATCGCCGCTTTCCGCGGTCATGAGCGCAGCCATGAACTCAACTGTGTAGTTTGCCTTCATGTAGGCGGTTTGGTATGCAACGACGCTATAACTAGCAGAGTGACCTTTGTTAAAACCATAGGCAGCGAACGGTTCAATCCAGCTCCACACTTGCTCACCTTTTTCTTTCGTCCAGCCTTGCACCTTCATACAGCCTTCTATGAACTTTGTCCGTTGCTTTGCCATTTCTTCCGGGATCTTTTTACCCACGGCTTTACGGAATTTATCTAGTTCTTCCCAGGTGTAACCGGCTAGGTCGTGTGCCATTTGCAGGAGGTCATCTTGGTAGACCAAAATACCGTAACTTCGGGCAAGTATTTTTTCTAGTTCCGGATCAAGATACGTAATAAGGTCTGGATTGTGTTTGCGCGCAATAAAGTCCGGGATAAACTGCAGTGGTCCTGGGCGGTACAACGCAATCATGGCCATGATGTCGAAAATGGTTTCCGGCTTCAGCTCTTTGAGATACCGAGTCATGCCGGACGAGCCCAACTGAAACACGCCAAAGGTGTGCCCCGCAGAAAGAAGAGTATAGGTTTTCGGGTCTTCGGCTGGAAGATTATAAATATCTACTTTAGTCTGATGTCGTTTTTCCACAAGTTTCAGTGCCCCCACCAAAATAGAGAGGTTGCGAATTCCAAGTAGGTCAAGTTTGATAACCCCTATGGCGTAGGAAGAAGCACCTACATCCACGGAATACATATCGTACTGGGTTATAGTGCGTTCTCCGTCCGGTTCCTTTTGGAGCGGTAAATAGTCTGTAAGTTCGGTGGGCGTAATCACAATACCCGCTGCATGTATTGATGCGTGCCTGCAGCTACCCTCAATCTTTTTTACAATGTCAATAATTTTTTTGGTTTCTGGGTCGGTTTGGTAGGCGGCCTTGAGCTCGGGGTTCAGTCCCATAGCTGCGTCTATGGTCATGTCAAAACCTTGTTTGCCGATGGGTACCATTTTAGCTAGGCGATCACATTTGCCATAGGGGATGCCCATGGCTCTGCCTACATCCCGCATGGCAGCGCGTGCCTTCATAGTTCCGAAGGTAATAATTTGTGCTACTTTGTCGTGGCCATAGCGCTCGGTCATCCAGGCTATAGTCGCGTCGCGGTGAGTATCGGAAATGTCCAAGTCTATATCGGGAGGTGATGGGCGATGTTTGGTTAGGAAACGCTCAAAGGGAATAATAAATTCTAGGGGGTCTACGTTTACAATTTGCAACACATGTCCTACGAGACTTCCGGCAGCACTCCCACGAGTATTTGTAATGGCTCCGAGTGAGTGGGCTCCGTGGACAATATCCGCAACCATAATAAAGTAGGGCGCGTATCCTTTACTGCAAATAATATCCAGTTCGTACTCAAGGCGCTCTTGAGCTTCAGAGGGGATTTCGCCCTTGTATTTTTTAAGGGCGTGTTCGTGTACAAGAGTGCGTAAGTAGCTCTCGTTTGTTTCGCCTTCAGGAATTTCTACTTTTGCAAACCATCGTTGGTCTAAGAGAATCTCCAGTGTGCATTGATCAGCTACCCAAAGAGTGTTTTCTACGGCGTCGGGAAGGTCTGCAAAGAGCGCCTTCATTTCTTCCGGGCTTTTAAGTGATAGGTCATGACTGCGCATGTCCAAACGGTTCGGGTCTTCTACTGTTCGGCCTGTGCCAATGCAGACAAGTACATCCTGGGCTTCTGCATCGTCCGCGTGTATATAGTGGCTATCTGCGGTTGCCACTAATCTGAGATTGTGTTTACGTGCAATACCCACCAGTTTTTGTAGTCGCTCCTCGAGTTGTTTTCCTTCTCCATGGGTGCGGTCACGCTCAGTCCGTTGAATTTCGATTAAAAAGTTTTCAGGTCCAAAAATGTCTAGGTATTGCTGCAATACTTCTTCGGCCCGCTGCTCGTTGCCTGATGCTATGGCCTTTGGAAGTTCGCCACCCGGGCAGCCAGAGAGCGCAATAAGTCCTTCGCTGTGTGCCTTGAGAAACTCTTTGTCTACGCGGGGTTTGTAATAAAAACCTCGGGTGTGCGCCTCTGTAGTGAGTAGAATTAAGTTTTTGTAACCGGCATCATTTTTAGCGATGAGCGTTAAATGGAAATAGTCGCTGTCAATTTTTCCTTCCTTGTCTTCCATTCCGCGGGGCGCGATATATGCTTCCATCCCAATGAGTGCTTTTACACCTGCCTGTTTGCAGTTGTAGTAAAATTCTACTGCGCCGTACATGACGCCATGGTCGGTCAATGCAATGGCTGGCATTTCAAGTTCTTTGGTACGTTCAACAAGCCCCTCAATGCGAGAGAGTCCATCTAAAAGTGAATAGTGACTATGTGTGTGGAGATGAACGAAAGACATAGGCAAGATACAAATGAGAAATGAGCCTTGAGCCGTGAATAAATTGCCATTTTGGCTCATTACTCAAGTCTCATTTCTCACTTCTGTCTATCTATTATACCATTCTGTCGCTAATTTGATATACTAAATTATATGCAGATTTTATCTGATGATACCAAAGATACTCTTAAGTTAGCATGGCTTTCATTTGTGGAAGCTTTGTATACATTTCCGCCCATACAAAGAGCAGTTCTTATTTTTGGGATAATTATGATTATCCCAGGATATTGGCTTTTCCGAGTGGGCGCCCATACATTTTATAACTATCAGTACGAAGGCTACCAAGTATATGCGCAGCCGTCCTTCACGAATCCTCAAGACTTAGTCGCTTCTGCGGTGACTGTTTTGCCTGCCCCAGGCGGCTTTATGGGGTATGTTAAAATACAGAATCCCAATTTGGAAATTAGCGCTACCACTGCGCAGTACCACGTACGGTTTTACAATGCGGCAGGTCAGCAGTCTTATGAGACGACTGGGCAGTTTTACGTACCCGCAAGTAAGGATGCCTTTGTGATTATACCTCGGTTTATTAGCAAAGAGGGGGTGGCGAGTGCGCAGTTGGAGGTAACCGGGGTGCGATGGCAGAAAAAACTTTCCACTTTGAAGGTAGATTTAAATGCTCCGGCTCCAACTGTATTTGAGGAGACTGGCGGGGTACGATTGGAAGGTGTGGTAACGAATACGAGCCCGTATAAAATAAATAGCGTGCGCATTGTTATGTTTCTATACGATGCAAACAACAGAATTGTGGGGGTAGGGGAGCGCGTGGAAAAAACAGTTCTACCGAATCAGCGGCGTGCGTATGTGATGAGCTTTCCCGGCATTACCCGTAGTCAGTTCGTAAGAACTCTACCGGTAGTGGACACTAATACAGCTGACAGTCAGAATATAAATGCCACCGATCTAAAAGGTTCTAACCAAAATCCAGGGGGGACGTTGACACGATAAAGTACACTATAGTAGTCATAACTCCATGAAAATATCTGGGATAATTCGAAATTTTGATTTGCCGCTCCTTCTTGTGAGCGGCTTATTACTCATCCTGGGTCTTACTTTGCAGTATACGAGCTCGCTGTCCAACCCAACGCTTACTATATTTTGGCGACAACTTGTGTTTGCCTGTATAGGTGTGGGGGTGCTCGTATTTATGGCCAATTATAACTACCACACTTTGGCTCGAGTAAACCGGGGGACCTATGTTGTGCTCATTGTGCTTTTGCTGGTGGTACTGCTTTTTGGGCGACAAATTCGTGGCTCTTCTCGTTGGATTAGCCTAGGGTTTTTTCAGCTACAACCAGCGGAATTGGCTAAAATGATTGTGATTATTGGCTTGGCCCGGTGGTTTTACTTGTTTCGAGGTCAGATAAATGCATGGCGAAATGTAATTATTACTTTTTTACTCGCAGCAGTCCCCGCAGGTCTTGTGTTGGTAGAACCAGATTTGGGTTCCTCCATGGTCATACTGGCCGTGTGGTTTGGGATTTTGTTGGTAAGCCCTATTAGCAAAAAACGGTTACTCGTGTTGATGTTCTGCGGTGTGTTGGCCGCAGGGGCTGTATGGCAATTTGCGCTGCACGATTACCAAAGAAGTCGTTTAGAAACGTTTCTCGATCCAAACTTAGACCCAAGGGGTACGGGGTACAATGTTCGTCAGGCGCTTATATCGGTGGGGAGCGGGCAACTCTTTGGCCGCGGGCTCGGCCGCGGACTGCAAAGTCAACTTCGTTTTTTGCCAGAACGTCAGACAGACTTCATTTTTGCTACTGCCGCTGAAGAAATTGGGTTTGTAGGCTCAACGGTGGTGGTAGGATTGTATGCCCTGCTCATGTTGCGCATACTCATTATTGCAGGCCGTGCTCGAGACGACTTGGGGAAATATTTGAGTTATGGAGTTTTCTTTTTATTTTTCTTTCAGGCTTCAATAAATATAGCAATGAATATAGGTATTGCGCCGGTAACTGGTATTCCACTGCCGCTTCTTTCATATGGTGGAAGTTCGCTTTTGGTGACCATGCTCGCATTAGGCTTAATGCACAACATTTCATGGCAATCGCGGACTTTGCGATTTTAAGAAAAATCAAGTAAAATAGAATTACGAATTTCGAATTACGTGATATTCCCTTGGTTTTGTGATGGATTTTGATTTTTTGCTAGATTCGTAATTCTTTATTCATAATTCCGGTTTCCTTATGAAGAACTTAGATTTAAAAAAAGTTTTAGGAATTATTGGTTTCATCCTCCGCTGTCCAATTTGCGGTTTTCGAAATAACCTAGAAACCATGAAGGTAGTGGATAGCGAGCAGGTAGAAGGGACATCAGATGCGCGGTTGGTTATCCATTCCGACTGCCAGAAGTGCCAGGGGAGTGTAATGTTCACTATTGGTGTGATGGGGCCGGAAATTACTTCCGCTGCTGCTGTAACCGATTTAACGTTAGCCGATACGCACCGTTTACGAGACCTAGCGCCTATTACCACGAACGACGTGCTTACTATTCATGAGGCAGTCCAAAAGTTTAAAGGCGATTTCAAAAAAGCCTTTAGTAAATAGTCTTGTTTTAATGGTTGTATACCCGGACCACGAAGGTCCGGTTTTGGTTTCTATTTATATTATTAGAATGAATTAGCGTAATTATGTCAATATTGCAAAATAGGGCTTGTTTATATATAATTACTTCTACCAAATACGAATTTGTTCGAATATACTAATGTTCTTGGTATATATGCCATCTGGCCGGCAGTATTCGTGTATTTCGTATAAATTTGTAACTTCGTAGGTATATGGAAACAGTAGAACTAAAAGCAACGGTAAGAGATTTGACCAAGCCAGTGGCCGCTACCCGCAAGCAGGGTTTTGTACCTGCTGAATTGTATGGTCACAACGTGCCTAACGTGCATGTGCAAGTAGCACTCAATGAGTTTGAAAAAATCTTCCGCAAAGCAGGTGAATCTACCATTATTACTCTCGACATTGAAGGCGTTGGTAAACGCAGCGTGCTTATTCATGATGTGCATGCTCACGTGCTTAAGTCTCATCCTATTCATGTAGATTTCTATGAAGTGAACATGAAAGAGACCCTGCAGACAACTGTACAATTGGAGTTCGTAGGTGAGGCGCCAGCAGTGAAAGCGCTTGGTGGTGTCTTAGTTAAAACTTTGAATGAAGTAGAAGTAGAATGTTTGCCAGTTGATTTGCCTCATAATTTGGCTGTAGATATTAGCAACATGGCAACCTTTGAAGACGTAATAATGGTAAAAGACCTTGCATTGCCAAAGGGTGTTACCATGTTGACCGATGTGGAAGAAATGGTGGTAAAAATACAGCCTCCTCGTGAAGTAGAAGTAGATCTTTCTTCTCCAGTAGTGGAAGATGTGACCAAAGTGGCAGGTGTAGTGAAAGAAGAAGAAAAAACTGAGACTAAATAACCTCTCGTGTTATAATCCCCGGAATACTCCGGGGATTTTTATTTACAGGCCTCAATGCATGCGGTATGATACACAAATGAAAATTCTTGCTCAGCGCCGTGTTCAGGTTTTGTGTGGCCTTGTGGGATTGCTTATTATGGGAGTGGGCGTATACATAGGAGTGCGGGTATGGCAGGTGCGTGGTTCTCAGCCAGTTCAGATTGCTCAGGCGGGGGAATTTGCTGTGTCTACAACTCCTAACCCAACTTACAACGCTGGGGCACATGCCTTGCATATTCCATTTTCTCAGAATGTAGACGTTCCAGCGCCGAAAGATGCTTTGCCTGTGCCCATTTTGATGTACCACCATGTGGGACCACTTCCTGGAGATGCGGATGCGCTTCGTCGTGATTTGACTGTGTCGGCGGAAGATTTTGAAACTCAAGTCGCCTGGCTCTCTCAAGCGGGATATGTAACGGTAAGCCTGGCAGATATATATCAAGCCACGCAGGGAAAACTAAGCTTGCCCCCGAAGTCTATGGTCTTCACGTTTGATGATGGGTATGCAGATGTGTTTACCTTTGCCATGCCTATTTTGCAGAAGTATCATATGCGAGGCAGCTTTGCCGTAGTGCCCGGTTTTTTGGGCCAGCCCGACTACGCAACCTGGGATATGGTGCAAGGGGCTAAGAATGCAGGCATGGAAATTGTTTCCCATACGGAAAACCATTTTGATGGAAGCAGTGTAAAATTTGATGCAAAATATATACAAGAAAATTTAGAGCAATCGCTGCGCGAATTGGAAGCCCACCTGGGACCCATTCCACGAATTTTGGTGTATCCGTACGGACATTACACGACGGAGTACATTAGAATTGCTCAGCAGGTTGGTTTTGTAATGGCTTTGACTACACGCTACGGGAGACATGTGGATATGCGCAATCTTATGCTTACCCCCCGCGTGCGCGTGCATGGGCATGGAACCATGGAAAAGTTTGAAGAAAGTATAACGGGGATAAAGCGATAATATCCATACATAACAAAAGGCCTTCAGTAAGAAGGCCTTTTGTTATGACTTGATTTCCAGGTATCGCCAGAGGCCGTTCAGGTCTTTGTAGAAAGAGGTTTTATAGCCGGGGAGCAATCTCTTAATCATCTTTTGTAAATCGGATTTTGAACCGTCGTCTATTTCTAAGAGGGCTACTCCGCCAGTTGCAAGGTGTTTAGGGAGTTGCTCAAAAAAACGTCGGTACATATCCCACACCTCACCCCCATCGGTAATGGCTACTTTGGGTTCGTATTTTAAGTTATGGTACAAAAGTTCGTACATCCCTTGTGGTACATAGGGAAGGTTTGCGGTAATAATATTAAATGTACCGGGTATTTTGGAAAATAAGTCGCTCTGGATGAATGTAACTTTCGTTTTGTGGGTCTTGGCGTTTTGTTCCGCTACTTTGAGGGCCGAAGCGGATACGTCAGAAGCCGTAACGGTGAACAGTGAACAGTGAACAGTGGAAAGAGTGTGTGCCAGGCTAATCGCAATGCATCCAGATCCAGTACCTACATCTAGTATGCGCACTTTGGTTTTTTTCTTGCTGTCCACTGTCCATTTTTCACTTTTCACTGTGGACAAAGCCTTGTCCATCAGCCATTCTGTTTCTGGACGGGGAGTGAGAACATGTTTGTTTATTTTAAACTTAAGTCCATAAAAATATTTATGCCCTACAAGGTAGGCTATGGGTTCGCTGTTTTTGCGTCGCCCTACGAGCGTAGTGAGCTTTGCAGTCTGCTGAGGGGTGAGGGTAACCTGTGGGTTCAAATATAAAAACTCCTTTGGCTGCTTGAGTACGTGCGCCAAAAGGAGGTCAACTTCAACATCTTTATTCTTTTTTTGAATTTCTTTGATGGTCATTATAATTTTCAATTACCAATTTCTAATTTCCAATGAAATATCCAATTTCTAAAGGCTATTTCATTACATTAGAAATTGGTAATTAGGTATTGGGAATTATTTTTGCAGGTTTTCTTTCTTAAGTCGGAGGTCCGCTTTTTGGAGGGCGTCAAAAATAGGCTCAAACTTACCCTCCATAATTAAGCTAATTTGGTTGAAGTTTTCGTTAATGCGATGGTCCGTGACCCGGTCTTGAGGAAAGTTGTAGGTGCGAATTTTTTCGCTACGGTCGCCAGTCCCGATTTGGCTCAACCGAGCGTCTTTGAGTTTTTTGTCTTCAATTTCCTTGTAGTGGGCAGCCACACGAGCCCGAATAACTGCTAAGGCTTTTTCGCGGTTTTGGGCCTGGCTCCGTTCGTCCTGACATTGCGCGGTAATGCCGGTCGGGATGTGAAGAATCCGAATGGCAGAGTAGGTGGTGTTTACGCTTTGCCCGCCGTGGCCGGAGGAAGTTGTTGCTTCCATTTTAAGGTCTTTGGGGTCAATTTTATAATCTGCTTCGCCCAGTTCGGGTAATACAGCAACCGTTATGGTGGAAGTATGTACGCGGCCAGCTTTTTCTGTTTCCGGAACCCGCTGTACTCGATGAACGCCTGATTCGTACTTAAAAATACTATACGGCCCTTGTATTTGGCTGGCTTTGCCCGTGACTTCAAATATAACTTCTTTAAAACCACTTACCTCGCTGTGAGAGGATGACACAATGTGTACACGCCAGTTTTTACTTTCAGCAAATTTGCCATAAGCTCGAAATAGCTCCGCTGCAAACAAAGTGGATTCATCGCCTCCCGCCCCCGCGCGAATTTCCACCATTATATCTTTGTTATCATGCTCATCTTTTGGAAGCAGTTCGGTTTCTATTGCCTCCAGCAACTCGCTTGCTTGGACTTGTAGTAGCTTCAAGTCGTCGTGGGCCATTGTTTGTATTTCCGAATCAGGAGAGCTGAGCAGGTCTGTCGTTCCTTGTATTTCCGCTTCTACTTTTTGGAGTTTTTGAACTTTCTCCACAACCGGTACGAGCTCCGCTTGTCGCTTGCCTAAGCGCGCCAAATCCTGCGGGTTACCTTGGGCTAACTCGTTGAGATTGGCTTCGTATTCATCAAGAATTTTTTGAAAGGCTACATTCATAAAGGTAGTTTACAGTGAACAGTGAATAGCAATAAAGCCTCCTGTTCTGTTCACTGTACACTTTACACTGTTCACTGATAATTCTAACACAAAACCACCCGCACAAAGTTCTTGCGCTTTTGGGTGGTTTAGAAGTTATGTTGACCTAAGCTTTGGTTGTTCGAGCTTTGCGAGGTTTCTTTACGGTTGCCACAGCTTTGGCTTCGGCTGCTTTGGCCTGTTTCTGCTTAAAGCGATCTACCGTACCGGCAGTGTCAATCAAGTTCTGCTTACCAGTATAGAACGGATGGCATTTGCTGCAGATTTCCGTATGGAGGGCTTCTTTGGTCGAGCCTGTTTGCCAGGAGTTACCGCATGCGCAGGTAACGGTCGCTGTAGCAAAATATGTTGGATGGATACCGTTCTTCATATAGAGGTATTAAATAGTGCATATAGTATAGCCGATTCTTGCTTTTTCCGTCAAGGGATGATACAATAAACATTGACAAAATTGTACAGTATTTAAATAATTGACCAAAATTGACTTTTTTAATTTTGGACAATTCTGGTCAATTTTGGACAGTTATTAATGCATATCGCGCCTATATCCTCCCTTAATCAGGGCGTGCGCGGTAGAAGTAAAAAGGACATAGCAGCTATGAAAGACGTTACTTTGTTAGAGCTCCTCAAGAGTGGGGCACACTTTGGGCACACCACCAGCCGGTGGAACCCTCGCATGAAGCCGTTTATATACACGGTTCGCAACAACATTCATATTTTAGATTTAGCCAAGACTCGGCAGCATTTGCTGAAAGCAGCGAGTTTTGTTTCCGATAAAGCCGCCATGGGTGGAACAGTACTGTTCGTAGGCACCAAGCGTCAGTCCAAAGAGAGCATAAAGAAGGCAGCGGAGGCAGCGGGTATGCCATTCGTAACCGCTCGTTGGTTGGGCGGTACTTTTACAAATTTTAGAACTATTCAAAAAACTATTCGCAAGCTGGAAAAGCTGGAAGAGCTACAGGCGACTGGCGAACTCGCAGCTCGATATACGAAAAAAGAACGCTTGCTTATTGAGCGAGAGATGCTCAAGCTCGAAAAACTGTTCGAAGGTATTAAGGGGCTTAAAAAGTTGCCGGATGTATTATTTGTCGCAGATATAATCCATGACGCTACCGCTGTGCGCGAAGCAAAGAAAATGGGTGTGCCTGTTATTGGACTTGTAGACAGTAATAGCGATCCAGATTTAGTTACGTACCCTATTGCATGTAACGATGACGCTACTAAGGCTGTGGAGCTTGTAAGCTCGGTTATTGCCGAAGCTATTGTGGAAGGTAGGAATCGTTTTGTAGCTAACCGTGCGCCTGTGGCGGAAGCTGCTCCAAAGCAAGAAACAGAAGAAGTAAACGCATAATTAAATTCAGAATTAAAGAATGCAAAGTGCAGAATGAACTAAATTCTGCATTCAACATTCTGCATTCAAAATTTAACACATATGACAAACGAACTTATAAAAGAACTCCGTGAGCTTACTGGCGCGGGTATGATGGATGTTAAAGAAGCGCTGGATGCAACCAATGGCGACAAGGAAGCGGCTATAGATTTTTTGCGCAAAAAAGGTTCGGTAAAGCTTACAAAAAAAGCAGATAGAGTTGCCAACGAAGGCATAGTGGAAAGCTATATACATGCCGGCGGTCGGATTGGCGTATTGGTTGAGCTAAACTGCGAAACAGATTTTGTTGCTCGTACTGACGATTTTAAGCAGCTTGCAAAGGATATTGCATTACACATTGCTGCGAGTGCCCCTTTGTATGTTTCCAGTGCGGAAGTGCCTGAGGAGGCCTTGCTTCGGGAGCAAGAAATTTACAAGGAACAAGCTCAGGGCAAGCCACAAGACATTGTTGAAAAAATGATGTCCGGACGTGTCCAAAAATACTACGAAGAAGTATGTTTGCTTAACCAGCCATTTGTAAAAGATTCCAGCATTACCGTACAAGATATGCTTGGTACAAGCGTATCTAAAATGGGAGAGAACATTCAAGTCCGTCGTTTTGCTCGGTTTGTATTGGGAAACTAGTAACGTATAGAATTCAGAATGGAGAATTTGGAATTTGCGGTCTTTCATTCTGCACTCTAAATTCAACATTCTGAATTTTTATGTCTGCCTATATTCTTCCAAACAGTATCCTTCTCTTGGCAATTGTTTCCGCAATACTAGTTATTGCGCGACATTTTCCTGAAGCGACGCGTCAGTTGGAAGAATCTGGCGGAGTACATACAGAAACGGCACGGGATGTCTTTAAGCGATGGTTGCCAAAGGCACGTGGTGGAGTTCGTTCCTTTTGGCGGTTTGTGCTAGAGGGTAAAGGACTACGCGACCCCAAGGGTTCTAAATTTCGCATGCGACAGCTGCTGGAGCAGAATCGTGCACCAAAAGGCAAGGTGGCGGTAAAGCCGAAAATTGCTAGTCCTCGCAATGTGCAACCGGCGGTGGCTTCTGTATTATCTGCCCCCTCTGAAGCGGTGGGCGATGTGGGTACCTATGATGCTGCTGTTGAAGACGCTTCAGTTAAGGGAGCTCCTGTGAGCTCAACAGAAACCTCCAGTGTCCCAATTGCAACTGAGGAGGTTATTGTGGTGCCAAAACCGCCTAAGGCGGTTTCTCGGCGTAAGCCGGTAGCGCCCTCCATAAACCCTGATGAGGTTATGCAGCAGGCAAAGACGTTTATTGATGGTAAAGAGTTTTTGCGCGCGCGACACGAGCTTGAGCAGGTTGCGAGTAGCTTTCCGGACAATCCAGTCTATTGGGCCCGGTTGGGATATGTGCAGTATCACTTAGGGGCGTACATGGAAGCAATCCGATGTTACCAGACATCTTTGGCACTTGATTCAAATCAAGCAAACCGCTATTATAACCTAGCCCTAGCGTACGAGGCAGCTCAGGAACACGCTGAGTCACTCGTTGCTCTCGACCAGGCTTTGGTGTTAGACCCGGACAATGTAAAGTATAAGCAGACCCGGGATGCCTTAAAAACAATGTAAGTAAGGCGAGCCGTCGCGCTAAGCGCGACAATTGGCACGCTAAGCATGCCGTTTTAGCTCAGTTGGTAGAGCATCTCCATGGTAA
>CAZKVS010000007.1:0-54096 GCA_964556325.1 uncultured Candidatus Saccharibacteria bacterium
TCCACTGTCCACTGTCCACTGTCCACTGTCCACTGTCCACTGTCCACTGTCCACTTGCCTTTAGTCTTCCTCGTCATCGTCTTCATCATCGTCATCGGTCAGCTCTTCTTCGGCGTCCTCAGTAAAGTTGGCAGTAACTTCTGGATCGTTAGAAGGGAGTGGAGGTGGTGTGGCCCCTACTGGGTCTTGGTACGTTTGCACCTGGCTCGCTTCCGGGGTGAGTACGTTGCTGGTAGCTGCAGCTTCTGGCTGGGCTTGAGGAGTTTCAGGCAACTTAATACTTGAGGTAAGTTTTTCAAACTCCGGTAAGTCATTTACAGATTGTAGGCCAAGGTGCTGGAGGAACTCAGTGGTAACTTGGTATAGGTTTGAGCGACTGTCGTTCGGATTGGACACTTTTTCTATTAATCCACGCATGAGTAACTGGCGAACTGAGTATTGAGAGTTTACCCCGCGGATAGACTCTATTTCTGCCTTGGAAATAGGTTGGCGGTAGGCTATTATACCCAATACTTCTACGGTCGCGTCAGTGAGTTTCTCACGTAGGTCGGCGTTAAGGAAGTTCTTTACCAGTTCTACATTTTCCGGGTGAGTCGCGAGTTGCCAGTAACCGTTTACGTTCAGTAGCACTACACCTTCGCTTTTTTTACGTTCGACGAGTTGAGCTAAGGCGGCTATAACTTCTTGCTCGCTTGCATTTACAAACTTGGCAAGCTGCTCAGTAGCAAGCGGTTTACTGGACACAAATAGTACACTCTCTAGTTTTTGAATTAGTTCCATTGATGTTATCTTAGTTGTATTGGGACCTACGCGTTTGGCCGATTTCTGCGTTAAAACGTTCCGTCGGACTTCGTCGTACTGTTTAGTACGCCTCGGTCCTTACTCGCGTTTTGCCTGGAACTCGACTCAAATGCCTAGGTCTAATCTTTACTCGGTACTTACATTATTTAGCAAAAACAAATAACCAAACCCCGATGCCAATAAGTACTATTGCTATAAGTACTATTTGTACTTGGTTGCCCAAGAGTTTTTCTGTGGGTTGTTTGGGTGCTGCAAGTATGCCAAACTCCACTAGTTTACCTTGTACGAGCATGTACCAGGGTTCGTAGAGTAGTGTGCCGTATAAGTATCCGGCAATTATTATGATGGCTGCAAGGACAATGGGGTTCATGAAGTTAGCTGTTAGCTATTTGCTCGTTTGCGGTTTTATGCTCAAGCTGGCGTATGGTAATGTCGGTAAATAAGGCATCTTGCTCCACACTAAATATACGTTGTTTTATAAGTTCCAGCAAAGCCAGGAAAGTTACTATAACTTCCGACTTATTTTTTGCTTTCGCCAATACACTGGAAAGTTTAGTTTCTATTTCTTTAGACAGGAGGCCTTGGAGTTGGGATATTTTTTCTTGAATGGAGATGGCGTCCTTAATGCGCGCCTTGGGTAGGTTATCTAGTTCTTTGAGCTCGCTGAGTACTTTGAGTACTGCCGCATGCATGTGGGATGCTTGAATGCTTGGGTCCGGGAAAAAGCTAATGCGCTGTGAAAAGACTAAAGAGCGCGTAAAGCTTTGTTCCTGTTTTGCGTCAAGACTCTTAAGGTACTTTGCTATTTCCCGGAACTGTTTGTAGAGCAAGAGTTGTGTTTCTAGGGGTACGCCAGCATCCTCTTCGTCCTGTTCTATTTCTAGAGTAGGAAGAATAGCTTTAGACTTTATAACCAGTAACTTTGCCGCAATGGCTAAGAAGTCAGAAAGGGAAGTAGGGTCAAGTTCTTCCAGTTTGCGAACGTATTGCAAGAACTGCTCTGTAACTTGGGCCAGTGCAATGTCCGTAATGTTTAACTGTTGCCCCTCAATAAGAGTGAGCAGCAGGTCGAGCGGCCCTTCAAACTGGTTTTTCTCTAAGGTAATGGTGTGTGTCGCGTTCATGGATTACTTGTTAAAAGCGCCGAGTAAAGGATTTATTGTTTTTAAGTATTGTTTTGTGGTAACTTTCACACTTTCGGTAAAGCTGCCGGCGGAGAAGGTTAAGTTTTTGTTTAAACTAAGTTTTTTGTCTACGAGCAGCGGGGTGTCGTAGATGGGGAGGGGAGCAAGTAAGTATTTGGTTTTGAGTTTTCCCGCAATGTCTTTCTCCTTGGCTATGGAGGATTTTACTTTAATAGGCTTGGGAAGTTTGGGGTTAGTCTTGGAGAGTTTTTTGTAGAGCTTGGTTTGGGTGTCTAACACAAACTTGTCTATTTTTTTAAAGTCCAAGTGCTTACCTGCAGGGATAGCAACTAAGACCATATTGAATTTTTCAATTTTTAACTCACTACCCCTCCTAACCTCCCCTCCACCTCGGCTATGCCTCGACGAGACGGGTTTGGAAGGGGAGGGAGAAGAGAGGGGTTCTTCTAGGAATGCAATGGCTTTATCAAATTTAACCAATACCGTTTTGACTACTTCTTTCATATTTACACCCTGCGTTTCTGCCGCGTTAAACGCAGTGTACACTTTCCGGTGTTTAATGGGCGTAAACTTTACACCCGAGGTTTCTAGAAATTTTTGAATTTTTTTATCCATATCAGTGAAGCGCAGAATAATGAATTAAGAATTATGAATCATAAATATGGCCCTAACATGGTAGCCGGTGATAATAACTGCTAAGAGTCCCAGCACCCAGAGAGGTAAATAGAGGCTGGCGGCCCAAAGAGTTACAAAACCGTAGCCAAGCGCACAAACTATAACCAACACCGCGCGCCATATGCTAGGTCGGGCAGCTTTCGGCAAGCTATAGTTTAATTGTAACAGAAGAGGCGGGTACAGCCACATGGTGAAGGCAGAAAGGCAGGCGGAGAGTACTAGTAAGAAAAATGGTTGTTTAAAGGCTGGTATAAATAGAGAGAGTGCCAGTACGAGTATGCCCAGTAGGGCAGCTATGATACTGAGCTTGCCATTACTATCTGCGAGGCGGCGGATTGTCGCGCGTACCATGGCCTGCGGAGACTGTTGGAGTGGCTTGAGTATACGGTGCAAGAGGCGGCCAATGGCGTCTAGAATAGTAAGGTTGGCCATTATAAATATAAGCGTACCGGCTACACCAAAGAGCGTGCCTAGGTGTGGCAAGAAAGCGTTCAGTGCAAGAATTTCTGCTTTGAGTACACCAAAGCCCTGCGCCGTGCCTATGGGCAGAAGTATGCGTCCGAGGTAGGCAAGTAAAAAAATGGAGGTCACATTTGCAACTACAAAGAGAAGGGCATGTTCTTTATTTATAAACGCAAACCACTTCCGGAAATTAGAAATAGATTCTTTTGATTCTAGCTCTGTGTCATTAGAAATTGGAAATTGGGAATTAGAAATTATGGCCTTGCCATTAACCCCATACCCCTTATCTGCTATCCACTCGCTTTGAACTAAATTCAGCACCCCGGCTACGCCACCGTAGGCAAGGGCACCTACAAAGTCAAAGCGGGGGAGGTTTGCCGGTAAGTAGCCAAAGTTAAACAGCCCACGAATGCCTTCCCAGAAAATAGTCGCGTTAAATTTAACTATCACTACAAGCAGGATAATGCTCAGCGCAATGGCGAGCCCAAACCGGGCAATGCGTTCCAGGGCTTTGTATATGTCTGGTCGGCGAAATACAAATACGGACATTCCGAGGAGAACTATTGCCAGGAGTAGGCCTACGTTACGTTCTTGCCCTGCGGGTACACCAAACACTACGGCTATAATATTACCCGCGGTGCTCATCCAAGCCGGCCACATAAGTGCGGCTATAACGGTAAGGGCGAACACCACCGCAAGCCAGGCCTTGTTTTGTACGAGCGCTTCTTCTACCCGCTTGCCAGTGACTAGGGTATAGCGTTCTATTTCTATGTTTACTACAAACTGCAGGAGTAGAATAATCAGAATTGGCCAGAGTAACTTCAACCCAAAATTTGCCACTAAACTTGGCCAGAGCAGCATTTCTCCACCATTCAGCGACAGCGCCACAAACACCACGCTGGGTCCGAGCATGGCGAAGAGTGATTTAGTGAGTGGCGGAAATGTATTTTTGTTTTGCATGCGCAAGAATTTATTTATCTTTTTTTGCCGGCAAGTCCAGTTTTATATGCAGCTCTTTGAGCTGTTTTTCATTTACGGTGCTTGGTGCGTCCATCATCACGTCTTCGGCGGAGCCGTTTTTGGGGAAAGCGATAACTTCACGAATGTTTATTTCGTCCAGGAGAATCATAAGTAAGCGATCTATGCCTGGGGCAAAACCGCCATGGGGAGGAGCGCCGTACTCAAAGGCACGAATCATAGCGCCAAATTTCTCGTCTACTACTTCTTTGGAATAGCCCACCAGCTCAAAGGCTTTGTACAAAATTTCCGGGTTATAGTTCCGAATAGCTCCGCTAGACAGTTCAAGTCCGTTTGCGATGATGTCGTACTGGTCAGCTTTTATAGTTAAAGGATCTTGGGTGTTTAGGGCTTCGAGTCCGCCAATGGGCATAGAGAATGGGTTGTGGCAGAAGTCTATTTTCTTTTCTGTTTCGCTCCATTCGTACATAGGGAAGTCTACTATCCACGCCCAAGCTACAATGCTTGGGTCCTTTAGGCCAAAGTCATCGCCTAGCTGACTGCGGAGTTTGCCTAAAACTTTGTTTACTACATTACGGTCATCAGCACCAAAGAAGATAATATCGCCATCTTCCGCGCCAGTTTTGGAAATAATAGAATTTATTTCCTGCTCACTTAAGAACTTGAGAATGGGTGATTTCTTTTCCCCGTTTTCTAGCACTATATATGCGAGTCCGCCCGCACCTTCTTTGCGCACCATTTCGGTTAAGGTATCTATCTGGCTTCTTGTGAGACGCGCTCCGCTTTCGCAACAAATAGCTTTTACGCAGCCGCCGTTTTTAATGGCATTGGCAAACACGCTGAACTGCGTGTCTCTCAGCTCTTGGGTTAGTTCTACCATCTGCATGCCAAAACGTAGGTCCGGTCGGTCCGAGCCGTATTTTTCCATGGCCTCAGCATAGGGTATGCGGGGGAATGGCTTTTGCATGACTTTTTTACCGGCAAACTCTTCGGTGAGTTTTATAAACAACGGTTCCATTTGCTGGAATACCACGTCGTGGTGGTCGGCATAGGCAATTTCCAAGTCGAGTTGGTAGAACTCGCCCGGGCTGCGGTCTGCTCGAGGGTCTTCATCGCGGAAGCAGGGTGCAATTTGGAAGTACTTTGGCACACCACCAACCATGAGCAGCTGTTTAAACTGCTGTGGTGCTTGGGGGAGTGCGTAAAACTTACCGGGGTGCAAGCGAGACGGCACTAAAAAGTCACGCGCACCTTCGGGTGAACTTGAGGTAAGAATAGGCGTAGTAATTTCTATGAACCCTTCACCGTCCATCCAGTCGCGGATGAACTTAATCATTTTGTGGCGACGGACGAGCATGGTTTGCATTTTGTCTCGGCGCAAGTCCAAGAAGCGGTACTTTAACCGCAAGTCTTCGTTAATGTTGGTGTCTTGGTGAAGGACTGGAAAGGGGAGCGGTTTGCTCGGGTTAAGCACTTCTAGTTTTTCTACTATAAGTTCTACCGTGCCGCTTGGTATGTTGGGATTGGCCAGGCCTTCTGCCCGTTTGGTTACAGTTCCGGTGGCTTTGAGTACAAACTCATCTCGCACTTTTTCTGCCACGGCAAACGCTTCCGCGTTTTCCGGGTGAATGGTGAGCTGGACTAAACCGGTGTGGTCGCGCAGGTCCACAAAAATAACTCCACCGTGGTCGCGCGTACTGGCTGCCCAGCCGGCTACAGTAACTGTTTGGCCCACGTGTTGTGGTGTGTCCGAAGATAATATTCGTTGCATAAAGAATAGTAATTAGTAGTTAGTAATGAGTAATTAGAAATAAAAGAGCCCTTACAAACCAACCATAAAAATGATTAGTCTGTAAGGGCGCTCAAGGCTGCGCGGTGCCACCTTACTTGTGTCCCAGTGATGGGATTCTCATTGCACACGATAACGGGTGTACCCGGAGAGTTCTACTAAATAGTAGTAATAAGTAAGTAGTAAGGAGTAATTAGTAAAGTTTACTAATTACTTATTACTTTTTACTGCTTACTAATCTCTTTCTTCTCTCAGCTCAGCTGTGTTTGCAGCGTCAGGGCTTTTATTTACTATAACGTAACAGATGGTGGGGCGCAAGTTGACGGTTTTTCATTTCCATATTGTAATAATCTTTTTAGTAATAATAACGGGGTGTGTAGTGAGAGGTATTTGCGGGGTGGGCTATGTATTCTTTTCGTTACTCCATTCTCGCTGCCGGTTTTTTAAACATAACAAAAGGCGAACGTGCGTACGTTCGCCCAAAGAATAACCACTAGGATTCATCATTGTTTTATCTTCAAAACAATTCTCCTTGGTGTTGGTGCAGGCTTAGAAAACGACTGCACCCGTGGTTTTTTCTCACCTCCGTTATTTTGCCATGTGAGTGTGGCGGTCCCTCCGCTAAACTCACATTTTTCGTGTGTTGGTATGTCTATGCTCGTTGGTAGCCTAACGAGCACCACAAACGGAATAGCTTTGGTACATTTACATGAGATTGTATGTTTTGGCATTATTCTTTCCTTTTTTTGTTTTTGTACTGTGTCTGAAAATTTTGCGCAAGGTATTGTGCCACGAATTGGAGATTAAGTCAACTAATGGCGCTGTGATACAATAGTATGTATCAACTTTTTTTACTTGTTTGTATACACAAAAGGAGCAGCCACATATGGCCTTAAAGAAAATTGTACTGGACTTAGAAACTCAAAATTCATTTCAGGATGTAGGAGGGAGAGGAAAAAACCATTTACTTAAAATTTCCGTGTGCGGGGTATATTTTTACGAGACAGACAAGTATGTCACATACGAAGAACATGAGCTGGGCAAACTCGCGCCGCTCTTACAGACCGCGGATCAAATAATTGGCTATAATATTAAAGACTTTGACTTCGAGGTTTTGCAGCCGTATTTAAATTTCAACATTTTTGAAATTCCGTATTTGGACCTTTTAGAAGAAATAGAAAAAAAGATTGGCCATCGGGTTAAGCTAGAGTCTGTGGCTCAAGCTACTCTAGGCGAGGGGAAGTCGGGGACAGGCTTGCAGGCCATAGTCTACTGGCGTGCTGGCCGTTTGGCTGAGCTTAAAAAATACTGCTTAGACGATGTACGGGTTACGAAACAGGTGTACGAGTACGGTATGAAGAACGGTAAGATACTCTATTCAGACTACTTTAAGGTACTTGAAACCCCCATTACGTTTACGGAAGCTACACCGCGTGGGGAAGTTTTACACCAAGCTAGTTTGTTTTAGGTAGTACTCAAAACCTGGTTTATAAACTCGTCGTATTCTGCCGTAAGCTTTTCTTCGCTATACCGCAGGGAAATGCTACCAATGCGGTGTCCCAAGCTCGGGATTTCAAACCCGAGTCGTACTGTGTCTGCTTTGCCGCTGGTGAGATACGCTACAATAGTCTCAAACGGAATTTTTTCCTCCGGTAACTGCACCAATTTACTCACTCCTTCATATGTGTAGCATATGTTGACGGGTATGGCGTGGCGTCCGGTAATGGGCTGTACCAGTTCTAGCATGTCAGCTGTGCATTGTTCCTGCAGGCGTTTTGTTCTTTCGTATATATCTGTTTCGTTCATGTAGTTGTATGAAAATAGCTGCTCAAAAAAAGATTGTAGTTAGTATATCACTCTTGTGTGTATTGTTTGTGGTATTTAGTTTGTTCCGGGTGTTTTCGGGCGAATGGATGTTACCGCAAATGTTTACTGTGGGTCCATTGAGCATCCGGTATTATGGTATAACCATGGCGCTCGCTGTGGGGGCAGGCTGGTGGTTGGCACTTCGTAGGGCTCCCCACTATGGTTTTACTGGCAGCCAGGCCGACATACTGTTTCAATGGTTAGTCGTAGCAGGTTTCGTTGGGGCGCGGTTGTATCATGTGGCAAGTAGCTGGCAGTATTACTGGCAGTACCCCTTAGATATTTTAAAAGTCTGGCACGGGGGTCTTTCCATTTTTGGTGCGCTCATCGGCGGGTTTTTGGTAGTGGTTATTTTTGTAATTAAAAATAAACAGATAGATTTCAATGAAGCATCCGCTGTCATTCCGAGTGAGTCTTCGAGTCGAGGAATCTCGATAACGAAAGCGGTAGATTCCTCGACTCCCAAAGCGACACTCGGAATGACAATGCTAGGGGAGGGCAATGTTCAAAATTCTGCATTCAACATTCTGCATTTATTGGATTGGTTAATACCGAGTGTGGTATTGGGGCAGATTATTGGTCGGTTGGGTAATTTTTTTAATTATGAGGCGTTTGGATATCCGACTACTATGCCGTGGAAGATGTTTGTACCAGTCCAATTTCGGCCGGAAGAGCTAGTACAGTATACTTTTTTCCATCCCTTGTTTTTATATGAAGCATTGGGTAATGTACTCATTTTAGCCGTACTATTGGGTTGCGGGAGGGGTAAAAAATGGCCTGTTGGTCAGCTATTCTTTTTGTACCTTTTTCTTTATAATACCCTTAGGTTTGCCCTTGAATTTTTGCGTGTAGATAGCACGTTTTTATGGGGGTTTATTCGATTAAATACACTGAGTAGTGCGGTGTTGTGCCTTATGGGCATAGCCGGTCTAGTGCTCCAGTTTACCTATGCGAGAAAATCAGACAGTTACCCAGAGTAAATACAGGGTCTTCAGTTTGGTGGTAGCCATTGTGTTGCCGCTTGTTGTATATTTGTTGTCAGTGCCACGGCCCATTTACCGATTTATGATTCCGGCTTTTTTGGCTCTGGTGTTTTTGACGCAAGTATACGCGCGGAGTACTCAGCTTGAATTTGCTGGCCAGCGTAGATGGGCCATAGTGCGAAGTGCTTGTTTTTTTGTCTCCTGGTTTTGTATTTTCTTTGTCGTACCGGCAGACTTTCGTGTGTTATATATGCTTGTAAGTGTGCCTGTTTTGTTTTTGGGGCAGGTGTTTGTTCTCTATACTGGGGAGACTGTGTTGGTGGCCCATACCATGCTTTGTGCCATTGGCGCTTTGCTGGGAGCTGCGGCAGCGGAGTTCTATTTTAAGGCGGGGAGTACCCTGCTTACACTCATGGTGTTTAGCTTTGAGCTAGTACTGTGTTTGGCTACCTACGCATTTATCCCGCAGTCGAGTAAGGTTCGGCTTTTGTCTAGCTTGGTCGTAGCATTGCTTGCCACCGAGTTATATACAGCAACCTTGTTTTTGCCTTTTCACTACACGGTATTAGGCTTCCTTACCTTCTTGGGTTTTTATGTTTTGTGGCTGCTTACCTACTACTGGCAATTTGGTGTTCTGACCAAACGTCGGGTGCAGTTTTACTTGGTCACCGCTCTTGCCCTGGCAGTGTTAGTACTGCTGGCCACGCCATGGCGCATTGTGCCATAATATAATTAAGTTGAAAGTCATAATGTCTATCAAGTCAAATGTCTAAATTTGCTCTCGGCTTTCAACTTTAGACATGATGACCTTCGACACCTACATTTTTATATGAAAAGAATTATTTTAATAGTTGCACTGAGTGTGCTATGTAGTCTGGTGCTGAGTGTATTCCTCGGCGATTTGATTGCGGCCAAGGTTTCTACCTGGCAATGGGTGCGCAAATATCACATAGTAGAACCTCGAGCTCCTTTGGTAATAAATACTCGAGAAGAAGTTCGAGTGAATGACACTAACGACCTTGTGGCGAGTCTTAACCGTTCCAAAACCAAAGTTGCAGCCGTAGTGCAAACCACGCCTGATGGCTCTAGGAAATTGGTTGGCTCAGCGACGGTGGTATCCGCGGACGGACTTTTTTTGTCTTCCAAGCTCGGACTTGGCGATGGCAAGCTTGAGTCGCTGCGTATAGTCATGACGGACGGAGCAGTCTACCCTATAGAGTCTGTTATATCCGACCCGGTTAGTAATGCAGTACTTATCAAAACAGCTGCCAATGGTTTTTCGGTAGTTTCTTTTGCAAACGCCGACGAAGTTACGGCTGGGCAACGTGCTATTTTGCTTGGACTTGAAGCAAATGGGCAACCTTATTTTCTTACTAGTTACATATCTAGCGCAGAAATGGTGGGTTCTGGGGTACTGTTCAGTGACACACCTGCTCGGATTATAGGTCTACAAATGGTGAATGGCACAATTCCTGGTCAGGCGGTGTTTACTGCTTCTGGCAATGTAGTTGGTTTGTGGGATGGTGGATCGCTTATAGCCGGTAACGTATTAAAGGAACTAACTGCAAGTTATTTTGCTAACTCGAGTAAAATTGTTCGCCCCACGTACGGTTTTTCTTATATTGCTATTTCTGCCGATACGGCTAAGCGAGATAAGCTCACGGCAGGTCTGCGCGTAACTAAGCCAGTAGACGGTAAACTTCCAGCCGTGCTTATTAGTAGTCCTGCGGCTAAAGCTGGTCTGCAAGAGGGTGATATAATAACCAAAATAGGGGACGTGAACATGGCTTCCGTAAGTTTTCCTGATGCGACTTTATTTGCCCAAAAGCCAGGGGTGGCCGTGCAAATGGAGGTATATAGGGGTCTGGGGACACTCTCCCTTTCTGTAATCCCCGGTGCAAACCCCTAAAATCGACAGTTTATAGCTTAAATATAGGCAATAAAGGTTTTGTCAGATTATTGACAAAACCTTTATTTTATGCTATTATATTTTTACTTAAATAAGTAGATTTCTGGCTTATGTCCAAGCAAGACATGCAAAAATTTTATCCTGCAGCTAGCGACCAAATAGCGACGCTTTTGGGTATAGGTGCAGACACTGCTTCCGGTGCAGCGCCAACGAGTACCATATCCGTATCTACCAGTTCCGCTTTGCCTATTGATACTGGTAGTTCAGTGAGCGTTGAGCCCGGCCCAGGTCAATCTGTTCCGGAAAACAATACTGCTGCAGAGATAGCGGAAGTGACCAAAGAACCAAAGCCTGTCTCTAGCGTAGTACGAGTATTCATTGGTTTGTTGCCATACCTCGCTGTATTTGTTGTTGGCGTGGTAGTGTACTACGTATTTTTCTCTGGTTCTACTACTGGCACGCAGCTCTTAAAGAGTGTGCAGAAGAAGCAGCCTACGGAAGCTGAGCTTAAAGTAAAAAGTTTTGACCAGCTGAAAGCGGGGGAGTCTGCAAGCTACCTTGCTTGGATAAATGGATTCTATTTCCGCATTTCCGACGATACCATACTTGGTATGGACCGTGTAGCACCCAACCGCCTGACTAACTTTGAAAACTACTTACTCAAACTGAACCCTAAGACTAACGATGTACGCCGCACGGGTATAACTGATGCGGAGAGTGTACTTAACGGTATAGATCCCTATACTGGATTACCGCTCACGGACGCACAAAAGGACATAGTAGCTCAAGTGTTCGACCAAGCTGCTATACGCGCTCGCATTAGTGGGCAAGCGGTGGGTCCAGAAGTAAATTTACGAGGTTTGGAAATAGCCAAAGCCCAAGCGCAAGGCATAGACACTGCTAACTACTTTGCAGAGCCTGTCACTCCCGTAGCACAACCTGCTCCGGTAGCTACCATCCAACCAACTCCTGCGCCTGTAGCTCAAACTCCTGCTCCCACAACCCCAAAGCCCGTTACACAGAAGCCGGTTACTACGGCTGCTCCAACCCCTAGTCCTGCAGTCGGGATGGGAACGTGTAATGTGAACACGAACATTCCCGGTCGTATAGAAATTCCATCCATCGGTGTTAATGTGCCAATCATATGGACGACCGATCCAAAGAACTTTGATAACGATTTAAAAACAGGTGTGGTGCACTATCCTGGTACGCCTATACCGTGTGATGTGGGTCGGGCCTACATTTCCGGTCACTCCAGCAACTATTCTTGGGTAAAGGCAAATTATAACCAAGTGTTTGCCAAACTCAATCAGCTCAAACCAGGCGCAACTTTCAAAATTACTGTTGTGGATACGAATGGGAAAGATATTCGGTTGCATTATGTAGTAACCAGTCAGAAAGAGTTTGCGGCAGACGACCAAGCGCAGTTTGCCAATACCGCAGTGTCAGAAGTGGCGCTCTCGACATGCTGGCCGCTCAATACCACCAAACGTCGCTTAGTGGCTTTTGCTAGACTCGATAGAATTGAAAAATAGGCAACAGGGGACAGTGAATAGTGAACAGATATTTTCTTTTAGCTTACAAAAGGTAAAAGTTAGTTGGAGTTTAAAGTTCACTGTCCTCTTTCTTTAAAAATTGTGTTCGCGTGGAAATAAGCGATAATGGTAGTGTTTCAGATTTGTACTGTCCACTATTCACTGTGCACTATTCACTCATTTCCCCGCGCCCACAACGAGCGCAATTGGGGTCCTCAGGCGAGGAACTCTCATTTGTTCAGAAAGCCAAGCGGCCGTATGGACATATGGGGTATGTTCCTACCGAACAGCCCCAACTCGCGCTATCCGGCGCAACGCACATTTACATCAGGTATAAGCGAAAGCTGCGTACCACTGTTCAAGGGAGGACAGTATGAAATCGAGAATTACTTTTTTTCAGAATCAGCATGTTGTTGTCGTCGTTTTGTTGGTTGCCGTTCTGTCGCTTATGGTGCTTGCTTCGGTGAGTGCTAAGGCGCAGGGTCAGCCAGACCCTAAGTCCGGCAAAGGCAAAACAACTCGGCCCGTCCTTAAAAAACGTGACCCAGAACATAAGCAGGCGAAGCCTGCGGATCCTGATACCTGTGCATACTTTGTTCTGACTGCAGCCTTTGATCAGCAGGTCCAAGCGATTGCCTCAGACTACATTTTCCAAGACTTACGCAAAATTTATGGCGATAACATTGTTATTGCTTCATCTTTGCAAGAAGTCCCGGTGAATGTGGAGAAATCACGAATCCACACCGTCAACTTAAAGTTGATTCAAAACCGTCTGGAAAATGTGCCGACCGACAGTTTGCCTAAAGCCGTTGCGCGAGCAGTGCTTGACCCTTTGGGGAATATCGCGGCGGGCAAAGTTGAGCAAGCATCAAAAGTTCCCGGAACTGGAGATGTTGCCAGGATAATCCTGAAGCAGGGTAAGCGCTCAACAAACGTAGATGGCCAAGATATAGCGCTTCGGTACTGGTGGACGCTCAATGTTAAAGTCGATGGCTTAGCAGCCAAAGACGAAACGTTCATTTGGATAGTTGCTCGTCACAGAACGGACGACTATAAAAACCAGTATTGCTACAACGCTGTGGGGTTGGGTTCAAATTTTACGAATATTGAGCCCTATGACACCGAGGATTGGCTGGGTTGTGACGACCCGGCTATCGTTCCGGGGCTGTATAATCTCACTATCAAGGAACTCTGGCAACGTCCTGTTGTGAAGCAGTGGCTTGCTACTATTCCCAAGCCTCCGGCCCCTCGAACTGTCGGACAAGTCGTGGCTGAGCATGAGGCCAACGAAAACTGTGATATGCAAGAGTACGACAGTGCTCTTAAACGTTACAAGTGCGTTAAGCCGAAAGTTCAGACACCGTGTCTCCAACGGCGTCCTAACACCGACGGCACGTTTACGTGCCTCGATGTTTCTAGCTCTAGCGAGGGGAATGCAGGTCAGATTACCTCGCATGGTATTTTGGGTGGCAAGGCTGGCGGTTCGGGAGGTCGCGTGCGACCGACCGATACGCAAACAGAAACAGCAACAACTCCTAAACCCAAGGGCTTTCAATTTCGAAAGACCTTGTGGTACGACAAAACCAATCCCATGGCAGACTTGGAAGTAGACATGCTCATCCCATTTTTGGGTGAGCTGGGCTACTACGCCAACGCTGCTGAGTCACGGCCCGACTGTCGGGCGTTCGATGCGGCCATGGAACTGGCGCTTGGTAAGTTTCAGAGGAAATTTTCTCTGAATCCGCCGTCGGGCTACCCCGGTCCCGGGGTAGAAGTTACTGGTAGATTAGACGAGCCGACTCGTGCAGCGCTGAACTTTATGAGTTCGCAAGGGCTCTATAAGTTCGTCGCCCCTTACACGGGTGGAAAAATCTGCGAAGGTCTGGCTCTGTTGTCCACACCGAAACCTCAACCTCTGCCGGCGGCGGTAGATACACCTCCTCATTTAGGCCACACTGGCCGCGTGGCGTTCCAGGAAATCTTTTTTGATCCGAATTCCGGCATGGAACAAATGTCCGGACCGAATGTCGAGAAAGTTCTGGCCTTTCTCGTGAACAACGAGAATTTGGCTTGGAATCCTGCCTGGCGGGGGATTAGTTTCGGCAGAAATTCGGCAGCGGCTTGGCGTGAAGTGGAAGACGCTTTGAAAGCCGCGGGGCTTAAGGGTGTCATCCAAGACGGCCGGGTTAATAAGGCTGAATGGGACTGGCTTAACACCCAGGACCCAAACCTTTTCAAGCTAACGTCTGCAATGTTGCAGTCCAAAGCGAAAGCCGCGGCTGTGCCAGCGACAGTCAAGAAGTAATAATCGAAACCGAAAAGTCCCAAGAGTACGGCTAACCAACAGGTTAGTGCAGTTTCTTGGGACTTTTTGCATTATATGGCTTAAACAAGGTATATAAAATTTAACAATATATTGACCTTTTGTCAACAAAGTGGTATAATACACATACGTTATTTTTAACGTTGTGTGCGGTAAGAAAGGCTTAAATATGCCTTGTCATTGCGAGAAAGGAAGCTTCTGACTGACGAAGCAATCCCGTTTTTATACGAGATTGCCACGTCTCCGCCAGCTGGCGGAGACGTGGCAATGATGGGACCTAAGGTTTTTTTACCGCTCACCTCATTTTCCGCGATTATATTTATATTTTTATAAGCGCATTTATATCTAGGGGAGAGCAACCTTACAGCCGGGTATTGGCTGGATGACAGCTGTTCTTTGAAAAGCTCTGGGAGGAGTTATGAACAAGAATGAAAGATTAGCGAATATCGAATCGCGTAGAAAAGTACTTGCCGCCCAGAGAAGTGGGGGCAAAGCTTCGAGCGATTCGAGTAGTGTTGTTTCAAAACGCGCCGCTCATGTGCCGACGGTCAACGGACAAGCACTGACGGTTAAGCTGCCTACACGTAGTCGGTGGCCCCGTAGGTTGCTTAAGCTCCTTGTCGTAATAATTTTTTGCTTGTTGTGTGTTGTGGCCATTGAATGGGCGCCATACAAGCAAGTTATGAATGCAAAACCCGAGGATTACTTCGTCAAACAGGAGTCAAGGATTTATCAGCGCGCGGGGGATATGATGGAGCAACCAGATGATAACAAGGCAAACAAAGACCTTGTCCGTTTGAAGGAGACTCCAGCAACGCTTCACGACGCAAAGAAAGAACTGACGCCACTTTTGCAAAAAGGCGTTCCTGCGGTTGAAGACAAATGGTTTGGTTGGCACTTCGGTGTTAATATTCCACGTATTGTTATTGCATGGTTCAGGAATAAGATGGCGGGCAAAGTTGTGGAAGGTGCAAGTACCATCCATCAACAAGTCGCACGTACCTTTTACTTGAATCGCGACAAGACATACGAGAGGAAAATTGCCGAGGCTAAACTTGCCGTTGCTCTGTGGTGGGCCAAGTCTTCGGAAGAAGTGCTTGGTCTGTATACCAGTCTCGTGGCCATGGGGTCTCGAGGTGGGCTAGAGCTGAGAGGTTTTTATGAAGCCTCCATGGCCTGGTTCGGCAAACCACCAACAGAACTAAGCATTGGCCAACAGGCCATACTCGCGGGCATGCCCAAAGGCCCATCTATTTTCAACCCCGGCGCACCTCGTTGCAAAGAGCGACGTGATTTGGTGCTCCACATTTGGCGGCAAGCTGGCCTGATAAATGAGGCTGAAGAGCGAGCTGCTAAGGCTGAGCCCATTATCGCATCAGAAACAGCGGTTGGCCAGAACTCTTACGCGGGTGACAAAGTTGTGGATGAACTCAAACGCATCCTTGATGGAATCAACGTGAAAGGTCAGACCAATTACAAACCGGTGGAAGTACAGGCGTACTCTACCATTCACCCCGAAGCACAGGCTAGGTTGGCCGCAGCTATTCGTTCCCAGGAAAAGGCCATTACTGCCCAACTTGGTGACGACGGCTGGCAGGTGACTGCCATGTTAGTCAACGTTAACACCAGAGAAGTGTTGGCTGCGGTTGGTGGTCGTGATTACGCCAAGAGTCAGTTTAACCGACTGAACTCAAGCTTCCCGACTGGTTCTGCCTTTAAACCTTTTGTTTATGGACGGGGTTTAGAGTATGGCAATATTGGTCTCATGACCCGTCTGCCAGATGCTGCCGGATTGCAATATAGCTTTCCTGGCTCAGTAGACCCATATGAGGTGAGCAATCACGATGACAGCTATGACGGAACCGCTTCGGTTCGCACGGCATTGTCCAAATCCAAGAACGTCCCTGCGGTTGCTCTTGAGTATCAGCTGGGCCTTCCCGACGCGTTAGAGCTGGCTCAGAAAGCCGGTCTTCCCATTGAGCAAGTGCCGTCTGCGGTGCTTGGGCCAACTGGTGCGACGGCTCTGCAGGTTGCTGAGGCGTACACCTCGTTAGCCCGTGGCGGTAAAGGAGTGAAGCTGAGCTTCTTCCGAAAGATTATCCACGGCAATCAGGTACTGTATGACCTGGGTAAAGATACGGGTGAAGTTGACGTCATGAGTGCCAGTGGGGCATTCTTAGTGACGTCGGCACTTTCCGATGTATCTCAGCCTGGTAAGGGGACTGGTGGGGTTGTGCGGAACCGTAAGTTCAACTTTAAGGGAGTGCTGGCCATGAAGACTGGCTCCGGTCAGTATGCATGGTGTGTAGGCTATACTCCTGATGGGTTGTTGCTTGTGGTATGCATTGGGTTCGATATCCCAGGTAACCACACGAAGCAACTTGAGAAGTTGTTTGGCGGAAGCACTTCTGCGTTGGTTCACGGCGCATTCTGGTCGGGTTTACAAACTGATCACGCCAACTATTTTCGGAAGAAAGATTTTGATGTACCCGAAACAGTTGAGCTTGTGAAGTGTGTGGATGCTGATGGGCTAGAGTTCGAGGAATACGCTGTGAAAGGCCGTGGTTGTCAACAGGAATTCAAAGTTGTAACCGTTGCCCCAACACCTACACCCGAAGCTCAGCCGCAAGCTGACGCAACGCCTGTCGCGAGTCCGACACCAGCTAAGACCTTGGAGCAGATTGCCAATGATGTAATGATTATTGATACCTCTACTCCAGAAGGCCCGAAGCCGGGGCCGACCTTGAGGCCGGTTGAACCAGGGCAACAAGCTCCGGTTATAACTATCCCCAAGGGTCGGGCCAAGTTGGGCCAACGAGTGTCGACGGCGACACCTACGCCAGAACCAGCGAAACCGGTTATAGCTCCCAGTGAAGGGGTTATAACCATTCCAAAAGGTTCGGCTGGGAAGAAGTCGAAACCTTAATCTTTCATTTTTATCTGAAAGGACGTTGTGTGTTTGCCCCCGAGACACACACCGTCCTTTCTTTGTTTTTATATGAAAAACGTACAATGACTCATGTAATTTATCGCTTATCTAAGGTACGTTTAATATGATTTATTGACAAATGAGTGTAAATTTACTATAATAGTCAGTATTTATTAATTAGTATTTATAGTATGCAAAATAGCATTGTTAAGGGAATAAGTTTGTTTGCTGCTGCCATAGTTGTAGCGGTAAGCATGCCTGTGCTCCAGGCTCAGGCTGCAGATACGGTTTTGACCGTAGATAAGCAGGTGCGCAACGTCACCCGTGGTGGTACGTTTGCCGATGGCACCACTGCTCAGGCAGGTGATGTGTTGGAATATCAGACTACCATTCGAAACACTGGTAGCCAGCAAGCGAACAATGCCGGTATGTACGACATGTTCGACAATGCCAGCTTAGTAACCAATCGTTCCAACGGTTCCGTGTCTCGTAGCTACTCTGGTAGTTTGACCGACACCAATCCAAGTTTGACCTTTGGTAACTTGGAAGCCGGTGGGGTTGTAACCGTTCGTTACCAAGTAACCTTGCAGAGCAACGTTACTAGCTACTCCAGTGTGTGTAATACCGCTACTGCTGCTGGTACAAATGTTTCCAGCGTAACCGACCGTGCGTGTGCGACCATTACTACCAACACTACTAACAACTCTACAAGCCAGTTGAGTGTAATGAAAGAAGTACGCAACGTAACCCAATCCGGTACATTTGTGTCTGCAGTAACTGCTCGTGCAGGTGAAACTGTGGAATATCAAATTCATGTGCGCAACACCGGTTCTAACACCGTATACAACGTTGTTTTAACTGACAGCGCAACCTATCCATTCACCACCCGAACTAACTTGGCTGTATCCCGCGGATACACCGGTCAGCTTGACGGTACCGGTATTCAGTTTGCCAACCTTGAAGCAGGTGCAGAAGCATTGGTTCGCTACCAGGTGTTGGTTCCAACTGCTATGACTTTGAACTCCAGCTACTGCAACACTGCAGCTGTTCGTGCCGACGTTGTTGCAAGCCAGAGCACAACTATTTGTGTAGCTATTCAGAATACTGTTACTACCGGTAACACCGCCGCCGCGGTAAACCGCAGCGTGACTGTCAGCAACGACACGAAGAACACTCGTGGTGCTGCAGTAGAAGCTGGCCGCGAAGACTACTTAACCTATACTTTTACCGCAACTAACCTTACCGGTGCTTTGCAGTACAATGTATCTTTGCAGGTAGACTTGTCCGGCGTGTTGCCTCTCGTTGACGTGGTAGATAACGGCGGTGGTACTATTTCTGGTACAACCATAACCTATCCTGCTCAGGATATGGGTGTGGCTACTACTACAACTAAAACCTTACGTGTTCGCGTAAAGTATTTCTTGCCTCCCTATAGCTATTCTTTAGTCACTACCTATGGTAATGATGTGCGAGTAAACATTCCAGCGCAGGGCGCAACCCCTACTACCTTTGTAGCTCCAAAGACTGGTGGCAACACCGTGCCGTTGGCTGCTGCTGGTATTGGTTTGCTTGCAGTTGTTGCACTTGCATTCTTCCGCAACCCAGCTTTCCGCAAGACTTTGTTTAGCTAGGAAGGAAGCAGTGGTCAGTAAGTAGAAAATAGGAATAAGAAAAATATATAAACACCTCGACATAAGTCGGGGTGTTTTCTGATTTCTGATTGTTATTTTCTACTTACTGTTGGTAAATTTGTAGCGCCTCTCTAGACGTGATACTATAAAAAGTAAGAAAAAGAACGGTCTGAACAAACACCAAAACAAACCTCCATTCCACAGGTTTGTTTATTATTTTAATACATATGGAAAACGAGCAATTACTGGAACTTTTGGCCCAGGTAGAACAAAATGGCGGTGGCGTGGTGCTTCGAGTGGGCGAAGCCGCTCGGGCTGTGGTCTTAAGCATGGAAACATATGCAAGTATGTCTTCCGGCGGTCAGGATCCTGTTAGTTTGCGTGAGCCAGTAGCCGCTCCTGCAGCTCGACAGACTGTGTTGGTAACGGGCGGGGCGGGGTATATTGGTGGTCATGTGACGCGCGAGCTGCTGGACGCAGGGTATGACGTCGTGGTATTGGATAGTTTGTATACCGGCAGGCGCGACTACGTGCCTGCGGCTGCACATTTTGTGGAAGGTGATGTACGGGATGTAAATTTGTTACGTGATATATTTAGCCAGCATAAAATAGACGCAGTCATACACTTAGCGGCTTTACTCGAAGTGGCGGAGTCAGTAGAAAAACCGCTTGAGTATTTTGAAGTAAATGTGCATGGCACAACCCGGCTTTTAGAAGTATGCAGCGAGATGGGGATTAGAAATGTGGTGTTCTCTTCCACGGCGGCGGTATATGGTCCGCAGTCTGTTGTGCCTATTCCTGAGATGGCTGCATGTGCTCCCATTAACCCCTATGGCGCGAGTAAATTGCTCGCTGAACAAGTATTGCGCTATTTTAGCCAATACAAAGATATGCGAGTTACTGTGCTTCGTTTTTTTAATGTTGCTGGCCAGCATAGGACGTGGGGGGTATCCGACACGCATGAACGTTCGCACCTAGTTCCCATAGTCCTAGAAGTTGCGGGTGGTAAACGTGCTTCTCTCACTGTAAACGGTAGTGACTATATAACTGCAGACGGTACCTGCGTACGTGACTATGTGCACGTACTCGATATTGCGAAAGCGCATGTGAAGGCGTTGACGAGGCAAAATATTGCACCATTCCGGGTGTATAACGTAGGGACAGGTAAAGGGGTGAGTGTACGAGAAGTGGTGCAAGCTGCCGCGGAGGTGACGGGTCGAATGATTCCTATGGAAGTGGGGCCCCGGCGTCCAGGCGACGATGCTATCCTGGTGGCTGATGTGCAAGAAATACAAGTCGAACTAGGTTTTGTGGCCGAACATAGCGATATTGGAAATATAATAGAGTCTTCCTGGCAAGGACGGTAATTGCAAGGCAGAATTAGGAAGTATGAATGATGAATTATGGAGCTGAGGATCTAGCAGGGAAGTCCTAGTATTCATGTGGTTTTAGATACTTAATTCATAATTCGCGATTCTTGATTCTAGCTTTATTATGGTATAATGTGTTGAGTTATTAGTCTTTTATATGCCCAGTAGAGCTTCCTGCAAGTTTTCATGGGTATTAATAATTAAAGCGCTGGATTGAGTATCGTCATACGGTAAAGGCTGTATTGTGTATGAAAACTTAATGCCAGTTGCAGAGAAGTCTTACTGGGTATGAAAAAATTATCAGTTGTTATTCCCGCTTATAAAGAAGAACAGCGTATTGTACATACGCTTCAGCACACGCAGGAGTTCTTGCAATCGCAAGGGTATGAGTATGAGATTTTGGTAGTTGTAGACGGTTCTCCCGATAATACAGCCGGAGTGGTAAGTGAGCTTGCGCAAAGTATGCCTCAGTTGCGGTTGATAAATAATCCGGAAAACCATGGTAAGGGTTATGTGGTTAAGCAGGGCATGCTCGCTGCTACGGGTGACGTGCGTGTGTTTATGGATGCAGATAATTCCACTTCTATTGACCATGTGGCTGCATTTTTGCCCTACTTTGAGCAAGGGTTTGACGGTGTTATTGGTTCAAGGCGTATTGCCGGCTCTCGCATTACGGTGCACCAGCCATGGTTTAGAGATTTTCTTGGCGGAGTTTTTCGGTTTATTGTGCATACATTAGTGCCGCTCAGAGTGACCGATTCGCAGTGCGGGTTTAAAGCTTTTACCGCCTCGGCCTCAGAGAAAATTTTTCCGAAGCAGACCATTAGCCGCTGGGCGTTTGATGTAGAAATTTTGGCTATTGCACGAGAAATGAATATGAAGGTGCAAGAGGCGCCGGTTACGTGGGTTAACGACACCGCAAGTACGGTACAGTTTAGTGGGATGGTGCGTATGTTGTTTGAAGTGGTCCAAGTGCGGCTTAATTTATGGTCCGGAAAATATAAGTAGGAAATGCCAAATTTCTAATTTCTAATATCCAATTATAAAAGCATTTAGCATTTTCATTAGAAATTAGGTATTAGTAATTGGGAATTAGTAACTACATTCCCGTTTTTACGTTTTTTATTAAGCGATGAGAAATTATCCAAAAAAACGTATATCATTTCTCGCCCAACTTTTTGTTGGGCTGTTTTGCATGTGGTCTGTAAGTGTTTTGCCCGCCCATGCATTTACCGTTCGTGCGGCAATAGATGCGTTTGATCCCGGATTTACTAACAATCCTCAGAATATTGATAGGCAGTGGGCCTTGCCGCGTATAGGAGTGCCCGATGCGTGGAGTCTTACAACCGGCAGCAGTCAAATTATCGTTGCGGTGATTGATACGGGTATAGACCAGACTCATGAGGATTTACGCAAGAGTTCCTTTGTGTCAGGGTATGATTTTTTGCTGAACCAGGATATTCTTCCGGGTACAGATTCTGACGATAACGGTCATGGCACTCTGGTAGCGGGTGTGTTAGCTGCTACACCTAACAACGGTTTGGGTATAACCGGCGTAGTATGGTCGGTGAGCATTATGCCGCTTAAGGCCTTAAATGTAGAAGGAGAGGGGAGCTCAGAAAATGTTGGCAAAGCAATACGATATGCCACTGACCATGGTGCGAGCATTATTAACCTCAGTCTCGGCGGGGTGGGGTTTGGGCAAGATATTGGCTTGGCTAACGCCATTCGGTATGCCTATGGTCATAACGTAGTACTGGTGGCTGCTGCAGGAAACGATTTAGCGGCCAGTGGTGTAGATTTAGACAAAGATCCAGTTTTCCCTATTTGCGATGATAACGCTCAAAACATGGTTATTGGAGTTGCCGCTGCGGACTCAAATGACCAAAAGCCAAGTTTCTCTAACTTTGGAAGAAGTTGCGTAGATGTGTCTGCTCCAGGTAAGCGTATTTTATCCACTATTGGGAGGAATCCAGTTACCAGAGCAAAATCTCCCAATACCTATGCGTATGCCTCTGGGACCAGTTTAGCGGTACCGTTTGTAAGCGGCCAAGCTGCATTGCTTAAAACCCTATATCCTGATGCCACTAATAGGCAAATTCGAGATCGAATTATGTCTACCACGGACTCGATAGACGCCGTCAATGCATATCAGTGTGGCGGAAATTCATGTGCGGGCAAGCTCGGGACCGGCCGTATTAATATTTTGCGAAGTTTGCAAAGTAAAATATTTAGAGAAGTGTTACAAGAAGGTGATGTTATCCGCCTGCAGGAGACAGGGGAACTTTTTGTATTATTGGGCGGGCGAAGAGAGAAGTTAAGTGTGTTGGTGCAACAGCAACGATTTAGTAACGTTATTCCCAAGGTGGTGCAATTGGCTGATGTGCAGTCGTTTCCTCCTGGTCAGTTCGCTGCGCCTGAAGACGGTACATTGGTTAAAGTTGGGAATAGTCCAACGGTGTACTGGATGTCAGGGGGTATTAAACAACCAGTTACTGCTCAGGTCTTTAGTGTACGCGGTTTGCGTTACCAACAAATAGTAACCGTAAGCGTGGCAGAGGCTGATTCGTGGCTGACTGGCCGCTTGCTACCTCCCCCAGATGGCGTGTTGGTAAAGTCGAAGAGTAGCAAGGTAGTGTATTGGATTGTGGCTGGGGTGCTGCATCCATTAAACGGAGCTTTCTACCAAGAACGGGGACTCAAAGTTTTTCCGGTGCTGCAGGTTTCCGATTCGGACTTAAAACAATTTCCTAAAGGGGAGAGTTATATACGGTAAATGATACTGATAGGGTTTTGGGGAAGTAAGTGAAAGTTACCGAATTCCCAATATCCAATTACTAATTTCCAATGAAATGCTAAATGTTTAATCCGGAACGATTCACCTTTTATGCTGAGTTTAACGCGGGTAGCGCATTACATTGGAAATTAGATATTGGTAATTGGAAATTCTTTATGCATTATTTTCACACATGTTACCTTTTTCATATCCATACGTTATACTAAATACTTAAGGAGAATTATTCCAATGAGAAACAAAATCACTTTTTATGCAGCATTGGTGGCCTGCGTGTGTTTGGTGGTAACGCCTTTACAGGCTTTTGCTTTGAGTATTGACCAAGGGTTTGACCCAAATAAACTAATTGACGATAAAGTTTTTTCGGATATTCAAACATTTGGCGGGGCAACAGGTATTCAAAAGTTTTTAGAGAGCAAGAAAAGTGTGTTGGCTAACACCTCGCCGGAGTTTTTGGCTCGGTTGAAAGAACCCACTATTCCCATGCTCAAGACCGCTTTGGATGACCCACAACCAAATCTTACTCGGCTTCGCACCGCTGCTGAACTTATTTGGGACGCGTCACAGTCGAGCGGATTAAACCCACAGGTTATATTGGTTACTTTAAATAAAGAACAGGGTTTAATAGATGGGATTACCGCAAGTTCAGATCGTTTACAGAGAGCGCTCGATTTTGCTCTGGGTTTTGCCTGTCCGGACTCAAGTGGGTGCAGTCAAAACACATTATTTCCTGGTTTCTATTACCAACTGTTTGGTAACTTAGATTCCAGTGGTAATAGGTATTTGGGTACGGCAAAAAGTTTAATGAAGTCATTTACCACACCTGGTGGTCGTGGGCCTGTTGGCAACGGGAAGGTGTATAAGGTGGGGGATATCGTACCTCTGACAAATACTCTGGGTGCATACGACGGTATACCGGAACAGCAAACGGTTATGCTTACTAACAACGCAACGGCTGCTTTGTATCGGTTTACTCCACACGTTTTTAACGGTAACTATAATTTTTGGAAATTTTTTAACACCTGGTTTAAGTATGCCAATGGCACGGTGATGCACGTGGGAAGTGACGTTGCAACATACATAATACAAAATGGAAGCAGGTTGCTCTTGCCCCAGTTTGTGGCGCAAGCGCGGGCTGTAGATATGACCAAGGCCATTACCGTTTCACCTACTGAGTTAGAAAATTACCCTCAGGCAGGAGTATATGGTCCGGCAGATAACACTATTGTCACTGTGGCGGGGGATGCGCAGAAATATGTGTTTTTGGATAACGTAAAGCATCCGGTGTCTGACTTTGTTATTCAACAGCGAAAGCTTAACCCGGCGAACTCACTAGCCATTACCGCGCCTGAAGCCCAGCTCTTCACGCAGGGCGACGTTCTCACGCCGAGCGACGGCACTGTGGTACGAGGCCAGTCTAAGCCGGAAGTTTACATTGTGGATGCGGGTAAACTAAAAATGTATAGCGCGTTTACCTTTAAGCAACATAATGTAGCGAAGAAAGTTCAACTCGTTTCTGACGGTGAAATAGCAACATATCCAAAGCAGGGTTTTGTAGCACCGCTTGATGGTACTTTGGTTAAAGCAACCAATAACGCCGCAGTCTATGAAGTGGGCCAAGGAACTTTGCACCCCATGAGTGCCGAATTGTTTAAGAACAGAAAGGCAAGTATAAAAACTATTGCTGTGTTGAGTCCGGAAGAAATGGGTAGCTTCTCGCTTGACGGTTTTGCCTTACCAAAAGATAAAACCTTCTTCAAGGTGGCGGGGTCTAACGCTCTCTATTACTTCAAAGACGGCACGAAGCGATCTATTTCTGCATTCGTTGCTAAACAGCAGCGTATAACAGCAGACTACACCTTTAGCCAGGCCGAGTCTGACTCGTGGTCGGACGGTATTCCGGTTTCTCCTCGGGATAATACCATCGTAAAAGGCGATGCCGATGGAACAGTATACTTAGTAGTAAAAGGCCAGCTCCGCCCGCTTACTTTTGCTGCTTACCAAGCACGTAAGATAACTCCTAAAAAGATAAGTGTGCTGCCTCAGGCTGAAGTTAATTCCTACGCCAAGGGCGAGGTTATAGCAAAATAATATGAGTCGACACGAAACAGAGCAACTACAAGACGTGGCTAGTGAAAAGTTGTCCGACGTTGAGTATGAAGCATCATTGGAGTTTGTCCGTAAACTTGAGGTCGTTATTGAGCAACTTGGGTTTATTGAATCAGCAGAAATGCAAGCCATTAGCGGTGGCGCATGTCCGATTAGTGAGGCAGACGCGCAGCCAATTGTGGAAAGTTGGTATCGGATGGGGGAGGCTTGTCTCACTGGATGCGGTGCGGTTGAATCTTCGGACTACAGAAGAGCTAATCTTGGTTTCCAGCTAGCTTATGCCGCATTGTATCATAGGTGGGGAGTTGGAGAGCTGTCGGTTGGTGTATTTGATGATTGTTTAGATATGGCAGAGCAGGATCCTGACTTGGCTGATATGAAGGAAAAATTGCGACAGTTATGGTAATACAAAAGCCGCCTCTGTAGGCGGCTTTTAGTTTGAAGTTTAGTTCATCGCAAGCTGTGTCCCGGCAGGTTCAGCGTTTAGCAGATGTATGACGGAGTATATTTTGCGTAAGTAGTTCATTGTTTCGTTACGGAGTGTGGCAGCGGTGAGGGTGTCTACTTGAGATTGGAGTGTACTCGCTCGTGTTTTCAGCGTCGCTACCTGGCTCGTGAGTGTTGCTTTTACTTTTTTGTCCTTAGTTGCCTTAATTTTCGCATTTAGTTGTTTGACTTGAGTGTTGACGGAGTTGAGCTGGGCTTGGGTACTTTGAATAGTTCCGCTGCGGTCATCACTCCAGTTATCGCCATAGTTGGCCACTGCTCTGGCTATGCGAGTCACGCCACCGTTGTAAGCGGCTGCGCCATATTCAAACACCCGGCTTTCCATAAAGTTTTGCGGGGCTTTTTGACGGATGGACCCGGCGTAGTCGTCCAGAAGCACGTACATGGCTTTCACCGAATTTACGTGGTCTTCCATGCCGGCTTTGAAGTCTGGAATAAAACCAAGGTCTTTGTGGCGGGTGACTAGGGAAGCATAGGTAGAAGGTATGAACTGAGCAATACCCCGGGAGAAATAGCCATCATTGGACACACTATATTTATAGGTATCAGGCCCATTACCGGCAAGTAGTACATTCATGGGGTTTAGGCTGCCGAGTGATTGAACATTGGCTGAGCTTGTGTGCTCGGCATACGCAAGGGCTTTAATAATGCTCGGCGGAATAGCTTGCACAATGGTTTTGCCTGGGATGGACTGTGATGGTACGTTGGCTAGTGCGGCGCTCACTTTTTGTATGACGCCGTTCATGTACGTTTGGCCATATGCCACTACTTCGGGAGTGGCGAGTTCCGGGGTGTATGGGACGTATATAACGGGGTAGAGGGCGTTTTCAATTTGGGCTTTGCTGCCTGATTCGGTCGGTGTAATAAGGTATTTGAGAGCCAACACGAGGTAGTTGTCCGGGCTTACCACATCAAAGCGACTGTTCACTCCATTGAAGGTCACTTTTTTGATAACCATGCTTTTATCCGGAAACTCAAAGTCTGAGCCGCGTTGCATGGCTGTGGTTATTTTGATTTGTCCCGTGGCAGGATCAAGGATTGCCAAAGCGATATCTTTTATATCTAGGGTGTAGTTGGTCAGTACTTGTTTCTTGGTTTTCGTGCGAGCTTGAACCGTTGTCTTGTAGTGGGGTGTAAGCGCGTAATTCAATTTTACCGACTCAAGCTGTTGTTTGGCTTGTTTAATTTGGGTAATTAAAACCGGTTCTGCTGCTGTGGGGAGTGAATTTGCGGGAGCGGGCGTTGTAATCGGATTTGTTGTTGTGTCTGCTAAGCTTGTAAGCGGGAACGCTAACAAAATAGCTGCGCTGAGTGCAATTTTGATTTTATAAGTCATAGTTACAGTATATCATGCACGGCTGAATATCTGGGGGAGAATGTAAAAATAAAAAATGTCTGATTTCAGGCCATTTTAACATTTTGCGTTATCATTTTTATCATTAATCTTTACATTTTTAACTATTTCCAGTTCTGCTACAATATAGTTATCTATGAAGCAGGTTTCGAATAACATTTTGTGGCTTTCCATTTCTCGAGTTGCGGGCTTGGTTTTGCTATTTTTTGCTTACACGCAATTATTTTCGTACCTGGGGCCATATAAAACAGGGCAGTATCAGTTTGTGTTGTCATTGGTAACTATTTTTGGAGTCGTTATTGACCTAGGTATTTCGCAGTACGTTACTAAAAAAATCGCCGAAGATACTACCCAGGCTGCGAAGTACTTCTATAATTTTCTTACTGCGGAAGTTGTGCTGGCGAGTCTGGTGTATGCGCTCATGGTAGCCTTTGTGTATGCACGGGGGTATGATCCTGATGTGCGGCATGCCACCATGGTAGCCGGGCTGGGGGTACTTTTATATGGTCTTACCGTACCGTTCTTGACTGTACTTTCGGGTTTTCAGGACATGCGCAAAGTAGCGTTGAATAACTTTGTGGTGTCCTTGGTAAACGTGCTGGTTATATTAAGCGCGGTTTATTTTAAACATTCCATTGTATATTTATCTATTAACCAAGCGCTTTCTTCTTCATTTTCTTTATTGTTGTATTATGGCCATGTCCGAAAGCATATTCCGCATGTGCGCCTGAGTAAGGCTTTTGCACATTTTGATTTTTCCTTGCTGAAGAAGATTTTAAAAGCTGCTGCGCCGTTTGCCTTGTTGGTGAGCTTTAGTACCATATATAACCGTATAGACGTTGTGTTGGTTACTAAATTTTTGGGTTACGCAGAGACCGGTTTATATACGACAGCGTATAAAGTAGTTGATCTTACTAACTTTTTTCCGGCCGTCGTTTCGCACTCTTTGTACCCGGCCTTGGCTGCGCTTATGGCGAAACAAGCTTTGGGAGACGTGCGGTTAACTATAGAAAAATACATGCGGCTTATGATAGCTGTCGCCTTACCGCTGGGGGTTGGCGGAAGTTTGCTTTCCCGCCAACTTATTTTAGTTTTAACCAGTGGAGATGTGCGCTTCTTACCGTCGGCTCCCGTATTGGCCATACTGGTGTGGGCTATAGTTATATTGTTTATCTACGTAACGGCTAACTCACTGGTGGTTTCTCAGCTTACCAAGTGGGCGGTGGTGATTACAGGGATTAATATGCTTATAAACATTGTTGGTAACGTGTTGCTGGTGCCGCGTTACGGCATACAGGCCGCGGCATGGATGACTGTAGTCTCGGAGGCTTTGCAAGGTGTGTTCTATTTTTATTTTATATGGAAGAATATTACTCATTTTGCCATTATGAAACAGTTTGTAAAACCTATGGTGGCCGCGGGAGTTATGGGAGTGGCACTGTGGTTCTTGCGTAGCTGGAGTCCGTTGGTGGTACCGCTTGAGGCGAGCGCGAAACATCTCTTGCCCCTCATATTGAATGTGGTGATAATTGGGGGTTTGGGAGTTTGTGCATATATAGCTTCGCTGGGTGCGCTAAAGTTTTTTACGGCGGACGATGTACGGTTTATATCTAAGTTTTTTTAAACGGTCAGGCGTTGTGGAAATATAATGTCCGAACAGTGCGAGTTAACAAGTAACGAAATTACTTATAGCTAATTGTGACGGCCGTCACAATTAGCTATAAGTATGCAGAACAGTGTGTATGCAGAGAGTTGCAAGAAAGCGTGTAGTAAGTGGAAAAAAAGCTGAGGCGAAGCCGGTCCGAATTATGGTGTTTGGGACTTTTGACATACTTCACCCCGGTCATTTACACTTTTTTAAGCAGGCCCGCGCTTTGGCTAAAAACCCCTATTTAATAGTTTCAATTGCCCGTGACGTGAGTGTACGAAAAATTAAAGGTAAGGACCCTCTCTATTCCGAAACAGTGCGTAAGGAGTTGGTGCAGGCTTCCGGTTTGGCCGATCGAGTTGTACTTGGTAGTACTCAGGGGCATATGCCGCATATTTTGAAACAGAAGCCCAGTATTATCGCTTTGGGATACGACCAGGTTGGGTACTATGTAGAAGCGACCACTCAGTATCTTCAGGAGCACAATTTACCCATCCGTATGAGGCGGCTGAAATCATATCGTCCTGGTAAATACAAATCTTCTATCTACAAAGCTAAGAACCTTAAAACAGCCGATAAATAATCGGAAAGACCTGTTTTTGTTGGGGGCTTGTGCAATTTGGGCAACTTTGGCACACTAGCAGTAATGGATGGTCGCTATGCGGCGGCCGTTGTAATATCGTTTGCCAATTTCTGACAGGAGGCTGTATGGCAATTATTGGAGAGAAGAAGGTGCACCGGCAAACCGGTGAGATTCTTGAGTTAATCGTAATATACGTCAAAGGCGTGCCTCACTACGTTTGGGCGTCAACTGGGGAGTATGCTCCCCGTAGAACGCCAAATAATCACCCGTCGTTTCCGCAAGATGCCTGTAGTTATTGCGGTCATCAAAAACGGTTCCGTCGGTGCAGGTATTGCCAGAGTTATCATTCTTAGCCCGCCATCGATTTCTATCTGATGGAGAACGGGCTTTTATTGTGCTTCTTTATGGGATTGCTGATATAATTTTTCTATGCGTATAGGAATAGAAGCAGAGCGGGCGAATGAGGGGAGCAAGACTGGTGTTGAGCATTATGCACAACAGCTTATTCTTCAGCTTGCCGAAATTGACCATGAGAACGAGTATATTTTATACCTTCGTACCCAGCCACAGGACTGGTTTTTACAGTTGCCCAAGAATTTTAAAGTAAAAATATTAGGCTACGGACCTATTCCGTTTCCGTATTTGTGGACACAGTTGCGAGTGTCGTGGGAAATGTTAGTGGCTGCGCCAGATGTGTTGTTTATTCCGGCTGCATCGCTCCCTCTTATTCACCCGAAGCATTCTTTTGTAACGGTGCACGACGTGGCTTGGCGGTTGTATCCTGATACGTTTAAAACGTTAAAGCGATGGTATTTAGAGTTTACTACCTGGTTTGCCTGTAAGTTTGCACATAAGGTAATAGCTGTGTCGGAGTCGACTAAAAAAGATTTAGTAAAGTATTATCATGTACCGAAAGAAAAAGTAGCTGTGGTATTGCATGGGTTTACTCCACAAACAGTGGACAGTGGACAGTGGACAGTGGACAGCAAATTACAGCTGCCTGAAAAGTTTGTGCTGTTTTTATCTACTTTGCAACCGCGAAAAAATTTAGAGGGCCTTATTGCTGCGTTTCGGTTATTTAAACAAAGACATCCTGATAACGCACACAAGCTTGTGGTGGCAGGGCGGGTGGGTTGGAAAACACAATCTATTTTGCAAGAGATTGAACGCAATAAGGATATTGTCATCTATGTAAACCATGTAACCGATGAAGATCGTACATTGTTGTATGCGAAGGCTACAGCCTTTTGTGTGCCCAGCTTTTACGAAGGTTTTGGTATGTGGGTGTTGGAGGCATTTGATGTAGGTATACCGGTCATAACTTCTAACATATCTAGCCTGCCGGAGGTGGCAGGAGATGCGGCAGAGTATTGTAATCCGCACGACACACAGAGTATTGTACAGGCGCTCGAACACGTATTGCTCGATTCGCAGAGAGCCGGGCAGCTAATTCAAAAAGGGACCGAACGATTGAAAAATTTTAGTTGGCGTAAGTGCGCAGAACAAACTTTACAACAGCTCAAATCATAAAGACCAATTCGGCGTCGGCTTTAATAATGTATGTATTTACTACAGAAACTCAAAATTCACAACTCTAGATTCGTAATTCCAGCTCTGCTCCTGTGGCAGTTGCTTTCGGTATATCTTATGGCCACGGGGGTTTGGCCAGTAAGTATTGCGTGGGTAAACCTGGTTTTGCTTTTGGGATATATTATCGTATCGCCAGTTTTCAGTGGGTTATTGTTGGTGGTTGCATCCATACCTTTTTGCATTGTTTTGCCCCAGCCCTATTCAGATACATTGTCTATGTGGCGACCGGTGGTGGTCGTGTTGTTTTTACGAGCGTGCATAGAGCAAGTGTGGCAAAACCGCGAGGCCATTACAATTTCAAATACAACGTTTTTCGCGGCCGCGAAAAACGTTGTATTTAAAACGTGGGCGAGGCTACTAGTGTATGAACGGTTTGCTGTTGCGTTGGCCGGACTTGGTTTAATTTCTCTTGGTATGGCGCGGTACCCCGCTCGCGGTGCGTCGCAGTTAATCTTTTTGTTGAATATATTTTTAATTTACCCCGTGGTGGTTTGGGCTGTAAAAAGTCGTACGCAATTTGTTCGATTGCTAACTTACGGGGCTATCTCGTCAGGGGTTATAATAGCTCTTGGGTACATCCAATTCATTGCTACGCTTTTTAGTACCACCTATTACTTTTGGCAGTATTGGGCTATTCGTGTGGCGAGTTTGTATTACGGATTGTCTTTAGCTAAGGTGCTCCAATATTCCAACTCTTGGGTTACCGTGCAAGGAGAAGAAAAAACCTTACGCATGTTTAGTGTTATGACGAGTAGTCATGCCTTTGCAATGGTATGTGTATTGTTTTTAGCATTCGCCTTGCCTTTGTTATTTGTACGGGTTAGGAAGCAAGAAGGTGCAATTGTGCCGGAACGCTCTTTTGTGCGATGGGTGTGGGTGTTGGTAGTTTTTGCATGCTTGGCTTTGATTATTTCCGGTACGCGTGGTGTGTGGGCAGGTATGATACCGGCGTTATTGTTCGTTGGTTTTTTGTATTACTGGACTCGGTTCAGACACTACGTGGTACCAGTGTTTGCGGCTATGCTTATGGTGGTTATTTTGTTTGAAGCGTCGCCATTGCTCGATAAGGCATTTACATGGGTGCGAAATAGCGGAGGAGAAGGTACACTTGAGCGCGTAGCGAGTATTATTGATCCGGAAGAGACTTCCAATGCCGGTCGTTTAGAAATGTGGAAAGCGGCTTCAATATATGCACTGAAACACCCCTTAGGCGTGGGATACGGTAACTTTGTAGTGACGCTCTCGCAAAACCAAGATGTCAGCTTTGAGGAAGCTGCACGCCAAGAGAACAATACATATAACCTCCCTCAACGGTACATAACTGCGCATAGTTTGTATTTGCAATTACTGGTGGAGTTAAGTGTGGTGGGGTTATTGCTGTTTGGTTTGTTTTGGCTGGCATTTTTCCATCGCGCCTGGCGGTATGTGGCCAGTCAACGGGTAACGGCTGAATCGGTCTTTATTACCACCTTGTTTTTGGTCTTTATTTGGTTCCTTGCCTACGGCGTATTTGATGTTACCTGGCTGAATGATAAGATACTTTTGTATACTTTCATACTTTTGGGAGCAGCTCGCGTAGTGTTTACGGGTAGTCAGGATGCATCGCGCGATTAATCTTTTATAACAAATAACGCACATGGCAAAGGTCACGTTAGTACAAATGGTATATAACGGAATGAAGTACATTCCACAGTCGTTTGATTCAATGGTCAATCAGACATATGAAGACCTGGAGATTGTCGCAGTTATAAATGGTAATGCAGATGGAGGTAAGGAGTATATACAGACGCACTATCCTCAGGTGAGAATTATTGATACCGGCGAGAACTTAAAGTTTGTGCGGGGGCATAACTTGGTTTTTAGTACTATTGAGACAGAATTTTTTCAGTTAGTAAATCAGGATCTCATTCTTGAACCTGACTATGTTGAGAAAATAGTGTCCGTATTTAATGACCCACAGGTGGGTGCGGCTAACGGGAAAATATACCAGTACAACTTTGAGACGCATACAGCGAGTAAGGTTTTAGATACCACCGGTATTATTTGTTCGCGGAATGGGCGCGGTAAAAGTCGTGGACAGAACGAAGAAGACAAAGGTCAGTACGACACACAGTATGATGTGGCTGGTGTAGATGGCGCAGCGTGTATGTACCGGAAGAGTGCACTTGAAGCGGTGAAAATGCCTTGTCTAGTGAGGGCTAAGGGTCTAGGGCTAAGCGTTAAGTCCATGGAGAGCGACCCAAGCACTGTTCCCTTAGCCCTTAGCCCTGATTATGAGTATTTTGATATAGACTTTGATATGTATTGGGAAGATGTAGACTTGTCGCTACGCATTAGCAATGCAGGTTTTGCCTGCAAGTATGTCCCAGATGCTGTGGGGTATCATGGGCGCACCGCGGCGGCCAGCAAGAAAGGCTATAAAGACGTAAACGAATTTGTAAAACATCACAAAAAGTTTCCCGCTTGGATAAAACAGTTTAATTACAAGAACCATATATTTGTCGTAGTCAAGAATTTCCCCAAGTTTTACTGGAAGTTTTTTGTGCGGGAATTTTTTATGTTAGGCTATATTGTTTTATTCGAAACTGCGACTTTAAAAATTGTCCCTACCTTACTAAGGCAATTGCCCCGCATGTGGAAGAAACGGCGATGGATACAGCAGCATCGCAAAAGTACTAGTTGGGTTAGCTTGCTTGGAAATAAGGGTTTACTGAACTAAATAATTTTGTATTTTATGACCAACCGAGAAGGTGGGCATCCACTAGAAGGTTTAAGTAGCTCTGCTCATGAAGAGGCAGAGGAAGTATATGAGAACCTGAGTGGTGAACGGCTCATTGTGCTTTTCCAAGTAGCTAATAAATTAAATCTGCCTTTTAAAAAATATTATACGCCTTTGGCTGCGTATACAGAAGGTGTGGAAGCAGTAACAGTGCCGGAGCTAGTGGCGTCGGACGTGCGAATATTAGCCTCCTATTTACGGGTCGCAGCTACCTTTGTTGCATGCAACCCGGCTTTGTGGAGCGAAGAGGAGACACGTCTAATATCTCGTCTATTGCCTCAAGCAAAAACTCAGGAGGAAATTGAGGCGTACAACGAACGAAGAAGACAGCTCATTGATCAAGCGCCGCCTGACGAAAAAAAGCTGAGAGAAATAGCCACATCTGAGGCGAAAGATGAAAGCATTTTATATGAGCCCGGCAATGAAGATATTGCGCTAATGAATGCTGTTTCCGAACTGCGCTCAGTGGATGCCTTTGCCACGCTAACAGGTAAAGAGCATGTTCATAGAGTCCTTAGTCGTTCATATCTTCAAGCTATCGTATTGGCTCTGGTAGATTCGGAACCAGAGGCGGCCGCGGGCGTATTGGAAGGCTTGCCTGATGTGTATACAGAGCAAATTAGATTGGCAATGGCAAAGCGGGTAAGCGATAACAAGGTTGTTCAAATATTTAAACGACTTCCCGGCAGAGGTAATCGTAGTTCTGATTCAATTGGAGGTGTTGTTACACCGACGGTCGGCAAGAAATTTGCCGAGGAGCTTCAGGCGAAAGAAAGAAGTGCCCTGTTACGTATTATTAAACAATATCCGAACCAGTTAGAGTTTATAGAAAATATTTTAGGTGTCGAGGAGGGGAAAACTGTGTTAGATGTTGGCTTGGCAAAGGAGTAATTATGGATTTATCAATTATTATAGTCCCGTATAAGTGTAAAGAGGTGTTTCGCGTTGCTTTGGATGCAGTGTTTGCGTCGCAGGTTAACTTTGAGTATGAAGTAATTGTGGTAGATAACGACTCGCAAGATGGCACGGTAGAAATGGTAGAGAATGAATATCTGTCACGGCCTGACTTGCGGGGGAAACTGGTGTTAATTAAAAACACTAACGAAGGTTTTGCGAAAGGTAATAATCGTGGGTTAAAGGTTTCCAAGGGTGCGTATAAATTGTTACTGAACCCCGACACGAAAGTTGCGTCGGAAACATTGCAAGTTATGATGGATTTTATGAAGTCTCGGCCGGACGTTGGTATTAGTACCTGCAAGTTAGTGAAAGGCGATGGAACGCTAGACGCTGCTTCTCGTCGGAGTTTGCCCGACCCGTGGAATGCGCTCATGCGGGTGACTGGCCTTTCCTTTTTATTACCTAAATCAAAATTGGTGGCCGGGTATAACTTGTCTCATACAGATCCGGATAGAGAAATGGAAATTGGTGCATGCGTAGGCGCGTTTATGTTTGTGAGTCCTGCCTGTTATGAAAAAATTGGCCTGCTGGACGAGCGGTTTTTTATGTATGGCGAAGACTTAGACTGGTGTAAGTTAGCGCATGATGCAGGCTTTAAAGTATGGTATTACCCCAAAACTACGACTATGCACTATAAAGGTTCGAGTTCAAAGAAGAATTCCAAAAAGGCGCTGTATGAATTTCACAATACCATGTGGCAATATTACCAAAAGCACTTGGCTCGGACGTATCCTTTTGTTCTGAACTGGCTAGTCTATGTAGGTATTTGGTCTCGTTACATGTTACAATTAACCAAGAATGCTTTTCGCAAGCAGGCAATAGTCAGCAAATAAAAGAATAAGCAGTACAGCAGCATGCAGTAAAGCATTCGGCAAACGGTAGTTTGCCGCATACTGCTCTATTGCTTATTGCTCTATTGCCTACATTTATCTATATGGAAGAAACTACACAGCCGACCGTAAATCGTAGCAGCCAATACCTCAAACGACTACTGGGTGCTTTTTTAATTGCACTTTTAATTTTTGGAGCTTTTCGGTTTGGGTACGCGGAAGGTAGCAAAGGTTTTAAGTTTGACCCGAAGTCATTTAAAATTATCAATCAAAAAGACCAACCGCAGACAGTAGACTATAGCTTGCTTTGGGAGACTATCGATAGGCTTAAAACCAATCATATAGAAAAACCAGCCGATGACCAGAAAATCTTATATGGTGCGGTAAAAGGCGCGGTTGAGTCTGTGGGGGATCCTTACACAGAGTTCTTCACTCCCGATGAACTAAAGAGTTTTGAGACTGACTTGTCGGGTAAGTTTGAAGGTATTGGTGCGGAGATTGGCAAGCAAGGTGGAAATATAGTAATTATTGCGCCTCTCGATGGAACTCCTGCGCAGAAAGCTGGTTTGTTGCCAAAGGATATTATTGTAAAAGTAAACGGAGAGGTGGCGAACAATTGGTCTACCGAAGAGGCTGTGCGACGTATCCGAGGGCCCAAGGATAGCGAGGTTACCCTTACTATTTACAGAGAAGGGCGTACTCAGACATTTGACGTAAAAATTAAGCGCGACCAAATAGTTATAAAGTCTGTAAAATGGGAAGTTAAAACTACCAAAGGTGAAGATGGTAAAGATAAAAAAGTCGGCTTGCTAACGGTAACTCGATTTGGCGATGACACTTCTCAGTTATTTAATCGTGGCGTGCAAGAACTCTTAGGGAAAAACGTTGATGCTTTGGTGTTGGACTTGCGCAGTAACCCAGGTGGGTATTTGGAAACTGCGGTAGACTTGGCGAGTTACTGGGTACCAAAGGACAAAGTAGTAGTAACAGAGGCCCACAGTACTGGTAAGAACGTTGAGTACACCTCTAAGGGGATTGGTACGCTGGCGAATATTAAAACCATTACGCTCATAAATGGTGGTAGCGCTTCTGCGTCTGAGATCTTATCCGGTGCATTGCACGACTATAAGCTTACTCAGTTAATTGGCGAAAAATCGTTCGGTAAGGGGAGCGTCCAGCAAGTCCTTGATTTACCAGGTGATAGTGCACTGAAGGTTACCATAGCCAAGTGGCTCACACCGAGCGGTCATAATATAAACAAAGAAGGTATTGCTCCAGAAATAGAAATAAAACTTACCGAAGATGATATAAAAAATCAGAAAGACCCCCAGCTGGATAAGGCTTTACAGGAAGCTGTGAAATAGTAAAATGGGCAATGAAAACCCTGTCGAATGACAGGGTTTTCATTTTTTGGTATATTTGTATATATGAAAGCAGCAGAACTACGTCAAAAATATTTAGATTTTTTTGCAAAACACGGCCATGCGGTAGTGCCTTCGGCGTCTCTCGTGCCTGAAAATGATGCCACCACGCTCTTTACCGGCAGTGGTATGCAGCCCATGGTGCCTTATTTACTCGGTGCGCCGCACCCTGAAGGGACCCGTATTGCCGATTCTCAGAAGTCTTTTCGGTCGCAGGATATAGAGGAAGTAGGGGACAATCGCCATACTACGTTCTTTGAAATGCTTGGCAACTGGTCACTGGGTGATTATTTTAAGCAGGAACAAATTTCCTGGATGTTTGAGTTTTTAACAACTGAATTGCAGCTGGATCCAAGTCGGATATATGTTACTTGTTTTCGAGGTAATGATGAGTTAAATATCCCTCGTGATACAGAATCTGCAGAGTTGTGGCAAAAATTATTTAGCGCGAAGGGCGTACCTGCCAATATTGTAGATTTTCCTGAGCGAGATGGCATGCAGGGTGGTCGCATATTTTACTATGACGAGAAGAAAAACTGGTGGAGTCGTGCTGGGGTGCCGCAAAACATGCCGGTGGGCGAACCTGGTGGGCCAGATACAGAAATGTTTTGGGACTTTGGTGAGCAGCTAGGCTTGCACGAGCAGTCTGAATGGAAGAACGAGCCATGTCATGTGAACTGTGACTGCGGACGGTTCATGGAAATAGGCAATAATGTATTCATGGAATACATTAAAGCTGAAGATGTATTTGAAAAGTTAAAACAGCAGAACGTGGATTTTGGTGGTGGGCTTGAACGTATGTTGGCAGCCGTTGGGGACAACCCCGACATGTTTAAGATAGATTTATTGTGGGTTTTGGTTGAATATATTCAGCAAGTGACTGGCCGGACATATGGTGAATCGGTAGAAGTTACTAAACAAATGCGCATTGTGGCTGACCACATCCGTGGAAGCGTGTTTTTGGTGAGCGATGGGGTAGTACCTTCTAACAAAGACCGTGGGTACGTATTGCGCCGTTTACTTCGCCGTGCAATGGTGGCCGTGCGCATGCTCGGAAGTACTGCTGATTGGGTGCCCAATGCAGTAGCAGCGGTTATTGTAACCTACAAGGATTCTTACCCAGAGCTTGGCATACACGCTACGCAGATTACTGAAGTGATAGAAGATGAAAAGAACAAATTTGCGGTAACCTTAGATAAGGGTATAAAAGAATTTAACAAAATCATAAACCGATCCGAAACAACGAATGTATCCGAATCTACAAATGAACAACCAATAGCACGGATAACCGGAACAGATGCGTTTAATTTGTATCAAACCTATGGTTTTCCGTGGGAGCTCACTCGGGATTTAGCACGTGAAGCAGGCCAAACACCGAACGAGGAAGAGTTTAAAGAGGAGTTCAAAAAACATCAGGACCTGTCTCGTACCGCCTCTGCAGGGGACTTTAAGGGTGGCTTAGCAGATCATAGCGAAGTTGTGGTGCGGTATCATACAGCTACTCACTTAATGCAGAAAGCACTGCGAAAAGTATTAGGTGAAGACGTCTGGCAAAAGGGTAGCAATATTACCTCTGAACGAACCCGGTTTGATTTTACCTATCCACACAAAATGACCGACGAGCAAAAACAAGAGGTGGAAGACCTAGTTAACTCCTGGATACAGCGTGATTTGACCGTAAATCGAGAAACTATACCATTAGAAGAAGCACGTAAGCGTGGGGCTATTGGACTGTTTGGTGAAAAATATGCCGATACGGTATCGGTGTACACCATCTTCGATCCTAAAACAGAAGAAGTAGTCTCCCTCGAGTTTTGTGGCGGCCCTCACGTAGAACACACTAACACCATTGGTAAATTCAAGATACAAAAAGAAGAAGCGGTAAGCGCCGGTGTAAGACGTATTAAAGCTGTGCTTTCGTAAGTTTAATTTATTTGTAAATTATTAATATTATGTTTAAAGGTGAGGCGGAAACTAGTAAGTCTTTGTCAGACAAACAAAATGTGGAAGAGTGTTTGGGGCGTTATCAACATGCAACAGTAGATGAGCTCAGGAATGAGTTTTATGGAGCAGATGTAATATTCCAAGGTTTGGACCTGTCTAATGACGAATTAGATTTGTGGGAAGTCTTGGGGCCTGCGAGTAGAGCTATTCCTGTTGGTAAGACAGACCAAGAACACTTGACTGACGTTATACAACATTTTTTGGAAGAAATAGAGAAGTTGCGACTTGATCCTAACCATGAAGTTAGTTAATTGGTGTTTTTTAGAACAAAGAAGCTGTATCGCCTGAGTTTTGTGGCGGCCCTCACGTAGAACATACGAATACGATTGGTAAGTTCAAGATACAAAAAGAAGAAGCAGTGAGCGCCGGCGTGCGTAGAATTAAAGCAGTTATTGAATAGCTTTTCCGGTCCCCCTCCTCTTGAGGAGGGGTTAGGGGAGGTCCAAGTACAAGTATGGTACAAGTACGAGGTCCAAAATCTGGTTTTAGGAAAACTATTCCCTTACGAAGAACTCTGCGACAAGCATTAACTCCCCCTGAAAGGCTTTTCTGGTCAAAAGTTGCTAATAGATCCTTCTTTGGTTTGAAGTTTAGAAAACAACATGGGATAGGAGACTATATTGTTGATTTTTATTGTTCAGAGAAAAGTTTGATTATAGAGATTGATGGTGATAGTCATGCACTTAACCAAGAATATGACACAGAGCGTACAAGCTATATATCGTGCTTAGGCTATAGTGTAGTACGATATACAAACCGAGACGTATTATATAATATCGATGGAGTCATGGAGGATTTGGCCAGAAAATTAAATCTTCTATGACCCCCTCTAACTCCCCCTCAAGCGGGGGAGAATTAGACCTATGAACATAGATTTTTTTGACTGCCCGCAGCCGGCGCAGTTTGATACAAAAATTTTGCCAAAAGAAAAACCGGCTTTTCTGGACTATCGGCCGGACTTTGCGGCTATGGAGGCGGTGGTAAAAGAGTACGAGCAATACCCAAACATATTGGTCATTGGTCATGGGGGCAGTGTGACCAGTTTTTACGCCTTTTATAATGCGTTAAAGTCTACCGCTCAAAAGAAAGCTTATTTTCTTTCCAGTATTGATCCGGACTATATTTCTGAGCTTAAATCTACTTTGAGTCCTGCCGACACCCTTGTGCTGGCTATTACGAAGTCCGGCGAAAACACTACGCAAATAGAAGCGTTGTCCCAGTTTTGGGACTATCCCATTGTCGTGGTAACAGGTGAGGGGAGCAGCGTAGAACAGGTGGCTCAAAAGTTGAGCTTACGAGTAGTGCGTCATCCGGTTATTGGGGGGAGGTTTACCGCTTTTACGGAGACTGCTTTACTACCTGCGCTATTTTGTGGTTTGGATATCGATGGGTTGTTTCGTGGGGGTAAGGAAATGCACGCGCTCTACGGACAGGAAAATTTGGCTTTTAAGGCTGCGAGTGTGCTTTGGCAGCTCGAACAGTCGGGCTATGTAGATGTATTAGGCCTCGTCTACTCTCATTACTTGTGCGCCGCCATGCCTCTGGCGACTCAGCTATGCCATGAGAGCTTTGGTAAAAATGAAAAGGGACAGACTTATTTGTTCGCGGAGGGTTCTGAAGTGCAACACCATACTACGCAACGGTTCTTTGGGGGCCGGAAAAATATTGCGGGTTGGTTTATTGACGTGCATAATTTTACGAACCAGTTAGTGACTAGTTATCCGACGAGTGTACATAGTGTGTCGTTTCGTAAGCAACCGTTGTTTGATTTAAATAAAATTCCTTTGCAGGAGTCTCAACATGCAGAACTCCAGGGTACCCTTGAGGACGCAAAACTTACTGGCATACCTTCTGTGCATATGCAACTCACCGCTGTTGAGCCGGTAGAGTTGGGTAGATTCATAGCGTTTTGGCAGTTGTATGTAGTGTATGCCAGCCTGCTTCGGCAGGTGAATCCATTTGACCAGCCTGGTGTGGAGCGGGGTAAACAAATAAGCTTTGATAAGCGTTTAGCGTATAAAGGAATATTGTAATAAATCGCAGATGCGCTGATTACACAGATGCCGCAGATATCGAAATACCCAAATCTGCGTTATCGGCGGTATTTGTGCATCTGCGGTTTATATTAAGCGTAGTTTGACTCTGCTCCAAACACTGCTAGAATAAAGGAAATAAGCTAGGGCTTCGCATCTACATGGCAAAAACACTCTATTTTAATTTGGAAGATGACATTAAGACTATTTTAGCGCGGGTAAAAAGCGAGCATTCCCCCGATTTAGTTTTGGTGTTCCCACGCCGCAGTTACTTATTTGCCGATGCAGTAAATTTAAAATTACTCAAAAAGCAGTTGGACGTATTGCGAAAGAATGCTTCTATTCTTACTATGGATGAGCGCGGTCAGTCCTACGCTGTGGAGGCGGGCTTTACATTAAAAGCATTGCCTTCTCGAGGCAAAAAGTCCGGCATGGGGGATATACAAACGCGCAAGCATGCGCCTACCCTACAGCAACATGCGGTTGTTTCGGAGTCTGTGCCTGCTGCATCCGCGGAAGAAGTACCTCAACACGTTCGAGCCCACCATGTAGCGGCCCATCATAAAACGCCAGTGGCAGAGGTGGCGAGCTCTATTCCCCGCGTGGCCGTACATGACACCATTTTTTCTGATGTGCCATATCGACCCACGAATGCCTACGTCCCTCGTGAGGGTAAGAAAAAGACCCCACGGACCATTTGGTTAGGGGCTGGAGCCTTGGTGGTTTTGTTCCTACTCATTTTTACTGTTGTTATTTTGCCAAAGGCAACGGTGGTGGTATTTGCGAAAGGCGACCCAATTATTCGCGACGTGGAGTTGTCGGTGGGTACTGGTATAGCCCAGCCGGATAGTGCTAAGTTGCAGCTCCCTGCGGTGAGTCTAGAACGTACGTTAGAAGCCGAAGATAAGTTCCAATCTACAGGTAAGAAGGAGATTGGGAGTAAAGCCGTGGGCAAGGTCCGTATATTTAATTTAACAGGGGCACCACTAAGCCTGAAAAGCAAAACAACTACGCTGAGTGCTGGTGGAAAGTCTTATGTGCTTTCTGCTGATCAGAATTTTATCCCTGCCACGCCTGCAAAGCAGGTGACTAGTCCAAATGCAGGTCGAGTTGCAGCAGTTGAGGCGGCACAGGCAGGAGAGGGTTTTAATGTGCCCGTAAACACTCGCTTAGAAATTACTAATCAAGTCTTTGGCAATAAGCCTCAATTGCTTTACGCGCAGGTCGAAGAGGAGCTCACCGGTGGTAATTCCCGTTTTGTGTCGACTATTGAGGAAGCCGATTTGGCAACTGCGCAGGTCGCGTTGCAAAAACAGCTCATTGATCAGCTCACCGTGCAGCTCAAAAATGACGGTAAAATGTTGCCGGAAAAGGCTTATCAATCAAATATAGTTTCATTTACCACCGATAAGCCAGCTGGGTCTGAAGCTCCTACCTTTACCGCCAAACTACAAATAAACTTAAAAGGTCTGGCATTTGAACCAGCACAGCTGACCGATTTGGTTAGGAGTCGTATTACCCAGGTACTGGTCGACGGTTCAGCCTTGGAGCCGGTGGATAAAGATACTTTGACTTTTAAGGTTCGACAGCTGGACATAGCTGCCGGAACAATGAAGCTTATAGTACACGTTGAGTCTAAATCGTTTAAGCTTTTGGACATTGCTTCGATACGGGCGGGCTTAAAGGGTAAAACTCGCCAGGAAGCGGAAGAGTGGCTCGCGAGCCGGTCTGAAATTGACCATGCGAGTGTGACTTTGAGCCCCTCTTGGCAGTCTAGTATCCCCAGACTCCAGAGTCACGTGCAAGTAAGCCAGTCTAATGAGTAATGCACCTTATATATAATTGACAAGGCTTTATTGGATGTGATACAATAGTGCCACCGTAATAAATGCGCAAATTTAAGACCAATTCCAGACGTTCACCAGACTTTGGGAAGCAACAGCCAATCAAAGATGTTATAGAACTTGAGGGTAAGATTGTGGAAAGCTTACCTAATGCACTTTTTCGTGTCCAACTGGAAGCTGGCCAGACAGTACTGGGTCATTTAGCTGGTAAAATGCGAGTAAACATGATTCGGGTTTTGCCAGGGGACAGGGTCATTATTGAAATGACTCCGTATGACCTTAACAAGGGCCGCATTATTCGCAGGTTAAGATAATAGCTCATCCAACTTCAAAAGCCGCCCTGGCTTCTGAGGTTTTAATAGCTCTGGAAGTTAAATTTATGAAAGTTAAAGCAAGCGTAAAACCGAGGTGCAAAGATTGTAAAGTTGTGAAGCGCTTTGGTCGCGTGTATGTTATTTGTAAAACTCCGAAGCATAAGCAACGTCAGGGCTAAGGCCCGAATCATGAATCATGAATTAGGAATCAAGAATAAATTCCTAACCATAATTCATAATTCATAATTCATAATTCTCACTTTTTATGGCACGTATAGCAGGTATCAATCTTCCGAACGACAAGCGCATTGAAGCGGCTTTGCCTTATGTATATGGTATTGGACCAAGCAACACCAAGCTTATTCTAGCTGCAGCTGGCATTGATCCTAACAAGCGGACTAAAGACTTAGACGAAGCGGAGCTCAACCGAATTCGTGATTACATAGACAAGAACTTTAAGGTTGAAGGTCAGCTCCGTCAGCAGGTACTTTTGAATATCAAGCGATTGAAAGAAATTAGCTCCTATCGCGGTTTGCGCCACATTAAGGGTTTGCCTTCTCGCGGTCAGCGCACCAAAACCAACTCTCGTACTCGTCGCGGTAACGTACGTAAGACAGCTGGTAGCGGTCGCAAGAAGTCTGGAGATAAAACCTAACAAGAAAGCTTTTAGCTTTTAGCTTTTAGGGAATTCCTAACAGCTAACAGCTAGTAGCTAATAGCTATATTATGTCTGAAACCACCCAACAAACCGATACAGTAGAAGAGAAGGTAGCATCTACGGATGCAGCTTCTAAGATTAAAGGTGCTCGCAAGAAGAAGGCGAAAGCAAAAGTTACCAAGGGGAAAGTATATATTAACTCCACCTACAACAACACCATTATTAGCGTGACCGACCCTGTGGGAAACGTGTTAGCGTGGGGTAGCAGCGGTAAGACTGGGTTTAAGGGTTCTAAAAAATCTACTCCATATGCAGGCCAACGAACTATGGAAGATTTGATTAGCCGAGTCAAAGAACGCGGTCTTGTAGAAGTCGATGTGCTCATTAAAGGTGTAGGGAGCGGACGTGAGTCGGCTATCCGAGCTTTGCAGGGTTCCGGTATGACCGTGTTAACAATCAAAGATCTAACTCCTGTGGCGCACGGGGGTGTACGACAGAAGAAAGTAAGACGCATTTAATTAGGAATTAGCTGGTAGGCGTTAGGTTGTAGGAATTTACTACAAGCTACAAGCTACAAGCTACAAGCTACTTATGAGATATACAGGTGCACGAGGTAAAAAAGCAAGAAGGTTAGGACAGGCATTTACCAATAAAGAAGGTAAGGTTCTTCGAAGACGCTCTGGTTTTCCAGGACAACATCCTGACACTCGCAGCCGTCTTTCTGAATTCGGTTTGCAATTGAAGGAAAAGCAAAAGGCAAAGTTTGCGTACGGTGTTTTAGAAAAGCAGTTTTATAACTACTTTATTAAAGCGCAGGCACAGCCTGGTGTAACCGGTAATAACCTCCTTATGCTCCTTGAACAGCGTTTAGATAACGTTGTGTACCGTCTCGGATATGGTGAAACTCGGTCTCAAGCTCGCCAGTTAGTTTCTCACGGTTTCTTCCAGGTTAACGGTAAAAAGCTTACCATTCCTTCCGCCGCAGTTCGTGTGGGTGATGTCATTACGGTAGGCGAAACAAAGGCCAAGACCAAGTTTATGCAAACTGTAAAAGATAAATTAAAATCTGCTACCCCACCAGACTGGCTTGATTTGGACGCTACCCACCTGAAGGCAAAAGTTTTGAGCCAGCCGACCTATGAAGATATGGACAAAGCCATCAATACCCAGCTTATTGTTGAACATTATAGTCGCATTTAATTAAGAGAGTGGTGGATCATAGCTGTGGTGTATGAAATTCATATGCTGTGGCTAGTCCCCAAACCCTAATAAAATTATGGAAGCGCTTACCCTTCCCAATAAAGCCCAAGTTGAACACTTAGGCGAACATAAATACTCGGTAGTTTTAGAGCCAATGCATCCTGGTTACGGTGTAACCGTGGGTAACGCATTGCGCCGCGTATTACTTTCCAGTATGCCGGGTGCGGCGGTGACTGCGGTTAAAATCCGCTTTGCCGACCACGAATTTTCTACTGTGCCTAACGTTAAAGAAGACGTGGTACAGATTATCCTCAACCTCAAACAGCTTCGTTTGAAGTGTTTTTCCAGTGAGCCAGTTAAGTTGAGCCTCAAAGTAAAGGGTGAGCGCTCAGTAACTGCGGCTGACATTGCCAGCAACGACCAGGTGGAAATAATGAACAAAGATTTGCATATAGCCACCTTGGACAACAAAAACGCCGAATTTGACATGGAGTTAACTGTAGAACAAGGCCGCGGCTATGTGCCGGTGGAAGCTCGTGAAGCTGACCGCACTGAGCTTGGGACTCTTGCAGTGGATGCTATTTATACACCCGTACGTTCTGTGTTTTTTGACGTAAGCAACGTCCGTATCGGTCAAATTACCAACTTTGATAAGTTGAGTTTAACCATAGAAACAGACGGCACTATTACCGGTGGCGAAGCAGTAGATACTGCAGCGCATATTTTGGTGGACCACTTCAACATGCTGTTCAACACTCCTGCGGCTCTAACTGCGCCTGTAAGCGTAGACGAGGTTGCAAGCGTGGTAGCTGCTGAAGACGAGGAAACTGATGAAGATGCGCCAGCACCAGTGAGCGACTTGGATTCCGTAAGCTTGTCCAACCGCGCTAAAAACGCATTGATCAAGTATGGTATTAGCACGGTAGAACAGTTAAAGGCGTTACCAAGTGAAGAAATTGAAGGTATTCCAGGTTTAGGAAAAAAGACCATTTTAGAACTAATGATGCTATTAGGTAGAGAATAATAAGCTTCCGAAGCTGCAGAAGCTTCCGAAGCTACTGAAGCTAATTATATGAGACATCAGAAGAAGAGAAAATTTGGCAAAGGCACTGATCATCGCAGAAAACTGCTTCGCACGCTTGCGTCGTCTTTAGTCTTGCACGAACGCATTCAAACAACCTATGCCAACGCCCGTGCTGTTCGTCCATACGTTGAGAAGCTTATTACTAAGGCTAAGGTTCCTACCTTGCATGTACGTCGTCAGTTGCTAATGGGCTTGACCCGGAATGCTGCTGCAAAGACTTTGGATGTGCTTGGTCCTAAGTTTGTACAGCGTCCTGGCGGTTATGTTCGTATTACCAAGCTTAACAACCCGGCTGCTGGTCTTTCCAAAGCCGTTATAGAATTAGTTGAATAAATTAAAGTGAACAGTGAATAGTGAACAGTGTAAAGAGCAAGTAGAATTGCATTACCTGTCCACTGTAAACTGTATACTGTCCACTATTTTGTATGAAAGCTCAGAAATCCTCCATCACTACTAAACCGGTCCGCGCCTGGCACGAAGTTGATGCTTCGTCCGATTCTCTCGGCCGAGTTGCCACCCGTATTGCTACCTTTCTTCGTGGTAAGAACAAGCGCACCTTTACTCCACACGTGGATGGGGGAGACTTTGTTGTTGTCATCAACGTTGATAAAATCAAGTTCACCGGCCGAAAGTTAGAACAGAAAGTCTACTATCATCACTCCGGCTATTTGGGTGGTCTTCGAAAGAAAACCCTCAAGACCGAAATTGTACGCAAACCAGAATGGGTATTGCGCGAAGCGGTTCGCAGTATGCTTGATGAAGTAAAGTTCCGCAAAGCTATGCTCGCTCGCATGAAGGTCGTGACCGGGAGCGCTCATACATTTCCTGTTCCTAAGAAGTAACTTTTATAACAGATACCAATATACTAATGGTACGAATGAAACGAATATTACTAATTCTTTCTTAGCACACATTAGTAGCCATTAGTATCATTAGTACCCATTCGTATATTAGTATCTTATATTTATGTCTGAAGAATTGAAGCCAAAGAAAACCGCTGTTCGCAAAGTAGCTGCCAAAGCTACTACTGCCGCCGCACCAAAAAAGCGGGCTGTAAAAGCAGCAACTCCTGAAGTGGAAGCTACCCCGGTGGCCGAAGTAATAGTAGAGGCTCCTGTCCAGGTTCCTACCAAGGTTGCACCTACTGGCACTATTGCCGCTGGTCGTTACTTGCCTGCAACCGGTCGTCGCAAAACTGCAGTCGCCAACGTTCGTTTGTTTACCGGCCAAGGTGAGATAGTAGTGAACAAGAAACCTTTTAAAGTGTATTTTTCCAATAGCACGCTGCAAAACGAAGCTCTGCTTGCCTTTAAACTTACCGGCTTAGGTGGCCAGTATTACTTTGTTGCTACTGTTGCTGGTGGGGGAATACAAGCGCAGGCTCAAGCTGTGCGTCACGGTATTTCCAAAGCACTTTCTACCTTAGGCGAAGAAGTCCGTCGAGTACTCAAGAAGAATGGTCTTCTTACTCGGGATGACCGAAAGAAAGAACGTAAGAAACCAGGTTTGCGCCGCGCTCGTCGCGCTCCACAGTGGGCAAAACGCTAGAGCAAGTGAACAGTGGACAGACAATAGTGAAAAGTTTACAACCCCGACTCCGAGAGTCGGGGTTTTTGTTTTGTCATTCCCTCCCGACTCCGAGTCGGGGGGTCCGGGTTCGTAGTCATGTTTCGGAGATGGAGTAGGAATCTAGCTGGTATCCATAATTCGATATTCGTATTGCGTCTACCCGCTTTATTAAGCGGATAATTTTATTCCCTATATTTAAGCCAAAGTTATCCCCATATAAAAAATAAGCGAAATACCCTTATAAATATACGGTATTAGTGAGTAGTCCACATGTATTGCTTTTTTAACAGCTATTGACATAATAATATTATTATTGTATAATACTGTTATAGAGTTAGTTAGTGCCTTACAAATATAGCTTTTGCTCCCATTACTGCTTACAGACATACTTCTGGCTGTAGTCAGTAATGGGAACAGAAGAGTCCGGTTTCAACCAAAAAGAGACCCATGACGCTTCTTGTCCCAATATCCGTTCCGACTCCTCACACGTGTCGGAACACCCGCAAAATCGCGCTGTTAGGCTAACTCAGCCAGGCAGCAACACAAAAATCAGCAGCACATTTACAAAGGAATAGGTTAAGGACCATGAGAACTTCAAGAATCAGCAATATCCGCAAATCAGCTATCGCGTTGTTTTTCGCTCTCGTCGCCATGCTTGCGACCACTACTTATGCCCAAGTCTCAGGTAGCGTGTTCAAGGGTGTTCGCCCAACCACGCCGGGTTTTGACGGCAAGTATACGGTTGACGCAAATCCGTTCAATGCTCAAGGCGGCGACGTCGAAGTCCAGGCATACCTGGTCAATATGGTGTGTGTCAAAGGTTCTTGCACCGAGGTGCCCGTTATGGCGCCTAACAGCAACATCTACGGCAGCCAAATCGAAGACGTGGCTGTTTGGATGAAGAAGCGAACGATTAACACCAATCAAAACCGCGCATACCGCGCAACGGCAATGGCTGGTCAAAAGATGACGATGGCGGCTCCTGCGGCACCAGCGAAAAACCTCAAGACTGTGTTTTTCCGCCTTACGGTGGATAACACGTTCTGGAGCGATAACCGTCTCCGTCTCGACGTCGCTATCAAATCGAACGGTCAAACCACCAAAAATTATAGCAATGTCCAGTTGCTGTACAACCCCAGCAACAAGACCGCGAAGCTGTGGTATTGGTGCGATTCGATTCTCGGCATGAGCCAGAACTATTGGATGGGACAAGTTCGAGACCTGTCTATCAGCAATGGCACAGAGACATTCGAGGCTGGTAAAACCTACGATCTCAGCGTTGTTTCGATAGATCGGGGTCTTACGACTTCTACTTTCCTCATTGGGGTGACGAACCCCGACAGCAACCTTGGTGCCCCAACGCAGTTTCTGCTGAAGGCCACCAATCAGACCGGTTTGCCGGTGGGAATTGAAGTCGCTGAGATTGATTTTCTGGACGATGCTCTCTACAACGAGATGAAGAAGTACGAAGTCAAGCAGCAATAAGCTGTACAGTTTTGCCGGGAACTAAAAAACGCCGGCATCTACAAGTCTGAGGAGGCTTAATCAAAGCAACGCGAGTTGCACAACCACACCATGATGGTGGGCCATACGTAAACTTTGGAATACGTATGGCTTTTTCTTTTGCCTAAATTATTTTTATATTTCTAGCTTCTATAATAAATTGTCGCACTTTTGTCACATATGTGACAAAAGTGCGACAGATAAGATTATTTTGGGGATTGAAAAGGCAAATCAAAAGCTCGGACCATATTGCATGTCCGAGCTTTTGGCGTATGTGCGTTTGAAGTTTATGGTCGAGTGGGTGACCCTTGTCGGGCCTTTCTCACGCGAATGAAATTAATTCCCGTCCAGCTCTTACTGTCCGGCTTGTCAATGACTACCTGCAACCCAGAGACGGGAGTCGGGAATTCAATATCAACCACTTGGCTCACCGCGCTGGTGCCGGAATAGAGAATGACGTCTCCAATCTCGTATTCCTGTTCAGTGATCAGGTTGATCACTCTAACATCTGGTTCCTTGTTGGTAACAAGGAAACCGCCCGAGACAGCTTGAACCGTCAGGGGAAGTCGAAGTGAGGCTCCGCCTATGCGAGAAGTGAGTACAGCGCCAGTTGCTCGGAGCGTGTCTGAGAAAAACACACGAGCCATGGTAATGGGCGAGGTGATAACTTCTCCGTACCCTGATCCAGGTACGACACCGATTAGGCTCATGTATTCCACGCTGTCACGACTATTCCCCGTGCCCTGGACGACGACTGGTCCGACGAGGGCAATGATTTCCGGAATCATCAGCCCGTCCTTGCGGGGCGGGGCGGTTTCCTTGGTTTGGCCGGAGGCATCCGTGGACTGGGCTGTTTCGGCGGCTGGTTGAACCGGCTTCTCTTCCTGCGCTTGCGCCGGCGGCGGCACGGACGGTGGAATGTCTTGCGCTAGCGCATATCCGCCGAATAGGATGGCGAGAGCGAGCAGGCTTGTGGTCATTGTAAAGGATTTCAAAATTCGCACTGTAGTTTCCTCCTGTAGGTTCTAGCCGTGGGCTAGGCCTCCAGATTGTGTCAGGGATATTGCACCCTGGCTTTGGCTTTTGTGCGGCTGTGGGTGATGTGCCGCATTTTTTGTTTGGACTACTGATGTCCAATCCCACTGTATATATACAATAGAGAACCATGCTTGGCTCTCGAGGTTGTATATGAACAGTTAGATTTGACTATGTATTATGAAATAGTTACATATATATGTCAAGTAAACATTTATGGCCATAAAAGCAAATTGGTAGTGTATGACGCCATAGGATTTTACTGGAAATATAGTCTATAAAATGTCTTATATAAGAGGTATATTTTAATCCTTATATATAAGCCATATTTATCCACATATGGTTAACGGTTAAAATATGCCATATATAAAGGATATTAATACCTATTCCCCAGTTTTTGATATTTTATTAATGTTGACATATACGTATTAAAGTTGTATAATATTTTTATAAGTTTAAGACAGGGGTAGGTTCAATAAGTACTTTATAAATAAGCCTTTTGCTCCCATTACTGTTTACAGACATGCTTCTGGTTGTAGCCAGTAATGGGAACAGAAGTTCACAGGTTTTCTTCCCAAAGGGAACCCAAACGACTTCTTGTCCCAAAACCCGCCTTGAGGTCCTCATTTATACTCAAGGCACCCACAAAAAACGCTGTTAGGCTCTCAGCAGCCCAGCAGCACCGAAAAACGTTCTTTCAAAATTTGGAGAAAAGTAGATCATGAAATCAGCAGCTAGATTCACCGCACTGACGTTGGCGCTCGTGGCCGCAATGTTTATTAATTTCGGGAGCCGCAATGCTTCCGCACAACAAACTGCCGCCGCGAGCGCGACGCCTACACCAACTCCCAAAGTCGTCAAAGTCAATCGCCTTACACATGGTGATGGTCCGGTCAATGGGGATCAGTATATGATTCCTGATGGAAAAGGCGGAGTTAGCACTCGCGTCTTTGAGGTCAGCCCAGACTTTGGATGGCAAGGGGTGGAAATTCTCGATATGGCGGCAGATCACGGCACATTCTTTACGCCGGCGATGGTGGCCGACTTGAGAACGGCAACGCCCGAACAACTGCAAAAGTACAAAGCGCAAGTCGTCCAGATCAATGGCCACGGCAACGGCGTTAAAGTTCGGATGAGAAAATGCGATAAAATGGTGATTTGGGATACTAACCTTGTGTTGGCCACCAACCACTATTATCACGGTAGCCCCGACGGCAACTCGTGGGATTACATTGAACTCATCGGCTACGCTAAAAACGCGGATGGCAGCGAAACAGAAATTCTCGTTGCCCGATTTTCTTGGCGCGGCGCCAGCTCGATGGTTGTAGACTACGTGAATCCGTGGGTGCAGTTGTACCTCGGTGATCGTGGCGCACACCATTGGCTCTATCAAGGCAATGAAGTTCCGTTGTACGCTGTTCCAAGCACTGCCCCTGGTGGCGGTTGGATGTACTGGCCCGGTTTGGTTGGCGCGTCGTTTTCGATGGATATGCATAGTCCGTTCATGAACTGCGTTGGCTTCGGCTTCCATGCAGTGAACCAGGTTGGTATTAACAACACCTGGGCCGGTATTCTCGACGTCGTCGAAATGCTTCATGAAACCCCTGGCGACCCCAAAACCGTTGCTTATGGTGACGGTCTATATTGGGGTGTTAAGAACGGGAAGTTTCCAATTGGCGAGATGTGCGGCGAAACCGCCTCTTGCCAACCTCCCCCGCCCGTGTGCGAAGACACCATCCCATGGATCCATCCCTCACAGGTTCAAACCTGTGGTGGATGTGATTTCCCGGTTTGGTACAACCTTCATAACTCGGTTCGTTCCGGATCCGATACGGCCAAGATTTATCTGGGCCGGTGGAACGACCCGAACGCCAATAATCGTCTGCAAGCTTTCTTCGCTGCTGTCTGGTATAGCAGGGAATATGCACCTGGAAACTGCAATGATCTCCGTTGGGCGAAAATTCTGAAGGGCGACTTACGCTGCTACGGTATTACCGATTTGCCGACAGGCGTTCAAACTGTTGGTGACTTGCTAAGTGCTACGGGTCAAGTTGCGACCTATGGTGGTACGCAAGAGCGCACTAACAGCCTGCTCGACACGTGGCAGAAAGTTGCGAAGCGGAACGTCTTCAAATAAAAAAACCATTTTCTATTAAGGAGGGAATCTGTAGGGGACTGACACCCTACTTAAGCCGAAGGGCCCATAACTAATCACTTTTATAGTGTGCAGTTATGGGTCTTTTGCATTTTATAGGCCTTGTTGTCTGGCTATAAGAGCTACCCTTGCAATATTTGCAAGGGTAGCTCTTATAGCTTTGCCTACCTAGCTTTTGGGCATAGTTTATGGTATTATCGTGTATCGCCTAAAAGTAGTACTTTCCCATCCCAACAACCCTCAAGCCCTAGGCGAGCTTGAGCATATCCCCAATCCGGAAAAGGAGGATTGAATTATGTCGAAACCGCAACAAACATACCAACCACCGGGTGAGACTCCATTGAGTGAAATCAATCGGTTGCTGCTTATCGTACATCAGCTTTCCGACCTTCTGGGCTTGGTGGGCGATGCAGATAAGTTTGTGACTATTTGGTTAGTCGGTGATTTGCCCAAGCAGGAAGCTTTTCCGGCTGGTACACGGGAAATATTGAGCGTGTTGACGCTTGATCAAATTCCCGGGTGGCTGGCCAGATCCGTTCGAACTAGTAATAAAAAATTGGTCTGGAACCAGTTTCAAACAAAGTCGTTTGAAACGACAACCATAGTTCAACTAGCGGCTAAGCGGCTCAAGCGCGCAGTTCCTGTAGCACAAGCTTCAGACGATCAAGTTGACCCATTGGAAGCGCTCGTTCGTAAAGAGTATGACCCGCTAGCTCCAAATTCGTTAACGGAAGTCCAGCGAGTCACCACCGTCGCCCGTCAGAAAGTAGGTACTCACGTTACCCAAATTTTGGTGCAAGAAGTGTGTACCGTCATTGACGCTGAACAGGGGTGTCGGCAGGGCGAAGCGCTTCGTAACGCATTATTGGCCGCGCTTGAAGCTGGTGGTAGTTACGAGGATCAAGCATATCTTGCACGGTTGGTCGCAGCTGCAAAGGCTGCCGGCTTTCCCTTACTCTTACCCGCAGGCGCAAAGCGGATTGCAGAACGTTTGCAATCCACCGGCCAACCAAATCCTCCTGCAGAGGTTTTACCACTTCTCGCTACAGTCTCGGAAGATAGGCTGCTTCGTTTTTTACGCACCTATTTTTCCCAGACGGGTGTCCCACTCCGCTTTGAAGATGTAGACTTCGGGCCACTGTATCAGGCTATGGAGCTACAGCGGTTTGCAGTTCCTGCTCAGGACGCAACCGAGAAGAAACGGATTCGAACCGCTATTTCTCAAATCAGGCAAGAGACCGGTTCTGGTCGTCACCACAGCTCAGTTGCTGTGTCGACTAATGGCCACATGCCGCTGGCCGACAGTGTGGACTATGGAGGTGTCGTAGCAACCCTTGCTGCAGCAAAAGCTTTGCCTGACCAAGTGGCGGCAATGGAAGAACATCTGCTTGCCTTGATTGGCGAGATCGTGGCTGCGCAGCCGTTGTATCAAGTGGCACCAGGTCTCGTTGAGACCAACCCGGCTGAATTGCTGAAGCGGCTTTTGGCTAAAGCACAGCAACGACTTTCCCCCAAATCAGAGTAGGAGACTGAAATGGGATTTCGACAGAAACTACAAGACCTAACATGGCGCGAGGAGCGGCGCGCCATATTAGGTTTTGTTTGTTTATACGAGCGTTTATTCGAAATATTTTTTATCTGTAACATTTTGGTTAGGCTGGGCATTGTACTTATACTAGAGACTAGAGACTAGAGACTAGAGACTAGAGACTAGAGACTAGAGACTAGA
>CAZKVS010000008.1:0-50640 GCA_964556325.1 uncultured Candidatus Saccharibacteria bacterium
ATGATGCTTGCCTCTATGAATACTACTGGCAACTCTAATCCATTACCGGGAGGTCAACACTAATTATATGGAACAAGCCGAACAAAAACTTTCAAAAAAGACGAGTTTTACTATAGCGGTAGTGGGACAAATTGCTTTGCTGGTGTTACTCGTACTTTATAAGCTAGCAACGTATAGTTCAGGTACAGAGGTGCTACTAAAACTGCAACCGATTGACCCAAGAGATGTGTTGCGAGGGGACTATGTGACCATTCGGTACAGTATTTCTCGGATACGTAATTATAATTCTGAGCGTATATACGTTGGTGATACAGTATATGTACCTCTCACTAAAGGGTATGAAGGCGATAGTCGCTTTTGGTCTAGCTATGGCGGAGTGACGAAGTTGCTTCCTCCTGAGACAAATGGACAGGTATACATGCAAGGTATTGTAAAAGATATAAACCCCTCTGGTAGTTTTGAACTCGGTGGAAGCATGTTGCAGAAAAATCAGCCACCTCTTTCACAAGACGCGGAGCTTACTATTCAGTACGGTATTGAAGACTATTTCATCCCAGAAGGGTCGGGTAGGCAAACGGAGCTGAATAACGGCACTGCATATGCTCGGGTGGCGGTGGACAAAGATGGCAAGGCAATAGTTAAGCAGTTATACCTGAACGATAAACCCTGGCCAAAATAAATACGTATAAAAAACACCCGACTTTCGTCGGGTGTTTTTTATGGTGATCTTGCTCCGGTGTTACACCGGAGGACCTTCAGCTTTCTTTGCTAGATTGATTCTAAGCAAATGTTTTATTAATGCGACCTTCTTTGATGATCTGCTCAATTAACGATTTGTCTTTTTGCCGCTTCAGCCAGTATTCGACTTTCCGAGCGATGGTTAGGTTGGGATATTTTTGATAGAAAATTAATTCAACCGGACGCAGGTGTTTGGTTGATTTGTTTTTACCAATATTGTGTTCTTGAAATCGTCGTTCAATATCAGGAGTGCTGCCTATGTAATATCGCCCATTGTTACATCTAAGTATGTAGACGTACATATATTTTATACTTATGGTGATCTCGGGAGGATTTGAACCTCCGACCTTCAGCTCCGCAAGCTGACGCTCTATCCAGCTGAGCTACGAGACCTCAACCATAAGTATAAAATATATTGTGCAGGAGTTGAACCTGCGACCTGTCCGGTGCACGCCGGACCGCTCTATCCATCCGCCAGCCGGCGGATACGAGACCAAGTAGTCAAATGTCTTGACTACTGTACCATGGAACTGACTTTTTATCAAGTACTCCTTGTGTTACTATATAGGTATTCACTCTTTGACGGTTGTGTCCCTCCATGTACCTAGGCGCATGGGTTTAAGGTTGCCGGATATTGGACCTTTATTCCTCAATTGGTTTGAGGGATGAGCACATGAAACTCACGTAACACTAACAGCGAGAGCTGGTGAGGATTCATTTATGAAAGAACTCAAGGCATATAAAAAACAGTTTGACCGTAAACTTACGGCCTTTTTTAATACTCGGTTACAAATATATAAAAAATTAGGCCGAGGTACGCTTGTTCCCGATTTTATAAAACAGCATAAAATTATTGCCTTAGGCGGCGGAAAGCGTTTCCGACCATACCTCGCGACACTGGCATATGAGACATTTGGGGGCAAAAATACTACATCCATAGAAGAAGTGGCTATGGGGTTGGAAGTGTTTCATTTATTTGCTTTGGCTCACGACGATATAGTAGATAAAGCATTCAAACGCCACAGTGAAGTGACTGCGCATATTTTTGCAACGCAACTGCTTACTGATCGTAATCGCTTAGGAGATATTGCACACATTGGACAAGGGCAAGGTATGTTAGCGGGGGATTTGTTACTCGTGTGGGCGCATGAGTTAATGGTGGGGTATGGCATGTCCAATGTAAAACGCACGTTAGCGCTGCAGGCGTTTCGGCAGGTAATGGATGAATTATTTGTAGGGCAGATGATAGATATAGACTTAACAACTCAAGACGAAGTAAGTCTGGCTGCTATAACCCAGAAGAATGTACTCAAAACTGCTCGTTACACATTTACCGGACCTTTAACTATCGGTGCGCGTTTAGCCTTGGGTAAAACAACCATAGATACATTTGCAGGTCAGTTTGGAGAGGCACTGGGAATAGCCTACCAAACTCAGGACGATTTATTGGACGTAACCAGCTCGAATAATTCCAAAGACATGTTGTTGGATATCTCTGGTCGTCAACACACCTATTTAACCCACTTCCTGCAACATAAAGCTAAGCCACAGTTCCGAGCTACGTTTAATACTTTTTTTGGGAAACCAGTTGGGCAACTGCGGGCAAAACAAGTCCAAGAACTCTATACAGCATCGGGGGCCGTTGCGTATGCGCAGAATATTGCTAAAAAATCATTTGTAAAAGCTCGGCATTTGTTGGCAACGGGTCCTGTGCCGGCTCGTCGACAAGCTACCTGGCGAAATTTAATAGATATTATTGAAAGTAGGGTGTCATAATGACTGTTGAATTGAACCAGGGGTACGAAGCGTGCCGGCAAATTATGCAAGCGCACGGTAAGAGCTATTATTTTGCTACGAGCTTGTTTGGTGATGTGTGGATGAAGCGGTCTACCTGGGCGCTGTATGCTTTTTTTCGTATACCGGATGATATAGTAGACGAACATGTAGAGCGGGGTGCAGGAGTAATGACCCGGGAATTAGATGCGTATATAGCCGAGTGGCGTGCGGCCATGCAGGGGGGTGGCACACCAGATGTGCGCATGAACGCTATTGTAGATACATTCAAACGCTTGTGTATGCCAATCGAGTACGGGGAAAGTTTTTTGGCGGCAATGCGCTCAGATATAACCAAGCATCGCTACGCAACCTACGCGGAACTGGAAACATATATGTATGGTTCAGCGGGGGTGGTGGGGTATATGATGGCGTACGTCATTGGTTTTGAAGATAGCCGTGCTTTAGAATATTCTAAGACCTTGGGCTATGCAATGCAGTTGACGAATTTTTTGCGGGATTTGGACGCAGACTATACTGACTTAGGCCGGGTGTATATGCCGGAAGACGAGCTTGCTCAGTTTGGGCTTTCTGTGGAAGATATTGCACAGAGAAAGTGGTCGCCGGAGTTTCGAGCGTTTATGCAGTTTCAGGTCCAGCGAGCCTGGCAGCTCTACGCCGAAGGAAATAAATGTTTGCCGCTGCTCAACACCAAGGGTCGTTTTGCCTACAAAATGGCCAGCGTGTTGTACTCGCGCATTTTAACCAAGCTCGAGCAGCAGAACTACAATCCATTTATAGGTCGTGTTTCCACATCGCTGGTGGAGAAAATATGGTTACTCATTAAAACTAAACTAAGTGATTAGTCGGAACTGCTAAATTTTAGTTATACCGTATGTCAAAAAAAGCAATTATTATTGGTTCAGGAATAGGGGGTCTTGGCTCTGCCAATTTATTGGCTCAACTTGGCTATGAAGTTACTGTTTTGGAAAAAAATAATTATTTAGGTGGGCGCGCGGGGTTAATTCAAGAAGCGGGGTACACGTTCGACAAGGGTCCTTCATGGTACTTAATGCCCGACGTGTTTGAGCATTATTTTAGCCTGCTTGGGCGAAAGGTAGAAGATTATATACATCTCGTACCCCTTGCCACAAGCTATAGAATTTTCTTTGAAGAAACCGGCGAGCATGTAGACTTATGGGCCGAGCCGGAAAAAGTGGCTGCGTTATTTGAGCAGTGGGAACAGGGAGCGGGTGAAAAATTTATTCACTACTTAGCCAAGGCAAAAGAAGCGTATGAGTTGGCAAAAGAGTTATATATGTATCGGAACTACGACTCGGTGTTGGACTTGATAGACACGCGGGCGACCAAGGCGCGTATAAGTCCTAAGCTGCTGCTGTCTATGCACCGCTTTGTAAGTGGTCAGTTTAAGGATGAGCGCATTCAGAAAATTCTCCAGTACCAGTTGGTTTTTCTGGGTGGGTCACCGTACAATACCCCGGCATTGTATTCCATCATGAACCATATAGATTTCAATATGGGCGTGTACTATCCTCAGGGCGGTATTTACGAAGTTATTAAAGCATTGGTCAAAGTGGGTACGGAGCTCGGTGTGCAGTTTAGGACTGAAAGCCCGGTGCGGCTGATTGTAATTGAAGCGGGTAAGGCAAGCGGAGTGATATTGGAGTCCGGCGAGCGCATAATCGCAGATATAGTTGTATCCAATGCGGACATACATCATACTGAGACGAAGCTATTAGAGCCGCAGTATCGAGAACGATCAGACAAATATTGGCAGAAGCGCACGCTCGCTCCTTCGGCGTTTATTATGTACCTAGGTATACGTGATCGAGTGCCGGAACTGACTCACCACAATTTACTCTTTGCGAAAGATTGGGCGCAGAATTTTGGAGACATCTTCGATCATCCGCAGTTTCCTAAAAAGCCTTCCGTGTACATATGTGCGCCAAGCGTGACGGATTCAACTGTTGCCCCTGTGGGTAAAGAAAATTTATTTGTGCTCGCTCCCATTGCTCCGGGCTTAGACTACACTCCTGAGTTTTTGACTGAGTATGGTAACGGTTTGCTCGACTGGATGAGTGCTGAAATGGGTATTCAGAATTTACGAAGCAGAGTGGAGTATAGAAAAGACTACTGCGTGAAAGATTTTGCTGCAGACTATAACAGCTACCAAGGGACAGCGCTTGGCTTGGCGCATACATTACGGCAGAGCGTGTTCTTGCGGCCGAATAATGTGAGTAAAAAAGTTAAGGGCTTATATTACGTAGGCGCAGGTACTAACCCGGGTATTGGTATGCCCATTTGTCTCATTTCCGCTGAACTTTTAATAAAGCGGTTGCAGGGTGTTAAGACACCTGAACCACTTACGAACTTGTAACGTATGGTGTTTCGAGAGGGAGAACATAGACCACAAGAGTTGCAAGAAAAGTCTCAGTGTGGGGTATGCGGTACCACCGAGGGCTTAGTGAGCTGTCGCAATTGTAGTCGTATATTTTGCGGGGCTCACGTATTTTACCGGGAACATAACTGTACCGGTTCATATTGGAAAAGAAAGTAATCATTGCCGCAACTCTCTTTCCGTGCTATAAGTGTAGGGCGTACAAAAGCCGGAAAGGAGGCGTATATGCGAGCGCAATGTAAAAAATGTGGTGCCGTTCTGCCTCTAGATGAATTAGTATTCGTCCCGGGCACAAGGCAGAATGATCGTGGGCACTACGAGTGTAGGGGTCAATGCCCCCAAAAAAAGCAGGCGTTCTTCATGCTCTTACAAGTGATTGGGTTGTATTTAATACCCGATCACTTTTATTTTATCCAGAGTAATATATACAAAAATACTGAAACCGAGTATTGCATTTACGAAGGGGAACCATGTATAAGTTCGGAATACCCAGGTTTTGGTTTTACCTAAGAACGCTATAGTAATCATGAGTACATATAAGCTGCCCAGTATAAGCGCAAGGGTGTGTAAGTATGGTACTGCGAGTAGTGCCGCGCCAACATAGCAGAGCGCGCAGAATATAAGCGTGCCTGTCGATCCAAGATAAGTCGCTATGGTGCGTAAGCCGGCTTTAGTGTCGGCTTGTATGTCTGGTATGGCAGAGAATGCATGCATGGCCATTACCCAAAGTGTTCCGGCAAGGAAGATATGCCAGTTAAACCCGCGACCTCCTGCAAGGTAAAAACTAAACCACCCGGGGAATAGGTAGAGTATGTTAAACGCACTATCGAGGAGCGGTTTTGTTTTTGCGCGTACGGGCGTAGCGGAATAGAACATACCAAACAAAATAAAACCAAGCATGGCGAGTATGTGTCGTAACGGAAAACCAAACGCGAGTATCCAGAATGGTACGTTGGTAATGAGTATCCAGTTGGCGAGTCTGGCTTGCATGTCCGGGGTTACGAGAGTCTCGTAGTGGCTCTTCTTGGGATTGAGCTTGTCTGTTTCGTAATCGTATATGTCATTTATGCCATATACGAATAAGTTGGCCGGAAAGAGGAAGTAGAGTAAAAAAGACCAAACCCAAAAACCGGTAAGGTCTGCTGTGCTCTGCGCGGCTGCAGCGAGGCCAATTAAATATGGTCCGGCTAAGTAGAGCCAGAAGCGGGGACGGCTAATCTCTAAGACTTTTTTCAGTATCATAGCTGTAGTATACCAGTATTCCATGGTATTATTGGAGCATGCAGACCACAACCGTGAGCGTAGTTATTCCTACGCTGAATGAAATTACGACAGTGCCAGCATTGCTTCTCGATTTGCGGAGACAAACCCAAAGACCTACGGAAATAATTTTAATTGATAGCGGTTCGCCGGATGGTACGGCGGATATGGTCCGTCGCGAGTTTCCGGAAGTGCGAGTATTACTGCATGACCGTGAGCCGGCCCATAAACGTAATTTGGGTGGCTATTTGGCTGCGGGAGATATTATTGTTTTTTTGGACGCTGACACTCGCGTAAAGTCAGATTTTCTTGAGCGAGTGGTAGGTCAGTTTGAGAAACGCAAACTCGATGTTGCCTGTCCATGGTATGTGCCGCACGAATCTACGTTGCTCATTCATGGCATATACGGTTTGTTCAACTTCTTTTTTTACCTGTTACAAAAAGTGTTAGCCAGCGGCGCAGGGAGCTGTATTGTTATTCGGCGGGAAGTGTTTCAGCGCAGTCGCGGGTATGACGTATCTTTGAAGTTTGACGATATTGAGCTCATACGTCGCTTGTCGTGGAAACATACATTTGCCATAGTACATACGCGGGTGGGTGTGTCGGACCGTCGGTTTACACAACACGGTCCGTTTAAAATGTTGGTTATATATCTGGTGCTCAGTGTGTTGTTTAGCTTACATCAATTTAGATTGGCAAACATGGTGCGATATGAATTTGGCAACTATCGTAAACATACATAGGCTATGCAGGAAAATGAAAAAGAACAGAAAATAAAACGGTTGCACGCGAAGCTGGAGAAACTGCAGGGAACCGATTTATACACATACCGAATGCAGAATAATTACGTACCGGTTCCCGGAGAAGGAAGTCTGAATGCACAAGTGATGTTTGTGGGTGAGGCGCCGGGGGAGAAAGAGGCAAAGACAGGTCGGCCCTTTGTGGGGGCTTCGGGTAAACAGCTCGATAAACTTTTAGAGTCGATTAAGCTCTCCCGTGAGTCCGTGTTTATTACGAGTGTCGTAAAAGATCGGCCACCAAAGAATCGTGATCCATTGCCGGAAGAGGTTGCATTGTATGGACCTCTGCTCATTGCACAAATACATATTATACAACCGACTATAGTGGCGACTTTGGGGCGATATTCCTTACAGTATCTGTTACATTACTATAAGTCTTCTCTAGCGGGCCAAACCATTTCTACCTTGCACGGTCAACCCATAGTGGTATCGGCGCCATATGGGAGATTGAGTATCATGCCTCTCTATCACCCAGCAGTGGTATTGTATGGCCAAAAACTCAAGCAAACGCTATTTGATGACTTTCAGACCTTAAAAAAACTGCTGCGCAAGAAAGTCTAGCTTTTGCTATACTTCTTATTACTAATTACTTATTACTAATTATTCATGTTTATCGATATTCCTGAGCTCGTTAAGACGGCCGGCTATGTCGGCTTATTCGGCATTGTGTTCGCTGAAACCGGTTTGTTTTTTGGTTTCTTTTTACCAGGCGATAGTTTGCTCTTTACCGCTGGTATTTTGGCGTCGCAGGGATATCTTAATATTGGCATTACCTGCTTGCTTTTGTTTGTCGCGGCTTTGTGCGGAGACAATGTAGGCTATCTGATTGGTAAACATGCCGGCCCAAAACTTTTTACTCGTCCTAAGTCCCTGCTGTTTAACCCAGAACATTTAAAAAAGAGTCATGAGTTTTTTGAGCGGCATGGAGGCAAGGCAGTTATTATTGCTCGGTTTGTCCCTGTGGTACGTACGTTTAGTCCGATTGTTTCCGGTTTGGCCCGTATGCCTTACTTAAAGTTTATGTTTTATAGTGTGGTGGGCGGGCTTTTGTGGGCAGTCGGGTTAACGTTGCTCGGGTATTGGCTCGGTACCACTGTTCCGAATGTGGAGCAGTATGTTGCCCCCGGTATTATTATATTTATTTTACTTTCGGTAAGTCCCGGTATGTACCGCATGTTCAAAGATAAAAAAAGCCAGACGGCATTGCTTGGTTTATTCAAACGTAAATAGACACGCTCGTGAATGTAACTCGGGTACGAATATTAAATCAAATTCAAGAAAGCCATATACGCGGTCCGGTGGTATATTGGATGAGTCGTGATCAGCGGGTGCGGGATAACTGGGCTTTAGTATATTCGGCTGAACTGGCAAAAAAACACAACCAACCGTTGGTCGTGGTTTTTTGTGTAAGGAAAAAGTTTGCCCATGCGACGGAACGCATGGCGGACTGTATGCTAGCCGGCTTGGCTGAGGTGGAGCGCACTTTGCACGCACACGGTGTGATGTTTTATTTTTTGCTTGGTGAGCCGACACACAAAATTCCTCAGTTTTTAAAAGAGCAGAGTGCCGGAGCTTTGGTAACCGATTTTTCTCCTCTCATGCATAGCCGGAATTGGAAACATGCAATTGCCCGAGGGATTAGTATTCCATTTTATGAAGTAGACGCGCATAACATAGTACCCTGTTGGGTGGCCACTCCAAAGCAAGAATTTGGAGCATATACCTTACGACCTAAACTTCACCGGTTGTTGCCAAAGTACGTAGAGGAGTTTCCCATCTTTACCCAGCAGAAAACTACATCTTACAAAACAGATGAAAGGGTGGATTGGGTACGCGTGCGTAACGAGATGCAACTCAATGCTGACGTAAAAAAAGTTGAGTGGTTAGAGCCTGGGGAAAGGGCCGCACGCAAGGCGTTGAAAGACTTTATTGCTCACAAGCTTTCATCTTATAACGAAGATAGGAATGACCCTACAGTAGACGGCCAATCAAATTTGTCCCCCTATATACACTTTGGACAGCTCTCTGCCCAACGAGTGCTATTGGAAGTTTTGCAAAAGACTCAGTCGAGTTTGCTTGATGTGTTAGATAAAACTCAAAATGGCGCTAATGGCACTCGCGGGTCTGCTGCAGCTTTTGTAGAAGAGCTTGTAGTGCGGCGGGAACTCTCCGATAACTTTTGTTTTTATAACCCGCATTATAATACCCCCAAAGGTTTTCCGGCGTGGGCAGTAAAAACAATTACTGAACACCAACACGATGAGCGGCCGTACCTGTACACTCGTACGCAGTTAGAAGCCGGGGAGACACATGATGAACTCTGGAATGCCGCGCAAGCGGAGATGGTTATGCGAGGAAAAATGCACGGCTATATGCGCATGTACTGGGCTAAAAAAATTTTAGAGTGGACACGAAACGCCGAACAAGCAATGGAATATGCAATGTACTTAAACGACAAATATTCTCTGGACGGCAGAGACCCCAACGGCTATGCAGGTATTGCTTGGAGTATTGGCGGGGTGCACGACCGCGCCTGGTTTGAGCGGCCTATATTTGGCAAAATTCGATACATGTCGTACGGGGGCGCTAAAAGTAAATTTGCAGTACAAAAATACATCGAAACCTTTAAAAAAGGGTAACCCTTTAGAGGCTATGAACCAGTATGGAGGTGGTTTTTGCGCTCCGGGCTTTACTTCGCTGAAAGCGTTAAAATTGCTATACTTACTTTAATTTGGTTGCTATTAACTTTTTTTAAGCCATGTTTAATTTGGAAGAATTGATTAAAACAGCGGGGTATTTGGGTCTCGCGGGTATAGTTTTTGCGGAATCTGGGCTACTCGTAGGATTTTTCCTGCCCGGAGATAGTTTATTGTTTACGGCTGGTATTTTAGCTTCCCAGCACTATTTAAATATTTGGTGGCTGATGCCCATTTTATTTGTGGCTGCTGTCGTGGGGGATAGTGTGGGTTATGCCTTTGGTAGAAAAATGGGACCCAAGATATTTAAGAAAGAAGACTCTCTCTTTTTTCATAAGGACCATATATTAAAGGCGCAGGCTTTTTTTAACAAACATGGCGGGAAGACAATAATTATTGCTCGTTTCGTGCCTGTGGTGAGAACTTTTGCTCCAATTGTGGCCGGAGTGGGTAGTATGACGTACTCCCGGTTTATAGCTTTTAATATTGTTGGTGGGTTTCTTTGGGCGGTAGGTTTGACTTTTCTCGGTTATGCAGCCGGTAAGTCTATTCCGAACATTGATGCATATATTATTCCTATTGTATTGGGCATAATTATTCTCTCTGCAATGCCCCCGGTAATTCATGTGTTGCGGGACGCAAATCAGCGGAAAGCTATTATAGGCAAACTAAAAAGCATAATTTTTCGCAGCTAATACATCGGCCTGGATGCTATAGTTCTGTTGGTGCAGGTTCAGGACTCTTTATAACTATTTGCCCTTGTGCACTTAACTCGAACCCTCGGGAGTGTAAACATGCTCTGAGCATGATGTTTTCTCCTGGTGTGCTTATGTATAGAGGCCCGGGTGCATAAGTATCAGGCTCGCCGCGCAGTCTTTGAGATATGTGGTTAGCAGAAATGAGAGCATCCACTAACTCCATTCTTACGTGAGACTCTTCTGCGCTATTTTGCCACTCTACAGTGACTCGTCGTTTTTCTTTGAGCTGCTCCTGTAACCAGGAAAAGAGTTGAGCAGGATTAATACCTTCGTGTAAGTAGTAGGTAATTGTTTCTTCCCCGACTTCGGGTGTATAAGGGGGAATTATTTCAAATTTCTGCATATCCGTTTAGGAGTTACTCTTGTCGTGAAATTTCTTGTGAATTTCCCGCAAACCTTCATTGGTAACATGGGTATATATTTGGGTAGTAGTAATACTAGCGTGGCCCAGCATGGTTTGCACAGAGCGGATGTCCGCTCCATTACGAAGTAAATCAGTGGCAAAGGAGTGGCGGAAGGTGTGTGGGCTTACGTGGTGGGTTATACCGGCAAGCATAGCGTATTTGTGAATGAGTCGTTGAATAGACCGCGCAGAAAGACCTACCGCTTTGCCATCATTTTTTTCTGAGCGGGTAAAGCCTTGTGCGGTAATTTCCGCTTCTATGCTTTTGCCTACTTTGCTGTGCGCAATGAACAGACCAGGGTGATTGTCGGTGCGCTTCTTTAAGTAGGCTTTAATGGCAGTTGCGGCATCGGGCGAAAGAAATACTAGCCGTAACTTGTCGCCTTTGCCTCGCACAGTAAATTCAGCCCGATCGGTATTTACCATTTGTTGTTTGAGCGAGGTGAGTTCGCTAATACGGACGCCTGTTGAAAAAAGGGTAAGTAGTATGGCTTTGTCTCGGAGACGTAGTAACTCTTCCGGTTCCTGCTCGAGAGCTTTAAAAATTCTAGAAAGTTCGTCACCTTCCAGGCTCTCTACCTGTCGGCTTGGGTTCTTGGCCAGTTCTATTTTTTCGGGGGCCAACGTTTCAACGTCATGCTTGCTTAAATACTTAAGAAACGCCCGTAACGCAATGACGTGATAGTTTTGCGTGATGAGCTTCAGCCGGTCCCCTTTATCATTTACAAACCGGTTTAAGAAGAGTCGATACTTACGCACGAGTTCTAGGTTTATCTGCTTTGGATTTGTACAACTTTCTTCCCGGGCAAACGCGGAGAACCTGTGTAAATAGTGGTCGTAGTTACGGATGGTCTTGTCGCTCTTATTTTTTTCTATTTCACAATATTCCAGAAATTCTTGCACGTATTTGTCCAGTTGGTTTCTAGAGCGTTGAGTGGTGAAGGTATCCATATATATAGTATAGCCTATATAAGGGCAAATTTGCTTATTTCTGTGGATTTTTGTATAATAAGTTCACTTGTAATTAGCCACGGACTCGGCTTAAGCACTGAGTTTCGTGTAGAGAAAGGCATCCCGTCGTTAGCGGGGTGAACATTGTATGCTTACAAAGCAAGACAAAGACGGTATTATTAAGAAGTATCGCACCCATAAAGACGATACTGGCAGCCCGGAAGTACAGATTGCTATCTTAACTCGGGAAATTGAACTAGTTAGTGAGCACTTAAAAGTACACCGCAAGGATAACCATTCTCGTCGTGGTTTGCTTAAAATGGTAGGTAACCGCCGCCGGTTGCTTCGGTATCTCCGCCAGGAAGATGCCAAACGGTTTGATAAGATAGTAGATCGTTTGAAACTGAAAGTAAACATTTCTTCTACCCCTTCTAAGGTAATTGTTGCGCCAAAGCCGGAAACAGAAGAGTAAACGAGATTATGACTGAGGAGTTGGACTCACAAAAATTTGCAGCCGAGTGGCTTGAGGTGGCCCGACAGATTGTGGCCAGAATATATCAAGACGAGGTAGTCCAGCGTCTACACGATGAATATGTAGCGCACGGGTCTTTTACTTTGGAACAGCGTAGTGATTTTATTGGTATAGCGAACCAAGTGAAAGGTGCGGTATTGCATGAGCTGTATGGTCCCGATGGATCGGCGAGTTTTGAAGAGTTCCAGGCGCGGTGGCGTAACTGGTATGACCATAAAGGAACGCTTCCACAAGAAAATCGTCGGCTGACTAACGAGGAGCATATTATCTATAGCAGTACGCCGGACGTAGAAGAATTTTTTTCCAACTTTGATCGAGAAAGCGAAGGCGGCGCCACTGCATAAGTGGGCTGCCTTTGTTGCTCTTTGTGACAAGGAATTCATTAAGTAAGTAAGCGATGTGGTGCGCAAATAACGCGAAGACTTAACTGTAAGTCGTCGTCTACTTGCGCGGCACTCTCGCAGAAAGATGTCGTATGTTAGAAAAGAAACAGATTAGCTGCACAGTCGGCAATCAAGAAATAAGTTTTGAGACCGGTCGCATGGCTCGTCAGGCCGATGCAGCGGTCCTCGCTCGCCAGGGTGATACCGTGGTGCTTGCGACGGTGGTTATGAGCGCGAAAGCTCGAGAAGGGATGAATTATTTTCCATTACTGGTGGACTATGAGGAGCGTTTGTACGCGGCGGGTAAAATAAAAGGTAGTCGCTGGATAAAACGTGAAGGTCGGGCAACTGACGACGCTATCCTGACCGGTCGGGTTATAGACCGAACCTTGCGCCCCTTGTTTAAAGATGGCATGCGTAATGACGTGCAGGTCGTGGCTACTGTACTTTGCGTAGATGGTGAAAATGACCCTGACATGTTAGCAGTCACTGCTGCAAGTATGGCTATAACTATTTCCGGTGTTCCGTTTGATGGTCCGGTTTCGGCGGTGCGGGTAGGTAAGGTAGATGGCGAGTATGTTATAAACCCCACTCATGAACAGCGACAGAAAAGCGTGATGGAGTTGGTGGTGTCGGGTACTGGTGAGTACATTATGATGATTGAAGCCGGGGCTCAGTTAGTTACGGAAGAAGACATTATTGGTGGCGTAGCCTTTGCTCAGCCGTTTTTAGCCACGCTTGCAAAAGTACAGTTAGACTTCAAAGCACAAGTCGGTAAGCCGGACAGAGTAGGTATTTATGTTTTGCCAAATGAAATACTCATGGCAAAGATTAAGGAACTGCTCACTCCTGAGCTAATTGAAGCGGCTGTATATGTTCGCAGTAAAGATGAACGTGAAGAGCATATTAACGCTCTCATCAAATCCACACTTGAGCAAGTGAAACTTGCGTTTCCGGAAGGTATTGAAGGGGTGAATTTGGAACGCGAAGTAAATGAATGCATAGACAAAATACTCAAGAAGTATCAACAGAAGCAAATACTTGAACATGATCGTCGGGTTGATGGTCGTCGTCTAGATGAAACACGAGAAATTACCTGTGAAGTTGGGGTTCTCCCACGTACTCACGGTTCTGCTTTGTTTACTCGGGGTGAAACTCAAGTGTTGAGTGTGGTGACGCTAGGTAGCAAGAGTGATGAGCAAATTTTAGATGGCATAGAAGACCCAGTGGATGGTACGTCCAAACGATATATTCATCATTACAATATGCCTGGCTATAGCGTAGGTGAAGTTGCACCTTTGCGTGGGCCTGGTCGCCGAGAAATTGGTCATGGCGCACTGGCGGAAAAGGCTATTGAGGCTTCTGGTGTTTTGCCTAAGCAAGAAGATTTTCCCTATACTATGCGTTTAGTGAGTGAAGCTATTGCTTCTAACGGTTCTACCTCTATGGCGAGCACGTGTGGTAGCAGCCTGGCGCTTATGGACGCAGGTGTGCCCATTAGTGATGTTATCGGTGGTGTGGCTATGGGGTTGGTTATGGATGAAGCTAATCCGAGCAACTTTAAGGTACTGACAGACATTGCCGGTATAGAAGACTTTAACGGTCATATGGACTTTAAGGTTACCGGAAACGAAAAAGGTATCAGTGCCATGCAGATGGACATTAAAGTTAAAGGTTTGACTCCGGAAATTTTATCTAAGGCCATTATGCAGGCCAAGCCGGGCCGTATGTTTATTATCGGCAAAATGAAAGAAGTTTTGTCTGCGCCACGCGCAGAGCTTTCTCAGTACGCACCGCGTATTACGAGCTTCTTCATCAAGCCGGATAAAATTCGGGAAGTTATTGGCAGTGGTGGAAAAATTATCAACGCTATTATTGCCGCGACGGGTGTAAAAATAGATATCGAAGACAGCGGTCAAGTTATGGTTGTATCTACCGATGCAGCTGCGGCCGCAAAGGCAGTAGAGTGGATTCAGAATATTGTAAAAGAAGTTGAACCGGGTGAAGTGTACGAAGGTAAAGTTACCCGTCTCATGGACTTTGGCGCCTTTGTGGAAGTTTTGCCGGGTAAGGAAGGTTTGGTACATATTTCTCAACTTGCGAACTACCGTGTGAACCGTGTAGAAGACGTGGTAAATGTAGGGGATACCTTGAAGGTGCAAGTCAGTGAAATAGATGACCAAGGCCGCATGAACTTAACGCATAAGCCGTTTGCTGCTGCTCCAACGCCTGAGCAATTGGCCTCAGCGGGTAGCGGTGGGTTTGAAGACCGTGGTCCTCGTCCGGCACGTAGGCCATTCTCCGGTGGCGGAGGTCGCCCTGGTGGCAGGCGGTAGGTAATCCATAATACAATATAACTTTTAAAAAAGAGAGCTAAATGCTCTCTTTTTTGCGCGCCTTCATTGACTTTTTTGTATAAAGTTAGTATAATAAATAACTTTTGGAGACTCCCACAGAGGGCTTCTCCAAGAGTAAAAACTCAACTCCGCCCAGTGGCGGAAATAGATATCAACTTGGTCCGGTGTTCACCGGTCCACATCTTCCAGGAGGGAGATATGTCACGATTGATTTTTTCGCTATGTCTCGCGTTTTTTCTTTTGACTGGCTTGGCTTCCGCGCAGAAGGTACAACTGCAACCCGTCAATTATATTGTCAAAATTTCTGGTTGTGGTTCACAGCCGCTCATTACTGTGCAGTTTCCCGTTCCGTTGATTGATCCGAAAGAGGATCGAGTCGTTATTGTAGGTGGAGAGTCAGCTTGGAGCTGCAGCTCCAAGCTGTGTAAGCAGATGACTGAGCGATTGGCCAAGGTGGCTGAGGCAGAAAGTCTCAAACTTCGGGCTGAGAATGGGTACCAGGTTGAGTTTGAGCCAAACCGGGTTATGAAAATCGACGGCGATATTGCCATCGGTAAAGTTGCTGCGGCGGTGGTTGAGGTTCTCACTCAGAAAGGGAAGCTCAAGTTTGGCAAAAACCAGGTACTGGTTGAGGACTATTCAAAGCGGCAGAGCCCCAATTGTCCGCCTCCGCGACCGCGTGAGGTGGCGACCCCTACGCCCACGCCAACATCTACTCCTACACCTACTCCAACTCCTACTCCAACCCCCGTTCCGGCACTGACTACTGAGCCCGCTGTCGGACCTTTTACGCAGGAGCTTTCTTATGACCTGGCGACCGATACCGGGTCAGAAGGTTCACAGGTCGTTTTGCTCCTGAACGCTATGCGACGGCTACCGGGAGGGGTATTGGTAATTACCAATGGCTGTTGGCAGCAACGGTTTGGTCCAAACGTGCAGGCGGCCCTGCTTCGCTGGCAGTCAGCGCTCTCTGCGCATGGGGTCCGAGCAACTGGTCGGGTAGATGCACCTATGCGTGTCTACCTAAACAACTTATACGCATCCAGGCCAGACATGTTTGCTTACTTGGCATGGCCTCCATGCCAGCCGGCAAAAGTGCCGCAGAAAGGGAAAAAACCAAAGTAGTGAATCGTGGATTTGTGCGATGAAAGGAGTATCGTACGGATCATTATTAAAAAGGGATATAGTAGCCGGTGTGCTGTATCCCTTTTTCCGTGCCCTTTTCAGGGTCGATAGCCCCAGGTATACTTTGCATATGGATTATTTTGAGATTACAAAAAAAGACGAAAACTCGCGGGCGCGAACAGGGGTTATACACACTGCGCATGGTGACGTAGTAACGCCGCAGTTTTTGCCTATTGGCACGCGGGGGACAGTTAAAACTGTAACCAGTGAAGAGTTAAAGTTCTGGGGTGCGACCATGGTCTTGGCTAACACCTACCACTTGTGGCAGCGGCCAGGTGACGGACTTATTTACAAGGCGGGCGGGTTGCATAAGTTTATGAACTGGAAGGGTCCCATTTTTACCGACTCCGGTGGGTTCCAAGTGTACTCGTTGGCAAAAATGCGGCAAGTTATGGAAGTAGGCGTGTTGTTCCAGTTTGATATGGACGGCAAGCATGAAGTATTGAGCCCCGAGAAGTCCGTGGATATACAAGCTAACTTAGGCAGCGATGTGTGTTTAATTTTGGATGATTTTCCGGGTTATCCGTTTGAGCATGCGCGATCGGTGGAGTCCATAGCTTTAACTAAGCGGTGGGCAGAGCGTGCTATGGCTGAGTACAAAAAAATAATTACGGACGGTGATCCGGTAAACCCCGGGCAAAAGTTATGGGGTATAGTGCAGGGTGCGAATTTTGAAGATTTGCGGAAACAGTCAGCGGAAGACATGGCCGGGCTGGGCTTTGAGGGTTTTGCTATTGGCGGGGTGGCAGTAGGCGAGCCGCACGTGGAAATGATGAAAGCTGTAGACTATGCAGTACCGTACTTGCCGGAAAATACACCTAAACATTTACTTGGTGTAGGTACCCCGTTTGATATTATTCAAGGTGTCGCCCGGGGATGCGATACGTTTGACTGTGTTATACCGACCCGTGAAGCGCGACATGGCCGGCTCTACATAAGCAAGCGGACAGAAACCGGTGAAGAAGGGTATGAGACAGTAGATATGCGACTAGAGAAACACAAGGAAGACTTTACGCCGCTTGACCCAACCTGTAACTGTTATGCGTGTTTGAACCATACCCGCGCGTATATTCGTCACTTGTTCCAGACTGGTGAGCCTTTGGCTGAACGCTTGGCTACCATGCATAACTTGCGGTTCTATTTGAACTTTATGGAGAAAATTCGTACGGCTATTCAGTACGACTACTTTGATAAAATGTTAGTGGAATTTAAAGATTATACTCCGGATAAGTAATGTTGAGTATACAATAGTAAGCCCTGTACGGAGACATATTAATTGGCTATAGTGTGTGTGAAAGGTATACATGTATGAATGTAATTATTGTGCTTATTGTGTTGTTTGCAGCAGCCAACATAGTTCAAAAGTTAATTAAACAGGCTCAGAGTCAAGGATCGGCTCGAGTGGTGGATGCCACCTCGGGAACATCTGGTAAATTTAATAATTTGTTTACTTCTATGAAGAAACGTATTGGCGCGCTCATTGTGGCATTTATAGTAGTCGTGCTGTTGTTTAATTCGTTTGTGATTATAGACTCCGGTGAGTTGGGGGTGCAAAGTTTGTTTGGCAAGGTCTCCGATCGGACGCTTTCGTCTGGATTGCACTTTGTGAACCCGTTGGCCCGAGTAAGTCGTTTTAATGCTAAAACTCAGAACTACACTATGTCTGCGGTGCAAGATGAAGGCACAAAGGTGGGAGATGACGCCATACGAGTTCTATCTTCCGACGGTCTAGAGATTATTCTAGATGTTACTGTACTGTATCGCGTACTGCCAGAGCAGGCGCCAAATATTTTAAGGCAAGTCGGAATAGACTACGAGAATAATATTATTAGACCTATCGTACGCACCAAGTTGCGCGATGCCGCGGTGTATTATCAAGCTATAGAAGTATTTTCTACTAAGCGGGATGAGTTACAAAACCGTATTTTTCAGAGCATTGAAAGAGACTTTAAGGATCGTGGATTTGTGTTAGAACAATTGCTGGTGCGCAATATTGAGCTGCCCCAGTCGGTTAAGAGCGCTATTGAAGCAAAAATCAACGCCGAGCAAGAGTCTCAAAAATATGACTTTTTACTCCAGAAAGAAAAGAAAGAAGCAGACCGCAAACGCATTGAGGCAGAAGGACAGCGTGACTCTCAGGCTATAATTAACCAAAGTTTGACTGATAAGTTTTTGTACTATCAGTATATTAATCAGCTCAAAGACCGCGCAGGTACTATTTATGTGCCAACCAACCCTTCCACCGGCCTCCCACAGTTCAGGGACTTGGGTAAATAGTGTTTAGTGTCAAAGATTCCCTTTGCTATATGGCAAAGGGAATCTTTGACAGGTGGGAAATGGCTGGAGTATAATAAAATTAGCTATGAAGGCCGTGGCACGCTGGAGCTAAATTGAATAAAGTTGTTTCAACTTTTTGAAAGGTTGAAGAAATAGGGTGGAACCGCGGGTTAAGACTCGTCCCTAAGTATAATTATTTATATTTAGAGACGAGTTTTTATATTCTCTTATTCCTCCCTTAGAATAGGGGAGGTTAGGTGGGGTACGAAATTAATGAACTAGGCTTCATGCCACCCCTAACCCCTCCTAGAATAGGGGGGGCAGACAACCGTTCGCACTATTAAAAATCAATGTACGTCTATGGCAAACAACAATGACCTGATGGATAAAATAGTTTCGCTTTGTAAGAGACGAGGGTTTGTGTTTCCCGGTTCGGAAATTTACGGCGGTATGGCCAACTCTTGGGACTACGGTCCGTTGGGTGTGGAATTGAAAAATAACATTAAGCAGCTCTGGTGGAAACGGTTTGTGCACCAACGGGAAGATGTAGTAGGATTGGACGCTGCTTTAATAATGAACCCAAAAGTATGGGAGGCGAGCGGGCATGTAGCAACTTTTTCTGATCCGCTCGTAGAAGACAAAAAAACCAATGAACGGTTTCGCTTGGACCACTTATTAGAAGATGCAGGAGTGAGTCCGGTCGGTATGAGTTTAGAACAAATGTGGCAGGCTGCGCAGGATAAAGGCCTTAAGAGCCCTTCGGGTAATCCACTTTCAGAGCCAAAGCAATTTAACCTCATGTTCAAAACATTTATCGGTCCCACCGAAGACGCAACAAGTACGGCGTATTTCCGTCCCGAGACTGCGCAGGCAATGTTTGTGCAGTTTAAGAACGTGTTAGATACCGCCCGCAAGCGTTTGCCCTTTGGTATTGCTCAACAAGGAAAAGCGTTTCGGAACGAAATTACTCCTGGGAATTTTATATTTCGTACCCGCGAGTTTGAGCAAATGGAAATTGAATATTTTATTCCTGTGCCGCAGTCTGACGCAGATTGGAACGAGTACTTTGAACAGTGGCGTCTCGCTATGGTGGACTGGATGATAAATGACTTGGGTATGAATATTCAGAACGTGCATGAGCTGGAAGTAGCGCGAGAAGACCTGGCGCACTACAGCAAGCGCACTATAGACTTTGAGTATGCATTTCCGTTTGGTACAAAAGAGCTGTATGGCTTGGCTTACAGGACTAACTTTGATTTATCCAATCATGAAAAGGGGAGTGGTCAGGAACTGAAATATACCGATCCAGAAACAGGGGAAAAATCGGTACCGCATGTTATAGAGCCAACTTGGGGTGTGGACCGGACTGTTTTGGCAGTACTGTGTGAGCACTATCGCGAGGAAGGAGAAGAAGACAAAAAGCGCGTATGGCTGCAGCTGCCTGCCCGTCTAGCCCCTTACAAAGCTGCTGTATTCCCTCTGCTAAAGAACAAACAAGAACTAGTTGCTAAAGCTAAGGAAGTCTACTCACTACTCACTTCTCACGACTCACTCCTTCCCGTTGCCTGGGATGACCGAGGCAACGTGGGTAAGCGATACTACAGCCAGGATGAAATAGGTACGCCGTTTTGTATTACGGTGGATTTTGATTCGTTGGAGAACAATACGGTAACTGTACGCAATAGAGACACGGCTACGCAGAAGCTGGTATTAATTACCGAGTTAGTAAATTATTTGCAAGAAAAAGTTAAATAAGCAAAAGAAGTGCATATGTACGGCGAAACCATGGACTTGCCACAATCAAATATTCCGGTTGAAGCAGAAATAAAATTGAGCATGACCGAGGTCGAGCGTAGTTCAATGATTGCTCGGCTCTTAGAGTTGGGCTTCAAGGAAGCCGCTACTGTAGGACAGGAAGATTACTATATAGAGCACGAGTCATCGGACTTAGGTGGTATGAACTTTTCTCGTTTACGCAATGAGAGTGGGGTGTATACCTGGAACCGCAAGCGCCACGCATTGGACGCCAACGGCGAGAAGGTTCGACTTGAAGAAGCGCGGGGTTTGTCCGAAGAAGAATTTAACACATTGCTTTCCCAAGCGCCTGCGGAGCCTATTATAATCCGCAAGCAAAGAAGCAACTATACAGGCTTTATCGAGGAGTGGTCTACAACAGTATCGCTCGATGTTGTCGTGTTAAATGGAGAGACAAAGTATTTTGTTGAAGTGGAAGTCATGACTGATGTCGAGCATGGGGCAGTGGTTCGGGCGTTGTGTAGGACCTGGGCACGAGAAACTCTTGGCGCTACGGGGTTTGAATCAGCGGGGTATCTGAAACAATACCTGGCAGCCCATGCGGACTCATAGTAGTTTGTCCTGGTGGGGTTGTGTAGTACTATATTTGTACTGTTCTTATATGTAATTATTATTTGTCTGACAACGTTGCTAATATGAAATACGAAAAACAAATTTTGCCCAACGGGCTGACACTTGTGACCGTGCCCAGTACTGACGCAGAGAGCGTGGTGGTGGATGTTTTTGTAAAAACCGGTTCGCGGTCAGAGGCGAAACAAGAAGCAGGGGTGTCTCACTTTTTGGAACACTTTTTGTTCAAAGGAACAAAAAAATACCCTACAGCCATGGCTATTAATGAAATAGTAGACGGTATTGGCGGAGACATGAACGCGTTTACGAGCAAAGAGTCTACGCAGTATTACATAAAAGCACGGAGTAAGTACTTGCCGCTCATTTTTGATATTTTGACTGATATGGTCCAACAGCCTTTGTTCGACCCGGCGGAGCTGGAAAAAGAGAAGGGTGTGATTGTAGAAGAGATGAACATGTATAAAGACATGCCGCAAGCAGTGGTAGACGAGGCGCTAGACCTGCTTATGTGGCCGAAGGATGTTTTGGGCCAGCCTATCATTGGTCAAAAAGAAACAATAACCAGCTTTAGCTCGGCTACATTTCATAGTTACATGCAACGACACTACCAACCGAGCAACATGATGATAGGTGTGTCGGGGAAGTTTAGTGCAAAGGAATTACAAAAGTTGGTGAAGCAGTCCTGGGGTCAAGCAAAGAAGCAAAAAGCCGGCGGTTGGAACAAGGTGGCTGATGTGCAAAAAAGCCCTCGGTTCAAGTTGTTGTTTAAGGAAACCGAACAGGCACAGCTAGCTTTAGGCTTTAAGGGTTTTGCGAATAATGATACACGTAACCCTGCAGTTACGGTTCTCTCGACTATTCTCGGGGGCGGTATGAGCAGCAGACTATGGGACGAAATCCGGGAGAAGCGAGGATTGGCCTACTACGTACGGTGTAGTGGAGGATCGTATCAAGACACGGGCCAGTTTGTAGTAAGTGCGGGGGTCCAAATCCCTAAAGTACAAGAAGCAGTCGAGGTTATACTTTCCGAACTTAAGCGCACCGTAGATGTGTTAGTGGACGAGAAAGAGCTTCTCAAGGCGAAAGAATATTTAAAGGGCAAAACAGCTTTGGCACTTGAAGATAATCAAGTTCGCTTAGACTGGTATTTAGACCAAGTGGCCTTCAAGAAAAAAATTCTATCACCACAGGAAGCATACGACAGAATAGATAAAGTGACCCGTGCGGATGTACAGGCTGTAGCGCGTGAGCTGTTTAAATCAAGTCAAGTTTCTTTGGCAGTACTGGGTCCCTATAAAGATGGTAATTTAGAAAAGTCTTTACAGAAAGTTATTAAATTTTAGATGAGACATATTGAGATTGGTTGAGACTCGTAGAGACTCTCGACTAGTAGCCAATCTCCTAGTCTCAACCAAGTTACTATGAGTCTCAATTCTTTATTTGATTACAAAACAAGCATTGCGCTATTTCGAGATGAATTCGTTCCCTTTGTAGAAGCGAACGTTAGCATTGCGTCTTCGCCAGTTTTATATGGGTTGGCCGTGTATACAGTTTTTAATGTCGTGTGGAATGATGAGCGCAAGCAGCTACATATATTCCGACTACGCGATCATTGGAAGCGGTTGTGTAACTCTGCGCGCATTATGGGCTTTGCTGATTTTGCGGAGAGTCATCCGTATGAGGTATTTGAGGGGCGTATGAAAGACCTGCTCAAACGGAATAATGTACAAGAGAATGTGTTGGTTCGCGCAAGTGTATTTATCGATGAGCTTATCGCGGGTACACGCATTGCGGGTTTGAAAAATAGTTTCTCTGCCTATGTGTACCCTATGGGGCAGTTCTACAAAAAAGAAGGTGTGCATGTATGTGTGAGCACTTGGCGACACGTGGAAGACGATGCCATTCCCGCACGGGCCAAAGTAAATGGGTTGTACGTAAGTAATAGTCTTATGAAGAATGAGGCATTGTTGAACGGCTTTGATGAAGCTATTTGCCTAGACCGTGATGGGCATGTAACCGAAGGGACGGTAGCAAATATTTTTATGGTTCGTGATGGCGTGCTTATAACTCCCGCGGTAACTTCAGACATTCTTGAGGGCATAACGCGCGATACAGTAATAAAACTCGCAAACCACTTGCATATACCGTTTAAAGTCCGGGCTATTGATAGGAGCGAGTTATATATGACCGATGAGTTGTTTTTTTGTGGCTCTAGTGCGCGCATAACTCCTATTTTGAGTGTTGATAAACGCACAGTAGGGGGCGGCGTAATTGGTTCAGTAACAAAAGACATAGCTGAAGCCTACGAGGCTGTCCAGGCAGGCAAGATGGAGCAATTTTCTAATTGGGTAATTGCCGGTACGTAATATTCACATTGTAAAAATATGTCTAACAGTGAAATAAATTATGCTGAGTTGAGACACCAGGAAGACATGCGCGTTCGTGATATTGTATCTCGCTGGTCAGCACAAGAGGGGTTGTTTCAACGCGTAGAGCAGCCTCGCGGAGCTCACTTACGGACGTTCGAGAGTGTTGATGCGGTCGACTCCTCAGTGTGGGGGATGGTGCGCGCAGCAAATGCCCTCATGGAGCCATTGTTTGGAGAGTATGATGGATGGTATTTTAGAACCCCGGAAAATGACGTCGAAGTCGTGGGTCGTCTGTCTCAAGTTCAAGCGGCGCATTATTATAAAACGTGCGAAGAATACTTTGATGCCTCCAGGGAAGTCCGGTCGGAAATAGAATCGGGAACAGATTCGGCAAAACTACTAGACGCGATTGATGTGAAAATTGCAGCTTTCAAATTACAATTAGAGATTAAAATAGACGAAGCATAACATACGAACATGGATATTAAAATTGGCTGTCACGTGTCTATAGCAGGGGGTATATTTAACGCCCCCAAAAATGCCGCTGAACTTGGTTGTGAGACATTTCAAATATTTACGCGCAGCCCCCAAGGCGGCCCTGTGCCGGCGCTTACAGAAGAAGCAGTAACTTTGTTTAAAGCCGGGATGCAGCAGTATGGGTTCACGGATTTTGTTATCCACGCGCCCTACATTATAAACTTTGGCTCTGCTAAGCCGCAGACATTCCACGGCTCAATTTCTATTATTCGGACCGAACTGGAGCGGGGGAGCTTGCTTGGGGCAAAATACGTCATGTTCCACCCTGGGAGTTTTAAAGACTTGGGTGAGGAAGAAGGCATGAAGCAGGCGAAAGCCGGTCTTGTAGAGGTGCTAGAAGGGTATACGGGTACTACTCAGTTGCTTATGGAAATATCTGCGGGAGCCGGACAGGTGATTGGTGATACCTTTGAAGAGTTGGCTGAATTAGTGAAAGCACTTAAGAAGTTCAAAGGTTTTGGCGGTATATGCTATGACACCCAGCACGCATTTGCTTCTGGATACGATATTCGCACGCAATTAGCAGTGGTCGACACTTTTAAAAAGTTTGATGCGACTATTGGTCTTAAATACTTCCGTATGAGTCATGTAAATGACAGCAAGCCTGAGTTTGCTTCCCATAAAGACCGGCATGAGCATATTGGCGACGGGCATATCGGAATGAAAGGCTTCAAATCGTTTATAGGGGGCTTGAGGGATTTTGAGAAGGACTTTAAGGTAGGTACGGGTGACTTTTTCCCTTTAATTTTAGAGACCGAGCATGATAAAGTACAAGAAGATATTGCCACTTTAAAAAAACTAAGGAAATAGTATGACTAATCACGTAGAAAGCATGGGGACTGGGAGTGAGCTCGCTGCAGATTCCCATATAAACCCGAGCGAACGCGCTCGTATGCTAGAACAAATTTTATATTTACAGCGTTTGGAAGATGGCGCGCATGACGAAACGCGCTATGAGAGGTTGCAAGGTCTTATGCGTGCGTATGAATCTGCGTTTGGCCCGCAAAAGTGGGAATGATGCCCTTGATTTTAGAAACTGAGCATGATACAGTGCAGTCAGACATTGAAATTCTTAAAAAATTAAGAAACAAACTATGAGTGAAAGAGAAATAGAACGAGCAGGGTCGGAATTCGACGAGGCAGCTGAAACGGCGAATGCGCGCATCGCGGCCTTGCTTGAAAATTCTTCCATGCCCAAAGACGAAAAGCTTTTACTCCTCGACAGAGAAGAAGCTGCTCTTGATGAGCTTAAAGGTATGTTCGCTTAAAAGAAGATAAAATTAATTATGGATGAAAAGCTGCAAAAAATAATTGAATTTGTTAAGAGCTCTGATTTAGATGAAACTATCAAGGGTATTCTTATTCGTGATTTAGAATCGGAAGGTATTACGGAGTTTCTGAAGGAGCAAGTATTAGCGTATTGCGCTAGGACTAAAGAAGAAATTCAGCGGGTCAGAGAAGAGCTAGAAAAGCAGGCAAATCCAGCACAGTAGCTGGATTTTTTATTTGTGGCAATATAAACCTCGGAGTATACTTATACTATGAAATTTGTTGATTTAGAGTACTCAACTCGGGTTATCTTAAAAGTTGTGTTGGTCATTTTAACCTTGGCGTTTTTGTGGGTGGTGCGGGATGTGTTGGTTATCCTTCTTTTGGCTATTGTGTTTGCATCTGCCATGGACCCGCTCGCGGACTATTTGAGTAAGCGACGCATACCTCGGGGCGTAAGTGTCATGGCCTTATACGTGGTCGTGTTAGGCATTGCTGGTTTGGTTATTTCTTCCATTATCCCGGCAGTCGTGGACCAGTTTAAACTACTAGTACAAAATTTTCCGACATTCATGCATACATTTCAAGAGCGGTATCCATCGCTGAGTAGTGCGTTTGGTACAGTGAATGGAAATGAAATTTTTCAAAGCCTGGTTGGCGGTACAGACGGCGGCACTGTGTTTACTCGAACTGCCGGAGTATTTACCGGGGTATTTGCGTTTATAACTGTTTTAGTTATTTCGTTCTACCTGGTAGTGGCAGACCAGAAAGGCATGAAAGAGCTTATACGTCCTTTGGTGCCTGAGAAAAACAGGGATATGGTTATGTCTCTCGTGCTTAAAATCCAGAAAAAAATGGGTTTGTGGGTACTGGGGCAGGTTATTTTAAGTATTGCCATTTTTGTATTTACCTATGTAGGTTTGACTATTTTAGGTGTAAAGTACGCCTTGGTCCTTGCGCTTCTTGCCGGACTTCTAGAAGTCGTGCCGTACATGGGGCCATTTTTGTCTGCTGTGCCTGCTGTATTGTTCGCTTTTGTGCAAAGCCCAGCTTTGGCTTTAGCAGTTATAGTTTTGTATATTTTGGTTCAGAAAAGCGAGAGCTATGTATTGGTCCCTAAGGTTATGCAGAAAACTGTTGGTACCTCGCCCTTGGTTGTGCTTGTTTCTTTGCTCATAGGCTTTAAGTTGGCCGGAGTGTTAGGTTTGCTTCTTGCAGTGCCTATCGCTGGTGCTGTTATGGTGTTGTTAGAGGAGTTTCGAGGAGAGACGAGCGACGCGCGTAAAACTGTGGGGCTAGAATAATGCTGTTGTAGCCGACGGATAAACCAGTTATACTAAAAAGGCTTTAAAATAGCCTTTTTATGTTGCCAACAAGGGTCACCCTTGTGCCGCACAAAGGTGACCCTTGTATATTTTTATCTATGTCTAAACCTTTTTATATAACTACCACGCTACCGTATGTGAACGCGAAGCCTCACATGGGTCATGCGCTTGAGTTTGTGTATGCAGATATTTTAGCTCGGTACCACAAGCTTTTGGGTGACGAAGTCTTTTTTAATACCGGCACAGACGAGCACGGCCAGAAGATACACCAGAAAGCGGTAGAAGAAGGTAAGGAGCCACAAAGCTACGTGGATGAGTATGCTGTTAAATTTAAAACCCTACTACCAAAGTTAGGTATCTCCGATGACATCCATTTTATTCGTACTACTGACGCGAACCATAAAGCTGCCGCGCAAGAGTTTTGGAAGCGCTGCGATGCCAATGGTGATATTTATAAAAAGACATACAAAGTTAAATATTGTGTTGGCTGCGAGCTGGAAAAAACTGACTCAGAACTTTTGGACGGGTACTGTCCGTTGCATCCCGGTAAAGAGCTTGAGCTTATAGAAGAAGAAAATTATTTTTTCAAGTTTGAAAAATACCAAGAGAAGCTTTTGGCTTTGTACGATAGAACCGGTCACGACTTTGTTGTGCCCAAAACACGCCTGCACGAAATACGTGAATTTGTTTCTGCTGGACTGAAAGATTTTAGTATCTCGCGCCTTGCCAGCAAAATGCCTTGGGGTATTCCTGTACCAGGCGATGACGCACAGGTTATGTACGTGTGGTTTGACGCGCTCATAAATTATATTTCAACACTTTGCTGGCCCGCAGAAGTAGACAGTGGACAGTGGATAGTGGACAGCCAGACGCAATTTGAGAAATTCTGGGGAGCAAAAGATGCTCCGAATGGAGTACAGATTGCGGGTAAGGATAACCTACGTCAGCAGTCAGCAATGTGGCAGTCCATGCTCATGAGCGCGGGGTTGCCAAGTTCCAAACAAATACTCATTCATGGTTTCATTACCAGCGGTGGACAGAAAATGTCTAAGAGTATTGGTAATGTGGTAGATCCGTTCGACATTATAGACAAGCTGGTAGAGAAAGGTGTGGCCGAAGCACAAGCGGTTGATGCCTTGCGGTATTGGTTTGCTCGCGAAATGTCTACCTTTGAGGACGGTGACTTTACCTGGGAAAAATTTGTCGAGAGTTATAATGCCAACCTTGCAAATGGCTTAGGAAATTTAGTGAGTCGTGTATTAAAGATGGCAGTTAATGCGGGGCTTGTAGTGGACAGTGGACGGCCGACAGTGGATAGGTTTGACATGGAGTTTTCTGGATACCTCGATACGTATGAAATTCAAAAAGCAGCCGACTGGGTATGGGGTCGGCTAAAAGGATTAGACGAATATATTGCAGAAAAGGAGCCATTTAAGACAGTGAAAGTAAACCCCGAAGAAGGTAAAGAACAGATCGCTTATCTACTTGAGCAGCTTGCGTTTATTAATTTTCACCTACAAGCGATTGTACCGAACACAAGTGATAAGATATCGCAGGCTTTAGCTGTTATATCACAGGATGCTATCCCGCGTCTATTTGCAAGAGTAGAGGTATAGTTCGTATACGATTTCATGTTAATAGATACGCATGCACATATAAATTTACACGCGTTCAAGGACGATGCAGACGAAGTTATGCAGCGGTCTTTGGCCGCGGGTGTGGTGGTTATAAATGTGGGGACAGAATACAATACGAGTAAGCAGGCTGCTGATATGCTTGCGCAATATCCAGAACACGTGTATGCCGCAGTCGGTCTGCACCCCAGCCATACCTATGACAACCCACATTTAGACGAGAACGAAAGTGCCACACGTACAGGTGCTGAATACTTCAATACTTCTAAGTATCGAAGTATTGCACAGCATCCAAAAGTGGTGGGAATAGGTGAGTGTGGACTCGATTATTACCGGTTGCCCGAGAGTCACGAATCAGGAAGCGTGAATCATGAAGCAATTAAGAAATTGCAGAAAGACGCGTTCATGGAACAAATTCGGTTAGCGCAGGAGCTGGATAAGGCGCTCATTGTCCATTGTCGTCCGAGTAAAGGGACAGTGGACGCGTACGAAGACGTACTCGCCATAATTTCTAATTTCCAATTCCTAATTTCTAATGAAGGAAGTGATTTATCCGGCACCCCTCCTCATGAGGAGGGGCAGGGGGAGGTCATAGTGAAGAATGTTAATACATCAAAGGTTTCTATGACCCCCTCTAACTCCCCCTTAAGAGGTGGAGGAAAAGAATTACGCTTTGAAATTCACTCTTTCACTGGTCCGCTAGAAGTGGCGCAGAAATTTATCGAGCTTGGTGGGTATATTGGTCTCAACGGTATTATTACGTTTGATAAAACTGGAAATATGGAAACAGTGGTAAAAGGTGTACCATTAGAGCATATAGTTTTAGAGACAGATTCTCCCTACTTGGCTCCTTCACCTCACAGGGGCAAGCGCAATGAGCCTCTGTACGTGCAAGCGGTAGCGGAAAAGATTGCGGAATGGAAACAATGTACGGTAGAAGCCGTCGCACTACACACTTCAGAAAATGCCAAGCGATTATTTAAATTAGAATAACAGTCTGTACTACTTTTTGACGGCCGTCAAAAAGTAGTACGGTATTTATAGATGTAGTTTATGAGTGACGTGTCAACCGAAGCTTCGGCACTATTAAATATTTTTAAGCTGATACATGCGTTTCAGCATATTCAACGTCGACTACATGTAACTGGTGAGGAGCGATGGGAGAATGATGCGGAGCATAGTTTTCAATTGGCCTTGATATCTTGGTACATAGTACAGAAAGAGAAGCTGCCGCTTAAACTAGATAAAATATGCATGTACGCGCTGGCGCATGATTTAGTAGAGGTATACGCGGGTGACACATTTGCACATGACAAAGATGCTGCGGTGCATGCTAGCAAAGCAGAGCGTGAAGGGCTGGCGGCTATGAGATTGCAAGCAGTGTTCTCGGATTTCCCGGAATTACATGAAGTTATCCAGGGTTATGAACATTTGGTAGATGAAGAAAGCAGACTAGTGTATGCCCTTGATAAAATTTTGCCCCCGACAAATATTTATATAGATGGGGGGCGGACGTGGCGCGAATTGGGTATAACTTACGAGATGATTGCAAAAGCAAAGGCAGACAAGGTGGCTGTATCTCCAGTAATAAAAAAATATTGGGATGTGATACTTTCTAGTATTCAGGAAGAAGAATCTACGCTATTTGGTTTGCTTACCTAGATAAGTGCATGGCATTAATTATTTTTGATAAACATCAGCAAATAAGTTTTCAACGGTTTGCCCTTTCCGTGTTTACTGGCGCGGCGTTGATATTATTCTTGGGTGTAGTGCATAGTTGGCTGCATGGCATGCCACATTCGTTTGAGTTGGGCGCGCAGCTAGATAGCCGCATTTTACTTTTGGCTGCTGCTGTGGGGATTATTTTGGGAGTTATATATTTTGATATCAATGGTCCGGCTGCATGGAGCGAGCGAACCATGGTTGAAACTCGAAAAGAGGTAACGGAAGTCCCGGTGGGATATTGGCGTGCCGCCGAAGTCCGGCGACTCTTCGCCTATGTGGTGGGTGCGGACGTGCTTATGTTTGGCTTCGGTCTACATGGGTTAGTCTGGCAACCGGTTGTGTTTGGGACAGACACGGTATATGCTCTGGGTGGCCTCGCATTGTCATGTGTAGCCATCTTTTTACCGGTTCACTACGCCGCTTTGCTCAAGCTTGATGCGTGTACAGCCGGTATGACCCCGGAGGTGTGCGCATTTGCCCAACACCGCTTCGGTCAGATATTATATTGGGTACTGGTGGTGTTTTGGGCCGCTTTATTAGCGTCTTACCTGGTTTTACTCATATACAGCCACCCCTATTGTCATTATTTCGTGTGTTAATCCTATGAAAAAGTATAATCCAAAGGTTATAGAAAAGAAGTGGCAGAAGATTTGGCAGGAGCAGGAAGTATATAAAGCTGACCTGCAGAGCGCAAAGCCAAAATATATTTCCATGAGCATGTTCAACTACCCGAGCGGGGCGGGCATTCACATTGGGCATGCCATGAACTACACCATTAGTGATGTATTGGCTCGGTTTAAACGACAGCAGGGCTACGAGAGCTATCATCCAGTCGGTTGGGATAGTTTTGGCTTGCCCGCGGAAAATTATGCCATAAAAGCCGGGGTGTCGCCGCAAGAGTCTATGGCGAAAATTATTCCTAACTACCATAAGCAATACCAGGCTATGGGCTGGAGCAATGACTGGAGTAAAGAAATAGCCACCCACACACCCGAGTACTATAAATGGACGCAGTGGATTTTTTCCGAAATGTATCGGGCGGGTTTGGCCTATCAAGACACTCGTTTGCAATGGTGGTGTGACAAATGTCAGACTGTTTTGGCAAACGAGCAAGTTATAGACGGTAAGTGTTGGCGTCACGATGCAGCAACCGACCCCGAAGTGGTGCAGCGGGAAGTGAAGCAATGGTTTTTCAAAATTACTGATTACGCGGACGAGTTACTGGAAGCTACCGACTCACTCGACTGGACCGAAACAGTAAAGACAGCCCAGAAGAATTGGATTGGTAAATCCGTGGGTGCGGAGCTCGATTTTCTTATCGAAGGAAGGAATCAAAAGATTACTGTTTTCACCACACGCGCCGACACTATTTTTAGTGGAGCCTTTATTGTGTTGGCACCAGAACATAGTCTTGTGCATGAGCTTACTATTCCTTCACAAAAAGATGCAGTGGCAGAGTATGTAAGTCAGAGTATCCGTAAAACCGATGTCGAACGCCAGGCGGATAAAGAAAAATCGGGTGTGTTTACCGGGTCATATGTACTGAATCCTGCAAATGGAGAAAAAATGCCGATTTGGGTCGGTGACTTCGTGCTTGTGGGGTATGGCACGGGAGCTGTGTTCGGCGATATTCATGATGAACGAGATTTTGAATTTTTGAAGAAGTTTAACATACCGGCAAAGCCAACAGTCTTACCTGAAGACGAAAGTGAAGCGCAGAAGGTTTTAAATAAAGAGTATCCATATACCGGCGAAGGCGTTTTAATTGACTCGGGTGACTTTACAGGTATGAGGAGTGAGATTGCGCGAGATAAAATAATAGCATGGTTGGCTGGCAAGGGTTTGGCTAGGGAAAAGGTCAACTATAAGATGCGCGACTGGAGTGTTTCCCGTCAGCGGTATTGGGGTGCGCCCATTCCGATTATTTACTGTAATGAGTGTGGGCCGCAGCTCGTGGCAGATGCCGACTTGCCAGTCGTATTGCCCGAGTTAAAAGACTTTAGCCCGAGTGGCGACGGACGGAGTGCGCTTGCGCGAGCAGAAGAGTGGGTGAGGGTGCAGTGTCCAAAATGTGGCGGAGTAGGCGAGCGCGAAACCGATACCTTGGATACGTACATTTGCAGTAGTTGGTACATGTTGCGCTATTTGGATCCGCATAATGACAAACAGCCCTTCGACACGCTCAGGGCGAACCGATGGATGCCCATAGATTTTTACAACGGGGCGGATCATGCCACTGCGCACATGTTATATGCTCGTTTTGTCACTCGGTTCTTCCACAAGAAAGGCCTTGTGGAAAATCCCGAACCATTTAAAAAGTTTTTATTTAACGGGAAAGTTACCGCTTCTGATGGGCAGATGTTTAGTAAGAGTAAGGGTAATGGGGTGGATCCGTTGGAAATAATAAATGAAGGACAGGGTGCTGATGCGCTTCGTACGTATTTAATGTTTGCCGCCCCATTGGATACTTGGATTAAGTGGGACCCGCAGGGTGTGCCAAGTGCGTTTCGTTTTTTGAATCGAATTTGGGTTCTGGCGCAGGAATTTATTGCCGCGGCTCAATCTGCCGAAGAGAACGAAGCAGTGCTACGCGCGGTGCATAAGACTATAAAAAAAGTCACCACAGACTTAGAGAGTCAGAAATACAATACCGCCATCGCCAGTATGATGGAGTTGGTAAATACCTTAAACGCTGAGAAAAATGAACATGGGTTTGTAGGTACCGGAGCATGGAAGTTTGCCGTAGAGAGTTTGGTGCAGTTGGTGGCGCCGTTTGCACCGCACATGGCCGATGAGCTGTGGGAAACCTTGGGACATACCGATAGCGCCCAAAAGGGCCACTGGCCTGCCTGGGACGAGTCACAGGTGCGTGATGATATGGTTACAGTCATAGTGCAGGTAAACGGAAAAATGCGAGGCAAACTAATCTTGCCAGCGGGGACTACGGAAGAGGCTGTGCAAGCCGCAGCTCTGGCGGATGAAAAAGTTAAGGCTGCTATTGGCGAGAGTCCAATTCAAAAGGTTATTTTCGTGGCTGATAAGCTTCTGAGCTTGGTTGTATAGAATAATTCGTTGTACACGGCACAGACCTGATATACTAAATGTACATCAGGTCTTTTTAGGTGTATGTTCGAATATCGAATTACGAATTTCGTATTTCTCAATTCGTAATTCTTTTTACTTCGTATGTTTTTAAAATTTCGCCTTCCGCACTATTTCACCACTAAGCTCCGTACCGAGGTAAAAGAGCTCTACTTGGCAACGGCTATAGCTGACTTGGCCTTGGCGACCATGCTCATTTTTGAGCCTATTTTTTTGTATCAGAGCGTTGGTTTTAGTGTGGTGGAAATATTGCTATTTTTTGCGTCGGTATATGCTTGGTATGCACTACTTATTCCATTCGGTGCCAAGTTTGCGACGAGGTTTGGTTATAAACATTCTCTTATAGCCAGTGTTCCGTTTCAGTTGTTGTATTGGACTTGTTTATATTTCGCCCCCCAACAACCGCTGTTAGTGTGGGTGGCTGCTTTACTCTATGGTTTGGAAAAATCGTTCTATTGGCCCGCGTTTCACTCTGTAGTGGCCCAGTTCGCAAATCATGGGCAGGTGGGGAGAGAATTTAGCTTCTTAACAGCTCTTATCCAGTTAGCGCAAATACTTGGTCCAGTGGCTGGGGGCTTTATTGCACAAGCAGCGGGTGGTCAAAATTTACTTATTGTCGCGGGGGTAATATATTCTTTGGCTATAATTCCTCTCTTTTTCCATAAGGAAAAAGGATTGAAAAAGCCTTATCGGTTTACCGATACGCTGCGTATGTATTCTCTACATTTTTACAAAATGTTTGGGTATTGGGGATTTGGTGAGGAGTTGCTTGCTTTGACTATTTGGCCCATTTTTATGTTTCTAGCCGTGCAGGGATATGGTGCTACGGGAGGTGCGGTTACCCTAGCTGCAGCAATTTCTGCTATTATCAGTTTGTACATGGGCAAGTGGACCGATACTCACCCCAAGCGCCCGCTTATTAAGTTGGGCAGTATTATGACTGCGGTGAGCTGGTTTATTCGCCCTTGGTTTCCAAGTTTGCAGGGAGTGACTTCAGTAGACACGGGAGCTCGGGTAGCTAAAAATGTTTCATTCATCCCCATTTGTACGGTTACGTACGAACGAGCTGAAGCGAGCAGTATTGTGCCGTATGTGGTCTTCTTTGAACAAAGTTTGGCGCTTGGTAAGCTTTTGACTGCTCTGCTTGCAGCTGCACTTTTTTATGTCTTTGCAAGCTATTCGGTTTTATTTGTTTTGGGCGGACTAGTGAGTTTCCTCTATATTTTACTTTAAAAAATATTATGAACCTTTCTATTGATGTATTAAAAACAAGAGGGTTTTTGGACTAGTCGGAATGCTGTCCTATTTTTTGTATTATTAATTAGATTTATACCAGACATATGGAACGTACATCATTAGAAACTCAAGACTTAGAATTATTTGACCTTATAGAACGAGAGACTATACGCCAACAAGAAGAAATCACTCTTATCCCTTCAGAAAATTATGCAAGTTCGGCTGTGCGTGAGGCGGTTGCATCCGCCTTGGCAAATAAATATGCAGAAGGATATGCAGGTCGTAGGTATTATGAAGGCAACGATATTATTGACCAGGTAGAACTCTTAGCAATTAAGCGCGCAAAAGAACTATTTGGCGTACCATATGCCAACGTGCAGCCATATTCCGGTAGTCCCGCAAATAGCGAAATATTTTTTGCATTGGCTGAGCCAGGGAGCACAGTGATGGGGCTTGCACTTTCTAGTGGGGGACACTTAACTCATGGGCATCCGAAAGTGACTTTTTCAGGCAAGTATTATAATGCCGTGCAGTTTGGTTTAACTCCCGACGCACGCATAGATTATGACCAAATGGCCACTCTCGCACGAGAGCACAAACCAAAAATAATTATTTTTGGGACTACTGCATATTCGTTTACGCTAGACTGGAAGCGAGCCCGAGAAATTGCGGACGAGGTTGGAGCTTATTTAGTTGCTGATATATCGCATATTATTGGACTTGTTATAACTGGTGACCATCCGTCGCCTGTGCCGTATGCGCACGTGATAATGTCTACCACGCACAAAACGCTTCGTGGCCCTAGGGGTGCAATTATTTTGGTCACCGAGGAAGGCTTGCAGAAAGATACTGAGTTACCGAAAAAAATAGATGCAGCAGTTATGCCCGGTATGCAAGGTGGGCCACACGAAAATGCTATTGCCGGTATTGCAACCTCGTTGCTCGAAGCTGCAACTGATGGGTTTAAAGAATACAGCCGGCAAGTTATTTTAAACGCTAAGGCTCTTGAGTCAGGGCTAAGGGCTAAGGGAATAGAATTAGTTGGCGGGGGGACAGAAAATCATCTATTAGTTTTGGATTTTTCCAAGCAGTCCTTAGGTAAAGGTACGCTTGTAGCTGCTGCTCTTAATGCGGCTGGAATTGTGGCTAATCGTAATACAGTGCCAAGTGATACAAATCCATTTTACCCATCAGGTGTGCGAGTTGGTACTCCTGCGGTTACCACGCGCGGCATGAAAGAACACGAAATGAAGAAAATTGCGGAATGGATAGCTGAAGTAGTGGATATTGCAAAAGACGATATTCTTCCTGAGCTGAAAGATCAAAAACAGTCATACATTGCTGAGTTTCGAGTCCGTATGCAAAATGATGCACGTATCCAAGTCATTCGTAATCTCGTAAAAGACTTGTGTGCTCAGTACCCAACACCCTAAAGTAGTAGTATATGGATATATTTCATGCATTTGTATTGGGATTGGTACAAGGCTTAGGAGAGTTTCTTCCTATATCATCTTCGGCGCATTTAATTGTGACTCCCTGGTTGTTTGGGTGGGAAGACCACGGTTTAGGTTTTGACGTGGCATTGCATTGGGGGACTTTATTGGCTGTAGTTATTTATTTTCGTTCAGACATAGTGTTGTTGGCGAAAGGCTTTTTCCATTCCTTGTTTAAAAGGACCCGGGATATACAGAATAATATATATCAAAAATTGGCTTGGTTAATTATAATTGCCAGTATTCCTGCTGCGGTCATAGGAAAGTTGCTTGAGCAGTACGCCGAGCGAGCTTTTCGCAATCCGTTACTTATAGCAGGTACTATGCTTGGTTTTGGTTTGGTGCTGGCATTAGCAGACAAGTTTGGTAAGAAAGTTCGAAACCTGGATCATAATAGGCCTGTTCATGCTTTGCTCATTGGTTGTAGCCAAGCACTTGCTTTGGTGCCGGGCGTTTCTCGGAGCGGAAGTACTATGACGGCAGGTCTAGCTTTAGGCTTTAAACGCGCGGATGCCGCTCGGTTTAGCTTTCTTATGTCTATACCAATTACCTTTGGCGCCGGCTTGTTAAAGATAGGCGACCTGAAATCAGGTGTTGCTCCTGCTGAGTTTGCTGTTGGGATGGGCACGGCTGCTGTGGTAGGATTCCTGGCCATACGCTATTTGCTCAAGCTACTTGCGCGGAAAGACTTCACTCTGTTTGTCTGGTATCGTATTGGATTTGCGGTTTTAATTGCTATTATATATCTAATCCGTCGGTAAGCAGAAGTCCTGTATCTGCGAATATATGCATATGCGTAAAACACAATACCAAAAAATACAAAAGTATTTACTCAAACATGCGTGGCTTATACCGTTCTTGGATTTTTTTGCTACCAAGGTTACGTATTTGTACGTAATGTCTGCCGCATTTTTTTTGTGGTCTCCGCTTGGTAGGCAAGTGGGTTACTCCATAGCGCTGTCCCTTTTCATCGCGTGGGGGATTTGTGTGCAAGCCTGCGCATACGTGTTTCCATTGCGACGGCCGTATCAGATGTACGGGTTTACCCCACTTGCGGGTAAAGGGGTATTTTCGCATATAGATACCAACCACGACTCTTTTCCGTCGGGGCACGCGGTAGCCTTGGCTGTAGCAACCATTTTTTTGTTTGTAATTAGTATACCGTTGGGCGTCTTCAGTCTTTGCGTTCTTGGCTTGTCTGCCTGTGCCCGGGTAGTATTGGGATATCACCATGCCGTAGATATTACCGCGGGGGTATTGCTGGGAACTTTGGTGGTCAGCGCGCTCCACGCGGTTGGGCTCTATGCCTATATTGTGACCGTTATACAGTAGGTATTGCTATTTGCCTGGAGTGCCGGCCTCTGCTAAAATAGTAGGGCTTTTAGGCGCTGAGAGCTTGTGTACAGTTGGGGCCGTGGTGGCGGCTAGTATATCCTGCATACGTGGCGGCCGAGTGGCGGAATGGCAGACGCACGCGACTCAAAATCGCGCGAAGAAATTCATGAGGGTTCGACTCCCTCCTCGGCCACCACTTGTGCAGGATGCATCCCGACTCAGAGTCGGGGCGAGAGAAATCTCATGAGGGTGCAATTCCCTCCCGCGGCACCAGTTGTATATAAGAAGACGGAGCCTTTTTTATTTATGTTAGATTCCATTGTTGGACCAAGTTATACCAATACCACTACCGAAGACGATGTTTTTGGTTCAATCATTGGCTATATGGCCCCTGTGCCCGCCCCTCAACCAGTGGTACAGGTTGAAGTGCGGCCCCCAACAATGGATGCGATTCTTCCAGAAGAATTATCTCGTTCTGTAGCTGTCCCTGAGAAAGTATCTTACGCAGATGCTCAAATTCAGGAAATTGAAGTTACCAGAATAGTCCCGAACCCTTTTCAGCCTCGTAAAATATTTGATCCAGAGGGGCTCAAGGAGCTAGCTGAGTCCATTCGCGAGCATGGGGTTATCCAGCCTCTGGTGGTAACCGAGTCTGATGCCGGCTACGAGTTGGTAGTAGGGGAACGTCGTTTCCGTGCGTCTATTTTAGCAGGCCTACTGAAAGTTCCTGCGATTGTAAAGAAGAGTTTGGAAGACCAGACAAAACTGGAAGTTGCGTTAATAGAAAACATTCAGCGTCGAGAACTAAACGCTATAGAAGAAGCCCGCGCGTATGATCGACTCATTAAGACTTTTAATTTAACCCAAGAGCAAGTTGCGCAGAAAGTTGGAAAAAGCCGTCCTTCGGTTACGAACACACTCCGCTTGCTAAATTTACCGGTAGAAGTACAGCGTGCAGTTATAGAAGGAAAAGTTTCGGAAGGGCATGCCCGAGCTTTGTTGGCGGTAGTAGAACCGGAGCGACAACTAGCCTTATTCCGCACTATGCTTGAGCAGGGTTGGAATGTGCGACAGGTGGAAGCGAAGGCTCGTGAGCTATCTGCTAAAAAGTTGGTAGACTCTGCTGCGCCTGACCCAAAACTTATGGCCATTGAAACCGAGCTTCGTAGTCGGCTTGGCACGCAGGTGAAAGTGCAACGCCAAGGCCGAGGCGGGAAAATAACCATAGATTTCTTTAGTGACGAAGACTTGCAGGATATAGTAAGTAAACTCGAGCACCCGGATAGTAGTATAACTAATTCCTCTCATTCAACTCCCTATTTTACAGTATAGAAATATATAGCTAAAAGTGACGGCCGTCACTTTTAGCTATAATAAGAAAATATATATGCGCGAAGTAGAAGTCAAAGCTCAAATACGCAATCTAAACCATTTGCTAGAAGGTCTGGCAAGTATTGGTTGCGTTTTAAGCTCGGCAACTCAGCAGAAAGACACGGTTTATGTGCCAAAAGGTATGGGCATTCCCGTTCCTGAAAATACAAACGTATTACGGTTGCGAGAGCAGGGAAATAAAGTATTGCTTACTTTAAAAATCCCAAAGACGAATCAATTGGATTGCATCGAGAAAGAACTGGAGATAAGTGACGCTTCGGAAATGGAGGCAATTATTCTATTACTTGGTTTTGAGAAAGCCTCATTTACTGAGAAGTTTAGGCGTAAAGGAAAGGTTGGCGACTTAGAAGTATGCGTTGATAGCGTTACAGATTTGGGAGATTTTATAGAAGTGGAAAAACTCGTAGATGAATCTGCGGGAGAGGGGGTACAAACAGAATTGTTTGCATTCCTACAGTCACTCGGTGTTGTTGAAGCAGATCAAGTGTTTGAGGGGTATGATATTCTGTTAGGTAGAAAACGAGGCAGTATTAAATAGTCGATTAAACATATCGGGCTGTAGTATACCGGTAGTACGCGTCCATGGGGTGGATGTAGACCGGGTTCAATTCCCGGCAGCCCGACCACGCTTAGCGTGGTCAATGACCCGCTTAGCGGGTCGACCACAAAGTGAGCGATAGCAAGTTATGTATACAAATTCGATTTTAAATTTTCTTTTTGACCCCTTTATGTAGCCGGGGCTTTTGTGATTGTAAAAATTACAATGGACCCCGGCGGGGGTCTTTTTTATTAGTTATATAATTATTATATGCAACCAACGAAATTAGCGTATTTAGAAGACATGCATGTGCTTACGAGCAATGCGACAGTATTGGAAGTGGGCGAGCTTGAAGGGAGGAAATATGTTGTGCTCGACCAAACTATTTTATATGCACAGGGTGGCGGGCAGCCGGCAGACCATGGAGTCATAAAAAGTGCCGCAGTGACTTTTGATGTTGGAGATGTACGATTTAAGGACGGAGTGGTTTATCATTTTGGAGAATACCGTAACCTGGATTCCGGCTCTGGGGCCGGAATGACAGGGCCTCTACTATTTTCGGTGGGTGATGCAGTTACTATCCAGGTAGATGGTGAGCGGCGACAGCTGAATAAACGACTTCATTCCGGAGCGCATGTTTTGGACATGGTGGTAGCAGAGATGAATTTACCCTGGGTGCCTGGCAAGGGGTATCATTTTCCCGATGGTCCCTACGTAGAATACGCAGGTGGGTTGGAAGGTTTTGATGTAGAGGAATTAAAGTCTAAAATAGAACAACGTTGTAACGAGATTATTGCATCAGACCTGCCTACGAGCACTCGGTTTGTCGATAGAGAAGAAATGGGCCGTCTGTGTAGGTTTGTGCCGGAGCATTTACCTGAGGGTAAGCCAACTCGTGTTGTTTTGTATGGAGACTTTGGTGTGCCGTGCGGGGGAACCCACGTGGCCCATTTAGCAGAGGTGGGGCATGAGAGTATAAGAAAGATAAAGCACGAAAAAGGGGTAATAAAAGTAGGGTATGATATAAGTAGAGCATAGCTCTACCTATCCTTTATCTTTTATCATTAATCTGTAACCCCTGCGGCAGGGGGTTTAGATTTCTGTTAAGGATAAAGGATTAAAGATTAAGGATTATTCATAGAATGAAGTATATTAAAATTATTATTGGTCTTCTCGTACTCATATGGGTTGCAACTATGATTATGGGAAGTCGTCTGAAGCCGGGTAGCTTGTTCTATCCTGTGCGTACCGCAATTAATGAGCCCCTTTGGGTTTGGGTGCATATTACAGCACCGGGTAGGGCGGCCGCCTTGGAAGGTGTACTCGATACTCGCTACACGGAGCTTGAACACGCATGGTTTGCTCGGGATGAAAAACAGATTACCGCTGCTAAAAAATCTCTCTTGGAAACAAGTGATACCGTGATGTCGGCGGTGCAAGGATACAGTACATCGGGGGATTATAAAGTGGCCGATTCGCTCGCAGCGTATGCAGTTGGCATGGCACGCATACATGGGCAAGTCATGGAAACGTTGGTGACTCACGGCGCGGTGGCTCAAACTTTGGCTGATGCTGTGTTTGCAAAAGACGCTGCCCTCGCAATGCAGGCTGTTCGGGTTGAAGAGATTAAAAAGTTTTCCGTGACTTCTTCAAAGGAAGATTTGGTTCGAGGTATTGATGCACATTTAAACAAGACGCACGACTTACAGGATTTGGCACAGAGCGAGCTTGATGACGCTAGCTCTTTATTGCAAGTTGCGCAGAAGGCTGCATGTAGTGATGTATTAGCTGAAACCAGAGCTGGATACGAGGAGGCAAAAAATAAACTCGGAATTGACCAATATATGGAGAGTTTTATACAGGCAAACACGGTACAAGCGAGGATTACTGAAGTGCGCATTGCCATCCGTGCGACTAAGGCATTTGGTGTGCCTGTTATCCCCGTAGTTGAGGATATTTTAGCGAGGTAAGTTTGGGCCCGGAGGGTTGTTACTTCGGTTTGCGTAATTTGAGGAGTGGCAGAATACTGCTGTATTGATCGGTCCACATGTGTCCTGCCGGAATTCGGGTAGTGGTATTGGCGCCTGTGGTGGAGATGTTATCCTGCCGTTCCTGTGTTCGGGAAAGTAGTATCCAATTGCTTGGGGTTTCAAGCGAGTTGTTGTCCGGATTAAATTCTATATTGAGTAAGTGTAAGGAGTTGCGTTCCGCAAGCGCGCCAATTATTGGTTTGAGATCAACATGCCGGTTTGAAATGTGTATTGCCAGCGCTCCCTCCGGTTTGAGCTGTCTGAGATATATACCCAGAGCTTCGTTTGTGAGTAGGTGGATTGGAATTGCATCGCTCGAGAAGGCGTCTATGACAAGCACATCAAACTGTTGTGAGGGTTGTTGGGCTAGTACCAATCGAGCGTCCCCTATGTACGTGTGAACTCGGGCAAGGCTATCGGCAAGATAGCTAAATTTAGTTTCTGCGACAGTCAATACAGCCGGATTAATCTCGTAAAAATCGTAGACGTCTCCGGTTTTTCCGTAGGCCGCCAGTGTCCCGGTGCCAAGGCCAATAACGCCGACGTGTGTGTTGGGTTGTTTTGCGTAGGTCTGCAAGAGTCTGCCAATGCCACTGCCGGGTCCATAATATGCAGTTGGCTGTTTGCGTATGGGTGAATTTTCGTATTGTGTGCCATGGTTGGTGCTTCCGTGCATGAGTATGCGTATTGAACTATGTTCGTCTATTTTGATTTCGGTTACTTTGAGTACGCCGTAAAAACTCCTGCCAATATATACCAGCCCGGTAAGCTTGACCACTGCATTTACGATGAGTAGGGGAATAATTATTAGTATGGCCACGTACGGGAGAAAGCGTCCGTGTAGAAGTAGTGTACGCACTGCAATTTTTTTGTCAGTTTGGAATAGTATTAATCCGGAAAGTAATGTGCTGGCTGCAAGAGCAACATGAAGCTCTAAGTAGTCGGGTAGTAGTAGTGGGGCGATAACATTGCTCAGTAATCCCCCAACAACACCGCCGATGGCTATATAAACATAAAACCAAGTTAGTTGGGTCGCATTCGGTTTACTGCGGGCCAACTCTCCGTGGACAAGTGTGCATCCACAGAAAACCAATAACCCAGCCGCGAGCACTTGTTGTATTACATTGGATAGCCCTCCTTGTAGAGCCATGAGCATAATGAGGGCGCTGAATATGGTGTAGATAGCAAAGCGTCCTTGTCCTTGCCATTGCGCGCGCTCAAAGCAAATAATGAAACTCAATAAATAAAGTGCGAGCGGAACAATCCATATGAGCGGTGTCGCGGTTATGTCTTCGCTTAGTAGTGTGGTTACACTGGTTAAAAGTAAGGTTCCTAGTGCTGCTAGGAGTACCCATTGAGCAGCTTTTCTTGGGCGCACATTATTTGTCTGCGGGTTTACGGTAAGAAAACTTTGCGCCGGGTGTCTATGTATCCAGATGTGCGCATATACGACAAGGGTCGTGTAGAGGCCAAATATTCCGAACCATGCGCCCCATAGAGCGCGCAAGGGCAAGAATAGTTCTAAGACTGGAAAGCTGACTAGCGCCGTTAAAGACGCTGCATTGGAGAGCGCGTAGTATCGGTATGGTATGGCATTGGAAAAACTGGCGAGTTTTTGGAATAATGGGCTCGTACTGGCGAGGAGTATGTAGGGTAGCCCAATTGTTGTAGTGAGGACAAGCAACACGTTCAGAGTGGGAGAACTTGTGTGCGCAGTGCCACCAACCCAAGGTTTCAAAAGTAGACTGAACAAAAAAATGCCGGCAGTTATTGAGCCGTGAAAATATATTTTCCCGTGCCCCAATTTTTCCACGTTATGGGCGTATATATATCCAAGCACCAGGGCCGCTTGGAAAAATAGTAACGCAACGGTCCACGTGGCCGCTGAGCCTCCGAATTGTGGCAATAGAGTTTTAATGATAATGGGCTGAACCTGGAATAACAGGAAAGACCCTAAAACAATAGGTAGGCCAAATAGGAGTGGTCGTGAGTATGCGTGTTGTTCCACGATAAGCGGGAGTTATTGTATAATAGGAGGACTAGAGTTGATTGTTGTGCGTGTAGGGAGGCTAAATAATCAAAGCAATTATAACAAATAATGAGCTATGGAGCATATTGAGGACTTAAATCCTTTAGCCTACAACTATATATATCCCGCATCCGCAATTGCTCAAGTGCCTACGCAACCGAGAGATGCGGCGAGTTTGTTGGTATACGATAGAAGTCTGGCGCGTGTGGTGTATGATTCTTTTCAGAACTTGGCTCAGTATTTACCTGCAGGCGCGGTATTGGTATGTAATCAGACAAAAGTGTTACCTGCTCGATTTTTTGGAGAGAAGTCAACTGGGGGCAAAGTTGAGTTACTTTTCTTGTTGAGGCATGAAGACTCTTTTGATGTATTGTCAAATAAAAGTCTTCGTGTGGGCGATTCCCTTGTTGTGTTTAAGAATAGACGAATCACTGTAGTGGAAAAGTTGTCTAAGGGTTATAGAGTTAAATCCCACTTTAAGTTGTCTGAATTGTACGGTTGTTTGCGTGTGTATGGACAAACTCCTATACCGCCTTATATCAAGCACTCGAGTTTATCTGAGACAGCGCTTCGTAAGGAGTATCAGACCATATTTGCTCAGCAGTTAGGTTCCGTGGCAGCCCCCACAGCCAGCTTACATTTTACTAAACACCTATTGAACTCTTTAGTTCGTCAAGGCTTTGCGCTAGAATATATTACTTTACATGTAGGGTTGGGTACGTTTGCTCCGCTGACTTCGGAGCAACTACAAAGTGGTCGGTTACACGAAGAGGTCTACGAAATTAACCCTGTGACCGCGAAACGTTTGGAGGAATATCGGAAGTTGGGGCGGCCAATTGTTGCCGTGGGCACAACTGTGGTGCGTACGTTAGAGTCAGCCGCTGATGCGAAGGGGGTGCTGGTTCGATTATCTGGCTCCGCTGATCTATTTATCCGGCCACCATATAAGTTTCGATTTGTGGACGCGTTAATTACTAACTTCCATGTACCCAAGTCAAGTTTAATGATGTTAGTGGCCGCGTTGGTTGGTCGAGAAAAATTGCTCGAGTTGTACGCGCTGGCTATTAAGAAGAAGTTTCGGCTGTTTTCTTTTGGGGATGGCATGTTAATAAAATAGTGCACAGTGAACAGTAAATAGTAAACAGAAAAAGCTGTTCTATCCACAGTTCACTAGTCACTGTACACTTCTCATATGAAACTTGAATGTGCATATAGCTTCGCAGATTTGTATATAGCTGCCCACGGTAAGCCACCAGAGCGGACGGAGTTGGATATGCTTTATGCACTCAGTCAGGCCGATCGGAATACTCGGGTGCGCGAGTGGGCACAGCAAGCTGGCTGGGGAGTAGAGGAGCGCGTGGGAAGTGACGGAACTGCCTACACAGCTTTTTGTCCTCTGTGGAAACCTAAAGCGGAGTAGCGGATTATGCGAAATAAATTATTGATAGTTAGTTTAATTGGTCTCTTCGTAGTAGGAGGTGTGTTTTGGTTGAGGATATCTCGTCCGCAACAGACTATATTAACGCATACGTCCACATACAGTCAGTCCGAGTTTTATGATGATGCATACGCAGCGGCACGACCCGTTCAGCCAGTGTCAGGTACGTACGGTGTGTTAGTAAATCATCATTTGCTTGCGGCTCCGCTTATAGCCGAAGCCTTGAGTGCTGTAGCCACAACTAAGCCTGTTACCGTAGTGCTTATTAGCCCTAACCACTTTTCAGTAGGTCAAGCACGCGTTATTGCATCAGGGGCGACATGGGAAACTCCTTATGGTGCAGTTCAGCCTGACCTTGCAAGTATTCGCGCACTTACCGACCATAACCTCGCGCAGGTGGAAGAAGCTCCCTTTGACCATGAACATGGGATTGCCGGCGTGGTGGCGTTTATAAAGAAGTCTTTGCCGAATGCGCGAATAGTCCCGCTCATTTTGAATGACAGGCTACCGGTGACTCAGGCCCAGGAAGCGGCGAAGCGCATGGCATCCCTACTACCTAATGATGCGCTTATAGTTGGTTCGTTTGATTTCTCTCATTACGTACCGTCTAGGGCTGCCCAATTTCATGACGAATTAAGTTTGTCGGTGGTGCAGCGGTCTGATTATGCCGACATTCCTCGGTTGGATATTGACTCCAGGCCAGGACTAGCTCTGTTTTTGCAACTTTTAGCCGAAAAAAAATCTGCCCGGTTTACGTTGCTCGAGCATGCAAATAGCGCCGAACTAACTCGCACGCCTGACACTTTAGAAACAACAAGTTATATTACAGGCTACTTTACTTCCGCTGAACATGATGGAGGTCTTGCGCCGGGTGATGGAGTGAATACGGCACTGTTTTTGGGTCGGTTAGAAACATCGCCGGAGGTGCAATCTGGTCTTGAGCCTCGTAGCAAAAAATATGCGATTGAATACTTGCAGCGTTTTTTAACCGGTCAACAACTGACCATAACCGGTGCGTCTGAATCTAATCCAAGTGGTATTTTTTCCCGAGTTGGTTTTACTCACTTTGCGGGGGAGGAAAGTACGTACGATGTAGGTGGGGCAAAGGTTTCGTATGTAGCCGGAGACTCTCTTGTTCGAGCGCGTGAGTTAATAAATCTTGGCTCCCGCATAGTATGCATGACGTCCGGTGAACCGAAAATTGAAGAATACCGGGGAGGGCTCATTATTCAAGGTTTGGGAGATTTTCTTACCCGCGAGGTGCTGGAAAAAACTAAGCATACCACTCTGGCTATAGGAGTGGTAGTAGAGGTAAACAAATTAAGAGTATATATTTTTCCTATACAGTACCAACAAGGCAAAGGAAAATTGCTTGTCGGGTCCGCAGATGATACACTGCTAACAACGCTTGCGGCGCAGTCCGCAGTCTCCGGAGTTTTGAAAGAACAAATTAAAAAAGGCGTACTAACCATTAGCATTAAGTAATTTTATGGACAGCAAAAAAGAAGGCGAGGCTTTGGACAATTTACTCACCAACAAAATAACCTACAAGCTTTTATCGAGAGGCTTTGCCGTCATGGTACTGGTGGTGATTATTGGCGCGTTTGCTTCACAACAATATAAAAAACAACGAGCAGATTTGGGTTTGTCCACAAATCAACCGCCCGCCGAGCAGGTTGGCGACGGGACGCCTCCTCCGGTGTCAGACGCGACCCCGCCGGTAGATCAACCGCCCCTCGAGCCCGGCGAGTATGACCGATACAGAGATCAACAATGTAAACAGCGCCTGCCAGTGTTGGCGAGCAAGTCGGGTCTGGTTACGTGGCAGATTCCGGAACGACTAAAGGGCCTACACATTTTTGCCGACCGACCGCAGGAAGTGCCAAGCGAGTTTATAAACTACTATACGGACATAAACTATAAGGTAGGAACTATTACTAGTGGTAAGTATGCTGGCGGCGATATTATGCTCGTATTTGCTCAACCGGATGGACCGAGCGTGTCTTCTCAATATCACATAGTTCGTTTTCAAGGTAGCTATTATTACTTGGCCAAGTACTCTGACCCATTACCCGGAAAAGATGATAATGCTCAGTTTGCAATTAAGTTAATCTCAGACAAGACTTTTGAGTTGGCAGATTTAAGCTTACCTAAAACCATCCAGTCCGCCGAGCCCAGTGTAAGCATGACCTATGCGGCCAATTATGGTTTCTTTAAGAACGGTTCAGACTTCTTCTGTTTAGATTATCGAGTTAAGGTGTTTTCCGATCCCAAAGTTGGTGATGTGTATACTGACCGTTTTCTGACCGCCGCTGAACAGCAGAACGCCACCTACCGGCCCCAGTACGGATTCTACATCCAGTCGCCCGATGGTTTGTCTCATACCTACACGTTCCCCATTCCTTTTGTAGGCAAGGACAACGTTCCCGTAGTTACTTGGACTAACGGCAAAGCTAATACTCATGAGTACGGTTATCAGAGTGTCGGGGGGTGCGGTGTGAATAATTTTGTGGATAATGCCGATGTGGCGGCTGCAGATTTAATTCAAACCGGATCTACATTTACCGGGCAGCCGATTTACGAGTACAAAAACTCCAAGGCTGATGACTTGCAGTTTAAATACGACAGTCTGTATATAGCCGAGGGCCAAGCTAAAATTAGTTACGCGAACTTTATAGCCGGTCACCCGCTCTTTTTCTGGAAAGATCCATTCGGTCGATTTATCCGCTTTAGCGACAAAAAATACCAACCATTAGCGGAGTGTGGTAAACCGGTTATATACTTGTACCCAACTAAGACTCAGCGCGTGCATGTAGAAGTTGCACCACAAGGTGGTATGAGTGTGTCTGATCCTGCCTATGGCACAGGGTGGAATGTATTGGCTACCCCAGAAAGCAAGCTAACCAACTTAGCCGACGGTAAAACCTATCCGTACCTGTTTTGGGAGGGGAGAGGTGGTATGTATGCAACCCCACCCCAAGGATTTTCAGTTAAGCGAGAAGACGTGCATTCCTTCTTAACCGGCAAGTTATACGAGCTTGGCTTGAATGCGCAGGAGTCTGCTGACTTTATAGAATTTTGGGAGCCAAAGATGCAGGCTGCACCGTATTACTTTGTAACTTTCATGGGTAACGATATTATGAATGCCTTGGCACCTCTGGCAATTAGCCCCAAGCCTGACACTGTCATCCGCGTGCTTATGGACTTTACTCCTTTGCAGCAACCAGCTCAGGTTATGGGTTACGCTATTCGCACTCCAGTCCGCAAGGGCTTTACAGTCGTGGAGTGGGGTGGAGTGCTTAGATAGCCGTAGTAATGAGTAAAAAGTAATTAGTAGTTAGTAAATTAAAACCTCCTGTTCAAATATGAACAGGAGGTTTACTTTTTCTGTTTACTTATTACTACTTACTCATTACTCTTTTAGCACTCCACGTTATAGCTGTCCGCTTTGTGTTTGATGAGTTTCCAGTGAGAGCCGTCTTGTTTGATGCCATCCCATACGCAATAGGTTGGGCCCAACAGTACGTCGTACGCAGTAGGGATGTTCTTGGCTTTGGCCGATTTCAAAGCATCCAACGCATTAGCAAGTGCCGCGTTTAGTTTGAGCGGCTGAAGTTGGCTTGATTGTAATGTAGACATTTACATAGTTTGGTTGCAGGTCTCAATAACACAAAACATCCATACGGCCTTTTGTATATTATGGAATATAAAACTACTTATGTCAAGTGGCCTTTTCTCTACTTCTTGGGGGGTTCTGGCGTGGTTGTATTACCTCGAGGAGAGATGGGCGGGGGATTGAAAAAGGTTTTGAACTTTACCGTACTGGTACTTTCAAGGATACCAAAGTGTGTGGCCGTCGCGGTGAGTGTGTGTGTGCCGTTACTGAGCATATCCTTGACCGTGTAGAGGAACGGAGCTTCTTGTAGAGTGGCTAGGGGTTTACCGTCCAGTTTTAGCTCAACAGTTGTATCGTCCGTACTCGTACCTGTATATACTTTTATGTCGAAAGGTGTTTTAAATACAGTTTCTCCAGCCCATGGTTCGAGTATAGCAGTCGCTTCTTCATCACCGTTTATAACCGCCCCAAAGTTAGGCTTGATGGCCCCAGTGGCTGGCTTTTTGGGTTTAACTACCGGAAGTTGAAAGTCCTCATAGGGGATGGCGTAACTCGCAAATACTTCCAGCTTGCCTGACTTAGCTTTTCCTTTCACCACTTTGCCGGTGCTGGGGTTAATGGCGAGTCGAGTAATGCCTTCCGGTTCCGTGAACTCTTCCGCTGGCGTTCCTTTCAATGCGGCTTCCATAAAGGCGTGCCAGAGGGGTGCTGCCGTAATAACGCCATCTGCGCCTGCGTGCATAAGTGTGCCGTCGTTGTTGCCTGTCCACACGCCTACCGCCAGGGAAGGGGTGTAGCCAACAGTAAACCCATCGCGCCAGTTTTGCGTCGTACCTGTTTTTGCAGCAACCTTTCTGTCCGGTAAGGTAAGGGGACTATTTTTGCCAAAAATATAACTCCGAGCGTCGTTGTCGGTCATGATGTCTATGAGTTCGTATGCTGCTTGAGGATTGATAACCTGCTGTTGTGTCGGACTGTTTTGTAGCACGAGTTTGCCGGTACCATCAATGATTTCCGCAATACCGTTTGCGTTATTGTGTTTGCCTAAATTGGCGAAAGTTGCAAATCCGTTGGTATGTTCAAGTAGAGTTATTTCGCAGCCACCCAGAGCTAAAGCCAAGCCGCAGTTTTTAAGCGGAGCAGTTATGCCGAGGTCTCGAAGCGTCTGCACTACCGGGTCGATGCCAATTTGAGAAAGTGTATTTACCGCAGCAATATTTAAACTACCGGCGAGAGCTTTCCGAATGGGTACGCGGCCAAATTGTTGGCCGGTGTAGTTGCGAGGAATGTACGCGGGGCTGCCAGGAGCGCTAAAGTTTTTGGATACATCCGATACAATGGTAGAAGGGCTGTATCGAAAGTCGGGGCCGAAAGCGGTTACATACACGTAGGGTTTAAAGCTGCTACCTACTTGTCGTAAACTAGTTGCCACGTTGGTGTTGGGGTCGAACAAGCAGTTTTTCCCTGGTATGCAGCCGGTTGGCTCGGGGGTGCCGTAGTAGTCTTTTCCTCCCACAAATGCCAACACGCCGCCCGTTCGCGGGTCTATAGCTACGAGGCTTGCATTATAAGCTCGATAGCTTTTTTTATTTTTTGCTGCGAACTCTTTAACGGTGTTTTCTGCGAGCTGTTGTAAATTGAGGTCTAGGGTGGTTTGTACTCTGAGTCCTTGGCTATAAACCGCATCCGCTCCGTATTGTTGTATGAGTTGCTGCTTTATCCAGAGTGAGAAGTAGGGTGCGACAATGGTGTCTTTTTGATTAATAAAAGATACTTTTTCTCGTACGGCTTGGGTGTACTCTGTGTCGTTTAAATGTCCTATGTCATGCATGGTTTGGATAATAAACTGTTGGCGTTCTTCCAGTGTAGTTTCATTGCTGCCGCCCGGGCGAAGGAGCGAAGGGGCTTTCGGAATAGCAGCCAAATATGCGCTCTCCGCTGCAGTTAAATCGTGGGCAGATTTACCAAAGTAACTCAATGATGCCGCTTCAATACCAGCGCTGTTGCGCCCAAAGTCAATTTGATTGATATAGCTTTCAAGGATTTTGTCTTTGCTGAGTTTGCTTTCCAATTCCATTGACCATATTGCTTCAGCAATTTTTCGGTAGATGGATTTCTCAGGTGTTAAGATGACATTTTTTACTAACTGTTGGGTTATGGTGCTTCCTCCCGAAAGCTGGTCGGGGAACAGTGTGTTTTGGATGTACGCACGAATAATAGCTGAAAAAGATACACCGGGATGTGTGTAAAAGTCTCGGTCTTCTGCGCTCAGGATGGCGTGTATGAAATGCGGGGAGACATCGTTCAAGTGTACGTTGGTTCGTTTTACGTCCTTATAGACTTCATACATGAGTGTCCCGTCCTTAGCGTATAGTTTGGTTGATTCAGGGGCTTTGTGCTCGAGAAAACTTTGTATGTCGGGTGCGACTAAATGGTAAATAATGCTGTAGCCCGCGTATATGCTACTGACGAGTAAAAAGATTACCAGCGCGCCAACTATAACTCCACGCAAAAAAGCTGGCACAATACCTTTGAGCGGTTTGCGTCTTGTTGGTTTTTTGTGCGGTTGTTTTTTCTTGGTAGGTTTCTGGGTGTGCTGTGGCTTTCCTACATGCGTAACAACGTGCGGCATACTACTAGTATTGTAACCTATTT
>CAZKVS010000009.1:0-47077 GCA_964556325.1 uncultured Candidatus Saccharibacteria bacterium
GCAACAAGAAAAGCGCCACCGCCAACAACCGCAAGCGCTTAGAGTTCCAAAAGTTTTGCAAACACTGCAAAGCAAAGACTCTACACCGCGAAACAAAGTAGTTTTTAAAACCGCCGAAAGGCGGTTTTTAAATGCATGAATGTTGTATACTATAATATAGTTATATAACTATTAGACTTGGTCTAGTATGTATACTTCTGAAATAAAACATAAAGCCGTACTGCTCCGCAAGAGGGGGTATTCGTTACGCGAAATTCACGAAAAGCTTGGAATTACAAAAAGTACTTGTAGTCTATGGCTCAAAGATGTCCATTTAGATGGCAAGGCTGTGCTTAGATTGGATAACGTAGCAGTTCAGGGTCGACTGAAAGGAAACATGATCCGTGCAGATGCAGCTTTGCAAAAGAAGTTGGGCATCCAGATTAGGGTTGGGCAAGAAGTGGCTGAACTACAACATACTAATTTGTTATACAAACTTTCTTGTGCTTTGTTATATTGGGGTGAGGGAAATAAAGCAGATAAAACAGTTGCTTTTACCAACTCTGATCCAATAATGATTAAGGCTTTTTTAGCTCTGTTTAGGTATTCTTTTGCTCCTCGAGAAGAGAAGTTTCAAGCGACCATACACTTGCATGAATATCACAATGTTGAAAAGCAAAAGCTGTTTTGGCACAAAGTAACAGGAATACCTATAAAAAAGTTAGGTATTTACAAAAAGGCAAATTCTGGGCACAATATTAGAGCAAATTACCCCGGTTGCATAACCGTCCGGTACCATGATAGGTCTATATTTTACGAGCTAGAAGCTCTGTATATGGAATTTGCCAAACAACTCGGGGGCTTGGTGTAGTGGTAACATTTTCCTCTCCAAAAGGAACGACGTGGGTTCGATTCCTACAGCCCCTGCCAGTATAAAAATCGCCGATAAGGCGATTTTTTGATGGTGTATAATACGGGTGTAATTATACTATTTGAAAAAGCGAGCCCCGCCAAAGGGGCTCAATGATTAACAACATGAGTAATATCTCGTCTGCTACTTTAGTGGCTCCTAAGGTGCCAATGCAACCCACAGATCAGGTTCAGTTTTACTCCAGAATTGCCTTAGTGATTATTGCAGTTATTCTATTTATTCTCCTCATGCGGCTTTTTTGGCTTTGGTATTGGAAGGTAAATAAAATTGTCGGTCTGCTAGAAAAGATTGAACAAAATACTCGTAAATAGAATATTATTCTAGTAATGCTACCATACAAGGGTGACCCTGGCTGACTGTTTGGAAATCACCGAATCGTATAGTGACCTTTTGCTCGCACATACCTAAGTTTTCAATGTGCGTAATTATTTTGGAATAAATGATGTATGAAACATATTAAATATGTAATTCCTCTTTGCGTGTTGGTGGTAGCGGTTGTGGCTTTTGCGTTGTATACAACACCCAAGCAGGTTGTGAGTCCTAATGTATCGCCACAAAACACATTGCCTCCAGAGCCGGTGGCCGCGGTTGCACCCTTGCACCCCATGTCCATTGAAGCTTTGCGCAGCGGCACCTACGCAGGCGGACAGTTTACGGTTGAGCAAGAGTTGCCAAACGGCACTAACTACCGTCAGTCGGTTGTATCTTATAAGTCGGAAGGGTTAAAAATTTACGGGTTATTAACTGTTCCCACCGCACCGAAGCCGGAAGGGGGTTTTCCTGCCATTGTCTTTGTGCATGGCCATGTTCCGCCGAAGGAATATTCTACTATTAAAAACTACGCCACGTACCAACCCATGTTGGCAAAGAGTGGGTTTGTAACTTTTAAACCAGATCTCCGTGGTCACGGCCAGTCAGAAGGAGAGGCTGTGAGCGCGCATTTTTCCGAAAAGTATGTGGTAGATACTTTGCATGCCATAGCCTACCTAAAAGCGTACGAGTCAGTGGACCCGGCGCGCATTGGCTACTGGGGTCATTCCAATGGCGGTGAAATTGGACTCCGGGTGCTGGTGGCCTCGCAAGATGTTAAGGCCGCCTCACTCTGGGCCGGGGTGGTAGGCAGTTATGTAGACATGTTGGAGACTTATAATGCAAAAATACCTTTTCTCAAAAATAGGGAAAATCCCTTGGTTGAACAGTACGGTTTGCCCAGCGCTAACCCCGAGTTTTGGAATACCTTGGAACCCTATGTGCACTTGAAAGATATTGCAAGCGCTGTTCAGCTACAGCATGGGACTGCGGACGCGAGCGTGCCCGTGGAGTTGTCGGCCAGGCTGAAAGAAGAGCTGGAAAAAGCGGGTAAACCCGTGGAGTATTACGAATACGCGGGTGATAACCATAATATTTCTAAAAATTTTAGTCCCGCCTGGCAAAGAACTATAGATTTTTTTAAAAAGAATTTATAATGATGTGTAAAAAAACCGCCGTGAGGGCGGTTTTTTGCTTATCGTTTTTTAGTATTGAGACTATTCCACAGAGAGTCAAACATGAACCGGAACATGGAAGCAAGTTCAGTACTTTCTACTACAATGCCTTGCACATCGGCATTGTTTTTGTAGAGTACTATTGCAAAACGGTTCTCACACAGTTCTAGGTTACAAAAGAAATCCCAGCCAGGGTTGGGGAGTAGGCGTATTTCTTTGTTTTGGGACTTGCCACTGTCACGCTCGTACCAGCTTTTGGTAAGTTCATCCTCTATAAGTAACGAACGAGCAAAAATGTCTTTGTCTTTTAAAAATTTTAGCATTTCATTACGGGCGGACTGTGGAAACAAGTTATATTTGCCACCCCAGTTGGTAAACTCAATAGAGTCGGTGGGGTAATGCGCGCCACGGTATACGCTGTGGTAAATTTCTAGAATGCTATCCATGCCCTCATATATTTTTACGGCAGAGCTCCGACTGTGGGACTGAAACAGGCCGTTGAGTACGGGGAGTAAGTCGTTGAGTTGGGCCTTTACTTTTTCTTGCGAGGCTATGCGCTCATCGGCTATGGTCCGGAGGCTGGATGGCGCAGACACACTAAAGTAGGTGAGCTTGTTTTTTTGGTAGCTAGAAACTAAACCAAGTTTACGCAAACCAAGCAGCAGGTTGTAGGTGGTAGTGCGGTTTAGCCGGGCTTCTTTGGCTATGTCTTTTACTAGTGAGTTACCAAGCTTAAGGGCGCTGTAGTAGACCAACGATTCCTTTTCGGACAAACCAAACTCGGCCAGCAAGTTAAACACTTGCTCATTTTCTGTGGGTATTTGTTGGCTGGTTGGTTTCTTCATGGCTGTTATATAAAACTTTATACACTATATAGCTTATATTTAAGCCTAAATTAACATGTTTGTCAATAACTCTATTCATATTTAAAAGCTCATGGGGTATGTTATCCATATCTAAACAATTAATTGTTGAGTAAATACTATGACGAACACAACCAAGTGGGTTATAGGAGTTGTAATTGTACTGGTGGTTGTTATTGGTCTTGTGCAGGCCAATAAAAAAGACTCCAATCAACCATCAAACTCCGATGGTGCAAAATCGAAAGTCGAATTGAGCGGTCCGGTTAAAGTTGGGGTTATTTTGCCACTAACAGGTGATGCCGCAGCATATGGTGAGCCTATGCGTAACGCCCTGACCTTGGCTGTTGAAGATGTAAACAAGGGTGGAGGTGTAGATGGCAAGGATATCACTTTGATATACGAAGATGGTAAATGTAGTGGCAAAGATGCCGCAAGCGCTGCATCCAAACTTGTAAATGTAGACAAGGTGCAGGTTATTATTGGCGGATTTTGCAGTAGTGAGTCATTAGCCGCGTTGCCGGTGGTGGAGACGGCAAAAGTTGCTCTATTCTCCGGAGGTTCTAGCAGTCCGGACTTAACTGGTAAGAGCCGCTTCTTCTTTCGTGACTACCCCAGCGACGCTTCCCAAGGCAAAGTATTGGCCGAGTTGACATGGAAGCGGGGTATAAAAAAAGTGGCTTTCATCCAGGAACAGCTTGATTATCCGTTGGGAATCTACAAAGCTTTTAGCGTTAGGTTTCAAGAATTAGGCGGTGCGCTAGTAAAGGAGGAGTTCCCGAGTAACGCTACAGATTTTCGTTCTTCGCTCACAAAGCTTAGGAGCCAGAATCCAGATGCGTTATTTATAGACACTCAAACCGGCGCAGGTGCAGAACGGATTTTAAAACAATTGGCCGACCTGCAGTGGAAGCCCCAGTTATTTTTGACTGACGCAACCGCTGCCGACGCCAAAACTATGGAGACAAACAAGGTGCAGGTTGAAGGTGCGTTTGCGGCAGAGTTTGGTACGGACCCCACGAGCCCTCAATTTATGCATTTAGCCGATTCGTATAAAGCCAAATATGGTGCGGAGATGCCCTACGCTAGTTATACACAGACGGAGTACGACGCCGTACTTATAGTTCGAGACGCGATAAAAGCAGTAGGCTATGATGGAACAAAAATTGCAGAGTGGGCAAGAACCCTTAAAGATTGGCCTGGTGCTTCGGGTAAAGTTACTATAGGAGCCGATGGAGATCGCGCGGGTGGCCATATTCCAAAAGTCGTGCGAAATGGCAAAACCGAGCCAGTGACTGAATAATTACATAAACGGAACAGGGCCTGCTCGTAATGGGGTGGGCCCCTGCTTCTTATTGATTTTTAGTTTTGCCGTATGTCGTTATTTGCTCAACTATTTTTAAATAGCATTATCGCTGCTGCGATATACACGCTCATTGCTGTGAGCTTTACTTTGGCTTTTAGCGTGACTAAGTTTTTTAATTTAGCCCACGGTACGGTTGCCGTTATAGGAGCGTATGGGGCATTCTATATAACTCAAACGCTAGGTTGGGGACTCGGGTTTGGTATTGTAGCTGGTGTTCTGTGTGCAGCGCTGGTCGGATATATTGCAGACTTATGCGTGTTTAGGTCGCTACTTAACCGAAAGGCATCAAGTCTTGTTTTGTTGGTTGCCTCGTTAGGTCTTATGACGGTACTCCAGGCAGTAGTTGCTATGGCGTTTTCGTCACAGTTTCAGAGTTTATCCCGAAGTATTGCACATCAAAACGTGTACAGAGTATTTGGGGGTTCGATTACAGAAGTGCAGGTTGGCATGCTGCTAGCAGGCTTGCTTATTACGAGTCTTTTGTTAGTTGTACTGAAAAAAACACATTATGGTAAATCGGTTGTTGCCATAAGTGACGACATTGAGGTCGCTCAAGTCATTGGTATCAACACTCGAAAAGTAATCATGCAAACATTTGTATTGTGTTCCAGCATTGCAGGATTTGCAGGTGTGTTAATTGGATTGGATACAGGTGTGGAGCCGAACATGGGCCTTGCCTTACTTTTAAAAGGAATTATAGCTGCGGTTATTGGTGGTATTGGCAATGTAGGAGGTGCGATTCTGGGCGCGTTACTTCTGGGGCTTGTTGAAAATTTTGGTATTTGGAAAATTTCTGGGGAGTGGAAGGATGCCATAGCGTTTGGTTTATTAATTGTATTTCTCATATTTAGGCCAAAGGGTCTTATTGCTCGGTAGTATGGAATATATAATCCACATATGCATTTTGGCGGCAATTGTTTCCATTGCCGCTATCGGGGTAAACCTGCTGGTGGGGTATACCGGTCTTTTGTCCGTCGGGCAGGCACTCTACTCAGGTGTGGGCGCTTACACGGTTGCCATGTTGCAATTGTATCGGGGTTGGAATTTTTTCGCCGCGGCGCTTTGTGGTGTTGCTGTCGCTATGGGTATTGCCTGTGTTGTAGGATTAGTTTTAAGTAAGTTTGCGGAAGACTATTACACTCTAGTTACTGTGGGTTTTAATATTATCTTTTTTAGTGTACTTATGAGCTGGTCCTCCCTTACCAGGGGATCGCTTGGCGTGCCGGGGATTCACCGTCCACACATTCCATTTATAGATTTTACAATCAACTTTAATTTCTTAATTTTTTCCTTGCTCATACTTGGGTTCGCATGTGTTGTTGCTCATTTTCTCACTACATCATCTTTTGGGCGCGTGCTCGCCGCTGTTCGAGAGGACCAAAAAGTGATTCAAGTTTTTGGTTATAAAGTTTTTTCTTATAAATTAGCCATATATATAGTAAGTGCTGCTCTTGCTGCTATATCGGGCACATTAGTAGCAGCGTACTTAACATATATAGACCCCGCTACTTTTACGGTGCTAGAATCAATTACCACGCTTTCTGCAGTTATATTAGGAGGGTTGGCCAATTTCCGGGCTTCAATTTTAGGAAGCGTGTTGTTGGTGGTTTTGCCGGAAGCATTACGGTTTATAGGTTTGCCTCCAGAGATTGCCGGGCAAATGCGCAATCTTTTATATGGCTTGTTGCTTATTTTATTGATGTTATATAAGCCTGAAGGTTTAATGGGTAAGTATAAATTTTAGTATGAACATTCTACAGGTAAAAAATCTTACTAAAAGCTACGACGGCGTGAAAGCGCTGAGTGACTTGTCATTGTCTATTCAGGAAGGGTTTATTACCGGCATTGTGGGACCCAATGGTTCGGGTAAATCAACTTTGGTAAATGTACTCACAGGAATGATTCAGTTCAACAGCGGGGCAGTTGTTATAGATGAAAAATTGCACCTGAGCGAAATAAAACCATACGACGTGCCAGTATACGGTGTAACTCGTACGTTCCAAGACGTGCGGTTGTTTAACCAGATGACCGTGTTGGATAATGTACTCCTTACGCTCACCGAACGGGGAGTGTTTGCTGCGTTGTTTGAAAAGCATACTGCCTTACACGAGGAGCGCGCACGGAGTTTGCTTGAAAAAGTAAACTTGTGGCAGAAGCGGCACGACCTAGCCGGGAACTTATCCTACGGTCAGCGGAAGCTGCTCGAAGTTGCCCGCGCGTTAGCCATGAACACAGAAGCGGTGCTGTTCGACGAGCCGTTTGCCGGGTTGTTTCCGGAAATAATTAAAATAGTAGTCGGGTTACTGAAAGAGCTGCGAGCTGAAGGTAAAACGGTGGTACTCATAGAGCACAACATGCCGCTTATAAAAGAACTGTGCGATGTGTTAATTGTGCTGGATAGTGGTACGTACCTAGCCGGTGGCAAACCTGAGGAAGTGTTACGCATGCGCTCTGTGCGGGACGCGTATTTGGGAGAGTAGGCAAAGAATTTCCAATTTCTAATATCTAATTTCAAATGTCCGAACCAATTCTACAATTAAAAAACGTAACTACCTACTATGGTGGGCTCAAAGCTCTGGATAGTGTAAGCGTGGAATTACGCCCGGGAGAAATGGTGGCGCTCATGGGGCCGAACGGAGCAGGGAAGTCTACCGTACTCAAAGCTATATTTGGTTTAACGCCGCTGCACTCGGGGCAGGTACTATGGCATGGTGCGCATATAGTGCCGGTAACCCACCATATGGTAGCCCGTGGCGTGGCCTTTGTGCCACAAGGTCGGAGAGTGTTTACACATTTAACCGTAGAGCAGAACTTGGAAGTGGCCGGCGAAGTGGTGCCAAAAGACCGTTCCGTACAAGAACGCATAGAAGAAGTTATGCAGTTTTTTCCCGAACTTCGTAAAAAGCGTAAAGCTAAATCCGGCACACTGTCCGGTGGGCAGCAGCAAATGTTGGCTTTGGGCAGGGGACTTATGTGCGAACCAGGTGTGCTGTTGCTGGACGAACCTTCGCTTGGGTTGGCTCCAAAAATAGTTACGGAAGTGTTTGCAAAAATAAAAGAAATAAACCAGCAGAAAGGCATGGCTATAATGATAGTAGAGCATAACTTGAAGTCTTTACTGGAAGTAGTGGACCGTGCATACGTTTTAGACAAGGGTATGCTTGTATTGGAAGAAACAGCAGAAAATTTGAAAAAAGGAACTACGCTCGAGCATATTTTACTAGGGCGCATGTAGTGACTTGTAGGGTGCAATCCAAGGACTTCCCTTGGGTAACTTTAAATACAGAACTAGATTGGGACGGCCGTCCCAATCTAGTTCTGTGTTATCTTGATAATAAAAGCGTTTTTATTTTTTTGAAGTATTAAAAACGAACAAAGGGCATCGCAGTATTCAAATTGCAATGCCCTTTTGTTGTGTCTTCCGTAGCGTCTCCAGTGCTACGGTTTAGACCTCCTTTATTGGGTTAAAGGCACGCCCGCCAATCGCGCCTTCATGGTTCTCCATAATCTTTAACACTTGCGCATTGTACTCTTGAGCTTCCTCAAGAGAAATGTTGGTAAAGAATTCGTACCAAGCTCTCTCAGTTGCCCAGGGTACAACGAGCGTGTCTCGTTGGCTGCCAAAGTATTTCCACCACTGTTCCCGGGTGATGATTCTGCTGGCTTTGGCTGCGAGCTCGCAAGCGAATTCGTAGCTGGTGAAAACTTGGGCGATGGATGAGCCATGGTTTAGCCAGAACAAGTCTGACTCGACCATGTTTATTTGTGGACCAAGAACAGCTAAGGCCCAGCAAATAAAGTCGAGGGTGCGTTCGCATGACTCACGCGTCTCTCCGGGGCTGCCGAAGATGACCGAGAAGTGTAAATTTGCCCCTGCGGTAAGAATGTTACGAACCGCTTGCTGATTTTCTGCCAGCCGCGACCCCCCAGCCGTTACCGATGACTTACCAATGCCGCTGAGTAGCATACGGTCATCACCGGAGTCCATCCCGACGTTTAATTCAACTTGGCCTGCGAGTCGCAGCCAGCGTTCAAGGAGCTTAGGGTTGGTGGCTATGCCCTGAGCGCGGGCATAGATGGTTAAAGCGGGGAACGAGGCATCAATGCTTTCGAGAGAGGTTGCCAGTCCACCCATCTCGAAAGCAGAATCGGTGGTGTTGTAAAATTTATTAATTCCAAAGCCGTTGTAGCTTTGGAGTAGGCGAGTTAGGTGTTCTTTCGAAGGCACTCTGACATCTCCAACTCCGTAAATACTACAGTAACTGCACGCGTCCACTCCTTGTGTCCGCGTGCAACCTTGTGCAAGCAAGATTGTGGAATTGCGAATGTTAAACGGATGTTTATGTCCGTACACTTGTTGGGCACGCGCCCAACAGGTTTCCCAATACTCTGCTGGGAACAGCGAGAAGTCTGGTATAACGAACCCATCCATCGCGTCGAACTCGCCGGTTGCTTTTTGGGCTTTGCGAACCTTTAGCTCCACGGTGAGTTGCTTGTTTTGGTTTGAATGTTGAACACCCCCCGAACGAGTCTTGAATTCAGGGATGTCTAATGTGTGAATGTTGCGGCCATTAAACTCAGCCAAAAATTGTCTCCAACTATTGAGTGAGTTGGACGTGAAAATTCCGTCCAGCGGTTTGCCTGGCAGTGCCAGCAGTTGATTGCAGCGGAAAATCGCTGAATCATTACCTGCGACTACGGCTGCAGCGCCGAGAAGTTTTGCCTGGTAGGCGAGCTGAACGCCGCGCTCCACGCCGGTTATGACCAGCGAAAAGCCCACAACATCGCCGCTACGGACGAGCTTGCTCATATCGCACTTGCCCTGCACGAGTTCGTCGTGCAAAACAACCTCATGACCAAGGAGACTGGCCACCGTACCTATGTACAGCAGTCCGAGATGTGCATGACAACGAACGCTGAGCGGCATGTCTTCACAGCCCTCAACGTTGATGATTACTATGCGGTACTTTTTCTGCATAGATTGCAGAGCGCCGAGCAGTACCGCTTGTGCATAGAACGTTTCCGACTTCCTGAACAATTTACTCGGTTTCAGTCGAAAGTCGTATTTCTTTTTCGCCGGCCATTTGTATGGCTTTTTTGACTCGGCGATAATTTTTTCACGCTCCTCTATGCCGAGCGTGAAGACCCAGTTATCGTACACGCCAATGTAGCGATAATCGTCGAAGGTTTTATCCGTCGAGTTAAACTTTATTTTTTCCATTTGGTCTGGAAAATTGTAGTCGTACGGCATGACGTACCGCATTTTTACTTCTGTTGCCCCCAGTATAAGCGAGGCACACAGGGTGGTAAGAACCAGACTCCGAAATAAGCTTTTTAACTTCATTGTGCGCCCCCTCCCGAAGGCAGTTTTGAAAGTTTGATTATGGATTATGTTAAAGAACTTCGCAAAGTATACAATAAAAAGCCATAAAATGCAACACTCCCGCGAATACCTCCTGTTCGTTTTAGTCTTCTAGGCTCATTATTTTTTCATGCGTTTTATTTATAGTTTTAGTAGTTCTTAATGAAAGGAATTTGTATGGCTACTACATATGTAACTACGGGTACTACAGCCGATGCTCGGACGCGGCCTTTATATAGAGGGACGCAGGTGGTGTGGTATATTTTGGGAATTATTGAAGTCTTGCTCGCGTTTCGGTTTGTACTCAAACTATTTGGCGCAAACCCTGCAGCAGGGTTTACTAGTTTGGTGTACGGCATAACGCAGTTGTTTGCCGCTCCATTTTTAAATGTTTTCCGTGTGGCCCGGGTGCAAGGTAGTGTGTTTGAGTGGACAACCTTGTTGGCTATGGCTGTATATTGGTTGGTCGCCTGGGCTATTGTTAAACTTTTTGTCATGGGCAAGCCAGTGTCCACATCGGAAGCTGCGGTGAAATTGGATAACCAAGATTTATAGAAGTTGTAGTTCGAAGCATGGGGATTATACTTTGGATTATATTGGGCGCTCTGACCGGGTGGTCTGCGTCGTTTGTTCTCAAGAGCGGGCCTGATGAAGGCCCATTCTTAAATGTGGGTGTGGGAGTTATGGGTGCGGTTGTGGGCGGGTATGTGTTAACTCATTACTTGGAGCGGTCACTTATATTTACCGTAAGTACCTATGGCATAGTGGGAGCTATTTTTGCCGCCGGTATGCTTATTAGTCTTGTACGGTCTTTGCGATGATGAAAGTCTATTGAAAGTTGGCGGAAATGGTGTACGCTTAGAGTAGTTATTAGTTATGTCTATATATGCATCGTCCAAAACCCTACATGCCGTGCGATATGCCGGAAATACATACACCTATTAAAGTGCTAGTGCTGAATGCCTCACTGAAGCATGGTCCAGAAGTGTCCAATACAGAAGAGGTAGTGAATATGGTGCTCGGCCATATGAAAGAACAGGGACCGGTAGAAGCGGAAAGCATTCGACTAGCAGATAAAAATATTCCGGTGGGACTTGGCTTTAAAGAAAGTGATGACGATGAATGGCCGAGCATAGTGGAGAAGCTTAAGGCTGCGCAGGTAGTTATTTTTGCGACGCCAATTTGGTGGGGGCAGCGGTCCAGCCTTATGCAGCGGGTTATAGAGCGCATGGATGCGCTGGATGAAGAGTATTTAGCTTCGGGACGGAGTGCGCTCTTAAACAAAGTGGCAGGTGTAGTTATTACCGGTACTGAGGATGGGGCGCAACAGGTCCTGGCTTCTCTACTAGAAGTGCTAACCTTTATGAATTTCACTCTGCCGCCGCAGTGCTGTACGTATTGGGTAGGTGAAGTGGGGGTGGACCCCAAGACAGAGCGTGACCGCCGGTTGCAAAACAAGGCAGTAGACCATATGGCTCAAAATACAGCTACCAACCTCATGTATTACGCCCACCTGTTGCAGCAGCATCCGTTAAACCCGAAAGTATAGTTATAAAATAATCCCGACTCCGAGGCGGGATTTTAAAATGCCCACTGGTATACTAAGTACATGCGCAACCTTTTGCCTTTTTTGACGAAGTACCGGTTAGTTTTAATTTTATTTCTTGCTCTCATACTCCGGCTTATTGTAGTGCGGCATGCCGGCTATGCCAGTTTTCCGGAACAGTGGCGGGACATGCGCATGGTGAGTGATATTGCTCACGGTGTCTCGTTTCCGCTCCTGGGTCCGCCGTCCATGCTCGGCGGGTTTCACTTTCCTGCGCACTACTATTACTTCATGACACCTTTATTCATGTTGAGTGGTTTCCACCCTGTGGGTTTACTCTTAACGGGAGTGGTGTTTTCTGTGCTATCTATTTTCGCTCTATACAGACTTTTACTTTTGTGGAGTGGGCGAGAGGGAGTGGCGCTCGTGGGTGCACTCCTTTCTGCGGTTTCTGTTTATAGTTTGCATTTGGTTTCATATACGTCGAATCCCAATTTTTTACCACTCTTTGTACTTTGGTTTCTGTATTCGTTAACTAAAATTTTGCAGGGTTCGACCCGGTGGGTGGATTATGCGTACCTCGGATTGGCGGGCGCGTTTGCTTCGTGTTTGCATACGACGGCGACTTTTGAGCTCCCATTTATTGCACTACTCGGAGTGGTATTAGTTCGGCCAAAGTTGCATGTGCGAATGTGGGCTGCTACGTGTATGGCTGCTGTAGTGGTATATATACCATATATATACTACGAATGTACGCATGGGTTTCAAAATACACTCCGCCTGTTTAGCTTGGGCACGAGTGCACTACAGGGCGCACAAGGCGGACTCAATGGACGTATGCTCTGGAACTTTTGGGAGGGGACACTTACGCCGTTTAATTATTGGTATGGGTATACTATTATTTCTCCGAATTGGTTGTACTGGGTGGTGGCGCTTTGCATGACATGGGTGGTAGTGTGTGTAGTCTATGCATTACGAGGTAAGCAAAATTTAGGTATGCGAGTAGTGCGCTACTCCAGATTGGGAGTAGCGTTGCTGTGGTCTTGGATATGCGTCGCATCGGTAACATTGTTGGTCTACACCAAGGGTCCGCATGACCACTATATAATTATCCTCTGGCCGGCACCGGTTATAGTACTCACCTGGGTATTATTTTGGTTAAAAGACAGGTTCGGAGTGTTAAAACCCGTATTAGCACTGTTACTGGTAACTGCGTGTTTGCAGATATATTCTTTTATAAATATGCCCTATGTATCATGGAAAAATTTTATAATCACATACGAGAGTCAGTATAAAAATCAGCCAGGTGTCAGTGAAGTTGGGGCAGTATGGTAGCTGCAACCTCTTTTTCTCCCCCTTTCTAAGGGGGAGCTAGGGGGGGTGAGGTCTCAGATTCGCCCCTCCTATCCTCCCCTTGGAAAGGGGAGGAAGAAGACCTTTTGAATAGTGATATTATATATAGTATGTACACCGAGAAGAAACTAGCCGACCAGGTGCAAGTCATAAGTGAACTCGCTAAAGAAAACAAACACATAGACGCTGCGGCGCTCATGATGAATGCGCTGCAGGCGAGCGAGAAGAACACGGTATCCTCTAAGGCGAAAAAGTGGGCGTATCTCATTTCCATAGGTGCCCCACCTCTGGGCCTCTTGTGCGCGCTTTGGTATTACTTTAAAAGTGAGGATGACGCGAAACAAGTAGCGCTTACCTGTCTGGTGCTTACCGTGGTGGCCATTGGCTTGCTGCTTCTGTTTACAAAAATGTTTGTGTCCAGCAGTGGTGTCTCACTCCAACAAATTGAGCAAATAAAACCGACCGATGTGATGGAGTTAACGCAATAGAATTTACTCACATGATACAGTTACGACCGGTACTGCCAGACGATCTGAAATATTTTGCAATATGGTGGCGAGACAAAGAGCTTATTGCGCTTACGAGTGGTAATTTTAGTAGTTTACCGGACGACCAACTGGAAAGGTATTTTCAAGATATAGTAGCGCAACGAGACCGAGTTGACCGTATGGTTGAGATGGATGGAGAAGCTATTGGTCATGTAAATGTGCAGGGTCGGTCTGAGGATTGGTGGGAGTTGCAAATTATAATTGGGGCCAAGGACCACTGGGGGAAAGGATATGGCCCTGAAGCTATACGCCAGTTGCTACAAGTACTTATACCGCGAGGAATGAGGAAGGTATATTTAGAAGTGAGACCTGAGAACATCCGAGCAATAGGCGCATACGAAAAATGTGGTTTTGTTGCAGTCAGTAGGGCAAGCCACAACAATCCGAACCAGCCAGAAACTATTCGTATGGAATTAATGGTATAGATATTTTGTATGGCAGTTATATCTATAATAGGATGCGCGGGAGTGGGGAAGTCTACACTGGTACGACAGTTGGCTGCACTAAATCGTGCGCCAGCGTTTTTTGAAGGCGAGGAAGGAGTGTTTCCGGAAGTAGTGACTAAGAATTTGGTAACGGCAGACCCTGTCGCGCGGGAGCGGTGGTTTGTGCAGCAGTATTTAGCCTCCTTGCGTTCTGCTCGACACATAGCAAGTTTGGGGGTAACGAGCTTTGTAGACAACGCGAGTCCTATTACCATAGCCAGCTACGCGGCTATTGCCGAGCATGAAGTGCATGTAGAGCTAGAAGCGCTTATTGCAGAATTGGCTCGGCACGCAGCGGATGTCACCGTGGTGCTAACTGCAGAGCCGCACGTGCTTGCGGCGTACATTGCAAAACGCGGGAGAGTTTCTGAAGAAGTAGTGTCTATAAGTAAACAAGCCGAACGGGTGCAGGAACAGTTTGTAAGATTTGCAGAACAGTACGGGGCAATGGTTCTGGACCGGACGGGGCTAGACTTACAGAATGAAGTCGACCTTTGGGAAATGGATGCGCGTATTAAAAATTGTATACAAGAAAAAATCGACAATACTTCAATACTTAGAAGTATGGAAGTATTGTCGAACGATGATGTATAGAGCAGTAATTTAATAGTAAGTTTTTCTACTTTATATTGAAGTAGTAAAACAAGGAAAATATATGATAGTAGTTCGAGAAGTATTTTATGCAAAACCTGGCCAAGCAGGGAAGTTAGCTCGGCTTATGCGCGAAGTCATGAGTGTGGCATATCCAAACGGAAACATACGCATTATGACCGATTACATAAGTGAGTTCAACAAAGTTGTCATGGAGACAGAACTGGCTGACTTGGTTGCATTTGAAAATCGGCTCGCTGAGTATAAGGCCAACACCAACGAGGAACTCAAAGCCAAAATGGCGGGGTACACAGATATGTACTCTGAGGGCCGCCGGGAGATATATCAAATAGTTGAATAACCCTACCAAAGTCGCCTTACTGGCGACTTTTTGGTATGCTGTAAAATATGGCTATACAACCTGTCTCCCAAGTAGGTGAGCGAGTTATACGCTCAAAGGCAAAGAAAGTACTACAAAAAGACCGCAAGGCTTTAGCGGTATTGGTAAAGAATTTAATAGACACTATGCATGCGACTGACCTCATTGGCATAGCAGCACCGCAAATTGGAGTTTCCGCACAGGTGTTTGTAACGGAAATTCGCAAGACTAAAGTACGAAAGCATTTATCAGACGCAGATAGTTTGCGGGTATTTATCAATCCAGTATTGACCTGGGCGTCTCCGAAAGAAACTACCATGGACGAGGGTTGTGGGAGTGTGTGTCATGCCACATTGTTTGGTCAGGTGAAGCGTCCGGCAGAAGTAGAAATACAGGCGTTGGACGAAAACTTTCAGCCTTTCACAGTACGCGCAAAAGGACTGCTAGCTAAGTGCTTACAACATGAATACGATCATTTACAGGGGGTGGTCATACTCGATAAATTTACTGACACGAAAAAGTGTTGGGTGAGAGAAAGCAAATAAGTATCTGCCTACGTTATATTATAGTAAGTATTAAGTTTAAATTTATGGACTATCAAGTAATACCATTATTGCCAGAAGATTTCTCTTGGACTAGATGGACTATACAGGATATCGAGTTGCAGGCTCATCAGGCTCTTGTTTCTACCACTGAACGTTTATCAAGGCTCAAAGCTTTGGCGATACATAGTCGAACAGTAGAAAATACTCTCTCTGCTTTTGATAGTGCCTTTGGAGATCTCTGGGAAACTACTTGGAAGATGGACTTCCTTATGAATGTTAGTCCTGACGCAGAATTACGCAAGGCAGCGCAGTTGTGGGCAACAAAACTTGGCCAAGATAGTACGGATTTACAGTATGATGAGGAGTTGTATCGTGCTTTGAAGGAATTTGAGAGCCTGCAGTTAAATTTGGATGCGGTTAGCGCGAAATTGCTGAAAGATATATTGCGTGACTTTAAACGTCTTGGCTTTGAGCTAAATATGGAGTCCAGACAGCGTTTGCAGGAGCATACGAAACAGCTACAAGACTTATCCGCGAAATTCGGTGCGAATGCAAATAACTGGGAAGACTTTATTGTGGTCGCCCCTTCGGAAGCGGAAGGTCTATCTGCTACATATTTAAGCAATCTGAAACGCGATAACGATGGCAACTATATAGTTACCATCAAGTACCCAGATTATTTTCCGTTTGTTGAAACGGCTGTTAACGCTCAAAAGAGAAAAGAGCTTATGGACAAGTTCTTTTGCAAAGCGGGAGTGCAAAATATAGAGTTACTTACTGAGGCTGTCGCTCTTCGTAAGAAGATTGCGGATCTTTTAGGATATGGTAATTTTGTTGAGTACACAACCGAAACCCGTATGGCAAAAACGGGACAAGCAGTTAAGTCTTTTATCGATGAAGTTATTCAGGGTGTTCGTCCTTTGCTTGCTGCTGAGCTTGAAGAAATGTCTGGACCAAAACGACAGGAGACTGATGACTTTGCTACAGCGGTTGAGTATTGGGATATTGCGTATAAAAGCAACGAATTATTGAAAAATAAGTATGGAATTGATAATGAAAAGATAAAGGAATACTTTCCTTTAGATTTTGTACTTGAAAGTATGTTTTCCGTCTATTCTGAATTATTTTCCGTTAACTTTGAGCGGTTGACATCTTACCCATTATGGCACGAAGACGTACAGTTCTATTCCGTAAAAGATAATGATGGGTCTCTGAGGGCATACTTTGCCTTGGATTTACATCCACGCGAAGGTAAATATGGGCATGCTGCTGAATTCCCGCTTCGTATCGGTCGTTTTACTCCAGCGGCAGATAAGGCTTATGCCCCATTTGCATGTATGGTGACAAACTTCCCAAAATCAACCACTGAGAACCCTTCTCTAATGCCGCATAGTCAAGTGCAGACTTTGTTTCATGAGTTTGGCCATGTGATGCATGAAAATTTATCACTCAATAAGTTTTTTTCTCAGTCGGGTACTATTGTGAGTCGAGATTTCGTGGAGGCTCCCTCGCAAATGTTGGAGTATTGGGTGTGGGAGCCGGGCATTATTAAACGATTGTCCAGGCATTATTTAACGGGAGAGTCTATGCCCGATGAGCTAATTCAAAAATTAGTTGCAAGTAAGAACCATGGTGCGGGTTGGTTTAATATGAGGCAAATGGTCCTTGCATTATTTGACTATCGTCTGCATACAGAAGATGCTAATCCCATTCAGTTATTCGCAGAGGTTTGGCGGTCATTATTATCGGTCAATTTACCTTCGGAGCAAATGTATCCTGCGGGTTTTGGGCATTTAATGAATGGGTACGAAGCTAGTTACTATAGCTATATGTGGTCGCGTGTATATGCTGCAGATATGTTTTCGCGCTTTGCTCAAGAAGGAGTGTTAAATGCGAAGACTGGTATGGAGTATCGTCAGAAGGTTCTTTCTATTGGTTCCAGTCGAGACGAGCTTGACTCCGTTCGTGACTTTCTCGGCCGCGACATTAGCACCGAAGCATTTTTGAAAGAATTGGGGATATAAATATATGGTAAGGCGCGAAGGGGATAGGTTTGTCATAAATCTTCGTTCGGAAGAGGGGGGTGAGCAGAGACGGCGACCCAGGGTTTTTAGTGTCGAGGAACTGAGACAGGCGGAGGGCTTTGTAAAAGACTTGCAGGAAAATGAGTTTTTAAGCTTATCCGATCCTGAGTTTCCTGGTCAGCGCATACTGCTCCGATTGAGTAGCAGGGGTGATGTTTTTCGTGAGCGAATTAGCGAAACAGCTGCTACGGCGCGTGGTTGGGCAGGTCGTACTTATTTAGCGCAAGACGTGGCGCGGTGGTATTTACAGGAAAAGGACACTGCTCGAAAGGAGAAGGTCTACGCAGGTGAAGATGTTAGATTTGAGATAAAGCGTCGGCCGCAGGTTAATGCTCAGGAGGTTGAGAACGGCGTTGCGGGGAAAGAACGGGCATTGGAGCATTTGCTTGGTGGCGAATTTGTATCGGTGTTCGAACCAAAAGAAGGAAGGCGAGTCCGATTGCAGAAAATGTCTAACGGGAGGGATAGCCAGTTTTGTCAGACAGGAAATAATAATCTTGCTTTACGCCCTGGCGATTTTCGAGCACAGGTGGGCTTTAATTTGTATTCATATACCGAAGTGTTGGATTTGCTCCGTGCTCAGCCAGCGGTGGTAGATTTTGAGGAAGTACCTTTTATTCGTGAGCAGGAGCGTCTTCGGGTTGAGCAACTAAAACAGTTTGATCGCTTGCCCATTGGTGGTGTGGTAGTGTTGGGAGAACGCATGTTTAAACTTGAACCTAGAGGCGAGTTTAAACTGACAAGCATGGCTCCTCAAACCCGGGAAAGCGGGACTAAAATGTTGGGTAAAGGAAGATTCACCCGCAGCGTTGTTAGGAGCTATATTGAGGAGGCATATTCCCCCGACGCGGTGAGTTTCTTTGAGGAAAAGCCGGAGGGACTGTTAGTCCGGGAGTCAGATGAAAAGCTGAGATTGATTCATGAGCAGTTTGCAAAAATAGTTCCTGATTTATATGGGGACGTAGTAAAAGAAACCAGCGTTGAGCGGGCTAGAAAGTTTTTTAAAGTTGGCAATGTCCAAACAGCACGGGATAAGGTGCTGCAATATTACAAAACTGAGAGCCATATAGAACAGGGAGGTATTGGTGTGTGTTACGCACTTGGAGGTGTGCACGCTCTCAAACGAACGCATCCTGAGGTGTATTTTGACATGGTTGCTAGGACTATTCGCAAAGAGGGGGATGTATGGAAAGTTCGCTTCTTGGGCTATGAGGAGTTGCCCGACGATGCCAGAACGCATTTTAATAGGACTTACCCAGATGGGTGGATATCCGTCACGCAAAAAGATATTGAGGACTGGAAAGCGGGGGTTCAGGCAGGGGATGAAGTGAAAACTGCATCAAAGGCAGATTTGCCAGATATTATTTTAGAACGGGCGTATTTAAGTTATAGATCTTTCTTTGAGTACGGGGAGCCGGGTAAGACATTTATCGCTAATGCTAAGGGGGACATTGCGGCGGAGGGTGGGTTTGCTCATCGTGCCTTGTTCGATATACTCGGACCACTTGCTGAGAAATGGAAGATTGCACATTACAATCGCGATGACGCATACGTATCACTAGACAAGAATGGCTATGCCGATGACGCAGTAGACTTCTTTTCTCAAGACTATGTGAGTAGTGATGGGGAATACATAGTAACCGCAAATATGCCGGCCTACGTAAAGGGTGCGGTCAAGGCTAACAAATATATAGAATACACAGAACCGGGTACGGGAAAGATACATAGGTTATCAAAAAAGCATGCCTATGCGGTTCTTGGTATTCGTCAATCTGGTCAATATGGATTACAGATACACCTGGCTAACCCGCATGATACCAGGAAAAAACAATTTTGGATGAATCTAAATGATTTTACTGCTACTTTTAGTCAGGTTTCGTATGTTCGCCTATTGGCTGACTTTCGAAAAAAAGATCCCGTTGCGGCAAAAATTTTGCGTGAGTGCTATAGTAATTAGGTAGTTTTAACTTACACGCAGTTCGATAATCTTGTATGGAAATAGCTCGCCCACAATCCAAACAGCCAATGCCTCCCCAAGCTCAAAAAGTTTTTAAGGGCAAGATTTTTGACGTGTATCAGTGGGAGCAAGACGCATACGATGGAACCAAACACACGTTTGAAAAGATTAAACGTTTAGATACCGCCGTGGTAATACCAGTTTTACCCAATGGAAATATTATAGTATCTAAGCAAGAGCAGCCGCTGCGTGCGCCATTTCATGGTTTCCTTGGTGGACGTATTGAAGAAGGTGAAGACCCATTTTTGGCGGCTCAACGAGAGTTGCTTGAAGAAAGCGGATACGAGTCAAAGGATTGGTCTTTATTTTCTGCGGTGCAGCCAGTATCAAAAATAGATTGGGCAATATATACATTTATTGCTCGCGGGGCCATAAAGACGCACGAGCCTGAGTTAGATGGAGGCGAGAAGGTGGATCTACTTGAAGTTACGTTTGATGAGTTTATAGAGATGTGCGCCACAGGAAAGCTAAATGAACCAGAATTGGAGATTGCAGCCTTGCGGGCAAAACTAGACCCGCACAAGATGCAAGAACTAAAAAATAAGATTTTAAACCATTAACCAAATACCACACTTTTCGCGGCCGCGAAAAGTGTGGTATTTAAAAATATAAAAAGACACATATATGAGCTCTCAGGAGTTAACCCTTGCAAGTAAGGTTCTTATTACTTTGCTCGAAACGCATTCGTTAGTTTTTGGCCTTCGAGGCCGCATTATTGATAAGGTCTACCATCCTAGCTTAGACCCCGACAGGCACCTCATCCGTACCATTTATTACCTCCAACAAAAAGGACTTATACGTTCCGTAGATAAGGAGGGAAAGCGGTTTATCAAGCTTACAAAAAGAGGTAGGCTGCGGACCTTGTTGGAGAAGTTTGATGTAAACACAAACGCGCAATGGGATGGTAAATGGAGAGTACTTATGTTCGATATTCCTGAATCAGTTAATGCCCTCCGTTCTCAGTTGGTATATCATTTGAAAGATTTATCATTCGTGAAATTGCAGGGAAGTGTTTACATTAGTCCTTTTGCATTTAATGAGTCGGCTATGGAGTATCTAAAAATATCCGGCCTCACAAGATTCATTCGATTACTTTTGGTTGAAAAGATTGATGATGATAAAGATTTAAGAAAGATATTTGAGCTGTAAATACAACGTTTTTCGCGGCCGCGAAAAACGTTGTATTTGCAAACTTTTCCATTTATTTTTGTGGATAACTGTGTTGCAATAATGTCATTGCGTTGATATTTTTGAAGCAATATTACTTTTGCTTCTATGTCCGATATTGGTACGCTTGCTGAAGGTTTTACTTTCAATCTAAACGCATCTGTCGCTGAGCTACTTACCTCGTTGTTGGAACGAGCATTTGAGATGGCTGCATCAGATGTGCATATAGATCCAGCAACTGAGTCGATGCGTATTCGTTTTCGCATCGATGGGTTATTGCAGGACATAGTAGCTATAGAACAAGAGCGGCACGCAGCGCTGATTAGCAGAATTAAGGTATTATCATCACTGCGGACGGATGAGCACCAAGCGGCCCAAGATGGTCGCTTTCGTGTTTTTATACGAAAACTTCCTGTTGATGTGAGGGTCGCGATTAGTCCAACCTATCTTGGTGAGCGAGCAGTATTGCGACTATTGGCTCAGACATCAATTTTTACGAGCCTGCCGGCGTTAGGTATGTCTGAGCAGGATTATGCTCACATGCAATCGATAATTACTCGGCCGCACGGACTCGTGTTGGTGGCGGGGCCCACCGGTAGCGGTAAAACAACGACTCTCTATGCGTTATTGCATATAGTGCATAGTCCGAAGGTATCCATCGTTACTATTGAAGACCCTGTGGAATATACTATGGCAGGTGTAAATCAAATTCAAGTAAACAGTAGGAGTAGTATTACATTCGCCAGTGGGCTTAGAAGTATTTTGCGGCAGGACCCTAACATTATTATGGTCGGTGAAATACGCGATGCGGAGACTGCAAAGCTAGCAGTAAACAGCGCTCTTACCGGTCATCTTATTTTTTCTACTATCCATACCAACGATGCGGCTACAACGTTAGTACGTTTACTGGATTTGGGTATAGAAGGCTACCTCGCCGCTTCTACCGTGAATGTCGTTATCGCACAGCGACTTGTTCGAACTATTTGTAGCTCTTGCGCAAAAAACACCACGGAGACAATGGAAAATTTTCCTGCGATTTTACGAAGAGTAGCTTTAAACAAAAGTCGAGAAGGGGAAGTTGTATTTCGTCGTGGCGTGGGGTGCGATGCGTGTATGGGCACAGGGTATAAAGGAAGAACTGCTTTATTTGAAGTATTGTATGTAACGCCAGCTATTCGTGCTCTTATATTACGCAAAGCCTCTGCATCGGAGATTACTCGAACTGCGGTGGGGGAAGGTATGGCAACGATGATAGAAGATGCGCTATTAAAAATATATAAAGGTCTGATTACTCCAGAAGAGGCTGTTGGAGTGTTGCAGGACTAAGAATAAATTTGGAATGTTCAATTATATTGTATGCGTGCATCATTGAAAGAGCAGCAAGCATTTGTGAAACGACTGGCAATTGCGACAAGCGCGGGTGTGCCTTTGTTGCAAAGTTTAAGAATGGTACAACAGCAGAGTAAACCACGCTCTCATACTTTTTGCATAGTGACTCATCTTATAGAAACCGTAGAAGGGGGACAAGGTTTGGCCTCTGGCCTTGAAATGTTCGTTGATAGCTTTGGCCTCTGGCCAATTAGTCTTATCGCAGTAGGGGAGTCTAGTGGTAGTTTGCCCGAGCAATTACAGGTGTGGCAAGAGCACATTGCAAAGCAACAAGCTGTTCGCCGTCAATTGTTCACCGCACTTGTTTACCCTATTTTTGTTTTAGTTATTGCAATTGGAATTGTTGGCTTATTGCTCGGGTTTGTATTTCCCAGGCTACTTCCCATATTCGCAAGTTTAAAATTCCAATTACCTTTGTCTACTCGAATCTTGCTCGGGATGTATGCCTCACTCAGGATGCACTGGTGGGTGTATATTGCTGCTCTTCTCGCTGTGGGAGTTACAGTATGGTTCGTATATTTCCATACAAAGATAAAACAGCATGCTTTCACGGTTGTGACGCGAATTCCTGTAATTGGCAGAGTGTTCGTAACGGTAGAGGTGTGGCGTATTTTCCAGTGCATTTCCATCTTGCTGCGGGCAGAAATGCCTTTAGTAAAAACACTCCGAACTGCAGCAGTCTGTGCGACCCAGGTTAAGTTTTCGATGGCTCTGCAATCCGCAGCGGAATGTGTATCGAACGGGCAGACTCTATCAAGCTTTTTGTTGCAAAAACAAAGTTTGTTCCCGCTGCAGGCAACGCAGATATTGTCATTTGGTGAACAAGCCGGAAGTTTGAGCACGACGTTTGACCATGTGACGCATGCTCTGGAAAATGAAGTTGCAGAGTCACTCCGACGTCTCACTGTTTTATTTGAGCCCATACTATTGGTGGTGGTGGGTTTGGGCGTGGGATTTATTGCTCTTGCAATTATTACTCCCATTTATGGTATTACCCAAAGTTTGCATTAGATTAAGGGGTCATATGAATGATGGCATGAGCCTTATAGAAATACTTTTGTCCATATCAGTGCTGGCTCTGATGGCCATAATCAGCGTGCCTGTGTCTGTGGGGTGGTATCGAGCATATAACTTGAATGCTGAAGTGGACAAGATGTGGTTTGTCCTCGCAACGGCACGAGCTCGGGCACAGACAAATATGCAAAATCAACCCTCTGGTGTCTGGTTTGGCGAACACGCGTATGTGCTTTTTTCAGGGGACACATATGATGCCAATAATCCTTTGGATGATAATTTCATTTTAGACGGGTCTATTCGTATAACGAGCACTCAGAATCCAATCGTATTTCAGAATATTTCTGCACTCAGCACAGGCGGCGTTATAACCCTCGCAGCGGGCAATACCAGCAGAACAATATCAATTAATACAGAAGGGTTTATGTGGTAATGCAGCAAAGTGGTTTTATTACTATTGAGTTTTTGGTAGCGCTCGCAGTGGTCGTCACCATTGTATCAGCAACGAGCCAACTGGCGGCAAGTATGAACGATGCGCAATTGGATTGGGCTTTAGTCAACGAAGCCGCTGGCATAGTACATGCAGACCTAGAGTCGCTTGCCACTACGACAGTGCACATGTACGCATTGCCCCCTCTTCCTATAGTACCGAATCCATTTGCGTTGACTCGTATACTCACAGCAGCTAGCTCTTGCACAGCGGTTATATCTGATCAGGTTACATGGAAGACTTCTCGAGAGCGAATATTGAGTAGGGCTACTTCTTTCACTGATTTGCAACACGTACAGGAATTGGGTAATGATTGTCCGCCCTCGGGATTGTCTGATACATGGCACAACTCCCAAGTTTTGGTGAGTACGCTCTGTCATGCCCGTGTAAGTATGCATAGTGCTGATGTGTTAAATCGAAATGGAAAAAGAATAGCATTCGTCGGTGGCACTAGTTCTCAAGCGGCTGATCCCGATATATGTATATACGACGTAACCCTTGCCGATACCCCAAAGCTTTTAAGTAGTATTAACACAGGTGCGGGTATTTTTGCGCTGGATGGAGCGGGGGATTACGTCTACGCGGTGCAAAATGTGAGTAGCCTACAATTTCAGGTTGTAGATGTCACTGATCCGACTCATCCATTTGTTGTCGCTTCAAGAAGTTTGCCAGGAGTTTCGGGCTCATTTCCGCAAGGTCGTAGTATATTTGTGTTTCGTAATCGCGCGTATGTTGGAACGTACGAAACGGCAGGCGCGGAATTTCATGTGTTTGATATAACCGATCCCCGTAATCCCCGGGCTTTGGGTAATCGAGCAGTTAACCATAGTCTGCGTCAAATTTTGGTGCGAGGAGTTTTGGTGGGAGGTGTGGAGCATATACTGGCCTTTGTTGACTCTTCAGCAGACGCTGCAGAGGTTGTAATTTTAGATGCAACTAACCCGACGGCAATAACCGAACTAAGTCACATCGACCTACCTGGCGCTGGAAGTGGTACAGCAGAAACGTTTTTAGGCACAAATTTGATTATTGCTCGTCAGCAGGGAAGCGGTGAGAAGGCTTTAGCTCGGGTTGATATTACAAATCCTGCAAGCCCGCAGATAGTAGAACTGGCCGATATTTTTCTGAAAGCTGGGAGCGTGGTAAATGGACTGCTCGCGAGTAACACCACACTTGTTTTGACTACTACTGATACCACCGCCACCACTCTTATTTGTCCACTAAGTTTACAAGGGCATTTTGGCGTGTGTACCCGTTCTAAAAATATAGGCAATCCAGGACGTCCAGATTATCAAGATGACTTGGTATTTGCTGCAGATGGTCACGGTCTTACCATATTAAAAGCAGCGCAATAATAATATGCATATTTCGAAGTGTAATGCTTATGGATTCACGCTAGTGGAATTACTCATATATATAACTTTAGTGTCGATTTTATTTACAACTGTATGGGGAGGTATTATCTATGAAATGAAAAGCATGGGCGAGAGCGTTGAGTTTGCAAAGTCTTATAGTACTGAAGAATTTATACAACATAAATTATCTGTGGCATTACTCGGCGCTGTTAGTGTACATACCACTTCAACTTCGATAAGTTTTGAAAGGCCGGCGTCAGAGAGCGGCGGTTCACTACTGTTTGCTTTGCAGGATAATACACTTGTGACGTCTCGAGGGACTGGTCCTGCAACACCACTTACTCTCGTCGGGGATGTGTATGGTATGGGCGGGACAGAGCCATTTGTTTTTGATAGCGCAACAGGTCAGGTGAGGGCGCAGTTTATACTTCATGGAAAAGAGATAAAAGTAGTTGTCTATAAATGACATACCAAGGGAAAAAAGATTCGGGGTATATTGCTCTCATTACCATGCTCATTGCGGTTTTTGCATGCACTGCGCTGGTTGCTTCATCGGGGTGGAGTGTATGGTCTACGCAGCAAATATCATTATTACAAGAGAGCTATGCGCAGGCCAGGGAATTGGCACAAAGCTGCGCGCGTTTGGGTGTTCAGAGAGCCATACAGGACCAAAAATACACGGGGCCTGAGACGTTCAACCTACCGGGTGGATTAACTTGTATCGTAAATAATACTCATCTGTCCTCGGGGTTTTATACAATTGATACCGAGGGTGTGGTAAATGGCTCTTTGGTTCGTCTGCGAACTACAGTAAGCGCCACTACTTTTGAAGTTGTAGCGCGTTCTCAATCTCCGTAAACAGTAGGCGAGAAAATATACAGATTAATAATTTATTTTAGGAAGTAAAACAAAAGTATGAACACACAGTTACAAGATAATAATGGGTTTACGCTTATTGAAATTCTGCTTGCTATTGGCTTGCTCGCGGCGTTGGCCACAATAGTCCTCATCGCGGTAAATCCAGCCAGGCAATTTGCCCAATTGCGTAACACACAACGGGCGAGCGATTTAAATGCACTCCTAAATTCTATAGGTCAAAGATCAGTGGAAAATCGGGGTCAACTCAACTGTGCGGGTGTGACTATTCCAACTGTAAACCCGATACCAGCGCCTTTGGTTGCTACCACAGGAGTAAATATAAGCAGTACCGCGGGTGATATAGACGTGCGCACCTGTCTTGTCCCTTCGTATATATCTGAATTGCCAGCGGACCCGACAAACGGAATAGGTTGGAATGGGACGACGTATAATACTGGCTATCGTATATTTCAAGATGCCAATGGGCGCATTACAGTGTTTGCCCCCACGACAGAGCCAACTATTAATAACCCGATTATTTCTTTGACTCGCTAATGAGATAGACAAGGTGCGACCACTACTTTTGGTGCTTCATTTGGTTGCCTGTGAGATGTTTGTCTATAATACAACCATAAACAAAATACAACGTTTTTCGCAATCGCGCTTAGCGTGACTATCGCAACGCTCAGCGTTGCGGCCGCGAAAAACGTTGTATTATAATGGAAGCTGAATATTTGTTATTTAACGATTTAAGTGCTTTAACCATTCTTTGCGAAACCTATGAAAATTTATCCAAAACAAAGTAAAGCTACGCCGGGTTGGGGCTACTGGGGTGACTACGGGGAAATAGACATGGGGTTCTCTTCGGGGCTCATTGAGCGGAACGAAGACTATGCGGGTGAACCTGTGCATTACCACAAGCAGGCGATCACATACATATTGGTACTAGAGGGTGCAGGTTTAATAGAGATTAATGCTGAGGTAGTAAAAGCGGAACGAGATTCGTTGTTGCAAATTGACGCTGGTGAATCGTATTGTATACTCGGTGCAGCAGAAGCGCCTTTCCGGTGGATTGCGATAAGTACCAATAAAGAACCTGGCGATAAAGTGGTTGTAAAAATATAAAATGCCTTTATGCGGATTATCTAATAATTACAATACTTCTATACTAAGAAGTATAGAAGTATTGTACAATTTTGATTGTATGGGTAAATATACAAACACAAAACGTTTGAGTCGGGCTGAACAGGACGATTTATTTATTCGTTTCGCTAAAACATTAGCTGCGCTTCGTGGGCCAACCGAGGCCGCCAATTTTATTCGAGACTTGCTTTCGGAACAAGAAGCGCTTATGCTTGCCCGTAGAATTCAGATTGCTGACCTGCTTCAGGAAGGCTCCACTTATGAACAGATATGTCAGTTGGTCAAAGTAGGTCCTGGAACTATTGCTAGAGTACAGCATTGGATGGACACCTATGGTGATGGGTTCCGAGCAGTTATAAAACGGTCACGGCCAAAAGTAAAGTCAAGCACTATTCCCACCCCGTGGCGGCAGTTAAAAAAGAAGTATTCTACGCATTTTTGGCCGCAGTTAATTTTGGAGGAAATGCTCAGGTCTGCTAGTCGACGGGAACGAGAGCGATTGCTTCGAATAGTTAACGAATTACGGGATAAAACAAAACTTTCTAAGGATTTATTAAAACTGTTACAAAACTCTAATACTTAGAAGTATAGTAGTTATGTAAGCGTAGCGTACATGCGGGAAATTGAATTACATTTTAAGAGGGTTGATCCAGCTATAGCTGCGTTAATGCGGAAACACAAGCTCAAAGCTTCCCGCAGGCCCACGGAGAACAGGTTTGAGTATTTGGCTTTGACTATTTTGTATCAGCAATTATCCACTAAGGCCGCGAGTACTATAGCCGGGCGTTTTCGAGCGTTGTATAAGTCTAAGGAGTTTCCTAAACCGGCTCAGATTTTGAAAACGCCGGATGAGACATTGCGTGGTGTAGGGATATCGTGGTCAAAGATTAAGTACATCAAAGACTTGGCGGAGAAAGTACAGAAGAGGGAAGTAGAGTTAGAAGAAATAGAAAAGTTAGAAGACGAAGAAGTAATTACAGAACTCACAAAAGTAAAAGGTATAGGTCGTTGGACGGCAGAAATGTTTCTTATGTCAGCACTTGGCCGGCCGGACATATTTTCGCTGGGGGACTTGGGTTTGAGGACTGCCATAAAAAGGCTCTACGGCTACAAGCAATTGCCGAGTGACCGGACCATTCTCCGTCATAGTCGCCTTTGGTCACCCCACCGCACAACAGCCGCGCGACTCCTTTGGGCTAGTTTGGATAATGAATAAAGCAAAAGGCAGCGCACATACAAACTGTGCGCTGCCGGGTGGACCGTTATTGAAACAGCCCTGAACACCAACTTGAGATGGAGACAAGCGTCTCCATGACAAATTTGCCATTATCAAAATAGGTTCCGAAGAAGGTTAATGCCGCTGTCGCTAGCAATAAAAAAAGTAGCGTAGGCGGCTCATTCGTTCTTTGGGTCATTGGGGGACCTCCGTTTGCGAGTGCTTTTTACCGTCAACGTACGCCCGGGAAGTGGCTATCCAAGGCAGTTGACTGGCAAAGTTTTCTTCACAATTTTAGACCTACCAAATTTGCTGAAAAATACTGTAACATAAATATTAATATATGTCAATATCATTGTATTATATTGCTAATGTTTCATTCGTTTTATTCGGGCAAGTTTTGGTGGTAAATGGACACACTTAAATATTGACATATATACACTTTATATGTCATAATAAGTAAAATAAAAAAAGCTCTGCTCATTGCCAGTGCTTTTTTATTTGGATCTTCGTTTCATTTCACAACCCAAAACCAAAACCAATCAATTGCTTTTAGAGGAGGCAAAACGATGAAAAATCGATTAGCGACGGCGTCTGCCATTGCGCTTGGTAGACAATTAATGCTGCGCGCCAATTTGGCAGTATTTTTTGCACTGGCGCTGTATGGTAAACGGAGGTACGACTACACCATCAAACTACCTCAGTGGTTAAACAGAAAGCGGGCGAAAGACTTCGAGCGCGACCAGCCTGCTGTGAATGGTCAATATGCTGCGGTGAAACTGGCTAACTTGGCCGAGACCGAAGGCATCGCCGACGATGCATTTGTGGCCGGTCCAATCAATTTGTCACACCCCAAGACACTTTGTGTCTACGAAGGCGCCATTCGCAGAGGTCGCGTGGGTCTTGCGATCAGTAAATTATTGGCTGCGCAGGACAAAATGTTCACAGCGCTTTTGTGGGTGCAGGCAATCACAAACTCGATTCGAATCAGCGGCGTAGATGTGATCAATGCCAAGAGCCTGACCAAGTACCAGACCAAGATGAAGGTCAACGCCATTGAGGACAAAGGCTTTGCCGGAACAGGCGTCATTTGGCATCTGCTCACAACCGACTACGATCGTGCGGTGGAACTGCTGCGCGAGATGTTGGGCGAAAGTTTGACTATCTTCGAGGATCGTTGCGGCTGCGAAATTACCGGTGAAATATCATTCGTCGGCAATTACAAAATGGCCTTCACGCTCCGAGCAGAACCCAAAGAGGTTGTTGCGTCGTAATTTCATCAATCTATAAAACATGTTTTCAAAACCCACTTTGTGGCGACGAGAACTTTTTCCGATAACGGGTAACCAAAGCAAGATGCTATGGTTGCCCGTTATTATTGTATTTAGCTCTCATTCTTTATATGAATTGTGTGAGTTTTGCTTACAGTTTGTTGGCAGTATACAATTAGTTACATGAATGATTTACGGAATCAATTACGGGATTTACGGGCGGCTTTGGCGGAGTCGGAGGGCGTGGAGCTTTACCGTGTTTTTCAAAACGTAACTATAGAAGAAATTTGTGAGAAGCAGCCTAAGAGTAGCGAAGAGCTGTTGCTTATTAAAGGTATGGGGGAAAAGAAGGTGAAGAAGTATGGAGGAAAGATATTGCAATTAGTGAACAGTGAAAAGTTGTCAGTGGACAGTAAAGATGGGGGAATTTCTGATTCGCAATTTCTAATTTCTAATGACTACGACTCATCACTTGGACCTCCCCTAACCCTTCCTCAAGAGGAGGGGGATACGAAACAGTTAGTTTCGGTGAGTGAGTATATAGAGTACTTGAATTTGGTGTTGCAGAAGACGGCGGATGTGAAGATTATTGGAGAGGTATCTGCTAGTAAAATGTACCCCAGTGGGTTTTATTTTACCCTCAAAGATAAATACGATGAGTCGGCGTTGAGTTGCTATTTGCCCACCTATACCTACCGCGGTTTGGGTATACCCATAGAAGATGGTATGGAAGTGAGTGTGGAAGGCATGCCGCGGTTGGTTAAACGAAATGGTCGGTTCCAATTTACCGTAGAAAGTGTGCAGTTGGTGGGAGAGGGCGCGCTTAAAAAAGCCTATGAGCTACTCAAGGCAAAACTAGAAGAAGAGGGATTATTTGCGCGTAAGCGTGAGTTGCCGGAGTTCATTACTTCCGTTGGGGTTATTACGTCTCGAGCAGGTGCAGTTATTCATGACTTTCGCAATAACTTAGCCAAACTCGGCATACAGGTATATTTGAAAGATGTGCGGGTGGAAGGGGCGAGTAGTCCGGGTATGATTATAAAGGCCATTAAGTATTTTAATGATAATCTCGCACACAGTAATAAACGTCCGCGTGACGGAGGAGTTGCGGATGAACAGGTGGATGGCCAAATTTCCAATTTCCAGTTTCCAATTTCCAATGTTGATGTAATTATAGTGATGCGGGGAGGGGGGAGTATGGAAGACTTGCAGGGGTTTAACAACGAGCAAGTGGTACGTGCGGTGTTTGGCTCGAAAATTCCTACTATTGTGTCCATTGGGCACGATAAAGATGTGCCCTTGGCGCAACTTGCAGCCGACGTCATGGTTTCTACGCCTACAGCTGCAGCGCACGCGGTATCGGCCACATGGAACAGACTCCTCGAAGATGTGCCTCGGCTGCAAAATGACTTATTATACTTTACCAATAATGCGCTGCAGCAGACGCGCTCTCGGTTTGCTCTGAATGTGCAAAGTGTACTGAGTTGGTGTAGCAGGCTTTCCCAAAGTTACAAAGGCATTCGTGATTCTTTAGTTGGGCAGGCCGAGCGGTATGTGGTGTGGATGCAAGAACAACAAAAGGCAGTCATAGGACAGATAGGACGCATAGGACAAATGCAATCTGTTGCGTATAAGCAGGTAGTCACCCGCGTGGAAGCTGCAGCTACAGTGCTTGAGCAGGTAAATCCAGAACGGCAGTTGCGTCTCGGCTACAGCATTGTTAAAAATGCGCACGGAAAGATCATTCGGTCAGTGCAGAGCGTGCACAAAGGAGATGGGTTGATAACTCAAGTAGAAGACGGAACAATTAACAGCGTGGTAGGCTAATTTTATGCAAAAGCAACATTCAATAAACGAGCAGTTAGGGCAACTAGAGACCATAGTAAAGTGGTTTGAAGGGCAGAAGGAAGTGGACGTAGAAAAAGGTTTGGAGAAGATGAAAGAAGGTGCGGTGTTAATCAAAGCGCTTAAGTCACGACTCAAAGAAGTGGAAAATGAGTTTGAGGAAATTAAAAAAGTTTTAGGGGATGAAGAATAAGCTTAAATACGGCCTGACTGTAGTAGTAACTTTTGTTGTCGCTGCTGGGTTACTGCTTACTACTTTGTTCATTGGGTCGCGGGTGTATGCGCATACGCATACCGAGTACGCGTCAGGGTACTCTTACTGGAAGTTTCACAAAATACAGGTTGGTACGTCTGAACAAGAAGTATCACACTTGCTGGGACAGCCCCTTCGCGTGTTGCCGTATAAGAACTGCATAGGTGTTTCAGTGGAAACGGAGTGCTCTGTTGAACCTGGGCATTATTTTTTGCTGTATTCCCAACAGGATGAGGTAAATACCGATTATCTTATGCGGCATTTGGAAATTAAGTACGGAGTAGTCGTTGCCATTACTTCCGGTTTTTATGCGGACTAATTGTTGGTATTATGAATTACTTTTTAGCTAAAACTGATCCTGAAACCTATTCAATTGGAGATTTTGAGAAAGAAAAGGTGACAAGTTGGAGCGGGGTGAGAAACCCCACCGCAGTGCTCGTTCTTAAGTCCATGCAGAAAGGGGATAGGGTATTTATATACCATTCACAGGGTGAAGGCTCTATTCGGGGGCTTGCAGAAGTGGTGGGTAACTCTCGTCCAGACCCAAAAGACACAAAAAGTTGGTTGGTAGATTTTAAGTTTTTGCATAGTTACACTGAACCGTACGTAACAATTAAAGAGGTTAAGCTTTCAGGTCTGTTTGCCGATTTTGATTTGGTTAGGCAGTCACGCCTATCCACGATGCGTGTCCCCATGAATTTTGTTGCGTGGTTGAAAAAGAAAAAACTTTCTGTATAAGAATGTTTGTGGTATAATTTACACATGCCCAGTAGAGCTTCTTTGCAAAAGTTTTGCTGGTATATGGGTTATAGTAAATGTTCTGAGCTATATTTTTATTCATGTAAGCCATGAGTATTAACAGCTCAGATGCAAAGAAGTCTTACTGGGTATGCAGCAGCAAGTTAGACAGAGAATAATTACCAGCAGCTTGTTTGCTTTGTTGTTCTGGTTAGGCATTGGCTTGGTTGTATATTACACATCGCCATTGGCCAGTGCGTGGATAGTAGTGTTGTTCTATGCAATACTCTTGTGCGCAATTGCTTTCGCTGTGTACCCCATACAAATATATATTCGTCAGCGATGGTTGCCTCAAATTTGGGAAACGCAGGATGCCTTAGCCAAACGACAGTCCATACTCATTAGCACATTGGCCGTACTCCTTTTGTACTTGCAGGCAGAGCATTTATTGTTTTGGTGGGTGGCTGTGAGTCTTGGTTTATTTGTACTATTTTTAGAAGTATTTTTTAACTTATAGAATTAAACCTTTGGTCGATTTCTATGTTGAAACACTCCGTCGGGCCTCGCCGTAGTTAACTACGTCTCGGCCCTTACTCATGTTTCGCCTCCGCCGTCGCCAAGGCTATGGCGGACAAGCTGAACTCGGCTCAAAGGTTTAACTCTCCGATGGGACAATTTAAATAAATAGAAATACGTTTCGCTACACATACAGCAAGCATGTTTTGGAAATCTAAATCAAAAGATACACAACAAAGTCCGGTAGACACAACTCAGCCAGGCGCACCTGTAACGGAGCAGCCTTATTTTAACGTTATGCCTCGGACGCGGGTGACTATGGTGCCAGAACCTACTGTGTCAAAGGTAAACCCCCTTGCAACTGTTGCGCCAAAGGTTGAACCCCCGTCTATTCCCAAACAGTCTCCGCCGCCGGCACCAGAGCAGCCTGTGAGTAGGCCACAGGAAATACGAGTAACTACGCCCCCTGCGCCTGTGGTATCTGCTCCCGTAGTAACCAGTAGTCCGGAAGCGGTGTTACCAGGTGGGCCAGTCATCCCTAAGACTAAGAAAGCCGTTAAAATAATTGGTATTGTTATTTGTGTTGCACTAGCAGGTTTTGCAGTTTGGTATGCGACTCGCACTTTGGGTTCCGGTACGCAGACTGCAGGAATTAAAGGCATGTTGCAGCGCCTGTCTTTTTTTGGGGGTAAAACTACAACCACACCTCCTCCATCCGGACAACCAAATCCCACACCTCCTCCCGTTGAGCCCACTACAACATTTGAAACGACCGCTGAGTGGAGAACGCAGTATTTTACCGTTGCTGACTGTGATGCAACGCAGTGTGGTGATGCAGAAGACCCAGATCAAGATGGCCTTACGAACTTAAAAGAATTTCAACTTGGTACCAACCCTCAAAATCTTGATTCGGATACGGATGGGCTTGTTGACGGTGATGAAGTGCATGTGTTCGGGTGTTCTCCATTGGATATCCATACCGCCGGCGACGCTGTATATTCAGACACTGACGACTTAAAAGGCGGCTGGGATTGTGGCAGGCCTGCAGGCAGCGCAGATAAAATGACTGAAGAGAAGTTGCAACAAATTCAAACTCAGGCAGCGGCAAATCCTTTGCATGAGGCGACTATTAAAGCCTTGGGGGAGAGCGCTGCAAAGTATCAGCCAGAAGTAACGACAAGTACTGCGCCCGAGTCTCAACCTACCGATGTACCCGCAGAGTTGCCATCCGGTTTTGATGCAACTCCCCAAGCTTTGTTGGAGCGCGATTTGCAACGACTTGGCACAATTAAAAAAGTTGGAGTAGCCTTGGTGAAATATCAAGCAGACAACAAAGTATATCCAGATGTGTCAGATTTTACGGCACTCATGCTCAAACTGAAGGCCTATATTACCGTTGCAACCAATGCGCAAGATCCAGTTAACAAAGCACCGTTTGTCTATGTATATGATTACTTACAAGATGGTTTGGACTTTGATTTAACCTATTACAGCGAAACACAAAAACAGCTTATTCGTTACACGAGTACACAGGCAAAGAAAGATGCCGATGCAGAAGGTGCCGTGAGCCGCGATGGACAGCGGGTGCAAGATTTGGAGAAGATTCGTTCTGCTTTGCTTATTTACTCTGCCGCAACCGTACAATCAAGCAAGAATTTCAATTTTCCTCAGGCCAACCAATACAAGCAAAAGATGATTCCCCAGTATATGAAAGCGTTGCCAGTTGACCCAACTACGGGTAAAGATTATGAATATAGCGCTGCAAAAGACGGGGCAACTTTTACTTTGCGAGTGGCCTTGGAGAACCCTGCGAGTGGCACGTCTGGCTATGCCTGTAATCAAGATGCCTGCCAAACGTATTAGGCAAACAATCTAGCAAGCTAGCAGCTAGTGCACTAGCATTTAGCTAACTGCTAACTGCTAACTGCTAACTGCTAACTGCTAACTGCTAACTGCTAACTGCTAAGTCGCTAATGTTCTAATAATATATGTCATTTTTTAAAAAAATTAGTTCATCCTTAATGGGGAAGCCGCATGAGCCGGCAGTAAAGTCACTCATACTGACAGGTCGGGTTGTGAGCATAGAAAAGCATCCAAATGCAGACCGCCTGAGAATTGTGCGTGTTGACATTGGTACTACTGAAGTTGGCCCCGTGGTGTGTGGCGCTACGAACTTTTCTGAGCAAGACATAGTAGCCCTGGCTTTGCCCGGTGCGCATATTCCTCACAATATTCATTCAGATGCTCATGAGTCGTTTACGCTGGAGAAAGCAACTATCCGAGGCGTGGAAAGCCAGGGGATGATTTGTTCAGGCTTTGAGCTTGGCCTGCGCGATACGCCAGAAACACGGGAAGAGGGGGTACTTATTTTCCCCCCAGGTACGGCCTTAGGAAAGCCCGTTTAGCTTCTATAGCTGCAAAAGCTTCTGAAGCTAAAAAGCTTTGGAAGCTGTGGAAGCTATTCAATAGCCGTTTTGGGCTTTTTTTGATATGATTCTCATATGTTGACTGACGTGGAAATTGACGGTGCTGTGGAAAAGTTCAAAACCGTCGCTAGTGTAGAAGAATTGAAACAGCTGAAAGATGCTTTTTTAGGTAATTCAGGCTTAATTAAGCAAGCACTCTCTGTTTTGAAGCAGGCGAGTATGGAGCATCGCCGACAAGATGGTCCCAGGCTTCAGGCGTATAAGGCGCGTATTGAGGCTGCCTTTGCAGAGGCAGAGTCTCGCATAGCCATGCAGGTTGTGTCACAAAGGATGCAAGCCGAAGCTTCTTCCCTACCTTTTCAGGTACCTAAATTGGGACACTTACACCCGCTTACAGCCACTATTAGAGAAATGAATCGTTTCTTTGAGCGAATGGGGTACAGTGTGTATGATGGTCCGGAAATTGAGAACGATGAGTTCAACTTTTTACGTTTGAATGTCCCCAAAGATCATCCTGCACGAGACATGCAGGACACTATATACATAGACGCTCCCAACATACTTTTACGAACGCAAACTTCTGCTATTGAGGCTCGAGCATTGGCTGCCCTTAAGCCCCCATTTCGAATAGTCTCTGCTGCGCGGGTATATAGGAATGAGAAGCCAAGTAAGACGAATCATTTTATTTTCAACCAATATCAAGCAGTGGTGGTTCAAGAACGTGTAACTTTGGCGGAGCTCTTTGGTACTTTAGAAATGCTTTTTAAGCATATGTATGGCGATAAAGTTGTCATGCGTTTTCGGAGTAAGTACTACCCAGAAGTAGAACCTGGAGTGGGACCGGATATGCGTTGCTTTAACTGCGAAGGGAAAGGCTGTGCAGTCTGTAAACATGTGGGTTGGATTGAGATGGGCGGCGCTGGCATAATCCATGAAGACATTTTAACCATGGCTGGTATTGACCCGAAAAAATACATGGGTTTTGCCTTTGGTTTGGGGCTTGATCGTTGGGTTATGGCTAAATATAACATTACCGATATTCGAACTTTGCTCGGCGGTAACTTAGCCTATCCCTATTTTGAACACGAGAAAACGATTACATAAATTCCTAATTCCTAATACTTAATTTCTAATAAAATACTCAGTGGCAAATTTAGGATTGCGTATAGCATGTTAGATTAGGAATTAGAAATTTGATATTAGACATTATTTACAGCAATGAAGGTACTCTACAGTGAACTCAAACAATTTCTTCCAAATCTAAAGGCGTCACCAAAAGCGGTAGGCGAGGCTTTAACTATGAGTGGCTTGCTCATGGATGCCTTGGAAGAAGTTACTATTGCTGGCAAAAAGGACTGGCTTATTGGTCTTGAAGTCCGGCAGAATAGACCAGATTGTTTAGGTGTGTTAGGTATTGCTCGGGAAGTGGCAGCAAGTTTTAACTTAGGTTTTAATCTGCCAAAATATACATTGGGTAAAAGCACTCGCGTGCCGCAAGTAAAGGTTAAAGCGGTAGGTGATGTCCGGCGTGTATGTGTGCTCCAAGTTGATGGTCTGCGCAACGATGGCCCCAGCCCGGAGTGGCTCGCCCAAACTATGGAGCTACATGGCATGAACAGTGTGAGTCTTTTGGTTGATATTTCCAATTACGCCATGGTTATGACCGGATATCCAAACCATATCTTTGATGCGGGTAAAGTAGTGGGTGGTTTAGTCTGGGAGCGAAGTACAAAGGTTCAAACTCTTACCACCTTGGACGGTACCACGCTGGAGTTGAAGAAAGGCAAGGAATTGGTGGTGTCAGATAACCTTGGTCCTTTGGTGCTGGCGAGCGCTGTGGGAGGGCGTCGAAGCGCTATCTCAGACCGAACAGTGAGTATATTGGGAGAAGTTGCTGTATATAATGGCGCGAAAATGAAAAGCGATGCTCGAGGATTGGGCGTAACAACAGAAGCCTCCAGTCGTTTAGAAAAAGATTTGAGCGCAGAAGATGTGGCATGGGCGCTGAGCTTTTTAGGGCAGGCATTGGTGAAATATGCGGGTGGGGTTGTAAGCAGCACTATGTTTGACTATTACCCTGCACAGAGCAGAAAACCAGGAGCGAAAATAATAGTAGATTCCGATGTGGCAACCCGCTATGGTGGCGTCTCAATAAGCATGGCTGAAACCGAACGGCTGCTCAAGCGATTTGGGTTTTCGGTAAGCCGTAAATCCAATGAAAGCTTGCAGGTCGTTGCGCCGTCTTGGCGTCCAGATGTGGCCAAGGTAGCGGACGTTGCAGAAGAGATACTGCGATTGTATGGTTTTGAAAATATAAAGCCCACTCCACCGGCCTTACGACCAGTTGCAGAAGTAACGCCAAGAAATGTAAGTCTTTCGCGCTTGCTTGAAACAGGCTTGTCGCAAGCAGGCTTTGATGAAGTATTAAGTCTTCCGCTGACAACTACTGACTGGAATAGTAAAACTGCCTTACAAGATTTTGAGGAAATTCGCACTCAAAACGCTATAAATGAAGAAGTACCGGTGCTCCGTCAAAGTTTAGCAGGTGGGTTGCTGAATCAGCAGCACGAGTTTATACGTCGGGGGGTGACGCACGTACAGTTGTTTGAGATAGGAAAAGTCTTTGGAAAACAAGGAAGAAAAACTCTGGAGTTAGAGCGGTGTGGTTTATTGGTCCAATCGGAAACTGCTCAGCAGGCAGTGACGCACATGTACGAAGCGGTGCAAACCCAGCTGCGGCAATTGGGTGCAGTTCGTATTGGTTTTGACACGCTGTCCCGTGTGCCTGCATTGGCTAACCCTCACGCTGCCTGGTATGTATCCATTGGAAGTAAGGTTGTGGGTTGGATGTATCAGGTGCAGCCGCTGGAGCTATCAGGTAACCGCACAGTTGGGAGTACGGTGTACGCCGAGTTAGACTATGAACAGGTATTGCTAGCCGTTCCAGGAGAACACCCGCGGCCGGCACAAGAGTTGCTCGCAAGACTGGTGGTGCTGGATGGAAATGTGGAAACGGAGAACCGAGAAGAGTTCGATGCGTGCGTAGTTAAAATTACGAGAACTATTGGGCGACCCCAGCTCTGGAGCCTTGAAGTGGTAGATGGTTTTGCCCTCGATTCCGGAAGGACTCGTTACACTCTGCGAGTAACCTACCAGAATTTGACCGACAGCCAAGCAAAGTCTTTGCACGAGCAGGCTTTTACACCGAGTAAAGTTTAAAAAATGACGTATATAAAACCGCCTCCAAATGGCGGTTTTATACTATCTGCCGACAATCGGAAGTCTCCAAAAAAATCAGGTTTTATGCTATACTTATAAGGTAAAAACTAAAAACGTTCATGGGCATTATACATAAAATTAAGCTCCTATTAGGACTGGAAAAACCGCCGGCTCCTGTGCATGTTGCGACTCTTCTTGAGCAGCTTCAAGGCCAGTTACAATCGGTTACTCCAGAGCAGAAAGCGGCCATGCTGCAAACTGCCCAATCTGCAGCGGAAAAGCAAGTAGGTGAGTTTTTGCAAACTCATGGGCCAGTTGAGCAAGTCAACGACCCTGTGGTATGGCAGAGTTTTGAGGTTTTGGCTTTTGTCCATCAGCAGCTTCATCCTGTGACGCAAGGAGTTGTGGATGAGTCTTATGAACACCTCTTAGAGAAGCTTGTAGCTTTGTTTCAGGTGTCAGCCAAACCTGCAGCCAGTGTGCTCTCGGCGCTTGAGGCTTATACGCAACGTTTTGAGGAGGCTCTTTTACTGCACGAAGCAAGTGGTACGTATAGTTTTGCCATTGCTGAGAATAAAAAAGTCATTCGGTTTCCTTTTATGAGGCCTAAAGCGGTGAAGACAGCTCACAAGCAAGAGGCTGAGCAGATGTTGTCTCAATTATTTACGGAAAGTCGGGAATTGGCCCTGCTAGAGTTGGACACTCACGCACCGTGGGTTCCCATTTCTTTTTTAGAAATTACTGATCTGGCGCGTACAGGTTCGCTCGTGTGTGTAAAACGCGCAGGTACACAAGAGTACTATGGGTTTTTAAGTTAGGTAGTTTGGCTCTACATTTTTTCTCAATACAGTTTTAGTATTTCATTATGGATACAACAAAAAAATCGTCATATTCCGCGGATCAAATAACCGTTCTTGAAGGTCTCGATCCTGTGCGCAAACGTCCAGGTATGTACATTGGTTCTACCTCTGAGACTGGTTTGCACCATTTAATATGGGAAATTGTAGACAACTCGGTAGATGAAGCCATGGCAGGTCATGCCAACAAGATTTCCGTAACCATTCAAAAAGACGGTGGTATACGGGTTGTTGATAATGGTCGTGGTATTCCAGTTGACGTACATAAGACTACCAAAAAGTCTGCTTTGGAAACAGTTATGACCGTTCTTCATGCGGGCGGTAAATTTGGCGGAGACGCTTCCGGGTATAAAGTTTCTGGTGGTTTGCATGGTGTGGGTGCTGCAGTGGTAAATGCCCTTTCTACGGAACTAACAGCACAAGTGAAGCGTGACGGTAAGGTGTACGAACAGAAATACAAGATTGGTAAGCCGCAAGGACAGGTAAAAGTGGTGGGTAAGGTTGACCCGAAGGACCCTGACCAGACAGGCACAGCAACTGTTTTTTATCCTGACGGAAGTATTTTTGAGACAACCGAGTTTAAGTTTAAAACAGTTTTAGAGCACTTGCGAAGTCAGGCCTACCTTACGAAGGGTCTGCATTTTGCTATTTCCGATGAACGAGTAGGATTGACTTATCAGTACTATTTTGAGGGTGGTATTTTATCGTACATTCGCCAGGTTAACCGCAACAAAAAAGTACGCACGGTGCCGGTCTACATTGCCAAAACCGTAGGGGATATTTTTGTAGAGGTGGCGTTGCAGTATACCGATGACTATGATGAACGTATTTTAGCCTACGCGAACAACGAGTATAACCCGGAACAGGGTATGCACGTCACCGGTTTTCGTACTGCACTTACACGCGTGCTCAACAGTTATGCGACTAAAAATAATTTTGTAAAAGAAAGTGAAAAGCTCACAGGTGATGACATGCGAGAAGGTCTCTCGGCGGTTATTTCTGTAAAGCTACCTAACCCGCAGTTTGAAGGTCAGACGAAAGCAAAACTTGGTAACCCGGAAGTTCGTACTGCAGTGGAAGCGGTGGTAGGTGAGGCATTGGAAAATTATCTAGAAGAACATCCACAAGAAGCAAGCAAAATAATTGAAAAAGTAATCTTGGCTGCAAAAGCCCGATTGGCTGCTCGCGCTGCCCGAGATAGTGTTATTCGGAAAGGCGTGTTGGATGGATTGGCCTTGCCTGGTAAGCTTGCCGATTGTAGCGAATCTGACCCGGCCCGTTCTGAGTTATATATTGTAGAGGGTGAGAGCGCTGGTGGAAGTGCGAAGCAAGGGCGTGACCGTCGCTTTCAAGCTATTTTGCCTTTGAAAGGTAAAATTTTAAACGTGGAGCGTGCTCGGTTGGACCGCATGCTTTCAAGTCAAGAAATCAAAAACTTGGTCATAGCGTTTGGCGCCGGGGTAGGGGACTTGTTCGATATTGCCAAGCTGCGCTATCACCGCATTATTATAATGACTGATGCCGACGTGGATGGTGCGCACATTCGGACGCTTTTGCTCACGCTATTTTATCGATACTTTCCAGACATTATAAAAAATGGACACTTGTATATTGCGCAACCTCCATTATTCCGCGTGCAGGTAGGAAAAGCGTTTCAGTATGCATTCTCAGATGAAGAGCGGGATGAAATTTTGCGAGACATGGTGCAAGAAGTTAAGACCAGTCGAAAGTCGAAAGTCGAAAGCAAGAAGTCAAAGAAAGAAGAGCAAGAAGAAAAAGAAGAAACAGAAGAGGGAGAAGAGCTGGCTGCTGGCGAAGAGGTTGCAGTTGCTGCTATGGATGGTGTGAAATACGCCATTCAGCGCTACAAAGGTTTGGGGGAAATGAACCCAGAGCAGTTGTGGGACACTACTATGGACCCGGAGAATCGCGTTATGCTTCAGGTAGGTATTACCGATGCGGAAAAGATAAGTGAAATATTTGAAACCCTCATGGGTGACGAAGTCGCTCCTCGCAAGCGGTTTATTGTGACCCACAGTAAGAGCGTAAAGAACTTGGATATCTAAAATACAAGGTATTTGACTTAATACCGGTGGTTGTACTATAATATAGGCACTAAAAAGGCCTGCAAGGCCTTTTAAAAAAGCTTGAATTTATGAGAAAAATTGTGAATTTCTTTAAGGAAGTGTACGGCGAGCTTCAAAAGGTAGTCTGGCCATCCCGAAAGCAAACTATTCGGTACACTACTACTGTTATTGTTTTTTCCGTGGTAGTTGCTGTTATTTTGGGTGCAGCTGACTATGGGTTACTTAAGTTATTTGAAAAGATTGTAGTCAAGTAATTTCAGATTTCAGATTGTGGATTGCAGATTTAAATATGTCTGCATAATTTGCAATCTACAACTATTAATTTGCAATTTTAGTATATGAGTAGACAACAAGTAACGGGCGAACGTCATTGGTACGTGCTCCACACCTACAGCGGTTATGAGGACTCTGTAGCGGTAAACTTGCGTCAGCGCGTGGACAACTTAGGTATGGACGATAAGATATTTAACGTCCTTGTACCAAAAGAGAAAAAAATTCGGATTAAAGACGGCAAACGAACCACCGCAGAAGAAAAGATTTTCCCTGGATATGTACTAGTCGAAATGATTGTAACCGATGACTCGTGGTACGTAGTTCGAAACACCCCTAACGTGACCGGTTTCGTAGGGAGTGGTACGGTCCCTACGCCTATTGCAGTAGAAGAAATGGAAAGTCTCCAGAAACGCATGGGTGCGGACGAGCCAAAGTTCAAAGTGGACTTACACAAGAACGATTTGGTACGCATTTCCGATGGTCCATTTAAAGACTACGAAGGTAAGGTAAGCGATGTAGATGAAGCCAAGGGTAAAGTTAAAGTTATGGTAACTATCTTTGGTCGCGAAACTCCAGTCGAACTAGACTTTCTTCAGGTGAAAAAAGTTTAGAGCTTCTAGCTTCTAGCTGTCAGCTTCTAGAGAATTCTGGAGCTGATTCTAAAAGCCACAAGCTTTTCTGGTAGCCGAGTAATTCTTGGGCTTCTCTACTAGTTCGTTGTTTTGTATTAAATTTAAAGGCCGATAGCTGTAAGCTAAAAGCTACTATAATTATGGCAAAGAAGATTAAAGCAGTTGTAAAACTGCAAATTACCGCCGGGAAAGCTACTCCAGCTCCTCCGATTGGTACGGCCCTTGGCCCCCAGGGTATTAACATAGCCCTGTTCGTTAAGGACTTCAACGACCAGACCTCTCAAATGGGCGATATGGTCATTCCGGCTGAAGTAACTATTTTTGATGATAGAACGTTTAGCTTTATCCTCAAAACGCCGCCAGTGGCTAACCTTATTATGAAAGCTGTGGGTATTCCAAAAGGTGCAGCTAACCCCCTTCTAAACAAGGTAGGTAAAATCACCAAGGCTCAGGTTCGGGAAATAGCTGAGCAGAAAATGGTGGATTTAAACACCACTGATGTGGAAGCTGCTATGAATACCGTAATGGGTACAGCCCGCAGCATGGGCGTAGAAATAATTCAATAATTTCTAATTACTAATTCCTAATGTTTAATTCTTCACTCAATGCATGGCATTTTGTTTAGAAATTAGATATTAGGAATTTAATATTTATAAGCATATGCTCGCAATAATTATAATTTTAGTAGTTCTGGCTCTCTTGGGACTGCGGATAGTACAACAATACCAAAAGGGTGTGGTTTTTCGATTTGGAAAAGTGATCGGCGTAAAAGAACCGGGACTGACGTGGGTTATTCCATTTATCGATATTGTTCGCAAAGTGGATATGCGAACAATAACTCTGCCCATACCCCCACAGAAGATTATTACCCGCGACAACGTCTCGGTTGACGTAAGCGCGGTTGCCTATTACAAAATTACCGATGCGGTTAAAAGTTTGATAGAAATTCAAAGCGTGATTAACGCGATAAATCAAATTTCCCAAACGTCCGTCCGGAACATTGTAGGCAAGTTTCAGCTCGATGAAATACTAAGCGAGCGCGAGACTATTAATTCTGAGATTACGAAAGTGCTTGATTCGCACACAGAAGCCTGGGGTGTGGTTATTCCCGTTGTTGAAATAAAAGATATTGAACTTCCTGAAGGTATGCAACGCGCTATGGCCAAGCAGGCCGAGGCTGAGCGAGAAAAGCGGGCAAAAATTATTGCTGCTGAGGGTGAAGCTTTGGCTGCGCAAAAATTGGCTGAGACGGCAGATATTATGCAAGCACATCCTATTGCGCTCCAGCTCCGTAACCTACAGACCATGGCCGAAATTAGTGTGGAAAAGAACTCCACCATTATTTTCCCCGCTCAGTTTATGTCGACTTTGAAAGACATAAAACAGTTTATGGATTCAGAAAGTAACGTCTAATTGGCCTTGTCAGGGGCAGGGGATTATGGTACAATTTATGAGCTAATTAATTTGTGGGAGAGGTGAACCAGTTAAAGGTTTGTAAGGTCATAAAGTTCATAAAGCAAGACTTTCGAGTTACTTTATAAACTTTAAGAACTTTACTAACTTTATACTTGTCACTTCGAGACACCACGAAAGGAACAGTATGAGAACAGCATCTAAGCGCGTACGCGCGAATAATGAATTGGTAGACTCTACCAAAACTTACACAGCTGAAGAAGCTATTGAGTTAGTTAAGAAGACCGGCACGACCAAGTTTGTTGGATCCGTTGAGGTTCATGTCCGTACTGGTATTGATCCGAAGAAAACTGATCAAGCCATTCGTGGAGCTGTAAGCTTGCCTCACGGAACCGGTAAGACCAAGCGCGTAGCAGCCTTTGTAACCGAAGCGAAAGAAGCTGAGGCTAAGAATAGCGGCGCTGTAGTGGTTGGTGGGGAAGACCTTATTAAGCAAATCAAAGAAACAGAAAAGACCGACTTTGATATTGCCATTGCCGAACCGGCTATGATGCCTAAATTGGCTCAGATTGCTAAAATTTTGGGAACTCGAGGTTTGATGCCAAACCCAAAAACAGGCACCGTATCTGACAACATAGGCGCTATGTTGAAAGAAATTGCCGGTGGTCGTATGAGCTTCAAAAACGACGACACTGCAAATATTCATGGTATGATTGGCCGCAATGACTTTGATACTGCGAAGTTGCTTGAGAACTTTAAAGCGTTTATGGCAGCCGTGCAGCAAAGCAGGCCGGCAGCTCTGAAAGGCTCCTTTGTGCTCACCGTTACACTTAATGCCACTATGGGACCTGGTATCCGAGTTAAAATTTAGTTTCAATTTACAAACTACTCCCGCATGTCAAAGATTCACTATGTTTTTCTTTTACTTGTAGGAGTAGTTTTGTTTTTGGCGCTTTTCTTGATGGCCGATCCGTCCCATCGTGTACTGTTGGTAGGTTCAGATTTTAGAGGTATATTTACCGGACCCTATATGGCGCGACAGGGCGCTGCACAACACCTCTATGACTTGCATGCGCAATACTACTGGCAGAGTGGGCTTATTTCGGAGGTGAGTACGTATAAAGCGCTTATGCCCTTTTTGAACCCTGCATTCGTTGTGGTATGCTTGCTTCCATTGACCTTTGTGCCCTTTGCCTGGGCATATGTACTATGGGGGATGGTGAATATTGTTTTATTTGTATTCATTTTTTTCTGGTGCTTTGGGTTATTTCGAGAGGAGCTGCAGCGCGCAGAGGGCGCTCAGACTCCTTTGTTTTTGTTGATTTTTTCATGGATACCATTTTGGGTTGCCATAATGCAGGGCCAGTTTTCTTTAGTGTTAGTTTTAAGTCTATGCGCGAGTTGGACGGCATGTAATAAGCAGCAGCCTTTTCGCGCGGGTGTATGGCTTGCTCTGCTCTTTGTGCGACCTCATTTAGTTTTTGTACCTGCTGTACTTTTTCTTATTACTAAACAGCATAAAGTACTGCAGGGTTTACTGAGCGGCGTAGTGGGTTTAGTAGGCATTGGGTTGCTGGCAGGGGGAGTGAGTGGCGTGCTGCAATATGTGAAGACATTGTTTTTTGTCGGACAGGTGGGAGATGCATTTGCCATCCACCCAGGGTTTGAGCCTACAGTCAAAAGTTTGTTGCACGCACTCTACAGAACGAATGAAGTAACGACTGGCATACTCATTACTTGGTTTGCATGTTTCATTCTTTTGTTTTTGTATATCTACTGGCGGCAGCATAAGTCGGCCATGCGTCCACATATAGTATGGGCGCTTATTCCTTTGGTGGGAATTCTCGCTAGTCCTCATACAAATTATCACGACCTGAGTCTGGTATTTTTCTCCGAACTGATTGTTCTTAAATTTCTACTTTCTACCCGGAAGGATACGAAATGGGTGGAAAAGTATGTTCCATTTTGGGGCTATGTTTTTGTTGCTGTGCAAATGGTTGTCCTGTGGGCCTTACTGCCACTGAGCGCTGTTACTGCCTGTATCCTGCTTGTGTGCACCCTGTATTTGCTGTATTTTGAGTATAGACATGAATCCGCCCGTAGTAGTGTTATGCGGAAATTGCATAAACAGTAGCATTATTTCTTATATTTATGAGTGTTATTATTGGATTGGTAGCTCAAAAACTAGCTGGGAAAGATACGGTGGCGGAATATCTTATCCAGAAATATGGAGCGGTGTCATATGCTGGGGGGCATATATTAAACGACATTTTGAAAGTGCTCGGACAAGAGGTTAGTCGAGATAACGAAACCAAACTTGCGGTTAACCTCAGGCAGGCTTTTGGTGAAGAGGTATTAAATAGCGCCATTTTGAATCGTCTACAAGGTGCTCAGGCGGAGTTGAAACTTATTAACGGTATTCGAAGGCCCAAGGAGTTTACACAGGCGCAACAAGCAGGAGTACGAACCGTGTACATTTATGCATCTCCGGAAGTAAGATTTGCCCGGTATAAGAACAGACAAGAAAAAATAGATGATGGCATATTAAGTTTTGACGAGTTTGTGCAACAAGATGAGCAATCACCTACAGAGAAAGATATTATAACGGTGGGGGAGCAGGCAGAGTTTCGTTTAGAAAACAATGGTGAACTTGTTGACTTATATGCTCAGGTGGACAAACTTATTAAGCAGCTTTTGCGCATAGAGGAATAATACATGTCATGGCTACGAAAAACGAATAAACCAGAAAAAAGACTTGGGGCAATTATTGCTATTGAGTCGGTTTCCAGCGAGGTCACTCAAACATTACTTTCAAGTATTGAGCGTGAGTTGGCCACTGCTGGTTTTGCGGTCTCAGTATTGGAACTGCCTACTAAGCAGGCGGAGCGTAATATTCCTGCAGTTTTTGAATTTCCCGACCTACTTGATAATAACGAAGTCATTGGCTTTGTCGCAGGGTTAGATAAATGCGTCGAGTTAAAAACACTTACAGACCGCGTGCAGGAAGGTGAGATTGTTTTGTTGACCGGTAGCCGTCTTGCAGTCGCAGCGTGGCTTGCAACGGAAGTGGACGAATATAACAATCGAGTCATTTTGTATCGGTGGTTGGAGCGAATTGATCAGGCGTTACTGAAAGTGCCCAAAATTGACTTATCTATTTATGTAGATGTTTTGCCGGAGCATGTGAGTGATATTGAGCACGTGAGCGCGCCTGCAGGTTGGCTGCATAGAAAAATGCCTCGCATAGCCGGATTACGGGACAGCTTTTTAGAGGCAGCGCAGCTGACTGCTGCAGTCAAACTGGTTCTTGCACATAAAAATGGTAAGCTAATGCCTGACGGAGAGATACATAACAGAGTTTGGAATTTGGTCAGGCGTATTGCTC